>NZ_JBVJAH010000019.1:0-125062 GCF_055590785.1 Streptomyces sp. NPDC041796
ACGGGTTCGCACACGCGCCCCCGTATTTTTTCGGCCACCCCCCCCCACCCCCCCCCTCCCCCCCCCCCTCCCCTCCCCCCCCCCTCCCCCCCCCCCCCCCCCCCCCCCCCCCCCCCGGGACCGGGTGATCCGTACGGCCGCGCGCATTCGGCACCGCGCGACCGGCCGGATCAGTTACACGTGGTGACGCTCAGGCTGCTGTCGCCGCAGAGCAGCAGGCTCGCGCGGCTGCCCGTGGCGATGTCGCCCGTCGCCTCTTCCTTCGGGGTCTCCATCGACTGCAGGTCGAGAAGCGTCATGATCGATTCCTTTCCTTCATGGGGACGGTGTGCTCTGTCTCGGCCCCTGGCTGGGGCCGGCTCGTGGGCCGCCGGAGCGGCGGGAGGAACGGCAGGTGCGCGTGTCCGTCGGACGCGGCGCTGCCGAGGGCGAGCAGGCAGCCGGCGGTGCCCGTGGCGAGGTCCATGGACAGCCGCATCATCTGCTCGCCGGGGAAGGCCAGATGGCCCTGGTACGGCACGGCGTGCCGGGCGAGGGCGTCGATCTGGCGCCGTACGTCGGAGGGGGCGGTGCCGGGGCCGGGCGCGGTGGTGCGGCTGAGGTACAGCACCATGCCGGCCGCGCCGCGGAACAGCCCGGGCTGGGCGTAGAACGTGGCCTGGGCGGCCCGTACGATCTCGCGCCGCGCCCGGTCGAAGGCCTCGTCGTCGCGGTGGGCGGCGTAGTCGTCGAGCACCATCCCGATGCCGACACTCCCGGCGCCGAGGTACGGCATGGTGCGCCATCCCTCGTCGACCTGGAGGGTGCCGCCCGCGCTGGTGACGCAGCGGGCCAGGTCGCGCCGGAGCGCGTCGGCGGCCAGGTCGAGCAGTCCGCTGTCGCCGGTGCGTTCGTACAGGCGCAGGAACAGCAGGGCGGGACCCGACGCGCCGTACAGCAGCCCGGCCCGGGTGATTCCGGGGAGGGCGCCCGCGACGAGGTCGGCGCAGCGCAGGGCGGCGTCGCCCATCCCGAGGGCGTCCAGGGCGAGGCCCACTCCCGCGAGCCCGCTGTGCAGGTCGGGGGCGATGTCCTCCCAGGGGCGGCGGAGGGTCAGTTCGGCCAGTTCCATGGCCCGTTCGGGGTGGCCGAGGCGGTCGAGGGTCCAGGCGACGCCGGCGAGACCGTCGTAGAGGCCGATGGGGGTGCCGGACTCGGGTTCCTTGGTGCGGCGCAGCAGCCATTCCTCGGCTTCGGAGCAGGGTCCGGCGTCCGTCTCGGCAAGGGCGTACAGGACGCCGGCGGTGCCGTAGCCGAGGGTCAGTCCGCCGCCCGCGGAGGTGAACTGGGCGATGTCGCCGGGGAAGAACCGGTCCTCGCGTTGCGGTGTGGCGGAGGCGAGCACGGCGCGGACCATGGAGTCGCGGCTGCGCGGCCAGTCGCCGGGCTCGACCGGCAGGTAGGGGTCGGCCCTGCCCGGACGGTCGCCCGCGATCTCCTCGACGGCCTCGTCGAGGAAGGAGCGCGGTACGGGGAAGTGCGCGGCCGCGATGTCGGCGAGGTGGCGCGCCTTGCCGGGGTCCAGGGGGAAGAGGCTGGTCAGCGGTATGAAGAGGGCGAGGCGCAGGCATGCCAAGGCGTAGCGGTCGACGGCGAATCCGCGCCGGTCGGGCGGTGCGACGAACGCCGGGTTGGCGACGGTCTGGCGCCGTCCCTCGTCGATGTGGGCGGCGGCTTCGAAGTCGAGGAGTGCCACGGACGTCTCGTCCTCGGACACCATGATGTTGAACAGGTGCAGGTCGTTGAAGACGACCCCGCGTGCGTGCACGGCGTCGACGGCTTCCTCCACCAGGCGGTGGATCCGCAGTGCCCACTGGGTGTACTCCGCCAGCGACTCGGGTGTCGGGTCGGCCTCGATCAGCGGGTGGCGGCGGGCGAAGAAGGTGTTGAGGGGCTTGCCCTCCAGGAACTCCATCGCCAGGAAGTGGTGGTCGCCGAGGACGAAGGTGCCTTTGACGTCGGGGGTGTACGGCAGTCCGGCGAGCCGCTCCAGCGCGGTCTGTTCGCGTCGGAGCCGGGTCACCGCGTCGGCGCCGTCGGCCGCGAGGCCGGCGTGCGGGCGGCCCTCCTTGAGGACGACCTTCTCGCCGGTGCGGCGGTCGTGGCCGACGTACACTCCCCCGCCGTTGGAGAAGTGCAGGGCACTGTCGATGGTGTACGGGATGTCGGTGACCGTCACGGCGGACCGTGCGTCGAGGTGCGGCTCGAGGAAGGCGGGCGGGTCGATCCAGTCGGGCACCTGGAAGACCGGGCCGCGGAGGTCGGGGACGAGCCGCCCGTCGGGGTGCTGGACGGCCGGGCACAGTTCGCCGTTCTCGCCGTAGCAGTGCCGCTGTGTGAAGCTGCCGTACCGGACGTACACCGGGCCGTCGCCCCAGCGGAGGTCGCTGAGGATGTACGGGCCGGGCTCGCCGTCGAGCAGTGCCGCCAGGTCGTCGGCGATCCGGTGGCACTGCTGGTCGTCGGCCGGGTAGACGGTGATGAACTTGCCGCTGGCCGCGCGATCGGCGTACTTGGCGTTGCGGGTGTGCAGCAGGTAGCGGCTCGGTACGAACTTGAAGGCGACGTTCCCGGCGAGGCAGTAGTCCATGACCCGCGAGAGAATCGTTTCGGCGTTGTCCAGGCACGCCGATACGTGGATCTTCCAGCCCTGTGCGGGCAGCGTCAGGTCGATGGGACGCAGGGCCAGCCAGTCACCGCTGCGGTGCCGGCGCCACCCCTCGGGTACCGGGGCGAGCGCCGCCCCGTACAGCGCGCCCCTGCGGTCGGTGCCCTCGGCGGACAGCCGGTACGGCGCGTCGTAGAAGTGGCGGTCCGCGTCGCAGAAGGCGGCGTAGCCCTTGATCACACCTGCTCCCTCCATCGACGACGGTGACGACGGGGAAGACGTTGTCATCCCGGGGAGGGGCGGCAACAGTCACAGGCGTCAGCAACCGGCCGTGCGGAACGCATGAGTAACCTGCCGCCCGCCCGGGCCCCATCAGCTCGCCGTACGGCCTTCGCGGGCGACCAGGGTGAAGGAATGACCCGCCGGATCGGCGTACGTCCGCACGTCCCGGGGACCGGAGTTGTCCCTGGTCTCCACCGGTCGGGCGCCCAGGCCGACCGCCTCGCGCTCCGCCTCGTCCATGTCGTCCTCGGCCACCAGGATGTGCAGGTGCGCCTGCTGCGAGTCGTCGGGGCGGGGCCAGCTCGGCGGCGCGTAGCCGTGGTCGCGGCGTACGGCCACGCACACGCCGTCGTGGCCGACCACCTCGATGAAGTCGGGATCGGTTCCGCGTTGTGTCCGGGCGCCGAGGAGCCCCGCGTAGAACTCCGCCAAGGCCTCGGGTTCGGCGCTGTCCAGGACCAGGACACTGTTCTTGGGTACAGTCATGTCCCCCTTGTGCCCCCGGTCCGGCGGGGCATCACCCCGGGCGCTCGGGAGGGCCCGACGGATCCTCGCGGGCGCCTGTAGCGGAAATGGGCGGGTACGGATCGAGGGTGGGACACAATGACCTGACGCCCCGTTAAGGATGGGCGTCGGTCAGGACGCGGCGCAGAGGCGTATTCGGTGGCGTAGGGAGAAGCCCATGTTCTACCACCTGCTCAAGTACGTCCTCCTGGGGCCGGTGCTGCGGCTGTTGTTCCGGCCGAGCACCGAGGGCCTGGAGCACATTCCGCAGGACGGCGCCGCGATCGTCGCGGGCAACCATCTGTCCTTCTCGGACCACTTCCTGATGCCCGTCGTCCTCAAGCGGCGGATCACCTTCCTGGCGAAGCAGGAGTACTTCACCGGGCCCGGCATCAAGGGCCGGCTGACCGCCGCGTTCTTCCGCAGCGCCGGGCAGATCCCGGTCGACCGCTCCGGCAAGGAGGCCGGGCAGGCGGCGATCCGCGAGGGGCTCGGTGTGCTGGCCAAGGGCGAGCTGCTCGGGATCTACCCGGAGGGCACCCGCTCGCACGACGGGCGCCTCTACAAGGGCAAGGTCGGGGTCGCGGTCATGGCCCTGAAGGCAGGTGTTCCGGTCATTCCGTGCGCGATGGTCGGGACGTTCGAGATCCAGCCGCCCGGACAGGTCGTACCGAAGATCAAACGGGTGAGGATCCGGTTCGGCGAACCGCTGGACTTCTCCCGGTACGCGGGGATGGAGAACGACAAGACGGTGCTGCGTGCCGTGACCGACGAGATCATGTACCGGATCCTCGCGCTGTCGGGCCAGGAGTACGTCGACGACTACGCGGCCAGGGTGAAGGAGGCCCAACAGGCCGAGCAGCAGCGGAGGTTCCCCCCGAGGTTCCGCCGCTGAGGGCACCCGCGCACCACGGGCTCACCGATGGGTATCGTCGGCGTCACGCGGGCGGAGGACGCCCGGCCGAAGGGACGACGGTGAGCGAGCACGGGACCCACGAGCACGATACGTACGACAAGCTGATCGGCCTGCTGGACGAGCGCGGGGCGGCCTACCGGGTGATCGAGCACGAGCCGGAGGGCGCCACCGAGGCGGTCAGCGCGCTGCGCGGCAACCGGCTGCGGCAGGCCGCCAAATGCATGGTCGTGATGGTCAAGACCGGCAAGAAGACGAAGCGGTACGTCCTGGCCGTGGTGCCGGGCGACCGACGGGTCGACCTGGGCGCCGTGAAGGCGCTGCTGGGCGGTGGGTACGCCGGATTCGCGACCCCGGAGGTGGCGGAGCGGCTGGCGCGCAGCGTCAGCGGGACGATCCTGCCGTTCTCCTTCGATCCCGAGCTGGAACTGGTCGTCGACCCGGCGCTGCTGGCGGAGGACGAGCTGTTCTTCAACGCGGCGCGGCTGGACCGGTCGCTGGCGCTGCGGACGGCGGACTACGTGGCGATCGCCGAGCCCCGGACGGCCCCGATCGCTCAGGCGGACTGACCCGGGAGCGGCACGAAGTTCTCACGCCGCGGGCATGGGACCGGCACATCGGGCAACACGGACGTTCACAAGTCCACCCCGAACAGGGAGAGTTGTCATGGCCGGTTACGGCACCAGCGGTACGCACGGGCAGGCGCAGTCCCGTACGAACGGGCTCGCCATCGCCGGGCTCGTCTGCGGCATCATCGGCGTGCTTTTCTTCAATGTCATCCTCGGGCCGCTGGCCATCATCTTCGGTGCGGTCGGTCTCAAGCAGGCGCCGGTCAAGAACGGCGCGGGCATGGCGAAGGCCGCGATCGTCCTCGGTGTCGTCGACCTGGTGATCTTCGGCATCCTGCTGGCCGTCGCGGCGTCGTCCGGCGGCTTCACCTGGTACGTCGGCGGCTGACACGAGCCGTCACGGGGGCGCCAGCCGCGTCAGTGCCTCGTCCAGGACGCGTCGCAGGCGTCGCGCGTCCTGGGCGACCGCGGTCACCAGGGCCCCGGGCCCGGCCAGCGGGGCCAGGGCGGCGGTGTCCCCGATGAGGCACGGGGCGACGGGCTTGTCATGGAAGTCCGGGTCCACCACCAGGAGTTGACCCACCGCCCGATGCCCTGCCAGGACCGCGCCCCCGTCCCAGCCGCCGGGCGCCCCCGGACCGTAGGCCAGTTCCTGGTCCAGCAGGGGGCGCCCGGCGCGGCGTACGGTGAGGCGCGTGGTGAGGGTGCCGGTCTCCTCGCCGTGACGGCCGAGGACCTGCTCCTCGCGCAGCACCAGCCGGGCGCCGGCCGCCAGGTCGACCGTCGTGCGCATCCGGAGATCGGAGCCGTACGCGGAGACCAGCTGCTCCGGCAGCCAGCGCAGCTCCGCCCCCTCGCCGACCGTCAGACGCACGTCATAGGTCGCATGGCCGGCGTCGCGGCCCGGCAGGGCGACCGTCGCGGCCGCCGAGTCGACGGTGAGCCGCGCCCCGTCCCGTACCTCCGCCTCGACGGCCAGCCGGTCGCCGCCCAGCGGCGCGGTCATCGCGCCGACGACGGTGACCCGGGTGCGGGGGCCGGTGGCGCGGGTGCGGCGCAGGGCGAGCGGACCGTCGCTCTCCAGCACGGGCAGCCCCGCCGGGGTGGCGACGATCCGGGCGGTGGCGTGGACGCTCATCCCCGGGCGTTCCAGGCGGCGAGCCGAGCGCGTACCCAAGCGGCGACCGGTCCGACGCCCTCCTCGCCGGTCAGGGACGTGAAGGCGACCGGCAGGTCTCCGCGCTGCTCCTTGGCGTCGCGCGCCATCCGCTGAAGGTCGGAGCCGACGTACGGGGCGAGGTCGGTCTTGTTGATCACCAGCAGGTCGGCGGTGGTGACGCCGGGGCCGCCCTTGCGCGGGATGTCGTCGCCTCCCGCGACGTCGATGACGAAGATCTGGGCGTCGACCAGCCCCTTGGAGAAGGTGGCGGTGAGGTTGTCGCCGCCGGACTCGATGAGGATGAGGTCGAGCGGGCCGACGCCCTCGACGGAGAACACGGCCTCCAGGTCCTCGACGGCTTCGAGGTTGGCGGAGATGTCGTCACGAATCGCGGTGTGCGGGCAGGCGCCGGTCTCCACGGCCTGGATGCGCTCGGGCGGCAGGACGGCGTTGCGCAGCAGGAACTCGGCGTCCTCACGGGTGTAGATGTCGTTGGTCACGACCGCGAGCGACAACTGGTCGCGCAGTTCCCGGCACAGGGCGGCGACGGTGGCGGTCTTGCCGGAGCCGACCGGACCTCCGAGGCCGATGCGCAGCGCGCGGCGGGTGCCGTCGGGGCGGTGGGCGTCGGCGCTGACGGCGGCGGGGCCGTGGTGGTCGTGGTCCAGGTGCATGGGTACTCCAGTGGGTTCAGGATGCGAAGAGGCGTACGGGCCAGGCCGCGTGCTGCTCGGCGGTGATGTCGAGGAGGGGCGCGGACGCGGCGGGCAGCGCGTCGATGCCGGTGCGGGCGGCGTGCGCGGCCCGCTCGGCCACCCGGTCCATGTCGGGTGCGAGGCGGGCGAGGACGGCGGTGGCCTGGAAGGGGTCGAGGCTCAGCAGCCGGACGGCTGCTGTTGCGGGGCCGCCGACCGTCTCGTACGCGACGCAGTGCGCGGCGTCCTCGGGGCCGAGGCCCGCCGCGCGGGCGGCCAGGCCGAGGACGACCGGCTGGTGCGCGCCGCGCGGGAACGCCAGGGCGAGTGCGTCGAGTTCGGGGCTCGGCCAGGTGGCGCGGGCGGCCCGCAGCATCTGGCGGCCGAGCTTGCGGGCGGTGGCGCGCAGCGCGGGCGACGGGGTGCGGGCGTCGGCGGCCTCGTCGAGCGCGCCCGGGTCGTGTCCGAGGGCGGCAGCGGCGGCCAGGGCGGCGGAGGTGAGCCCGCTGGTGTGCAGGCGGCCCCGGCAGAAGGCCTCCAGGTCGCGGGCGTCACGGATGCGTCCCGCCTTGACGGCCGGTTCCGCGCCTCCGGAGTGGGCGTGGCCACCGGCGGGGAACCGGCCGTCGGCGAGGACGAGAAGAGCGGCGCGTGTCATCGTCACGTCCGTCTCAGAAGAGGAAGTAGCGCTGCGCCATGGGGAGTTCGGCGGCGGGCGCGGGATCTACCGGTTCGCCGTCGATCGTCACCGTGAAGGTGTCGGCGTCGACCTCGACGCGCGGCAGGGTGTCGTTCTCCCGCATGTCGGCCTTGGTGACGCCCCGGGTGCTGGTGATGGCTTTGAACTCCTTGGCGAGGCCGAGGCGTTCGGGCAGTCCGTCGTCGAGGGCGGACTGGGTGACGAAGTTGACCGAGCCGGCCGCGGCCGCCGCGCCCAGCGCGCCGAACATGGGGCGGGGCATGACCGGCTGGGGTGTGGGGATGGAGGCGTTGGCGTCGCCCATCTGCGCGTAGGCGATCTGCCCGCCCTTGATCACGGTCTGCGGCTTGACGCCGAAGAACGCGGGCTCCCAGAGCACGAGGTCGGCGAGCTTGCCGGTCTCGACGGAGCCGATCTCGTGGTCGAGGCCCTGGGCGACGGCGGGATTGATCGTGTACTTGGCGACATAGCGACGCGCGCGGTGGTTGTCGGCGCGGCCGTCGCCCGGCAGTGCGCCGCGGCGCCTCTTCATCACGTGGGCGGTCTGCCACGTCCGCAGGATCACCTCGCCGACGCGGCCCATGGCCTGGGAGTCGGAGGAGATGATCGAGATGGCGCCCAGGTCGTGGAGGATGTCCTCGGCCGCGATGGTGGAAGGCCGGATGCGGGACTCGGCGAAGGCCAGGTCCTCGGGGACGGCGGGGTTGAGGTGGTGGCAGACCATCAGCATGTCGAGGTGCTCGTCGAGCGTGTTGACGGTGTGGGGCCGGGTGGGGTTGGTGGAGCTGGGCAGGACGTTCGGTTCGGAGACGACCGTGATGATGTCGGGGGCGTGACCGCCACCCGCGCCCTCGGTGTGGTAGGCGTGGATGGTGCGGCCGGCGACGGCGGCGAGGGTGTCACCGACGAACCCGGCCTCGTTGAGGGTGTCGGTGTGGATGGCGAGCTGGGCGCCGGTCTCCTCGCAGACCCGCAGGCAGGCGTCGATGGCCGCGGGGGTGGCCCCCCAGTCCTCGTGGATCTTGAACCCGAGTGCTCCGCCGCGGAGTTGGGAGTGCATCGCCTCGCGGGAGACGGTGTTGCCCTTGCCGAGCAGGCCGATGTTGACGGGATAGGTCTCCAGCGCCTGGAACATCCGGGCTAGGTGCCAGGGGCCGGGTGTGATGGTGGTGGCCTTGGTGCCTTCGGCGGGTCCGGTGCCGCCGCCGACCAGTGTGGTGATGCCGGAGGTGAGCGCCTGCTCGACCACGGTCGGGGAGATGAAGTGGATGTGCGCGTCGATGGCACCGGCGGTGACGATCTTGCCGTTGCCGGCGATGATCTCCGTCTCGGGGCCGATGACGAGATCGGGGTGGACGCCGTCCATGGTGTCGGGGTTCCCGGCCTTGCCGATGCCGGTGATCCGGCCGTCGCGGATGCCGATGTCCGCCTTGACGACGCCCCAGTGGTCGATGATGACGGCACCGGTGATGACGGTGTCGGGAGCACCCTCGGCGCGGCCGGCGCGCGACTGGCCCATGGATTCGCGGATCACCTTGCCGCCGCCGAACACCGCCTCGTCACCCGCGCGTCCGGGTCCGCCGCAGCGGTCCTCCTCGATCTCGACGAGGAGGTCGGTGTCGGCGAGCCGGACACGGTCACCGGTGGTGGGGCCGAAGAGGTCGGCGTACACGGGCCGGGTCAGTTCAGCCATCGAGGGGGCCTCCGGTCTGTCCGCGCAGGCCGGGGACGACACGCAGCCCGGCGAGCGGTACGAGTTCGACGTCGACGGGGATGCCGGGCTCGAAGCGTACGGCGGTACCGGCGGCGATGTTCAGCCGCAGGCCGTACGCGGCCGAACGGTCGAAGTCGAGGCCCGGGTTGGCCTCGGCGAAGTGGTAGTGGGAGCCGACCTGGACGGGCCGGTCGGCGGCGTTGAGCACGGTGAGGCGGGTGACGGCGCGTCCCTCGTTGAGGGGGACGGGCTCGTCCGCGTACAGGATCTCTCCCGGAATCATCGGCGGCGCTCCTGTCCCGTCAGACGATCGGGTCGTGGACGGTGACGAGCTTGGTGCCGTCGGGGAAGGTGGCCTCGACCTGCACGTCGTGGATCATCTCCGGGATGCCCTCCATGACGTCTTCGCGGCTGAGCACCTTGCGGCCGGACGCCATGAGTTCGGCGACGGTGCGGCCGTCGCGGGCGCCCTCCAGGATGTGGGAGGTGATGAGGGCGACGGCCTCGGGGTGGTTGAGCCGCACACCACGTGCCCTGCGCTTCTCCGCCACGTCGGCGGCGACATGGATGAGCAGGCGTTCCTGCTCGTGCGGGGTCAGTTGCACGTTTCACCTCACAGTCTCCCGCCCGATGTGATCCCGGGCGCAGCGGGACCCTATCCGGCTTCAACACTCTGTTGACCTGCGGGAACGAGTGTGGCGCAGAGATATTTCAAACTCGGGCAGAAGTTTTTCCGGCAGGTTAACTGGCCCTTTGCCGGCTCATGGGCATCAGGCGGCGCGGACCCGGTGGATCCCGCCCTGGCGGGGGTCGTATACGGACCCGCCCCGTCACGGCGACGACGGCGGGCCCGACGGGTCTCGCCGTACGTGTGTCCGGACGGTTCTCGCCGTACGTAACTCCGGACGGTCTCGCCGTACGTACGGCGCCCTGTCGTCAGTGGCCCGGCCGGCGGGAACCCCCGGGGCGGTGTTCGGCGGCGATGCCGAACCGGCCCTGTTCGCCCGGAGCGGAGGGCGGGACGTCGTGGACGGTGGAGACGGAGCCGATCACCTTCTCGTCCGCCGTCGGCTCCTCTTCGAGTCGCTGCAGGTCGGCGGCCGACACCAGCGCCACGAGCGGCTTGCCGTGACGCGTCACGACCACGCGCTCGCCGCCGTAGACGACGCGGTTGATCAGATCGGCGAGCTCTGCCCGGGCTTGCGTCACCGGAATCTCGTAGGCCATGCTCCCATCATAACGGCCTGTACATCCTGTACATTTTTTACAGCGACAGAGGGGCACGTCTTGATCCACACCAGTCGCCACGTCCTGCCCGAGTTCACCGAGCGCACCAGCGCCGGGAGCCGCACGCTCGACCCGTACTCCAAGCTCCTGGAGGAGCGGATCGTCCTCCTCGGCACACCGATCGACGAGACCGCCGCCAACGACGTCGTCGCACAGTTCCTCCACCTGGAGTACGCCGCGCCCGACCGGGACATCTCGCTCTACATCAACTCCCCCGGCGGCCCCATCAGCGCCATGACCGCCGTGTACGACACGATGCTGGCCGTCCGGTGCGACGTGGAGACGATCTGCATCGGCCAGGCCGCGTCCACCGCGGCCGTCCTGCTGGCCGCCGGCACGCCCGGCAAGCGCATGGCCCTGCCGGGCGCCCGTGTGCTGGTCCAACAGCCTGCGATGGAGGAGCCCCTGCGGGGACAACCGTCCGACCTGGACATCCACGCGCGCGAGTTGCTGCGACTGCGCGGCCAACTCGCCGGAATGCTCGCCCGCCACACCGGCCGGAGCCGCGAGCGGATCGACGACGACCTGGAGCGCGACACGGTCTTCGACGCGACGGCCGCTGTGGCGTACGGCCTGGTCGACCGTGTCGTCCCCCGCCGGACGAGGTGAGCGGTGCCGGCACCCGAGCCTCCGCCGCTCCCCGCCCTCACCCGGGCCGAATGCGCGTTCGTCGACAGTTGGCTCGAGGTCGTCGACCTCCTGGGGCGGATCAACCCGGCGCGCGCCACCCACACCTACGGCGCCCTGCGCGCGGCACAGGCCCTCGTCGGACGCGCGACGGCGCTGCGCGACGCCCTGACCTCGATGCACGAGCGCGGCGAGTACGACGTGCATGCCCATACGCTGGCGCGGGCACTGCGGGTGCTTGACGGCGAACGGCGCGCGGGACGCGTGACGGTGCCTCAGAATCGAGGTGTGGGACCGACGTAGCTCTCCCCCGAATGGGCTCAGGAGTACGAGGACCGCTCCCCCGTTCAGCGTACGCAACCGGACGAATTTTGTACGACGCGAGTTGCGCTCCAGCTGTACACATCTGGCGGAATATCAGCTTCCGCCGCTGGTACGGGGATCGTCGAGGTCTCGCCGCCGGGCGCCAAATCCCCCCTGTCCACCCGAATGGATCAGTCGTGAGGAGCCTCACAAACGGCCGTTTCGACTCGGAATTTCTCCTCGACATGGGTCAAGATCCCTGACGACGACAAGCCCCCGCCACCGCGGCGGGGCGGTCCGGGCGGACGCCGAGTCCTGCCGCCGTCCGGATGACTGGTCGACAGGAGTGGATCGGCAGGAGTGGAGGACCCAAGCAGTACGGGTGACCGAACGATGTTCGTCCCATCGGTCGCCCTTGGGGTGAAGCCGCGTCAGCGGCCGGGCAACTTCGCCAGTCCGAACCCGACAGGTCATCCTTCACAGGCGGCTGACGAAGGGTTGCGCTATGACCGCGCAGATTCATGTCCCGTCTCTGCTGTCCCGGGCGGGTGCCGTCTCGGCACTCACCCTCGCCGCCGTCGGCGGCCCGATGCTGGCGCCCGGCGCCGTGTCGGAGGCCCAGGCCGCCCCGGCGCACGCCACGAAGGCGCTGAACATCGCCGCCTCCAAGAAGGGTGCACCGTACAAGTACGGAGCGGCCGGCCCGTCCCGGTTCGACTGCTCCGGCCTGACGCTGTACTCGTACAAGAAGGTCGGCAAGACCCTGCCACGCACGGCACAGCAGCAGTACAACAAGACCCGCCACATCTCCGCCTCCAGCCGGCAGAAGGGCGACCTGGTCTTCTTCCATCGCGGGAGCAACGTCTACCACGTCGGCATCTACGCGGGTAACAACAAGATCTGGCACTCGCCGAAGTCGGGGTCGGTGGTGAAGTTGGACAAGATCTGGTCGAAGTCGGTCTGGTACGGACGCGTCCGCTGATCCCGCGGTGACCCTCCGGGCATGAGTCGTGGTGCGGGGGTACTCGTCGGAAATGTCCGGCGAGTACCCCTGCACCGCGCGCAACGAGACGCCCCTGGAGCGTGCCGACCGCAATTTCGCCGAGCTGCTCCAGGAACTGCGCGTCACCCAGACCGGCGTCCAGATCCTGTTCGCCTTCCTGCTGACCCTCGCGTTCACGCCCCGCTTCGGCTCGCTCGACTCCTACCAGCGGGGCATGTACGTCGTGACGCTGCTGCTCTCGGTCGTGGCGGCGGTGCTGCTCACCGCCCCCGCCGCGCTGCACCGCACGCTCTTCCAGCAGGGCGCCAAGGCGCGCATCGTGGCCGTCTCCTCACGGCTGGCGAAGATCGGCCTCGGTGTCCTCGCCCTGGCCCTGACGTGCTCCGTGTCCCTGGTCGTGGACGTGGTGCACGGCCGCCCCGAAGGTCTGGCGGCCGGTGCCTTCACCCTGCTGGTCTGCGCCGGGCTGTGGGGGTTCCTCCCGCGTCTCGTACGGCGGGGGCTCAGCACCCCGCCACCGCAGCGGCCGGCGGCGACACATCCGGGGCGGCGAGTCCGCCACCGCTGACACCCCGCATGCGCCCTGGCGGGTACGCGGCCGTCCGCGCTCCGGCGAGCAGCCGGCTTGAGCGGGAGGCGGGCGCGGCACCGGGCGGGCACCGCTGAACGGCCTCACGGGCGGCCGGCCCGCGGGTGGGGACGTCCACCTCGCGGCGGCTTCGGGCGCGGGGACGTGCTCATGGGGCGCGCGGACGCGGGATGGCGTGGAATGCAGGGCACGGGACGCGGGACGGCGTCGGACGGGCACAGGCGCGGCGCTGTCTCGGGCCGGGGCCCGCGCACGGAGTGGTTCGGTTCCGGCGCTGTCCCGGGCGGGCCCGCGCACGGACTGGTTCGGGTCCGGCGTTCGGGGGTGCGCTCAGGTCTGGACCGGAACCGTCCACGGGAGGGCGATCCAGACGGTCTTGCCGCCCTCCGGGGTCGGGGTGACCGAGAGGCGACCGCCGCATTCCGCGGTGAGCCAGCGGATGATGACCATTCCGCGGCCGTTGTCCTGCTGCACGGCGGCGGGCAGCCGCTGCGGCCAGCGCGGGTGGCTGTCGGTGACTCCGATGCGCAGCCGCTCGTCGCGCTCCAGCCTTACGTCCACGGTGAACGTCGGCGACTGGCCGAAGGTGTGCTGGACGGCGTTGGTGGCCAGTTCCGAGACGATCAGCCGTACCGTGTCGGCCGTCTCGGCCTCGGCGGGGAGGCCCCATTCCGTGAGGACGTCCGCCACGTATCTCCGGGCGGTGGAGACCGAGGCGGGATCGCTCGGCAGAGTGACGGATGCTTCCTGATGGTCTGCCATGGCGACGCTGTCCCTTTCCCACCGGGGCCGGACTCCGACACGAACCGGATGTTTTGTGAGGACGGCCTCGGATTGCGCTTCGCGCCAGACTGCCACTTATGTCGCCCCTGTTGGGGGCGATCCCCCAAGATATGCATATATCTGTCGCTCGAAGCGGTGAACTCTGCTACGCGAGAACGGATTTGGACGGCAAACTGGTGGGTTGGCCCGGCTGCGGGAGGAGGCGGTCATGCGAGGCACTCGGCACGGCCCGGCGGTACGGCGGCGCAAGCTCGGTGAGGAGTTGCGCGGACTGCGCCTGGCCGCCGGCCTCACAAGCCGCGAGGCGGCACGGCTGGTGGGCTGGCACCAGTCGAAGGTGAGCCGGATCGAGACGGGTACGAGTGGGGTGACGGGGGCCGACGTGGCGCGGCTGCTCGACGCCTACGGGGTCCACGACCCGCGGTTGCGGGCCCTGTTGGAGGCGTTGGCGGGAGCGGCGGCCGACGGTGGCGGCGCGGGGTGGTGGCATGCGTACCGGGGCGTGCTCCCGCCTCCGTACCAGGATTTCATCAGCCTGGAGGCACAGGCGTGCACGGCCCGCACCCTGGAGACGTCCGTGGTGCCGGGGCTGCTGCAGACCGCGGAGTACGCACGCGCGGTGACACGTGCGGCGCTGGACGGGGCTCCGGCCGCGACGGTCGACTCGCTGGTGCGGGTGCGGATCGCGCGGCAGGAGGTGCTGCGCGCCGGTCGTCCGCTGCGACTGGAGGCGGTGATCGACGAGGCGGTGCTGCGGCGGCAGGTGGGCGGCCCGGGGGTGATGAGGGAGCAGTTACGGCAGTTGCTGGAGTGGGCAAAGTTGCCCCATGTGCGGCTTCAGGTGCTGCCGTTCTCGTCGGGTGAGTACGTCGGACTCTCCGGCCCTTTCGTTATTTTCTCCTTTCCGAACATTTCTGATCTGGATGTGGTTGCTCTTGACCACTTGACGAGTAGCCTCTATCTGGAACGCACGGAAGACCTCGAGGCGTACGGCGCCGCCTTCCGCACCATGCAGGCGCTCGCCCTGTCGCCCGAGGACACATCGGACCTCATCGCCGGGATCGGTGACGGCGCGTAGGGAGAGGCACCCCCCATGTCTGCTTACCTCGCACACCACGACGGCCCGCGCTGGTGGCGCAGCAGCCGCAGCGTCGGCATGAACAACTGTGTCGAGGCCGCCCGCCTCGACGGCGCGCACCTGGCCGTACGCGACTCGAAGAACACCTCCAGGCCGCCACTGCGGTTCTCCGCGGCGGCCTGGACCTCCTTCGTCTCCTCCCTGAAGTCCTGAGGGAGTTCAGCCGACCGGAACCGGTGCCGTACGGAGGATCGTGGCGACCGCCTCGTCCACCTGACCCTCCGTCAGGTCCGCGCGCGCCGTGAGGCGGAGGCGCGAGATGCCGTCCGGCACCGACGGCGGCCGGAAGCATCCCACCGCGAGCCCCTCGGCCCGGCAGTCGGCCGCCCACTTCACCGCCTGCTCCGGCGACGGCGCGCGTACGGAGACCACGGCGGCGTCCGGCCGCACGGCGGTCAGCCCCGCGGCCGTCAGCCGGGTGTGCAAAGTGGCCGCCACCGTACGCGCCCGGCCCGCCAGGCCCGGCTCGGCGCGCAGCAGCCTCAGGCTCGCCAGCGCGGCACCCGCCGCCGCCGGGGCGAGGCCCGTGTCGAAGATGAACGTCCGAGCGGCGTTGACCAGGTGGTCGATCACCCGCGCCGGTCCGAGGACCGCGCCACCCTGGCTGCCCAGGGACTTGGAGAGCGTGAGCGTGGCGACCACGTCCGGGGCGCCCGCGAGTCCCACCGCGTGCAGCGCGCCGCGCCCGCCGTCACCCAGCACGCCAAGACCGTGCGCGTCGTCGACCACCAGGGCCGCGCCGTGCGCCCGGCACGCCGTCGCGAATCCGGCCAGCGGCGCCGCGTCCCCGTCGACGGAGAAGACCGAGTCGGTGACCACGAGCGCCCGGCGCCCCGGGTGGGCGTCCAGGGTCTTGGCGACCGCGTCGGGATCGGCGTGCGGCACGACGGCCGTCTCGGCGCGGGAGAGCCGGCAGCCGTCGACGATCGAGGCGTGGTTGCCCGCGTCCGAGACGATCAGCGAGCCCCGGGCGCTCAGCGCGGTCAGGGCGGCGAGGTTGGCCGCGTACCCCGAGGAGAACACCAGCGCCGCCTCGAAGCCGCAGAACGCCGCCAGCTCCCGCTCCAGCTCGGCGTGGAGCTCGGTGGTGCCGGTCACCAGCCGTGAACCGGTGGCGCCGGCACCCCAGCGGCGGGCGGCGCCGGCGGCCGCCGCGGTGATGTCCGGGTGGTGGGTGAGACCCAGGTAGTCGTTGCTCGCGAGATCCAGGAGGTCCGGCACGGCCGGTCGCGGCCGCAGCGTGCGGACGAGACCGGCGTCCTCACGGCGGCGCGCCTCCTCGTCGGTCCAGTCGAAGGGCGAGCCGGTGGCCGGGGCGAGCGGCGGGTCGAGCGGAGCCTGGGG
Organism: Streptomyces sp. NPDC041796; assembly: GCF_055590785.1. Lineage (NCBI taxonomy): Bacteria > Bacillati > Actinomycetota > Actinomycetes > Kitasatosporales > Streptomycetaceae > Streptomyces > Streptomyces sp. NPDC041796. The sequence goes on from NZ_JBVJAH010000019.1 coordinate 16,258, forward strand.
CATGTCTGGGTCCCTTTTGTAGACAGCGAACAGACCCTAATGGTGGTCGGGTGGTACCGGAGTGTGGTTATACACACACTCGAAACGGGCTCTCCTGTGGAGTTCCTCCTTGGCCCGGGGCCGTGCCGTAGGCCAGGATCAGCGTCATGGACCTGCTGAATACGCTGGTGGAGAAGGGGCTTCGGCGTGAGTTGCCGACCCGCGAAGAAGCGCTCGCCGTGCTGGCGACCTCGGACGACGAGCTGCTGGATGTGGTGGCCGCGGCCGGAAAGGTGCGCCGTCAGTGGTTCGGGCGGCGGGTGAAGCTCAATTACCTGGTCAACCTCAAGTCCGGTCTGTGCCCGGAGGACTGCTCGTACTGCTCGCAGCGGCTCGGCTCGAAGGCGGAGATCCTCAAGTACACCTGGCTGAAGCCGGAGGAGGCCTCGAAGGCGGCCGCCGCGGGCGTCGCGGGCGGCGCCAAGCGGGTCTGTCTGGTGGCCAGCGGTCGCGGTCCGACCGACCGGGACGTCGAGCGTGTGGGCAAGACCATCGAGGCCATCAAGGAGGAGAACGAGGGCGTCGAGGTGTGCGCGTGCCTCGGGCTGCTCTCGGACGGCCAGGCGGAGCGGCTGCGGTCGGCGGGTGCCGACGCGTACAACCACAACCTCAATACGTCGGAGGGGACGTACGGGGACATCACGACCACGCACACCTACGCGGACCGGGTCGACACCGTGCAAAAGGCGCACGCGGCGGGCCTGTCGGCGTGTTCGGGCCTGATCGCGGGCATGGGCGAGAGCGACGAGGACCTGGTCGACGTGGTCTTCGCGCTGCGCGAACTGGACCCGGACTCGGTGCCGGTGAACTTCCTCATCCCCTTCGAGGGCACGCCGCTGGCCAAGGAGTGGAACCTGACCCCGCAGCGGGCGCTGCGCATCCTGGCGATGGTCCGGTTCGTCTGCCCGGACGTGGAGGTCCGCCTCGCGGGCGGGCGCGAGGTGCACCTGCGGACGCTCCAGCCGCTGGCGCTGCACCTGGCCAACTCGATCTTCCTGGGCGACTACCTCACCAGCGAGGGCCAGGCCGGCAAGGCGGACCTGGAGATGATCGCGGACGCCGGATTCGAGGTGGAGGGCACGGACACCACCACGCTGCCCGAGCACCGCGCGGACGCCGCCTCCTGCGGAACCGGTGGCGGCGGCTGCGGCTCCGGATCCGTGTGCTCCTCCGAGGAGCCCGCCCCCGCCGCCACGGCCGAGCAGGCCCGTACCGACCAGGCCCGTACCGACCTCGTCGCCGTGCGCCGCCGGGGCGCCGGTACCGACCTCGCCCCCAATGCGTGAGTCCGACGCCGCCGAGCTGATCGCCCTCGACCGGGCCCACGTGTGGCACCCGTACGGCCCGATGCCGGGCCGTACCGATCCGCTCGTCGTGGAGTCCGCCTCCGGGGTGCGGCTGCGGCTCGCCCAACCGGCGTACGGCCGGGACGAACTGGTCGACGGCATGTCGTCCTGGTGGTCCGCCGTCCACGGCTACAACCACCCTGTCCTCAACGAGGCGGTGCGCGGCCAGCTGGACCGGATGAGTCATGTGATGTTCGGCGGGCTCACCCATGAGCCCGCCGTGCGGCTGGCCACCCGGCTGGTCGAGATCACCCCGGAGCCGCTGCGGCACGTCTTCCTCTGCGACTCAGGCTCGGTGTCGGTCGAGGTCGCGATCAAGATGTGCCTGCAGTACTGGCGCTCGGTGGGCCGGCCCGGCAAGCAGCGGATGATGACCTGGCGCGGCGGCTACCACGGCGACACCTGGCAGCCGATGTCGGTGTGCGACCCCCAGGGCGGGATGCACGAGCTGTGGTCCGGGGCGCTGCCGCGGCAGGTCTTCGCGGGGCCGCCGCCGGTCGCGTACGAGGAGTCGTACGCCGAGGAGCTGCGGGCCGCGATCGCGCGGCACGCGGACGAGCTGGCGGCGGTGATCGTCGAGCCGGTGGTGCAGGGCGCCGGCGGGATGCGGTTCCACGACCCGGCGTACCTGCGGGTGCTGCGGGAGGCCTGCGACGCGCACGACGTGCTGCTGGTGTTCGACGAGATCGCGACCGGCTTCGGGCGCACGGGCACCCTGTTCGCGGCCGAGCACGCGCGCGTGGCGCCGGATGTGATGTGCCTGGGCAAGGCGTTGACCGGCGGCTATCTGTCTCTGGCGGCGACGCTGAGCAGCACCCGCGTGGCGGACGGCATCTCGCAGGGCGACGTCCCGGTGCTGGCGCACGGGCCGACGTTCATGGGCAACCCGCTGGCCACGGCCGTGGCGTGCGCCTCTATCGACCTGCTGCTCGGCCAGGACTGGGAGCAGGAGGTCAAGCGGATCGAGACGGGGCTGCGGGACGGCCTGGCGCCGGCCGCCGAGCTGCCGGGGGTGCGCGAGGTGCGCGTGCTCGGCGCCATCGGCGTCGTCCAGCTCGACCACCCGGTCGACATGGCGGCCGCGACGGCGGCGGCGGTGCGCGAGGGCGTGTGGCTGCGTCCGTTCCGGGACCTGCTGTACGTGATGCCGCCGTACGTCACCGGTGACGAGGACGTGGCACGGATCTGCCGCGGGGTGTACGCGGCGGCACGGGAGGGCTGAGATGACGGTACTGGTGGTCAGCGGTACGGGCACGGAGATCGGCAAGACGGTCGTCACGGCGGCCCTCGCGTCGGTGGCACGGGCGGCCGGGCGGTCGGTGGCCGTGCTCAAGCCCGCGCAGACCGGCGTCGGGCCGGGTGAGCGGGGCGACGCGGACGAGGTCGTGCGGCTCGCCGGGGACGGCGTCACCCCGGTCGAACTGGCACGGTTCCCCGAGCCGCTGGCTCCGGACACGGCCGCGCGGCGGGCCGGCATGGCGCCGATCGGGCCGGCCGAGGTGGCCGAGGCCGCCGGCAAACTGGCGGACGAGTACGACCTGGTGCTGGTCGAGGGCGCGGGCGGGCTGCTCGTGCGGTACGACGAGGAGGGCGGCACCCTCGCCGACGCGGCGCGGCTGCTGGGCGCGCCGGTGCTGGTGGTGGCACCGGCCGGGCTCGGCACGCTGAACATGGTGGCGCTGACCGCCGAGGCGCTGCGGGCGCGCGGGCTGGTACAGGCGGGCGTGGTGGTCGGCTGCTGGCCGGACGAGCCGGGGCTCGCGGAGCGCTGCAACGTCACGGACCTGCCGAAGGTGGCGGGTGCGCCGCTGCTGGGCGCGGTGCCCGCGGGCGCGGCGGCGCTGCCGGTGGACGCCTTCCGGACGGGGGCCGCGCGGTGGCTCGCCCCGGCGCTCGGCGGCACGTGGGATGCGGAGGCGTTCGCCGCGGCCGTACGCTCCTGATCATGCGAGCTGTCGTCAGCGAGATCGTGTTCGACTGCGCCGATCCGGCGGCGCTGGTCCGCTTCTGGGCCGCGCTGCTGGGCGGTGAGCCGGTGGACCGGAGCCCGGACTGGTCGTATGTGGACCCTCCGGGCTTCGTCCGGGTCGCCTTCCAGCGCGTACCGGAGGGCAAGGCCGCGAAGAACCGGCTCCATCTGGACCTGGAGGGCGGCGACGTGGCGGCCGCGGCGAAGGAGGCGGTGCGGCTCGGCGCGGAGCGGGTCGGCGGCATCGTGACGGACGACTACGGCGACTTCCAGGTGCTGCGGGACCCCGAGGGCAACGAGTTCTGCTTCGTGAGCGGCTGACGGGGGGACACTGACGGTGTCTGGTCCTGGCCCCTCTCCCAGGAGGTCCGCGATGAAGGACACCGTCCACCACCCGCTGTTCGCCCGGGTCTACGCGCGCGTGAGCGTCGCCGTGGACACCAGGGGCGGGGTCGCCGCACACCGGCAGGAGCTGCTGGCCGGGCTCTCCGGCCGGGTCATCGAGGTCGGCGCGGGCAACGGGCTGAACTTCGCGCATTACCCGGGCGCCGTGTCGGAGGTCGTCGCGATCGAGCCGGAGCGGCGGCTGCGGCAGCTCGCCGCGAGGGCGGGGCTGCGCGCCGAGGTTCCGGTGGACGTGGTGCCGGGCGTGGCGGAGGCGCTGCCCGTGAAGAGCGAGGCGTTCGACGGGGCCGTCGCCTCGCTGGTGCTGTGCACGGTACGGGACCTGCCGCGGGCGCTCGGGGAGCTGCGGCGGGTGCTCCGGCCGGGCGGCGAACTGCGGTTCTTCGAGCACGAGGTGGCCCGGGGGCGGGCCGCGGCGACGGCCCAGCGGACGCTGGACCGCACGGTGTGGCCCTTGCTGTTCGGGGGCTGCCACACGGCACGGGACCCACTGGCCGCGATCGAGACGGCCGGGTTCGAGATCGGCTCGTACCGCCGGTTCAGGATCCCGGAGAAGGGTCCGTGGACGCCGACTTCGTCCTTGGTGCTGGGGGTCGCGCGGCGCGGGTCCTGAGCGTTCACCCGGGCGGAGGCGTCGTGGCGTGCGCATTACTGTGCGTGCATGACTTCGAACACGTACCTCTCGCGGCTGTTTTCGCTGGACGGCCGGGTGGCCCTGGTGACGGGCGGGAGTTCCGGCATCGGCCGGGGGATCGCGGGCGCCCTCGCCCGCGCGGGCGCGAGCGTGGTGATCGTCGCGCGCCGGGAGGCGGAGCTGGCGGCCACGGTCGACGAGCTGGTGGCCGACGGGTGCCGGGCCGCGTGGGTGAGCGGCGACCTGTCCACCCGGGACGGGGTGCGGGCGGCGGCGGAGCGGGCGGCCGGGGTGTACGGGGAGCCCGACATCCTGGTGAACAGCGCCGGGGTCAACCTGCGGCCGCCCATGGGCGAGGTCGGCGAGGACGTCTGGGACACCACGATGGCGGTGAACCTGGAGGCGCCCTTCCTGCTGGGGGAGCGTTTCGGCCCGGGCATGGCCGAGCGGGGCCACGGGCGGATCATCCACGTCACCTCGCAGCAGGCGCACCGGGCGTTCGTGCAGAGCGGCGCGTACGGGGTGTCGAAGGGCGGCCTGGAGTCGCTGGCCCGTTCGCAGGCCGAGGCGTGGTCGCCGTACGGCGTCACGTGCAACACGCTGGTACCGGGCTTCGTGCTGACCCCGCTCAACGCACGGCTCCAGGAGGACCCGGAGACGGTCGAGGCGCTGGCCGCGCGCACGATGGTGGGGCGCAACGGGCTGGCGGACGACTTCGCGGGCGCGGCGGTGTTCCTGGCGAGCGACGCCTCGGCGTACGTCACCGGGCACGCGCTGTTCGTCGACGGCGGCCTCTCCGTGCACTGATCGTGTGCGGGCACGAGACCGGCAGCCCCAGCCGCGCGGTCGACCGGCTCAGGGCGCAGGCCCCGGGGTAGGCCGCCGTCCATGTCCGACTGCGCGGGGTCGCTGATGCGGGCGGTGCGGCTGCTGGACCAGGCCCCGCCCCCGCCCGCCGCATCAAGGGCGCGGCGGCCGGTGGGGGCCCACCCGGTGGTGACCGCCGCGATCGTCGGGCACCCGCACCGCCCAGGGGGTTACTTGTCCAGCTCGTCGGCGAAGGCACGCAGCGCGTCGGCCAGTTCCTTCTTGGTGGGCAACTCGTCGACCTTCTTGTCGAGTGCGTCGATGCGCTTGGTCAGGTCGGCGAGGTCGGGCGGGGTGGACGGGCCGCCGGGGTCGCCCGGGTCCGTGGGCGCGGGGGTGGACGTCGGGCCGGGGTCCTCGCCACCGGAGCCGGAACCGCCGGAATCGTAGCCCCCGGAGTCCGGGTCGCCAGAACCGGAGCCGGAGTCGGAACCGCCGGAATCGTAGCCCCCGGAGTCGGGGGCGCCGGAACCGGAACCGGAGTCGGAACCGCCGGAGTCGGAGCCGGAACCGCCCATCGTGCCGCCGCTGTCACCGTCCGGCGGGATCGTCGGCTCCGGCTGCGAGGTGGACGGCGGCGTGGTCGGTTCGCCGGTGTCTCCGGCCGCGAGCGCGCCACCGATGCTCAGGACCACCGCCGCGGCGGTACCGGCGACGGCGACGGCGATCCGTCTCGTACGTACGTTCTGCGTGGGTGCCATGGGGCGAAAGTAAGCGGCGTGCCGGGGCGGACGGGGTGCTTCCGACGATCCCGTACAAGGGGATTCACCGGCTCCACCGGCGCAGCTCGGTGGCGATGGCGCGTACGTCCGCGTCTCCCGCCTTGACCAGCCGGGCCAAGTCCCTGACCTTTTCGGGAGAGGTGGCCACCTTGAGCCCGGAGGCGACGAGGTAGCCGTACGCGACGGCGGAGGCGTACATGGCGTTGGAGTGCTCCAGCGCGGGCACGTGCAGCAGCAGTTGGAGCAGCGCCGCGGCCCGGGTGTACGGGTCGCCGTAGACGGGGACGCCGAATATTTCCGCGTCGTGCCGGCTCACGGCGGCGACGAGTGCCCCCCAGTCGGCCACCTGGGGGTCGCCGGGCGTCTTCTGCTCGGCGACCATGAGCAGCCAGGAGAGGTCGACCGACAGGTTCATGCACGCCTGTCGGGCGTACGGCGGTCCGGCGCCTTGAACTCCTCGGCGAAGACGGCCTCGTACTGCTTCATGAAGTCGGCCGCGGCCTCGACGAAGGTGCGGCCCGCCTCGCCCGCGTCCTGCTGGACGAGCTCCTCGATGTACCGGTTCACGCTGACACCCCGCTCCTGCGCCCGGCGGCGGGCGGCCTCGGCGGTGGACTCGTCCACGCGTACGTTCAGCTGGGTCTTCGCCACACCACCAAGCTAGCGCGGTGGTGCTAGCACCGACAAGCCCGGCCGGTGCCGCCAGGAGGGCTTCGGGCGGTGACGGCGGAATTGCGGGCGAGCGACGGAACGGGTGTCCGATGATGGGGCGATGAACGATCTTCGGATACGGGCCGCGTCACCGGCTGACCTCGACACCGTCCTGGCCTTCTGGAAGGTCGCCGCCGAGGGAACGAGCATCAGCGACGACCGGGCCGGCGTCGAGCGGCTGGTGGCGCGGGACCCCGGGGCGCTGATCCTCGCCGAGCAGGGGGGCGAGCTCGCCGGGACGGTGATCGCCGGCTTCGACGGGTGGCGCTGTCACCTCTACCGGCTCGCCGTCCACCCGGACCACCGCCGCCGGGGCGTCGGCGCGGCGCTCCTCGCGGCGGCCGAGGAGAGGTTCGTGCGCCTCGGCGGGCGGCGCGGGGACGCCATGGTCCTGGATCGCAACGAGCTCGCCCACCACGCCTGGCGGGCGGCGGGCTACGCCCCGCAGCCGGAGTGGAGTCGCTGGGTGAAGCCCCTCGACCACTGACCGCTTTGCCGATCCTTTACCATGAGTGAACCAATCCCCACCGATCGAAAGGTGTGAGCGTCCGCCCATGGGCGACCCTCCCAGTAGTTGCCGTAGCCGAGATCGCGCATCCCTCCCCTCCGTGGCCGATCATGGAACGGAGGTGAACCGATGACCGAAGTGCTCCTGCTCCTCGTGGCGCTGCTGCTCTCCGTCGCGTGCGGTGCGTTCGTCGCAGCCGAGTTCTCCCTGACGACCGTCGAGCGCGGGGAGCTCGAACGGGCCGTCGAGCGGGGCGAGCGCGGGGCGCTCGGCGCCCTCAAGGCCGTACGCTCCCTGACCTTCCAGCTCTCGGGCGCCCAGCTCGGCATCACCGTCACCAACCTGATCGTCGGCATGCTGTCGGAGCCGTCGATCGCGAAGCTCATCCGTGGCCCGATGCAGGACCTCGGCTTCTCGGCGTCCGTGGCGTCCTCGGTGGCGCTGGTCATCGGTACGGCCCTGTCGACGGTGGTCCTGATGGTCGTGGGCGAACTCGTGCCGAAGAACTGGGCCATCTCGTCACCGCTGGCCGTCGCCAAGGTGGTGGCCACCCCGCAGCGGGTCTTCACGGCCGCTTTCAGGCCGCTGATCAGTCACCTCAACAACACGGCCAACCGCATCGTGCGCCGGCTCGGCATGGAACCGGCCGAGGAGCTGGCCTCCGCCCGCAGCCCGCAGGAGCTGGTGGCACTGGCTCGCCACTCCGCGCGCGAGGGCGCCCTGGAGCCGGACACCGCCGAGCTCTTCGTCCGCACCCTGAACCTGGCCGAGCTGACCGCGGAGAACGTCATGACCCCGCGCGTCCAGGTCACCGCCCTGGAGGCACAGGCCACCACCGAGGACGTCGCCAACGCGACCCGGGCCACCGGCCTGTCCCGCTTCCCCGTCTACCGCGGCGGCCTGGACTCGGTCATCGGCATCGCGCACATCAAGGACGTGCTGACGGTCCCGGCCGGGCAGCGGCGCCTCAAACCGGTCTCCGAGATCCTCCGTGAGCCGCTGCTCGTGCCGGAGTCGCTGACCGTGGACCGGCTGCTGGACCGGCTGTCGGGCAAGACGACGATGGCCGTCGTCATAGACGAGTACGGCGGTACCGCCGGCGTCGTGACGCTGGAGGACATCGTCGAGGAGGTCGTCGGCGAAGTGCGTGACGAGCACGACCCGCACGAGACGCCGGACCTGGCACCGGCGGGCGAGGACGCCGACGGGCGGGCCCTGTGGTCCGCGGACGGCGCCGCCCGGACCGACCAGCTGGAGAGGGTCGGCCTGCGGGTGCCGGACGGTCCGTACGAGACCCTCGCCGGGCTCGTCGCGACCGAGCTGGGCCGCATCCCGGAGGTCGGCGACCGCGTCGTCCTCGGCGGCTGGCTGCTCGACGTCGTGGACGCCTCCGGGCGCCGTGCCGCGCGGGTGCTGCTGCACGCCCCGGTGGGAGGCCCGGACGGTGACGCCGGAGAGCCGGGGGCCCGTGAGAGCGGGGAGGCGGGCCGATGACCGCGATCCAGTTGCTGATCGGTCTCCTCACGCTGGTGGTCAACGCCTTCTTCGTCGGCGCGGAGTTCGCCATGATCTCCGTGCGCCGCAGTCAGATCGAGCCGGAGGCGGAGGCCGGGAACCGGCGGGCGCGCAGCGTCATCTGGGGCCTGGAGCACGTCTCGGCGCTGCTCGCGGCGGCCCAGCTGGGCATCACGCTGTCCACCCTGGTGCTCGGTGTCGTCGCCGAGCCGGCCATCGCGCACCTGCTGGAGCCGCTGTTCGACGCCGTCGGCGTACCGCACGGGCTGGTGCACCCCATCTCGTTCGTGATCGCGCTGTCGCTGGCCACGTACCTGCACATGCTGCTCGGCGAGATGGTGCCGAAGAACATCGCGCTGGCGGAGCCGACACGGACGGCGCTCCTGCTGGGTCCGCCGCTGGTGACGCTGGCGCGGGCGCTGAAGCCGGTGATCTTCACGATCAACGCGTTCGCCAACGCCCTGCTGAAGCTGCTGCGGGTGGAGACGAGGGACGAGGTGTCGGCGACGTTCTCCGACGACGAGCTGGCCCGGATGGTGAAGGACGCCGGTGACGCGGGCCTCCTGGACGACCGGGCGGCCGAGCGGCTGCACGACGCCCTGGAGCTCGGGCGCCGCCCGGTGCGCGACGTGGTGATGCCGGTGGAGCGGGTGGTGTACGCCCGGGTCGGCACCACGCCGGAGGAGCTGGAGGCCCTGGCCGCCGAATCGGGGTTCTCCCGCTTCCCGGTCGTGGACTCCACCCGCCGGATCCTGGGCTATCTGCACGTCAAGGACGCGCTGGACGTGACGCCGCGCGACCTGCCGTTCCCGGTGTCCGCGATGCGGCCGATCGCCCGGGTGCGGGCGGCCACGCCGCTGGACGACGTGCTGACGGCGATGCGGCGCAGCCGGACGCACCTGGCGGCCGTGCTGGACGACGACGGCAAGCTGGCCGGCATGGTGACGATGGAGGACGTCCTGCGGGAACTGGTGGGGCGGCCGGCCGCGTAGCCCCGGCATACCGCACGGTATGATCGCTCCGCCATGGAGACGAATGCCACCTACAACAGTTTTGTCGCGCTGGGCGACAGCTTCACCGAGGGCATGTCGGACCTCCTGCCCGACGGCTCCTACCGGGGCTGGGCCGATCTGCTGGCCGCCCGCCTCGCCGCCCGGGCGCCCGGCTTCCGGTACGCCAACCTCGCCGTGCGCGGCAAGCTGATCGGCCAGATCGTCGACGAGCAGGTGGACCTGGCGGCGGCCATGGGGGCGGACGTCGTCACCCTGGTCGGCGGGCTGAACGACACGCTGCGCCCGAAGTGCGACATGGGCCGGGTGCGCGGGCTGCTGGAGGAGGCCGTGGAGCGGCTGGCCCCGTCTTGCGGGCAGTTGGTGCTGATGCGCAGCCCCGGCCGGAACGGCCCCGTCATGGAGCGGTTCCGGCCGCGCATGGAGGAGCTCTTCGCCCACGTCGACGCACTGGCCGCCCGGCACAGCGCCCTGGTGGTCGACCTGTACGGTGCCGAGGTGATGGGCGACCCGCGGCTGTGGGACCTGGACCGGCTGCACCTGACCACGGAGGGGCACCGGCGGGTGGCGGAGGCCGTGTGGCAGGCCCTCGGCCTGGACGCGGAGGAGGACTGGCGGGCGCCGCTGCCGCCGGCGGTGCCGATCGCTTGGCACGCCCGGCGGCTCGGCGACGCCCGGTTCGCCCGGCAGCACCTGGGGCCGTGGATAGCGCGGCGGCTGACCGGCCGGTCCTCCGGCGACGGCCGGCCGCCCAAGCGTCCGGAGCTGTTGCCGTACCTCCTCGACGACGAGCCCTCGCGCCCGTAGCGGGCGCGTTCGTAGCAAGCCACAATCCGGACCGTGGCGCTGGCCTGCAGAAACCGCCAGTAGAATCTGGTCACGTGACTGCTCAGACTGCGAAGCCCCGCATCCCGAACGTCCTGGCCGGCCGCTACGCCTCCGCGGAGCTCGCCGTCCTCTGGTCCCCCGAGCAGAAGGTGAAGCTGGAGCGCCGGCTGTGGCTCGCCGTGCTGCGCGCCCAGAAGGACCTCGGGATCGAGGTGCCGGACGCCGCGCTCGCCGACTACGAGCGGGTGCTCGACCAGGTCGACCTCGCGTCGATCGCGGAACGCGAGAAGGTCACGCGCCATGACGTGAAGGCGCGGATCGAGGAGTTCAACGCGCTGGCGGGTCACGAGCAGGTCCACAAGGGCATGACCTCCCGCGACCTCACCGAGAACGTCGAGCAGCTCCAGATCAGGCTCTCGCTGGAGCTGATGCGCGACCGCACGGTGGCGGTGCTGGCCCGGCTCGGCAAGCTGGCGGGCGAGTACGGCGAGCTGGTCATGGCGGGGCGCTCGCACAATGTCGCCGCCCAGGCCACGACGCTCGGCAAGCGGTTCGCGACCGCGGCGGACGAGCTGCTGGTGGCGTACGCGCGGCTGGAGGAGCTGCTGGGCCGCTACCCGCTGCGCGGCATCAAGGGCCCGGTCGGCACCGCGCAGGACATGCTCGACCTGCTGGGCGGGGACGCCGCGAAGCTGGCCGAGCTGGAGCAGCGGATCGCCGGTCACCTGGGCTTCGCGCACGCCTTCACCTCGGTCGGCCAGGTCTACCCGCGCTCGCTGGACTACGAGGTCGTCACGGCGCTGGTGCAGCTGGCCGCCGCGCCCTCGTCGCTGGCGAAGACGATCCGGCTGATGGCCGGGCACGAGCTGGTCACCGAGGGCTTCAAGCCCGGCCAGGTCGGCTCCTCGGCGATGCCGCACAAGATGAACACCCGCTCCTGCGAGCGCGTCAACGGCCTGATGGTCATCCTGCGCGGCTACGCGTCGATGACCGGCGAGCTGGCGGGCGACCAGTGGAACGAGGGTGACGTCTCGTGCTCGGTGGTCCGCCGGGTGGCGCTGCCCGACGCGTTCTTCGCGCTCGACGGACTGCTGGAGACGTTCCTGACGGTGCTGGACGAGTTCGGCGCGTTCCCGGCGGTCGTCGCCCGTGAGCTGGACCGCTACCTTCCGTTCCTGGCCACCACCAAGGTGCTGATGGCGTCGGTGCGGGCCGGGGTCGGCCGCGAGGTCGCGCACGAGGCCATCAAGGAGAACGCGGTGGCGTCGGCACTGGCCATGCGCGAGCAGGGAGCCGAGCGCAACGAGCTCCTCGACAAGCTCGCCGCCGACGACCGCCTGCCGCTGGACCGGGAGCAGCTGGACGCGGCGATGGCGGACAAGCTGTCCTTCACGGGTGCCGCCGCCGACCAGGTCGGTGCGGTGGTCGCCCGGATCGAGGAGATCGCCAAGCAGCATCCGGAGGCCGCCGGTTACGTGCCGGGTGCGATCCTCTGATCCCTGGGCACACGACCCGTATGACACCCCAGGAACTCGAGGCCGCTCGTGACCGCATCGTCCCCGATGTGATCGCGGGCGGCCTGTCCGTGCTGTTCTGCGGCATCAACCCGGGGCTGATGTCGGCGGCGACGGGCCACCACTTCGCCCGCCCCGGCAACCGCTTCTGGCCCGTGCTGCACCGCTCCGGCTTCACCCCGAGGCAACTGCGCCCGTCCGAGCAGGAGGAGCTCCTGACCTACGGGCTGGGCATCACCAATGTCGTCGCGCGGGCCAGCGCGCGGGCCGACGAGCTGAGCGACGAGGAGTTCCGCGAGGGCGGCAGGCTGCTGGCCCTCAAGGTGGAGCGGCTACGGCCGCGTTGGCTGGCGGTGGCCGGGATCACCGCGTACCGCACGGCGTTCCACGATCCCAAGGCCCGGACAGGGCCGCAGCGGCGGGTCATCGGTGACACCCGGATCTGGGTGCTGCCCAACCCCAGTGGGCTCAACGCACACTGGACGCTGGAGACGATGGCGGAGGAATTCGCCCGGCTGCGCGAAGCCGCGCGGGAGGAGTCCTAGGGCGGGTCGATCTCCGTCACCGCGGCGACCAGCTGGAACGGCAGCTCCTTGTCCCACTGGGAGACGCCGAGGACTATCCAGTGCTCCTCCACGCGCCACAGGTGGACGTCGGGCACGGACTGACTCAGGCCGTCCCACGGGTCGGGTATCTCCTCCCCGGCCATGCTGCGGTCCAGCACCGACCACAGGCTGAAGACCTGCGGCTCACCCCAGCGGGCCGTGAGCAGCATCGAGAGCGCTTCGCGCTCCGCCTCGTACTGGTCCTCGACGGCCTCGCGCCCGGTGCCGTCGTCGTCCCAGAAGTCCTCGCTCGTGGCGAGCTCGACGAGGTGGTAACCAACGCCGCTGTGGCCCACGTCCGTTCTGCCGGACTGCGCCGGGAAGGGCAGGGAGCGCAGCCGGTCGATGGTCGCCAGATGCCGTGCGGTGGTCATGGGTCCAGTAAAGCGGCCACCACTGACAATTGGCGTTCCGTCAGCCTCTCCTCCGGGTCGTGGTCGGGCGTCCCTGCGGCGCGGGGCGAACCAGCCGGCCGGCAGTGCGGCCGAGTGGCCACGGAGATGTGCACGCGGTGCGGCTGGTCGCGGGGGCGAGTCGCCGCTCTTCCCCGCGGCGGCGCGGTCGTTGGCCGCCCCCGTACGGCAGCGGCACCGCGCGGGCACGTGCCGGAGCGGGCCGCGCCGATCGGAGGGGAGCCGGAGCGGTGCTGCGGCGGGTGGTGCGGGGCCCGTACGCGGAGGTCGCCGCCGAGTTCGTCGTCGGCACGGAGACGGGCGAGACCCGTGTCGGCTCAGTCCTCGCCGAGGTGGGGGCGCACGACCGCGCGCACGCGGTGGCGTACGCGTCGGGGTTCCTCACGCCGGCCGAGCCGCCCGGGGTGCGGCCGGAGCGCACGCCCCTGGGGGCCACCGCGGGTGAGGGGTCTGACCACACGGCCGGGGCATTGAGTACCATCCGGCAGACATGCGTTCTAGCTGGGAGGACACACGGTGAGCCGGCTGACCGGCGGGGATCCGTCGCTTTTGCGGCGGATCAATTCCGCGGTGGTACTCCATGCGCTGCGGGGCGCCGACGCGCGCACCCTCACGGATCTCACCCGGATCACGGGGCTGTCACGGCCGACCGTCGAGGGTGTGGTCGAGGGGCTCATCGGCAACGGTCTGGTGGTCGAGGCGGCGCCCGAGGAGGGCGAGGCGAGGCGGCAGGGACGGCCGGCGCGGCGGTTCCGGTTCCGGGCGGAGGCCGGGCATCTGATGGGCGTCGAGATCGGTCCGCGCCGGGTGGCCGCGCTGATGTCGGGGCTGGACGGACGGATCATCGGCGCCGGTTCCCGGGAGGTGTCGGAGACGGCGTCGGCGGACGAGCGGCTGGAGCGGGTGCGGGCGGTGGTCGCCGACGTGCTGCGCCGCACCGGTGTCGCGCGCGGCAGTCTGCGGGCGGTGGGGGTGGGGACGCCCGGGATCGTGGAGGCCGACGGGACGGTCCGGCTCGGTACGGCGCTGCCCGGCTGGACCGGGCTGGCGCTGGGCGAGCGGCTGCGGCGGTCGTTCCGGTGTCCGGTGCTGGTCGAGAACGACGCGAACGCGGCGGCGGTGGCGGAGCACTGGAAGGGCGCGGCGACCGACTCGGACGACATCGTGTTCGTCCTGGCGGGGCTGAGTCCCGGGGCCGGGTCGCTGATCGGCGGGCGGCTGCACCGGGGGTTCGGCGGGGCCGCCGGGGAGATCGGGGCGCTGCACCTGCTGGGGCAGGGGGCGACGCCGGAGACGCTGCTGTCGACCACGGACGAGCCGCTGCACCCGCTGGACGAGCAGGCGGTGGCGGAGGTCTTCGCGCTGGCGCGGGACGGCGACGTACGGGCCCGGGCGGCGGTGGACCGGTTCATCCAGCGGCTGGTGCACGACGTGGCCGCGCTGGTGCTGGCCCTCGATCCGGAGCTGGTGGTGGTCGGCGGCTGGGCGGCCGGCCTGGACGGGGTGCTGCAGCCGCTGCGGGACGAGCTGGCACGGTTCTGTCTGCGGCCGCCGCGGGTGGCGCTGTCGCTGCTGGGTGAGGCGGCGGTGGCGACGGGTGCGCTGCGGCTGGCGCTCGACCACGTGGAGGAGCAGTTGTTCGCGGTCGAGGGAACGGTGACGGCCCGCCGCTGAGCGACGGGCCGGTCACGGTGGTGGGTACGCGGAGGCGATGCGTCAGGGGCGGTGCGTCAGGAGGCGATGCCGAAGTCGCCCGCGTCGCCGAAGGTGAGCCGGCAGGTGTCGGCGCGGTAGGTGGCGACGGAGACGGCGGCGGTGCGGCCGTCCGCCAGGTAGCGGGTGGTGACGACGAGGACCGGGGCACCGGGCAGCCGGTCGAGTTCCCTGGCGTCGTCCGCGCGGGCGGAGCCGAGCTCCACGGCGCGGTCCTGGCCCTCCAGGGTGAGCCGCTGCAGTTCGCGCAGGACGCTGCGGGCGCGGGCCGTGCCGGAGAGGGCGTCGATGGCGGTGAGGTCGGGTACGGAGCCGGCCGGGACGTACAGCTGCTCCGCGGCGACGGCCTGGCCGTGCGTCACACGGAGGCGGCGCACGGTGTGCACCGGTTCGTCGGCGTCCTGGTCGAGGAGGCGGGCCACGGCGGTGGGCGGGGCGGCGAGGGCGCAGTCGACGGGCTCCCAGGCCTCCTCGCCGGCGCCGGGCCACTGGGCTTGCGCGGTGGAGACGTCGACGCCCACGCGGGGCGGGGCGACGGTGGTGCCGACGCCGCGGCGGCGCTGCAGTCGGCCCTCCAGCTCCAGCTGTTCGAGTGCCTGACGGAGCGTGGCGCGGGCGACGCCGAAACGAGCGGCCAGTTCACGCTCGTTGGGCAGGATCTCCCCCACCGAGAAATCCGTGTCCAGTGCTTCGCCGATCACGGTCTTCAGGTGCCAGTACTTGGGCTCCGGCACCGATTCCAGCTGCGTGGTCCCCACCCTGATCCTCCGCAATCGCCGGACTCCCGGCGGCTTTCCGTGCCTTGTTTATTAAAGGTTCCTGCACTATCCCTTGCGACCATAAGGCGGTGCCCACCCTTGGTCAAGACCAATCGTCGGCCGGTTACGCAGCGGGGTCGAGCGTTGTCGCAGAGCGTTCACGGGCTGTTCGCACCCGCCGTGCGGGGCGGGGCTGCGGTACGACGAAGGCCCCGCGTCCGGGAAGGACGCGGGGCCTGGCGACCGGCGGGACGCCGGGTTACGGCTGCAACTGAAGTGAAGCCAGCTTGTCCGGGTTTCGCACGATATAGATGCACTGGATCTGATTGTCCACCACATCCACCTGGAACACCGAGTCGGGCCTGCCGTCGACGAGAACGACCATCGCGGGCCCGCCGTTGACCTCGACCGTCCGGAACTCGGCGTACGCGGCCGGATCCTGGGCGACAGCGCAGAGGAACCGCCCGACCTTGTCGGGGGTGTGCATGACGCGCAGCGGCGCCTTGGCCTTGCCGCCACTGTCGCCGATGAGCCGTACGTCGGGGGCGAGCAGGGCGAGCAGCCCCTCCAGGTCTCCCCCCGCCGCCGCCGCGAGGAAACGCTCCGTCAGGTCGCGGCGCTCGGCGGGGTCGACGTCGTACCGGGGCCTGCCCTCGTCGACGTGGCGGCGGGCACGGCCGGCGAGCTGCCGTACGGCGGCCTCCGAGCGGTCGAGGGTGGCCGCGATCTCCGCGTATGGGAAGCCGAAGGCCTCGCGCAGTACGAACACCGCCCGTTCCAGCGGCGAGAGGGATTCCAGGACGACCAGGACCGCGAGCGAGACGGACTCGGCGAGCACCGCACGCTCGGCCGTGTCGGGGACGGTCGGGCCGAAGTCGGTGACGACCGGTTCGGGCAGCCAGGGGCCGACGTAGGCCTCGCGGCGCGCCTGCACCTGGCGGAGCCGGTCGATGGCGAGACGGGTGGTGACGCGGACGAGGTAGGCGCGGGGCTCGCGGATGTCCGAGCGCTCGGCGGCGGACCAGCGGAGCCAGGCCTCCTGGACCACGTCCTCGGCGTCGGCGACCCGGCCGAGCATCCGGTAGGCCACTCCGGTCAGGACGGGCCGGTGCGCCTCGAACACCCCGGTGACGTCGTCGGCCTCCGTGCCGGGTTCTGTGTCTGTGTCGGTTGCCACCGCCCCATCATGCGATACGGGGCACCGGGGGCACCCACCCGCCCCTTGAACTCCGGCCCACCGCACGGTATTTCTTGCTGACATCGCGTCTAAGACATCGCGTCCACGACAGGGCGCGGAGGTGCAGGGCGGGGACAGGGAGAAGCAGCATGGCCGCACAGGTGTCCTTCTCGGTCGAGTCCTCGCGCGGGTCCGGCACGGTCTCCGTCGAGTACGAGCGGATGGGCGACGGGGAACCGCTGCTGCTCCTCCACGGCATCGGGCACCACTGGCAGGCCTGGCAGCCGGTGCTGGAGATCCTCGCGGCCGAACGCGAGGTGATCGCCGTCGACCTGCCGGGCTTCGGCGCCTCCCCCGCGCTGCCCGACGGGTTCGCGCACGACCTGGTCACCTTCGTACCGGTGCTCGGCACCCTGTGCGAGGCACTGGACCTCGACCGCCCGCACGTGGCCGGCAACTCGCTGGGCGGGCTGCTGGCCCTGGAGATGGGCCGGCGGAACCTCGTCCGGTCGGTCACGGCGCTCTCCCCCGCCGGCTTCTGGACCGAGGGCGAGCGCCGGTACGCCTTCGGCGCGCTGCTCGCCATGCGGCAGGGGGCGGAGTCCTTGCCGCTGTCGCTGATCGAGCGGCTGTCCCGGTCGGCCGCCGGACGGGCCGCGCTGACCAGCACCATCTACGCGCGGCCGGGGCGGCGTTCACCGGAGGCCGTGGTGGCTGAGACGCTCGCCCTGCGCGGGGCCGCCGGCTTCCGCCGGACGCTGGCCGCCGGGCGGGAGGTCCTGTTCGCGGACGACGTTCCCGGGCTGCCCGTCACCATCGCGTGGGGCACCCGCGACCGGCTGCTGCTGCGCCGCCAGGGCGTCCGCGCCAAGCGGGCCGTTCCCGGGGCGAGGCTGGTGCGCCTGCCGGGATGCGGACACGTGCCGATGAACGACGACCCCGCCCTGGTCGCGCGTGTGCTCCTGGACGGAAGCCGCTGAGGCGTCCGCGGTACGCCGCCGCAGGACACCCGAGCCGAGCGCGACACCCGCGCCCACCAGCGCGCTGCCGACGCCCTGGGCGACCCCGTACGAGCCGGTGGCCACCAGCGGCGCGGTCATCGCCGCCGACACCGGGATGAGCCCGGAGAAGAGGGTGGCGCGCTCGGCCCCGATTCGCTGGACGCCCATGTACCAGCAGACGAACCCGACGACCGTGACGACCGCCGCCTGCCACACCAGCGCCGCCGCCTCCTGGCCGGACGGTACGCGCAGCATGTCCGTACCGTCCATCAGCAGCCCCGCGAGGGCCGATTCGAGCGCCGCGACACCGCAGACGGTGGCCGACAGCACCTTCGGGCCGAGCGGCTTCAGTACGGGCACGGCCAGTACCGCGAACCCGACCTCCCCCACCAGGGCCCCCACTGACCAGGCGATCCCCGCCAGGTCGGTACGGCCCCACCCCTGCACGGTGAACGCCCCGGCGGCGACCAGCAGTGCCCCGTACAGCACGGGCCGGCTGGGCCGGCGGCCGCCCATGGCGGGCACCAGCACCGCGACCACCACGGGGGCGCAGCCGACGAAGACCCCTGGAACGGCGGGCTCCGCGGTGCGTTCGGCGGCCAGGACCGCCAGGTTGAACCCGACCATCCCGACGGCCGCGAGCAGCGCGACCCGACCCCACTGGCGCACCGTCAGCTTGCCTACGGCGTCGGCCGCGCCCGGCCCCACCAGAGGCAGCAGCAGGAGGAAGGCCAGGCCGTAACGGAGGGCCTGGCCGCCCGCGTACGGGTAGTCGCCGAGCACGCTGTTGGCGGTGAAGGAGGCGCCGACGAGGACGCAGGCGAAGGCGGCGAGTGCCATGCCGCGCGTCCGGTTCGGGTTCGCGTTCGTGTTCATGCCGTCGACGCTAGGTGCGGAGCCGGACCCCTTGGAGGTCCACTTTCCACCCTGGTTCGGGGACCACTCGCCCACACCTCGCCCGTCCGGGTCGCGGTTGCGGGACGCACCGAGTGCCGCGGTCCGCCGATGGGACGACCTATCCTCCTGCCATGGAGGCACTGGCCGCACGGCTGTCGCAATTGGACGCGCAGGCCGAAGGGGTGATCCGCGTCGTCATGTTCTACGACACGCTGATGCGCCGACGGGTGGATCTCCCGGCGCTCACCCGGGCTTCGGCGGGTCTGGCCGGGTGCGTGGCGGGGGTGCGGCTGCACGGCACGGGTCGGGCGATCCGCATGGCGCCCGACGGCAGGGAGGAGTCCACGCCGCGGTCCCCCGAGTGCGCCCGGGCGTCGATCACGCTCGACGAGGAGGAGATCGGCACGGTGTGGCTGGAGCGGCCGGGACCGCCCGGCCCGCTCGACGAGTTGCTGCTCGAACGGCTGGCCCTCGCCGCCGCCTCGGTCGTCGAGAGGTACGGCCCGGCCCGCACCACCATGGCCGACCCCGCCCTCGTCGAACTGGTGATCAGCGCCGACAGCGACGAGGCAGCCAGAGCACGGGCGTTGCGCCTGCTGGGTTTCGCGGCCGGACTTCCGGTCAGGGTCGTCGCCGTACACACGCGGGCCGCCCTCGACCAGGTCGGCGCCCTGGTCTGCCCGGCCCGTCCGGTGAAGGCGGCGGTAGTCGCCGACGTGGGCGTCATCCTGGCCACCACCGTCGACGCGGGCCGGTTCCCGGCGGACGTACGCGCGGGCATCGGCGCCGCCGGGAGCCCCGACCGCTCCTGGCGGCAGGCCCGCACCGCCCTCCGCTTCACCACCCCGCGCCGGCCGGTCGTCCCCTACGAGGGACTGGGCGCGCTGGCGCTGCTGGCCGATACGCCCCTGGACGCCCTGCGTGAGAACGCCGACGTGGCCGCGATCGCCCGTGTCGCCGGCAATCCGGAAGATCTGGAGACCCTGGACGCCTACTGCGCCACTGGCTCCCGGCGCCGGGCCGCCGAGCTTCTCCACCTCCACCACAGCAGTGTCGCCCGCCGCGTCGAACAGCTGGAGAAGACCCTGGGCATCGCGCTCGCCGAACCCGCCGGGCTGGTGCGGGCCTCCCTCGCCCTCGCCGGATGGCGGCTCCTCGACGACCGGGAATCGGTGACACGCTGATTTACTGGTCGCTTCGCGGCGGCATCGGGGGAGAGCGTGGCCATGACGGGCGAATGGCGCGGGGGCGCCTGGGAGTTGCTGCTGCCCGTGGCCGGCGCACCGCCCCGGCGGCGGGGCCGGGCGCTCCAGTCGGCGTTGCGCGAGGCGGTCAGGTCGGGACGGATCGCGGCCGGGACACGGCTGCCGTCCAGCCGGGAGCTGGCCGCCGACCTCGGGGTGTCCCGGGGGCTGGTGACCGAGGCGTACGAGCAGTTGACGGCCGAGGGGTACCTGCGCAGCGGCCGGGGTGCCGGGACCTGGGTGGGCGACGCGGTGCGGCAGGCCGCGCCCGCGGCGCGGGACCTGGCACCGGGCGGGGCGGCGGCCCGTGTGGACTTCCGCCCGGGCACACCGGACCTGTCGCTGTTCCCCCGTACCGCCTGGGCGGCCGCGCACAAGGCCGTCCTGTCCCGGCTGCCGCACCGCGCGCTGGGGTACCCCGACCCACGCGGGCTGCCGGAGCTGCGGACGGCGCTGGCCTCGCTGCTGGCGCGGCGGCGGGGGGTGGTGGCCGACCCGGAGCGGGTGGTGGTGTGCTCGGGCGTGGCACAGGCGATGACGCTCCTCGGTTTCGTCCTCCGGGCGCGCGGTCTGCGGACCCTGGGCGTCGAGGATCCGGGCAGCCCGGAGCCGACTGCCCTCTTCGCTTCGGCGGGGCTGCGGACCACTCCCCTGCCGCTGGACGCGGAAGGGCTCGCACCGGCGCCGCTCGCCGCGTCCGGCCTGCGGGCCGTGGTGCTCACGCCCGCCCACCAGTTCCCCTCCGGGCTCGGCTACTCGGCACGGCGCCGCGCCGAGCTGCTGGACTGGGCCCGTACGGTGGACGGTTACCTGATCGAGGACGACTACGACGGCGACTTCCGTTACGACCGCGCCCCCGTGGGCGCCCTCCAGGGCCTCGACCCCGAGCGCGTGGTGTACACCGGCTCGGTCAGCAAGTCCCTCGCGCCCGGGCTGCGGCTCGGCTGGATGCTCGTCCCGGAGTCCCTCGCCGACGAGGTCGTCGAACGCAAGCGCACCATGGACCTGGGCAACCCGTCGCTGGACCAGGCCGTGCTGGCCCACTTCATCACGAGCGGTGGCTACGACCGCCAGCTGGGCCGCTGCCGGCGCGCCTACCGGGAGCGGCGGGACGCGCTCATCGCCGCCCTGGCGGAGCACCTGCCCGGTACGGAGGTCAGCGGCATCGCGGCCGGGCTCCACGTCATCGCGCGCGTGCCGGGGCGATTCGCGCCCGAGGCGGTCTTCCTGCGGCGGGCCGCCGCGGCCGGGGTGGCCCTCCGTCCGCTCGCCGACTACGGGACGGCGCGGCCCGACGACCAGGACGTCCGGCTGGTCCTGGGCTACGCCCATCTGACGCCGGCGGAGATAGCGCGGGGTGTGGGGCTGATGGCGGGCGCCTGACGAAGTTCACGCGGGGTTCGCGTGCAGGCCGCCGCCGGGCGTTAGGCATGGGGCGGCCCCTGCCGTCCCGTCCCCGGAGGCGTATCGATGTCGCACCGCACGAGCCCGTCCCCCGCCCGCCGTACCGTCCTGCGCGGTTCGCTGGCCGCTTCGGCGGCACTCTCACTGGGCGCCGCCGCGCCCGCGTTCGCCCGGTCCGGCCGGCCGGGGGCCGCGTGGGGGGTGCAGACGGGTGACGTCACGGCGTCGTCCGGTCTGGTGTGGGTACGGTCGGACCGGCCGGCCCGGATGGTCGTGGAGACCTCGGCCACCGAATCGTTCCGGCGCGTGCACCGGCACGTCGGCCCGCTGCTCGGTCCGGACACCGATTTCACCGGCACCACGCCGTTGCGCGGCCTGCCGCCGGGCGAGCAGATCCACTACCGCGTCACGCTCGTGGACCCGGACGACCCCCGGCGCGGCGGCGAGCCGGTGCTCGGCACCTTCCGCACCGCGCCCGCGCGGCGGAGGGACGGGGTGCGGTTCCTGTGGTCGGGCGACATCGCCGGGCAGGGGTGGGGCATCAACCCCGACATCGGCGGGTTCTACGCGTACGAGGAGATGCGCCGTCTGGATCCGGACTTCTTCCTGTGCAGCGGTGACACCGTCTACGCCGACGGCCCCCTCCAGGCCCGGGTGGCGCTGCCGGACGGGCGGGTCTGGCGCAACGTCATGACCGAGGAGAAGGCGAAGGTCGCCGAGACGCTCGACGAGTACCGGGGGGTGTTCCGCTACAACTTGCTGGACCCGGCCGTCCGCGCCTTCAACGCCCAGGTGCCCTCCGTCGTGCAGTGGGACGACCACGAGGTGCGCAACAACTGGTACCCCGGCCAGATCCTGGACGATCCCCGGTACACCGAGAAGGACGTCGACGTCCTCGCCGCCCGCTCGATGCGGGCGTTCGGCGAGTACTTCCCGGTGTCCACGCTCCACTCGGGCCGGATGCACCGGGTGGTGCGGTACGGGCCGCTGCTGGACGTGTTCGTGCTGGACATGCGGACGTACCGCAACGCCAACTCGCCGGGCCGTCAGACGGACGACACCACGGGCATCCTGGGCGCCGGGCAACTGGCGTGGCTGAAGCGGGAGCTGAGCCGGTCCCGCGCGGTGTGGAAGGTGCTCGCCGCGGACATGCCGCTCGGGCTCGTCGTCAAGGACGGCGCCACGGACATCGAGGCCGTCGCGCAGGGCGACCCGGGCGCCCCGCTGGGCCGTGAACTCCAGATCGCCGAACTCCTCCGGTTCGTCAAGCACCGCCGGATCACCGGGACGGTATGGCTCACGGCCGACGTGCACTACACGTCGGCGCAGCACTACGCGCCGGAGCGGGCGGCTTTCACGGACTTCGCGCCGTTCTGGGAGTTCGTCTCGGGTCCGCTCGCGGCGGGCGGGTTCCCGGCGAACGCCCTGGACGGTACGTTCGGCCCTGATCGGGTCTTCGTCCGCGCGCCGGAGCGCGCCAACGTGTCGCCGATGGAGTCGCCGCAGTACTTCGGCGAGGTGGCCATCGACGGCGACAGTGGCGAGATGACCGTACGGCTGCGGGCGACCGGCGGGGCGACGCTCTTCACCAAGACCCTCCGGCCGGGGCGGGTCGGCCAGTGAGGCCCCCCCGGAAGCCCAAACTATTGAAAACCGGACCTAATAGTCCAGATGCACGCTTAACCCATCAGACACAAAGCGTTCGTGATCGCGCAACACCACTGGGTCACAGTGAAGCCATGACTGATGTGACTTCTGCGAAGAGCCCCCGCCGCCACCACTGGCGGCGGGACCTCGTCGAACTGGCCGCCCTGTTCACGGCGGTGGCCGTCGCGGACGCGATCGCGAACACCATCGTGCACGGTCCGGACGGCCGGTACCTCCTCGTCGTGTCGGCGGTGGCCCTGGTGGCGACGGCGGTGTTCCACACCTGGTGGGCACGCCGCCACAGCCATGCGCCGCCGGCCGTCTCCCATACCGGTGGCGGCCCCGCGACGGCCGCCGGCGGCGAGGACACGACGGGCGGCACGGTGCTGTGGCGCATGCGGACCACCGTGCGCGACGAGCCCGGAAGCCTCGCCGCGCTGTGCACCGCGCTGGCCCATCTCCGCGTCGACATCCTGACCCTGCAGACTCACCCACTGGCCGACGGCACGGTCGACGAGTTCCTGCTGCGGGCGCCCGCCTCGCTCCAGGCCCCGACGCTGACCCGGGAAGTGGCCTCGGCGGGCGGCACGGGCACCTGGACCGAGCGCGCCGACGCGCACGACCTGGTCGACACCCCCGCCCGGGTGCTGGGCCTGGCCACCCGTACCGCACTCGACGCCGCCGAACTCCCGCTGGCACTGCGCCAGTTGCTCGGCCGGTGCACGATCCACTCGCTGCCGGCCGTCTCGCCGACCGGCCGCCCCACCGGTGTGACGGCGCCGGTGGAGGGTGCCCTGGAGGACGGCGACACCGTGATGCGGCTGCGCGATCCCCACGGTGGAGCCATCACCATCGAGCGACCGTACCTGCCGTTCACTCCCACCGAGTTCGCCCGTGCCCGCGCCCTCGTGGAGCTGGACGCCCGCCTGGGTCCGCGCATCCCGCGCAGCCAGGACGTGCTGACGCTGCCGGAGGGCAACGAGATCACGGTCCGCCGTGCCGACCGGGGCGACCTGGAAGCGGCCCGGGCCATGCACGACCGCTGCTCGGACCGCACCCTGAGCCTGCGCTACCACGGCCCGGTCGGGGACGCCCGCAGCTATCTGAACCACCTGCTCAGCCCCCGGTTCGGCCGCACCCTCGCCGTCGAGACGGCGTCCGGCCGGCTGGTCGCCCTCGGTCACCTGCTGTGGGACGGCGACGAGACCGAAGTGGCGCTGCTCGTCGAGGACGACTGGCAGCGCCGCGGCATCGGCTCGGAACTGCTGAACCGCCTGGTCGGGCTGGCGCTCGAAGCGGGCTGCGAGAGCGTGTACGCCGTGACGCAGTCGTCCAACACGGGCATGGTCGCGGCGATGCGGGGGCTGAACCTGCCGCTCGACTACCAGATCGAGGAGGGCACCCTGGTGATCACCGCGCGGCTGACCGGTGTTCCCGCGCCGCACCCTCAGGGGCAGGCCGGGCGGGCCGAGCGCTGAGCGCCTCCGTCAGGTCCCGCCACAGGTCCTCGACGTCCTCCAGGCCGACCGACATCCGCAGCAGCCGGTCGCTGACGCCCGCCGAGCGCCGGTCGTCCTCGTCCACGATGCGGTGGCTGATGGAGGCCGGGTGCTGGATCAGGGTGTCGACGCTGCCGAGGCTGACCGCCGGCGTGATCAGCTTGACTCCGGCGATCACGTCGTGGGGGTCCCCGTACACCTCGAAGGCGACCATGGCCCCGCCGATCTCCGGGTAGTACACCCGGGCGATCCGGGGATCGGCCGCCAGCCGGCGCGCCAGGTCGGCTGCGGACGTGGAGGCGGCCCGCATCCGCACCGGCAGCGTGGACAACCCGCGCAGCAGCAGGTAGCCCGCCAGCGGGTGCAGGACCCCGCCGGTGGCGAACCGCACCTGGCGCAGCTTGCCGGCGAACTCCTCGTCGCACGCCACCACACCCGCCAGCACGTCCCCGTGCCCGCCGAGGTACTTGGTGGCGCTGTGCAGAACGATGCGCGCCCCGTGCTCCACGGGGCGTTGCAGCACGGGGGTGGCGAAGGTGGAGTCGACGAGGAGCGGCACCGAGCCACAGGCGTGCGCCACGGCCCGGATGTCCACCTCGGCGAGTGTGGGGTTGGCGGGGGTCTCCACCATCACCAGACCGGTGTCGGGGCGGATGGCGTCCCCGATGCCCGCCACGTCGGTCCAGGTCACCTCCGTACCGAGCAGCCCGGCCGTGAGGAGGTGGTCGCTGCACCCGTACAGCGGGCGGACCGCCACCACGTGCCGCAGCCCCATGCTCGCCCGGACGAGCAGGACCGCGGTCAGGGCGGCCATGCCGCTGGCGAACGCCACGGCGCTCTCGGTGCCCTCCAGCCGGGCGAGCGCGGTCTCGAAACGGGCGGTGGTGGGGTTGTCGAGCCGGGCGTAGACCGGCGGCCCGTCCGGGCGGGCACCCGTGGTCGCGAACGCGTCGATCCGTTCCGCCTCGGCTCTCGCGTC
Organism: Streptomyces sp. NPDC041796; assembly: GCF_055590785.1. NCBI lineage: Bacteria > Bacillati > Actinomycetota > Actinomycetes > Kitasatosporales > Streptomycetaceae > Streptomyces > Streptomyces sp. NPDC041796. The sequence continues at coordinate 41,663 of NZ_JBVJAH010000019.1, forward strand.
GTGGGACGGGTACGTGGTGGACAGATCGATCGGCACGGCGTGCAGGCCCAGGGCGGCGAGGTCGTCGCGGCCGGCGTGCACGGCTTCGGTGGCCAGCGCCCTCGGGGTGGGGAGGGCGGGCGAGGCGTCGTGAGACAGGGCATCCATGGACCGCACTGTGAACAGATACCGAGGGGTAGCTGGAAATTGCCGTGTTACGTTCGACGAATGACCGATTCTGTCGTCCTGGACACGGTCGATCTGCACATACTTCGCCTTTTGCAGAACGACGCCCGGACCACGTACCGCGAGCTCGCCGCCGACGTCGGGGTCGCCCCCTCCACCTGCCTGGACCGGGTGGCACGGCTGCGGCGCACCGGCGTGATCCTCGGGAACCGACTGCGACTCGATCCGGCCAAAATCGGCCGCGGCCTGGAAGCGCTGCTCCTGGTGCAGGTGCGCCCCCACCGACGGGAGCTGATCGGCCCGTTCGTCGAGCGCATCCGCGCCCTGCCGGAGTCCAGGGCCCTGTTCCATCTGACGGGTCCTGATGACTATCTGGTGCACGTGGCGGTGTCGGACCCCTCCGACCTGCAACGACTCGTGCTCGACGAATTCACCTCGCAGCGCGAGGTCGCCCGCGTGGAGACCCGGCTGATCTTCCAGCAGTGGGAGTGCGGGCCGCTGCTGCCGCCGGGCGCGCCCGCTCATTTGTCAGCCGACCGGGACGGATGAGGATGACGACGAGGCCCGTGGCATACCAGGATGGCCTCATGCCAGAGACCTCCAGCAGCGCGCTCCCCCGCATGGTCGCCGACGCCTATGTCGACGCGCTCATCGAACTCGACCCGATCACCGGTACCTACCTGGGTGTCCAGAAGAGCGCCGGACTCCTTCCGGACTTCTCGCCCGCCGGTCAGGAAGAGATCGCCCGGCTGGCCCGTGAGACGCTCGCCCGGCTCGACGAGGCCGAGCGCCTGCCCGGCGCCGGCAGCGACGCCGAGCGGCGCTGCGGACGGCTCCTGCGGGAGCGCCTCACCGCCGAACTGGCCGTCCACGAAGCCGGCGAGGGGCTGTGCACGGTCAGCAACATGCGCTCCCCCGCGCACAGCGTGCGCATCGTGTTCACCGTGATGCCCACCGAGACCGACGACGACTGGGCGGCCGTCGCCGAGCGGCTGCGGGCCGTACCGGCCGCGATCGCCGGTTACCGGGAGTCCCTCGAAGTGGGCCTGCAGCGGGGGCTGCTGGGCGGGCCGCGCGCCACGGCGACGTTCACCGACCAGCTCACCGAGTGGACGGGCAACGACGGGGCCGGACGCGGCTGGTTCGAGGAGTTCGTGGCGACCGCCCCGGCGGGCCTGCGCCCGGAGCTGGACGCGGCGGCGGGGGGCGCGACCCGGGCACTGGCGTCGCTGCGGGACTGGATGCGTGACGTGTACGCCCCGGCGGTGAAGGACGCCCCCGACACGGTGGGCCGCGAGCGGTACGCCCGCTGGTCGCGCTACTTCAACGGCAGCGACTGCGACCTCGACGAGGCGTACGCGTACGGCTGGGGCGAATACCACCGGCTGCTCGCCGAGATGAGGACCGAGGCGGAGAAGATCCTGCCGGGCGCCGGGCCGTGGGAGGCGCTGGCCCACCTGGACGAGCACGGCACCCACATCGAGGGGGTCGAGGAGGTACGGGTCTGGCTCCAGCGCCTCATGGACGAGGCGATCGAGGCACTGGACGGCACCCACTTCGAACTCGCCGAGCGGGTACGGAAGGTGGAGTCGCGGATCGCCCCACCGGGCGGAGCGGCGGCCCCGTACTACACCGGTCCGTCCGAGGACTTCTCGCGCCCGGGCCGCACCTGGCTGCCGGTCGACGGCGAGACGCGGTTCCCGGTGTACGACCTGGTGTCGACCTGGTACCACGAGGGCGTGCCGGGCCACCACCTCCAGATCGCGCAGTGGGTGCACGTCGCCGACCAGTTGTCCCGCTACCAGGCGACCATCGGCGGGGTCAGCGCCAACGCGGAGGGCTGGGCGCTGTACGCGGAGCGGCTCATGGACGAGCTCGGGTTCCTGCCCGACCCCGAGCGGCGCCTGGGGTACCTGGACTGCCAGATGATGCGGGCCTGCCGGGTGATCGTGGACATCGGCATGCACCTCGGGCTGGAGATCCCGGCGGATTCGCCGTTCCACCCGGGTGAGCGGTGGACTCCGGAACTGGCGCAGGAGTTCTTCCAGCGGCACACCAGCCGGCCGCCGGCGTTCGTCGAGAGCGAGTTGACCCGCTACCTGTCGATGCCCGGTCAGGCGATCGGCTACAAGCTGGGCGAGCGCGCCTGGCTGCTCGGCCGGGAGAAGGCCCGCCAGGCACACGGCGACGCGTTCGACGCGAAGAAGTGGCACATGGCCGCGCTGTCGCAGGGGCCGCTCGGCCTGGACGACCTGGTGGACGAACTGGCCAGGCTGTAACGGCTCCGGGGCGCCGGGCGGGCGGCGGAGGTCAGCAGCCGCAGTCGTCCGCGTCGACCGGAGCGGTCAGCGGGTCGGCGTCGCGCTCACGGACGCCTTCCCAGGTCTCGTACGCGAAGCCCTCGCGGGCCCAGTACTCGAAGCCGCCGAGCATCTCCTTGACCTGGTAGCCGAGTTCCGCGAGGGCGAGCGCCGCGCGCGTGGCGCCGTTGCAGCCCGGGCCCCAGCAGTACGTGACGACCGGCACCGACCTGTCCAGAAGCCGCTCCGCCTGCTCGGGGATGAGCGCTGTCGGCAGGTGGACCGCGCCAGGGATGTGGCCCTGGTCCCAGGACTCCGTCGACCGGGAGTCGAGGACCACGAACCCGGGGTCACCGCCGGCGGCGAGTGCGGCGGCCACGTCGGAGACGTCCGCGTGGAAGGCGAGTGCGGCCGAGAAGTAGGCGGCGGCCGCGGCCGGTGAGGCCGGGGGCACCCGGAGGACGGGGTCGGCGGGGGCGCTGCTGCTCTGTGTCGTCGTCATGTCCGAAAATCTATGATCCTTGATCATCTCAGTGAAGTGACAATCCCCGGAGGTTGTCTTGTCCGGCCGGGGAATCCCCTGCTATCCCTCGTCCATGACCGGATATTCCCCGGACGCCACCGACTGGCGCATCCTCGCGGCCCTCCAGGACCAGGGCCGGGCCACCTTCGCCGAACTGGCCCGTACCGTCTCCATGTCGGCGAGCGCCGTCACCGAACGGGTGCGGAGGCTGGAGGAGGCGGGGGTGATCGCCGGCTACACCGCGGTCGTCGACCAGGAGCGTCTCGGACTGCCGATCCTCGCCTTCGTACGGCTGCGCTACCCCAACGGCAACTACAAGCCCTTCCACGACCTGCTGGACACCACGCCGGAGATCCTGGAGGCGCACCACGTGACGGGGGACGACTGCTTCGTCCTGAAGGTCGCCGCCCGGTCGATGCGGCACCTGGAGGAGATTTCCGGGAAGGTCGGCGCGCTGGGCTCGGTGACGACGAGCGTCGTCTACTCGTCGCCGCTGCCGCGCCGCCCGATCAGCCGCTGAGCCCTCCCCCGCCACGCAGCCGCACCGCGGAACCACCGCGCTCCTTGACGACCTCCAGCTGGGTGGGGATGCGGCGGCGCAGGTCACCGACATGGCTGACGATGCCGACGCTGCGGTCGCGTTCACGCAGCGAGTCCAGCACGTCCAGCACCTCGTCCAGGGTCTGGTCGTCCAGGCTGCCGAAGCCCTCGTCGATGAAGAGCGTGTCGAGGCGTACGCCCCCGGCCTCGTCGGTGACGACATCCGCGAGGCCCAGGGCCAGCGCCAGCGACGCGAAGAACGTCTCCCCGCCCGACAGCGTCGCCGTGTCGCGCTCGCGGCCCGTCCAGGCGTCGACGACGTGCAGGCCGAGACCGGCCCGTTTGCCGCCGGACCTGGCGTCGGAGTGGACGAGCGTGTAGCGGCCGGCCGACATGCGTGCCAGGCGAGCCGTCGCGGCGGCGGCCACCTGTTCGAGCCGGGCCGCGAGGACGTACGACTCCAGCCGCATCTTGCGCTCGTTGTCCGCGGACGTGCCGGCGGTCAGCCCGGCCAGCCGTGCCACCCGGTCGTACTCCTGGCGCAGCGGCCCCAGACGCCGGACCTCGGTGGCGGCCTGCCGGGACAGCCGGTCCAGCTCGGCGCACCGGTCGCGGTGGGCGGCCAGGGCGGCGTCCGCGTCGCGGGCGGCCCGGTCGGCGGCGGCGTGGGCGGCGTGGGCGCCGTCCGGGTCGGCGGGCGGGCGCTCGGCCGCCGCCCGCGTCTCCGGCTCGGCGAGCCGGTCGGCGACGGCCGCCGCCTCGGCCTGCCAGGCGTCCAGCCGCCGCTGGAGATCGCGGTGGGCCGCGTCGTCGAGCAGCGCGGCGGCCGCGGCGGCCGGTGTGTCGAACCCGGCCCGGAACGCGGCGTCGGCGAGCCGGTCGTCGGCCTCCTTCAGGCGGCGGGCCGTGTCCTCGACGGTGCGTACGGCGTCGGCGGCCCCGGTGAGGCGGGCGATCCGGTGCTCCAGGGACGCCGCGTGCTCGGCGACGGCGCCGCCCGGCACCCGGGCGAGCTCGGCGTCCACGGTCCGCTGCTCCCGGTCGAGCGCCTCGCGCTGCGAGGTCCGTGCGGCGGCCCGGCGCTCGGCCCGCTGCCGCACGTCCAGCCTCCGCCGGTACTCCGCCTCGGCCTGATCGAGCGCCTCCCGCGCCGCGTGGGCGCCCCCCGCGACCTCACGCGCCTCGGTGTACGCGCGCTCCAGTCGCGTGACCTCGTCGGCCAGTTCGGCGACCGACGGCTGATCGCCGACCACGGGGTCGTCGCCGTGCCGCGGGGCGGCGGCGACGTCCGCACGGGCGGGAGCAACGTCCGCACGGGCGGCGGCGACGTCCGCACGGGCGGTGGCCAAGGCCTCCTCCGCCACGGCGAGTTCGCGTTCGGCCGCCGAGCGGGCCCGGTCGGCGCGGGTGTGGGCGTCGTAGGCCGCGTCCTCCGCCGCGCGGTCGACGTGGTCTGCGTCGGCGCGGGCGGGGGCCGGATGGTCGGCGGAGCCGCAGACCGCGCAGGGCTCACCGTCCGTGAGCCCGGCCGCGAGTTCGGCGGCGATGCCCCGCAGGCGGCGTTCGCGGAGGTCCAGCCACGTCTCGTGGGCCGCGTTGGCGTGCTCCCGGGCGGCCGTCAGGCGGGCGGCGGCGGCCGTCACGTCCCGTATCAGCGCGTCGCGGCGGCGTGCGGCGGCCAGCCTCCGGCGGGCGGGCTCCAAGCGGCCCGCCAGGTGTTCGGCGCGGGTGGCGGCCTCCTGGGCGGCCTCGACCCGGTCCTGGAGGGCCCGGCGGGAGGTCTCCCAGCCGGCCAGCCACACGTCCGCGTCCTGGAGGGCCACCTCGTCGGCGCGGGCCTGGCGGTCCAGCTCGTCGCGCTCGCGGGCCAGCTCCGCCGCGCGCCGCTCGGCCCGGCGGGCGGTGTCGAGGCCGCCGAGCTCCTCCCTCACTCTCCCCGCCAGCGCGGCCAGGTGTTCGGCGCCCGCGTCGGCGAGGTCCGGCGGCAGACCGGCCACGGCCCGCCCGTGCGTCTCGCCCGCCGCGCGGTGCTCCCGCTCGGCGTCGTCGCGCAGGCTCAGCGGGCCGGCCACCCGCTCGGCCTTGCGGCCCCGGTCCATCCGGGCCTGCCACCCGTCGCGCTCGGCCCGCCGGGCGTCCAGCTCGGCGCCGCGCCGCCGGGCGTCCTCGTACCGCCGCTGCCGCGCGGCCAGCTCCCGTTCGTCGTCGAGGGCGCGGCGCGCGGCGGCCCGGCGGCTCTCGGCGGCGGCGAGCGCCGACTCGGCGATGCCCAGTGCCTCGCGGGCGCCCGACCGGGCCACGGCGGCCCAGTCAAGGACGGCCCCGGCGAGACCCGGGTCGCCGGGCCTCGCCTCCGGCGCGGGCCACCCTCCGGCGGCGTCGCCCGCCGCCTGGGCGATCCGGTGCGCGAGGGCGAGGAGCCGTTCGTCGCCGTCCTTGACCTGCTGTTCGGCGGCGCGCCGCAGTTCGGCGAGGCGCTCCTCGACGGCGGCGAAGCGCCGGGTGTCGAAGAGCCGGCCGAGGAGCTTGCCGCGCGCCTCGGCGTCGGCGCGCAGGAACCGCGCGAAGTCGCCCTGAGGCAGGAGCACCACCTGGCAGAACTGCTCCCGGTTCATGCCGAGCAGTTGGGTGACCTCCTCACCGATCTCCTGGTGGGAGCGGCTGAGGCCCTTCCAGGAGCCGCTGCCCGCGTCGTACTCCCGCAGCCACGACTGCGCCTTCTCCGTGGTGAAGCCGCCGCCCCGTTTCTTGGGGCGCGGCTGGGCGGGCCGCCGGGTGATCTCCAGCCGCCGGCCGGCCACGGTCAGGTCGAGCACGACTTCGGTGGGCGTGCCCACCGGCGCGTGGTCGCTGCGCAGCGAGGCCCCGGGGCTCTGCCGGGCGCCGGGGACGGCTCCGTACAGGGCGTAGCAGACGGCGTCGAGGACGGAGGTCTTGCCCGCGCCCGTCGGCCCGTGGAGCAGGAAGAGACCGGCCTGCGACAGGGTGTCGAAATCGACGGTCTGGGTGGTGCCGAACGGGCCGAAGCCGGTGATGTCGAGCCGGTGGAGTCTCACCCGGCCACCTCGCGCAGCGCCATGTCCACCCGTACGTCGTCGAAGGCTCGCAGCAGCGCGGCGCGCTCCTGGTCGTCGGGGCCCGCCCCGCCGCGTACGTGGGTGACGAAGTCCTCGGCGATCTGCTGGTCGTCGCGGTCGCGCAGGCGCTGCGCGTAGGAGGCGTGGGGATCGTCGTCGGGCCGTTCGGGGGCGAAGAGCAGGCTGAGGGTGTGGGGGAAGCGCTCGGTGAGGCGGGCCATGGGCTCGGCGGGACGCACCGGGTCGGTGAGGGTGGCCTCGACCCAGGAGTCCTCGTGCCGGGCCAGTGCCGGGTCGGCGAGGAGGTCGTCGAGCCGCCCCCTGACGCGGGCGAGGGGGCGCGGCACCGGGCAGTCGATCCGTTCGGCGCGGATCGACCCGTCCCCGTCGAGGTCGACGAGCCACATGGTCTTGCGGTGGTCGGTCTCGGAGAAGGAGTACGGGAGGGGCGAGCCGGAGTAGCGGATCCGCGCGGTGAGAGCCTGGCTGCCGTGGAGGTGCCCGAGGGCGACGTAGTCGACTCCGTCGAACACCCCGGCCGGGACGGCGGCCACGCCGCCGACGGTGATGTCGCGTTCGCTGTCGCTGGGGGAGCCGCCGGCGACGAAGGCGTGGGCGAGGACGACCGAGCGGGTGCCGGGCGCGCGGCCGGCGAGGTCGGCGCGGACCCGCTCCATGGCGGCGGTGAGGACGGCCTCGTGTCCCGCCTTCTCGGCGCCCAGCCGGTCGCGGACGAGGGCCGGTTCGAGGTAGGGCAGTCCGTAGAACGCCACGTCGCCGTGTGCGTCGCCCAGCAGGACCGGGGTGCCGATCCCGGCCGGGTCGGTCCTCAGGTGGATCCCGGCGCGCTCGATGAGTCCGGCGCCGACGCCGAGCCTGCGGCCGGAGTCGTGGTTCCCGGAGATCATCACCGTGGGTACGCCCGCCTCGGCGAGCCGGTGCAGCGCGGTGTCGAACAGCTCCACGGCGGGCAGCGGCGGCACGGCGCGGTCGTAGATGTCCCCGGCGACCAGCACCACGTCGACGGCGTGCTCACGGACCGTCGCCACGAGGTGGTCGAGGAACGCGGACTGCGCCTCCAGCAGGCCCACCCGGTGGAACGACCGCCCCAGGTGCCAGTCCGATGTGTGCAGCATTCTCACGATGCCGCTCCGACCTGCATGTGTACCGCTCCTCCGCCCCCAGAACCCGCACGGGCACCGTTGTGAACCCCGTACACGCTAACGGTGCCGGGCACCGGCCACGTCACGGACCTCTTTTTTCACCGGTGCGCGGGACCGGTGACCGTGACCTCGGCGGGGCGGAGGAGGAGGTCGCCGACCCGGTATCCGGGGCGGACGATCTCGGTGCACACGGGCCGGTCCACCAGCCCGGAGCGGAGGTAGGCGACGGCCTGGTGGACGCGCGGGTCGAACGGGTCACCGACCGCGCCGAACGCCCCGAGGCCCAAGGCGCGGAGTTCGGTGTCCAGGGCCAGGGCGACGCGCTGGAAGCCGCCGGTGAGCTCGCCCTGGCCGGCCGCCTCCCCGATGGCGTCCAGCACGGGCAGGAACCTGCGCAGCACGTTGGCCACGGCCGCCTCGCGCACCGCGAGACGGTCGCGGTGCACACGGCCGCGGTAGTTGTCGTACTCGGCCTTCAGCCGCTGGAGGTCGGCGGTCCGCTCAGCCAGCGCCACGGCGAGCGCGGCCGCGCCCGGGGGCGGCGACTGCGGCACCTCCGCCTCTCGCGGCTCGCGCCGTCCACGGCCCGGCGGGTCGGGGCGTTCGGCGCCACCCTGGCGGGCCTGTCGGCCGGGGGTGGCCGGGGCGATCATCGGTGGCGGGTCGGCGGGGCCGCTCACCGTGGTCAGCCTGCGCGTACCCTGCCTCATCCTCCGCCTCCCTGCTGCTGCCCTTCGTCGTCGACGATCTCGGCGTCCACGACCTCGTCGTCGGCGCCCTTCGGCGCCTCTCCCGAACCGGAGCCCGAACCAGAACCGGAACCGGGACCGGCACCGGCACCGGCACCGGCACCGGCAGCGCCCTGGGCGGCCCGGGCGTCCGCGTACATGGCCTGGCCGAGCTTCTGGGAGACGGCCGCGACCTTCTCCGTGGCGGTACGGATCTGGGCGGTGTCCTCGCCCTTCAGCTTCTCCCTCAGGTCGGCGAGGGCGCTCTCGACCTCGCTCCTCACCTCCCCCGGGACCTTGTCCTCGTTGTCCTTGAGGAACCTCTCCGTCTGGTAGACGAGCTGCTCGCCCTGGTTGCGGGTCTCGGCGGCCTCGCGGCGGCGCCGGTCCTCCTCGGCGTGGCGTTCCGCGTCACGGACCATCTGGTCGATGTCGCCCTTCGGCAGGGCGGAGCCGCCGGTGACGGTCATCTTCTGCTCCCGCCCCGTGCCCAGGTCCTTCGCGGTCACGTGCATGATGCCGTTGGCGTCGATGTCGAAGGAGACCTCGATCTGCGGGACGCCGCGCGGGGCCGGCGGGAGGCCGGTCAGCTCGAACATGCCGAGCTTCTTGTTGTACGCCGCGATCTCGCGCTCGCCCTGGAAGACCTGGATCTGCACCGACGGCTGGTTGTCCTCGGCCGTCGTGAAGATCTCCGAACGCTTCGTGGGAATGGTCGTGTTGCGCTCGATCAGCTTGGTCATGATGCCGCCCTTGGTCTCGATACCGAGGGACAGCGGGGTCACGTCGAGGAGCAGGACGTCCTTGACCTCACCCTTGAGGACACCGGCCTGGAGCGAGGCGCCGATGGCGACGACCTCGTCCGGGTTGACGCCCTTGTGCGGGTCCTTGCCGGTGAGTTCACGGACGAGGTCCGTCACCGCCGGCATACGGGTCGAGCCGCCGACCAGGATGACGTGGTTGATGTCGGCCACCTTGATACCGGCGTCCTTGACCGCGTTGTGGAACGGGGTCTTGCACCGCTCCAGCAGGTCGGCCGTCATCTGCTGGAACTGGGCGCGGGTGAGCTTCTCGTCCAGGTGCAGCGGGCCCTCGGCCGACGCGCTCAGGTACGGCAGGCCGATGGTGGTCTCGGTCGTCGCCGACAGCTCGATCTTGGCCTTCTCGGCGGCCTCCCGGAGCCGTTGCGTGGCCATCTTGTCCTTGGTCAGGTCGATGCCGTACGCGCTCTTGAACCGTTGCGTCAGGTGGTCGACGATCCGCTGGTCCCAGTCGTCGCCTCCCAGGTGGGTGTCGCCGTTGGTCGCCTTGACCTCGACGACGCCGTCGCCGATCTCCAGCAGCGAGACGTCGAAGGTGCCGCCACCCAGGTCGAAGACGAGGATGGTCTGGTCGCTCTCCTTGTCGAGCCCGTACGCGAGGGCGGCGGCCGTCGGCTCGTTGATGATGCGCAGGACGTTGAGGCCGGCGATCTCACCGGCCTCCTTGGTGGCCGTGCGCTGGGAGTCGTTGAAGTACGCGGGCACGGTGATGACGGCGTCGTTCACGTCCTCGCCGAGGTAGCCCTCCGCGTCCCGCTTGAGCTTCTGCAGCACCCGCGCGGAGATCTCCTGGGCCGTGTACCGCTTGCCGTCGATGTCGCCGTGGTCGGGGAAGCGCCAGTCCGCCTCGCCGATGTGGCGCTTCACGGACCGTACCGTGCGGTCGACGTTGGTCACGGCCTGCCGCTTGGCGACCTCACCGACCAGGACGTCCCCGTTCTTCGCGAAGCCGACCACCGAGGGGGTGGTGCGGGCGCCCTCCGTGTTGGTGATCACCGTGGGCTCGCCGCCCTCCAGGACGCTGACCACCGAGTTCGTCGTACCGAGGTCGATTCCCACCGCGCGTGCCATCGCCGTCTCCTCAGCTCACCGTCCACTGCCACAGAAGGTCCAGGACCGTGCGGCGCCCCGCCGTCACGTCCGCCGGTTCGACCCGCGTCGGCCCCACCCGCAGCAGGACCTCGGAGGGGACGTGCCGCACGGGGACCCGGCGCGCCCGCCGGGCTTCGTCGTACGCCGCCCGCCGGGCCGGGTCGCGGAGGGTCGCGTAGGCCGCCACCACGTCGTCGAGCTGCTCCCGGGCGGCCGACCGCTCGGCGTCGCTCCAGGCGTTCCGGGCGTTACCGGTGTTCCAGGTCTTCCCGGTGTTCCGGGCGGGGTGCGTGTCGGGGTGCAGGGCCCGCACCCGGCTCCGGTAGGCGGAGGCGATCTGTCCGGCCGAAGCCGTCGGTTCCACCCCGAGTACGGCGTAGTGGTCCCGGCCCGCCACGGTTCTCACCTCACTGACGTCCTGCTCACCGGCGTCCTCAAGATGTGCATAGAACGTCGTCAGGCGCGTGTCAAGGTGCCCGCTTTTGCGGGGTTATGCACTGCCGTACGCCTCGCCGCCCAGCTCCAGTGCGGCGGTCCCGGCCGTCGCGTCCGCGAGCCAGGCGCGGAAGGTGTCGACGTCGGCGTCCGGCAGTCCGACCTCGATGGTGACGGCCTCGGCGTACCGCACGTCCCGTACGGCGCGGCCGGTCGCCCGCAGGTCGTTCTCCAGCTTTCCGGCCCGCTGGTGATCGACGGTGACGGTGGCCAGGCGGAAGCGCCGGCGGGTGAGGGTGCCGACCGCGTCGAGCGCCTCCCCCACCGCACCGCCGTAGGCCCGGATGAGCCCGCCCGCACCGAGCTTCACGCCGCCGTAGTAGCGGGTGACGACGGCGGCGACGTACCGGACCTCGCGGCGCATGAGCATCTGCAGCATGGGCACGCCGGCGGTGCCACCCGGCTCGCCGTCGTCGCTCGCCTTCTGTACGGCGGCGTCGGCGCCGATGACGTACGCGAAGCAGTTGTGGGTGGCGGTCGGGTGCTCCTTGCGGACGCGTGCGACGAAGTCCTGCGCCTCCTGCTCGGTCGCGGCGGGCGCGAGGGCGCAGATGAAGCGCGATCGGTTGATCTCGGTCTCGTGCACGCCCTCGCGGGCGACCGTCCGGTACTGCTCCTGCATCCCGCCACCCTATGCGTACGGTGGCGGGGGAAAAGACGACGACCTCATGCCGGGGAGGCACAGCGTGGCGAGCGAGACGCGGGAGAGCGAGACCATCCGCAGGATCCTGACCGAGTCGGGCGACACCTGGGCGGTGGTGGGCCTGTCCGCCAACCGGGCCCGCGCCGCGTACGGTGTGGCCGCCGTGCTCCAGCGCTTCGGCAAGCGCGTGGTGCCGGTGCACCCGAAGGCGGAGACGGTCCACGGGGAGCAGGGGTACGCCTCGCTCGCGGAGATCCCGTTCCCCGTGGACGTCGTGGACGTGTTCGTCAACAGCCGGCTGGCGGGAAGCGTCGCGGACGAGGCGGTGGCCAAGGGCGCCAAGGCGGTGTGGTTCCAGCTCGGGGTGATCGACGAGGCGGCGTACGAGCGGACCCGGGCGGCCGGGCTCGACATGGTGATGGACCGCTGCCCCGCGATCGAGATCCCCCGGCTCGGCCCGCGCTGATCCTCAGCGTACGGGCGGGATCGACACGGCCATGGTCATCTCGACCGTCTCCTCGCCGTCGTTGCGGTACGCGTGCGGGACGTTGGACTCGAAGACGGCGGAGGTCCCAGCCGGTACCGGGTGGTCGACTCCGTCGACGACGAGGGTGAGCTCCCCCGCCGTGACGTGGAGCAGCTCGGTGGTGCCGTCCGGGTGGGGGTCGGAGGCGCTGGCGTCGCCGGGCATCAGCGTCCAGGCCCACAGTTCGAGGGGGCCGCGGGCCTCGGCGCCGACGAGGAGGGTGGTGCTGCTGCCCTTGTCGGTGGACCACATCCTCACCGCCTGCTCCTGGGGTACGAGGCGGACGTGCGGGCCCTGCTCGTAGTCGAGGAGCGTGGTGATGGAGACGCCCAGCGCGTCGGCGAGCTTCACGGTGGTGCCGACGCTGGGGTTCGTACGGGCCTGTTCGATCTGGATGATCATGCCCCGGCTGACGCCCGCGCGGGCGGCGAGCGCGTCGAGCGTGAAGCCGCGTTCGCCGCGCCAGCGCTTGAGGTTGCGGGCGAGCGACTGCGTGAGCTGGTCCAGGTCCGACACATTCCGTCCAATATTCTGGATGACAGAGTTCATTCTGTTGAACTACGGTGTGGTGCACCCCGATGTTCACCGCACTGTACTGCGAGGATCTCATGACAGCGCTGTTCGCCCTGGCCACCAGCTTCCTGTGGGGGCTGGCCGACTTCGGCGGCGGGCTGCTCTCACGGCGTACGCCCGCACTGACGGTGGTCGTCGCCTCGCAGATCATCGCGGTCCTCGTCCTGGGCGCCCTCGTGGTCGCGACCGGCGGCTGGAGCGAGGCGGGACCCGGACTCTGGTACGCGGTGGCGGCCGGAGCCGTCGGCCCGGCGGCCATGCTCGCCTTCTACAAGGCCCTCGCTCTCGGCCCGATGGGCGTGGTCTCGCCCCTCGGCTCGCTCGGTGTCCTCGTCCCCGTGTCCGTGGGCCTGCTGGTCGGCGACCGGCCGGGACTCCTCCAGTTCGCGGGCATCGGGGTGGCGATCGTGGGTGTCGTCCTGGCGGGCGGACCGGAGTTGCGGGGGGCGCCGGTGCAACGGCAGGCGGTCCTGCTGACGCTGGTCGCGGCGTTCGGCTTCGGTTCGGTGATGGCGCTGATCGCGGAGGCGTCCACCACGCTCACCGGGCTGTTCCTCGCGCTGTTCGTGCAGCGCGTCACCAACGTCGCCGTGGGCGGGGCGGCGCTGTGGGTCTCGGTGAAGCGGGGCGGGCGGGCCCTGCCTGAGGGCGGAGGGATGAGGGCGGTGTGGGCGTCGCTGCCCGCGCTGGCTTTCGTCGGCCTGGCGGACGTCGCGGCGAACGGCACGTACGCGATCGCCGCGCAGAACGGTCCGGTCACCGTCGCCGCCGTGCTCGCCAGCCTCTACCCGGTGGTGACGGCACTCGCCGCGCGCGGGGTGCTCAAGGAGCGGCTGCGGGCGGTGCAGGCCGCGGGGGCGGGGCTGGCGCTGGTCGGCACGGTGCTGCTGGCCGCCGGCTGATCAGGCGCTGTCCGGGTCGAGTTCGGCCAGCGCGGCCAGTTGCTGAGGCGTGACGCCCTGCGGAATGGGCACCGGAGCGGGCGTACGCAGCGGAGGCTGCCAGCCGCTCTCGGCGTCCCAGCGGCGTACGACGCGGGCCGGGGCCCCGGCGACCACCGCGTGGTCGGGCACCTCACCGCGTACGACCGCTCCCGCCGCGACCACGACATTGCGTCCGAGCCGGGCGCCGGGAAGGATCACCGCCCCCGTGCCCAGCCAGCAGCCGGGGCCTATCACCACCGGTTCGGACCGCGGCCACTGCCTGCCGACGGGCTCGTGGGGGTCGTCGTAACTGTGGTTCGTCGAGGTGATGTAGACGTACGGACCGCAGAAGGTGTCCGAGCCGATGGTCACCGGCGCGTCGGCGATGACGTGGCTTCCGCGGCCGAGGACGACGCCGTTGCCGAGCGTGAGGATCGGGTCCGGGCCGAGGTCGAGCCCCGGCATCATCCCCGCGGTGAGCGTCACCTGCTCCGCGATGATGCAGTGGTCGCCGAGCTCGATCCACTCCTCGCCGAAGACGGTGCCCTGCGGGAACGCCAGCCGAGTACCGGGGCCGAGCCTGCGGAAGCGCAGCCGTCCGGGGCGCTCGGCGGTGACGGCGCCCGTCTCCTGCACCCACCGCCAGCCGCCGTGCACGGCCCGGCTGAGGACCCGGCGCCGCCAGGCTGCCAGGGAGGAGAACGTGTTTCTGTTCTTCGGCACCCGGACACGGTAATCGTCCAGGTCATGCCCCACCCGGGCCCCGCGCTGTGATGTTCGCCCCACCGTCGCCGCCGTGACGGCCGTCGCCTAACGTTCCCCCTGGCGCGACGTGCGGAACGAGGAGCAGACGATGACAGAGCGGCCGTTGATCACCGGAGTGGGCGGCAAGGAACCGGACGTGCATCCGGACGCGTTCGCCGCGCCGACGTCCGTGGTGGTCGGCGAGGTGACGATGGCGGCCGGGTCGAGCGTCTGGTACCACGCCGTCCTGCGTGCCGACTGCGGCCCGATCGTCCTGGGTGCCGACTCCAACGTGCAGGACAACTGCACCGTCCATGTGGACCCGGGCTTCCCCGTGACGGTCGGCGCACGCGTCTCGGTCGGCCACAACGCCGTCCTGCACGGGTGCACCGTCGAGGACGACGTGCTGATCGGCATGGGGGCCACGGTCCTCAACGGCGCCCACATCGGGGCCGGCTCGCTGATCGCCGCCCAGGCGCTGGTCCCGCAGGGCATGCGCGTCCCGCCGGGCTCCCTGGTCGCGGGGGTGCCCGCGAAGGTCAAGCGGGAGCTGACGGACGAGGAGCGCGAGGGCATCAAGCTGAACGCCGCGATGTACCTGGAGCTCGCCCGTGCGCACGGGGAGGCGCACTCGTCCTGACGGCCGGTCGGGGCGGCGGGGCGGTTCTCCCCCGCAGGGGGCCTTGGTCCCGCCGGCGGGACGCGGCGCCGGTCGCGGCGGAGTGGGGCCCGGGTGCCACCGGACGGCCCGTGCCACCGGGCGGCGCGTGCTACTGGACGGCCCGTGCTACTGGACGGCCCGTGCCACCGGGCGGCGCCGGTGGCGGACCGGGCGGCGGCCCGTCCGGCGGTCCCCGGCGCAGACGCCGGACCGGAGGGGCCGGCGAGGGCCCCTCCGCACGGTCGTCAGTCCGCGGTGGCGCCGACCGGTTCGGGGGAGGCAGCCTCGGTGGCCGACCGGGCTTCGGCCTGGGCCGCCGCCTTCTTGGCGCGGTTCTTGAGGACCAGCATCGACGTCAGGCCCACCAGGACGGCCAGTACGAGGCCCAGCCAGGAGAAACGCTTCAGCCACGCCTCGGCCACCACGCCGACCGAGTAGATGACGGCCGTGGTGCCGCCCGCCCAGAGGATGCCGCCGAAGACGTTGGCGATGGCGAACTTCCAGTAGGGCATGCGCAGGACGCCTGCGAGCGGCCCCGCGAAGATCCTCAGCAGCGCGACGAACCGTCCGAAGAAGACGGCCCACATGCCCCACTTCTCGAACGACCGCTCCGCCATCGCGATGTTCGCCTCGCCGAAGTGCTTGGGGAACTTCCTCTCCAGCCGGGCCAGCAGCGGCCGGCCACCCTTGCGGCCGATGGCGTAGCCGATCGAGTCGCCGATGATCGCCCCGGCCGTGGCGCAGGCGCCCAGGATGTACGGATTGATGTCGCCGTGCTGGGACGCGAGCAGCGCCGAGCTGACGAGGACGATCTCGCCCGGCAGCGGGATGCCGAGGCTCTCGAGCCCGATCACCACCCCCACCAGGACGTAGATGCTGACCGCGGGAACGGTCTCGAGCCACTCCTGGACGTGCAAAGCCGGTTCCTCCGTCGTCGTGTCGTGCTGCCCCCGCGCGCGACGCGCGCGCCGGGGCAGCCTACCCGGTCATGACGGGAGGACCTGTGCCCGAGCGGTGAGCAGCAGATCGCGCGAGGAGGTGCCGAGCCGGATGGTGCGCGTGCCGGTGCCGAGGACCCAGGTGTGGCGTTCCGGGTCCCAGGAGGACAGGGTCCGGGCGGCGACGGGCACCGTGACGTGGCGGAACTGGCCGGGCCGCAGCTCGATGCGCCGGTAGCCGGCCAGCATCCGTACCGGCTGGTCCAGCGTCAGGTCCGGTGACGGGCCGGCGTACAGCTGGGCGACGGTGACACCGGTGCGCCGCCCGGTGTTGCGGACGGTGAAGCGGGCCGTGAGGCCGCCGCCGGGCGCGGGGGTCACGGTGAGCCCCGTGTACGCGAAGGTGGTGTAGGACAGGCCGTGCCCGAAGGGGAACAGCGGCTCGACGCCCTCCGCGTCGTACCAGCGGTAGCCGGTACGGATGCCTTCGGAGTACTCCTGGACGCCGCCGCTGCCGGGGTAGCGGCGCGGGTCGCCGGCCATGGGGTGGCGGGTGTCGGAGACCGGGAAGGTCTGGGTGAGGCGGCCGCCGGGGTCGGTGTCCCCGAAGAGCACGGCGGCGGTCGCGGCGGCGCCTTCCTGGCCCGGGTAGTACATCTGCAGCACGGCGCCGGTGCGGTCCAGCCACGGCATGGTGACGGCGGACGAGGTGTTGAGGACGACGGTCGTACGGGGGTTGGCGGCGGTCACCGCGTCGATGAGTGCCTCCTGCCGGCCGGGCAGCGCGAGGGTGGTCCGGTCGCGGCCCTCGGCGGCGTCCTCGTAGGCGAAGAGCACCACGCTGTGGGCGGCGCGGGCCGTGCGTACCGCTTCGGCGAGGTCGGCCGCGCGGGTGGCGGTGGTGATGTGGCGCAGCCGGAAGAGCTGTCCTTGGGTTCCACCGTGGGCGGTGACGCGCAGGGTGTGGCGTCCGGGGGTGAGGCGGAGGCCGCGGCGGCGGACCTTCAGGCCGTCGGGGGCGGTGGAGACGAGGCCGAAGCCGGCGAAGAGTTCGGTCTCGCGGTCCTGCGCGGCGAAGAGTTCAGTGCCGTCCAGGACGACCTTGGGGCGTTCGCCGCCGTAGTGGACGACGAAGGTCCACTCGTCGGGGTCGTCGACGGTGAGCGTTCCTTCGTAGGTGTAGGTCTTCCCGGGCCGGACGCGTTGGCCCTCGAAGGACGCCCCGCGGACCGGGAGGGGCTTGCCGTACAGGTCCTCGCCGAGGGCGTGGGTGACCGTGGCGCCGTCGCCCGCGCGGGCGGTGATGGCGTCGAGCGGGCTGTCGGCACGGTCGGGGACGACGTGGGCGCTTCCGCCGCCGGCGGCGAACGGCACCGTGCCGGTGGGGCCGATGACGGCGACGGAGCGGGCGGCGGGCCCGGTGAGCGGCAGCGTGGACCGCTCGTTGCGGAGCAGGGTGGCTCCCGCGACGGCGACCCGGTACGCGAGGCGCGCCCCGGCCTCCCGGTCGCGGGCGGCGGGGCGGGCGGGCACGGTGCCGTCGAGGAGGCCGAAGCGGCTCATGACGGTGAGGATCCGGCGTACGGATCGGTCGACGACGTCCTCGGGGACGGTGCCGTCCCGCACGGCCCGCCGGAGGGCGTCGCCGAACCAGCGGCCGGCGGGCATCTCCATGTCGAGGCCCGCGGTGAGGGACGGGACGGTGCTGTGGGTGGCGTCCCAGTCGCTCATCACCCAGCCGTCGAAGCCCCACGTCTCGCGCAGGACGCCGGTGAGCAGGGCGCGGTTCTCGCAGGCGTGGAGGCCGTCGACCTTGTTGTAGGCGCCCATCACCGCTCCTGTGCCGGCGGCGACGGCGGCCTCGAAGCCGCGCAGTTCCGTCTCGTGCAGGGCCTGTTCGCCGATCCGTACGTCGACGGTGGTGCGGTCCTTCTCCTGGTTGTTGAGGGCGAAGTGCTTGACGGTGGCGATCAGTCCCTCCTCCTGGATGCCCCGGATCTCCTCGGTGACGAGGTCGGAGGTGAGGAGCGGATCCTCGCTGAACGTCTCGAAGTTGCGTCCGGCGTAGGGGGTGCGGATCAGGTTGACCATGGGGGACAGCAGGACGTCCTGTCCGAGCGCCCGGCCCTCGTGGCCGATGACGCGGCCGTACTCGTGCGCGAGGGCGGGGTCGAAGGCGCTCGCCAGCATCACGGGGGCGGGCAGGGCGGTGGCGCGTGCTCTGACGCGTACGCCCGCCGGGCCGTCGGCCAGTCGCAGGGGCGGGATGCCGAGCCTCGGTACGCCGGGGATCCAGCCGGCCTGGCCGAGGCTGCGGGGGTCCTTGGCACCGTGGAGGAAGGTGAGCTTCTCGTCGAGGGTGAGCCGGGCGAGCAGGTCGTCGACGCGGCTGCCGGTGGTGGGTGGTTCGGCGGCGCGGACGGAAGTGGTGAGGGGCCCGGTGGCCGCCGCTGCGGCGGCCGCTCCGGTGAGCAGGCGGAGCGTGGCCCTGCGTGAGACGTTTTCTGACATACGCGCACTATGCGCGTCATATGGGGCGTTTCAGGCGATGTGCCGCCGGACGGGGCCGCCCCCGCACCCGAAGAGGGGTGCGGGGGCGGCTTTCACGCGCGCGTCCGACCACGCGCGCGTGAAGCGTGGGCACGCGCGCGTGTCAGGAGTGCGGGCGCAGGGTCCAGATGATGGTCATCTCGCCCGTCACCGCGCCGTCCTCGCGGGTGATCTCGATGTTCACCGGGAACTCGGGGCGCTGTCCGGCGTCCAGTTCGGCGACGACCTCGGCCTTGGTGCGGCCGAGGGTGGCCGTGGCGGTGACGGGGCCCATCGCGAGCTTCTTGTAGCCGATCTCCGCCTTGACCGCGAGCGGCACGGCCCGGTTCATCTGGTCACCGAACGCGCCGATGACGATGGCTCCGCTGGCGGACTCGCCCAGCGTGAACATCGCGCCCGCGTGCGGGCCGCCGACGTGGTTGTGGAAGGCGCCCTGGTCCGGGAGGCGGAGCACCGCGCGCTCGGCAGTCGCCTCGACGACCTCCAGGTTCAGGGTCTTGGCCATGGGAACGGTGGCCAGCAGCATGTCGCCGATGTTCGGCAGGGTCTCGGACATGCCCCGAAGTTACCAGGCAGTAGCAAGCGCGGGAACCCATGCCGGGGCGCCTTCTCATGGGGGCGGGCGTGGCACCCGTCACCACCCCCCTCTATGGTTACTCGCCATGTGGCCAGGACAGCAGCCGCCCGGGGGCGAGCAGAACCCGCAGGACCAGAACCCGTACCAGCAGCCGGGGTACCAGCAGCCCAACCCGTACCAGCAGCCCGGCACTCCGCCGCCGCCGCACACTCCGCCGCCGCAGCCCGGCTACGGCTACCCGCAGCAGGGGCAGCCCGGGTACCCGCAGCCGAACCCGTACCAGCAGCCCACCGTCCAGCAGTACGGGGTCCCGGGGCAGCCTCCCGGCCCGCCCGTGCCGCCGCCGCGGAACGCCGACGACAAGAAGAAGACGACCGTCGTCGCGATCGTCGCGGCGACCGCCGTGGTCGTCGCCGCCGGTGTCACCGGGTTCCTGGTGCTGAAGGACGACGGCAAGAACACGAACGCCGGCGGGGACCCCAAGCCCTCGCAGAGCACGTCGAAGTCCTCCGTGCCCGCCCCGCCGGCGCCGACCGACAACCCGCGCGACGGTTCCGGCGCGGCCAAGCCCACCATCCCGGGGTGGAAGGTGGTCCACAACCCCAAGCGCAGCGCGCAGTTCGACGTGCCGCCGGACTGGGAGGTCGTCGGTGCGGGGACCGGCGTCGGCTTCGAGGACGAGAAGAAGGGCGACGGCAGCTCCGTCGTCATGATGTCCGCCCCGGCCGAGTACAAGAGCAAGTGGTGCGTGGACGACGCCGACAAGGACGGCCGCGACGAGGAGACCGGCCTCGCCATGGTCGGCACCAAGGGCGGCCAGGGCGCGAAGAACACCGCCGAGGCGGCCTACAACGAGGCGGGCAACTGGGTGTGGGCGGGATACGCCCAGACCGAGCCCAAGGGCACCGTCAAGGTGACCAAGGCCGCGCCGTACACGACCACCTCCGGGCTGACCGGGCACGTGGCCACGGCGACCGCCCTGAACACCAAGAAGGAGGGAAAGTGCGACACCGACGGCAAGTCCATCGCCTTCTCCTTCAAGAACTCCAAGGGTGACTTCGTCAGCTGGGTCATGTACGCCAACACCGGCGTCGCGGGCGAGGTGCCGGAGGCGACCATCCAGAAGATCCTCGCCACGGTCCGGCTGGCGGAAGGGTCCTGATCGCTCCGGACCGTAATCGGTTTGGCATCGGGGCGCGTCGCCGGGGATAGTCCCGGAGTGAGTACTCCCGCCGCCGCTCCCCGCAAGCGCTCCCGTCCCCGGCGCCCCGAGTGGGCCGGGCGCAACTACACCCTGCTGACCGCCGCCGCGATCGTCACCAATCTGGGCACCCACGGGGCCCTGATCGCGGCGGCGTTCGCGGTGCTGGAGTCCGGCGGGGACGGCGGCGACGTGGGCCTCGTCGCCGCGGCCCGCACCCTGCCCCTCGTGCTCTTCCTGCTCATAGGCGGCGCGGTGGCCGACCGGATCCCCCGCCACCGGGTGATGGTCGCCGCCAACGCGCTCAACTGCGCCTCCCAGGCGGTGTTCGCCGTCCTGGTCCTGGCGGGCGACCCGCAACTGTGGCAGATGATGCTGCTCACCGCCCTGTGCGGCACCGGGCAGGCGTTCTTCAGCCCGGCCGCCGAGGGCATGCTGATGTCCAGTGTCAGCGGCGAGCAGGCCGGCCGGGCCTTCGCCCTCTTCCGGATGGCCATGAACGGCGCGGGCATCGGCGGCGCGGCGCTCGGCGGCGCGATGATCGCCGCGTTCGGCCCCGGCTGGGTCCTCGCCGTCGACGCGGCGGCGTTCGCCGTGGCGGGCGCGCTGCGCGCCTTCCTCGACGTGAGTCACATCCCGGAGCGCGAGGCCGGGGGCGGGCTGTTGGCCGATCTGCGGGAGGGCTGGCAGGAGTTCACGGGAAGGCCCTGGCTCTGGGCGATCGTGGCGCAGTTCTCGGTCGTCGTGGCGGTGGTCGGCGCGGCCGAGTCGGTGTACGGGCCGCTGGTCGCCCAGGAGGAGCTGGGCGGCGCCCGGCCCTGGGGCCTCGCCCTCGCGGCGTTCGGCGCGGGCACCGTCGGCGGCGCGCTGCTGGCGATGCGGTGGAAGCCCCGCCGGATGCTCCTGGTGGGCACGCTGTGCGTCTTCCCGCTGGCCCTGCCGTCCGCCGCGCTGGCCGTGCCGCTCCCGGTGGGCGGTCTGATCGCGGCCATGTTCGTCTGCGGTGTCGCGCTGGAGATCTTCGGTGTCGCGTGGATGACCGCGCTGCACCAGGAGATCCCGGAGGACAAGCTGTCGCGGGTCTCGGCGTACGACTGGTTCGGCTCGACCGCGATGCTGCCGCTGTCGACTGCCCTGGCCGGACCGGCGGCGGACCTGTTCGGACGGTCGGCGTCGCTGTGGGGCTGTGCGGCGCTGGTGGTGCTGGTGACGGCACTGGTGCTGCTGGTTCCCGACGTACGGAACCTGACGCGGCGTACGAAGGAGGTGACCGCGCAGGCGGCCGTCCCCGCGCCGTCAGCCGATGCCGAAGGCCCCGTCGGGCGGCTGGGGTGACGCGACCGCGTCCTCGTCCCGTACGATCCGCGCGTCGCCCATGAACCGGGCCAGCGACGCCCCGTGCTCCACGCGCGCGGGGAAGGCGTCCGCGGCGGCCCGCCGGGCCAGGCGCGCGGTGTCGATCTCCCGGTGCGAGGCGACGAGCACGGCGTTGCCGAACCGCCGGCCGCGCAGCACGCCGGGCTCGGCGATCAGCGCGAGGTGCTCGAACACGGCGCCGAAGGTGGCCAGCTGGGAGCGGAGGAACACGAAGGGCGCCCCGTCCGCCAGGTTCGCCACATAGACCCCGTCCTTCCGCAGCACCCGCTCCGCGGCCCGCGCGTAGGCGAGGGACGTCAGGTGCGCGGGCACCCGCGACCCGCCGAAGACGTCCGCGATCAGCACGTCCGCCGACCGCTCGGGCGCCGCCTCCAGCCAGGCCCGCGCGTCCGCGCCGTGCACGGTGATCCCGCTGCCGGGCGGCAGCGGCAGGTGCTCGGTCACCAGCGCGATGAGTGCCCGGTCGGCCTCGACGACGTCCTGCCGTGAGCCGGGCCGGGTGACGGCCAGCCGGCGGGGCAGGGTGAGGGCCCCGCCGCCCAGGTGCAGGACGTCGAGGGGCTCGCCCTCGGGCGCCACGCAGTCCACGGCGTGGGCGAGCCGGCGGGCGTACTCGAACTCCAGGTGCGTCGGGTCGTCCAGGTCGACGTACGACTGGGGCGCGCCGTCGATCGTCAGCAGCCAGGCCCGGTCGCGGTCCACGTCGGGCATCAGCTTGGCGGTGCCGTGGTCGACATCGCGGAGTACGGGCAGCGGCTCGGTCACCGCTTCATTGTGCCCGCGCGGCGGCGACGGCCTCCGCGTGGGCCGCCCCCCCGGCGCGGGCCGCGCGCGGGCCGGCCGTCGGGCTGTCCGCCGCACCACCACGTGCCCGCCTCCCCGGGTGGTGCTCCCAGGGGAGGCGGGCACGTCGGCTCACAGCACCTCGGTCACCGTCCCGGCGCCGACGGTGCGGCCGCCCTCGCGGATCGCGAAGCCGAGGCCCGGCTCCAGCGGGACGTCACGGCCCAGCTCGACGGTCATGGTGACCGTGTCGCCGGGGCGTGCGACGGCCGCCTCGCCGAGGTCGACGTCGCCGACGACGTCCGCGGTGCGGATGTAGAACTGCGGCCGGTAGCCGGTCGTCAGGGGCGTGGTCCGGCCGCCCTCGCGCCCGGACAGGACGTACACCTGCGCGGTGAAGCGCCGGCGTGGCGCGACGCTGCCCGGCGCCGCCACGACATGACCGCGGCGGACCGCGTCGCGGGGCACACCGCGGAGCAGCAGGGCCACGTTGTCCCCCGCCTGGGCGGAGTCCATGGGCCTGCCGAAGGTCTCCAGGCCGGTGACGACCGTCTCCCCCGCTTTCGATGCCGCCGTCGCGCCGAGCACCTCCACCCGGTCGCCGACCCGCACGGTGCCGCGCTCGACGGCCCCGGTGACGACCGTGCCGCGTCCGGTGATGGTGAGCACGTTCTCGACGGGCAGGAGGAACGGGGCGTCCACGTACCGCTCGGGCATGGGGACATACGTGTCCACGGCGTCCAGCAGCGCCTCGATGGCGCCGGTCCAGCGCGGGTCGCCCTCCAGGGCCTTGAGCCCCGAGACCCGTACGACGGGGACGGCGTCGCCGCCGTACCCGTGCGCGGTGAGCAGCTCCCGCACCTCCAGCTCCACGAGGTCGGTGAGCTCCTCGTCGCCCGCGTCGGCCTTGTTGAGGGCGACGACGATGTGGTCGACGCCGACCTGGCGGGCGAGCAGGACGTGCTCGGCCGTCTGCGGCATGATCCCGTCGAGCGCCGAGACGACGAGGATCGCCCCGTCGAGCTGGGCGGCTCCGGTGACCATGTTCTTGACGTAGTCGGCGTGGCCGGGCATGTCGACGTGCGCGTAGTGGCGGGTGTCGGTCTCGTACTCGACGTGCGCGATGTTGATGGTGATGCCCCGCCGGGCCTCCTCGGGCGCGCGGTCGATGCGGTCGAAGGGCACGAAGGTGCCGGTTCCGCGCTCGCTGAGGACCTTGGTGATGGCGGCGGTCAGGGTGGTCTTGCCGTGGTCGACGTGGCCCATGGTGCCGATGTTGAGGTGCGGCTTGGTGCGCACGTATGCCGTCTTGGACATGACTGTCTGCGGTTCCTTCCCGGAACTCGAAGCGATGAAGGGGACCCCTGGGCCTTGCCGACCCTCCCCCTGCGGGGTCCGCCGGACGATCCGGGAAGGGTCAGCTTCGGGCGCCGTCGAGAACGGCCGGGAAAGCGAATGCGGCAGCCTTCGGCGCGTCCGCGACTGCGGACGGCGCTGCGGGGAAGGCGTACCGGAACATGTGCTGATCATGGCGCGGCGGGAGCCGCGCGTCGACCGATTTTCGCTACGCCCGGGACCGGTGGTGCCTGGGGGGCCGACGAGGCCGGCGGGGCGTGCGTGAGGCGGGCGTTACGGCGATCACGGCGCCCCGTCGGTTAGTCTCCCCGGATGCTCGACCCCGTCGCCAGGCCCCAGGCCGGTCTCGCCGTCCGCTGCTCCCGCGCTCTTCTGTCGCCGTGGTCGCGACTGTCGCTGCTCCTCGTCGTCCTCGCGTCGGCGGCGGTGACGGTGGTGCTGTACGAGCCTCAGCGGTTGCTGTCGGCGGGCTGGCCGCCGCAGGTGAGCGGTGCGGGCGCGGTGGTGTTGTTCGCGCTGGCGTACGGCCTGTGCACCGCTGCCTTCGTGCCGAGGCCGATCCTCAACCTGGCGGCGGGTGCGCTGTTCGGCTCCCAGGCGGGGCTCCCGGCGGCGGTCGCGGGGACGGTGCTGGGCGCCGGGATCGCCTTCACGCTGGGGCGGGTGCTGGGGCAGGACGCGCTGCGGCCGCTGGTGCGGGGGCGCTGGCTCGAGGCGGCGGACGGGCAGTTGAGCCGGCACGGGTTCCGGTCCATGCTGGCGATCCGGCTGTTCCCAGGAGTGCCGTTCGCCGCGGCGAACTACTGCGCGGCGGTGTCGCGCATGGGATACCTGCCGTTCCTGCTGGCGACCGGGCTCGGATCGATCCCCAACACGGCGGCGTACGTGGTGGCGGGGAGCGAGGCGGCGTCGCCGACCTCGCCCGCCTTCCTGTTCGCGATGGGGTTCATCGTGCTGAGCGGGCTGGGCGCCGCGGTGGTCGCCTGGTGCAAGCGGCACCGCCTGCGCAGCCGTTGAGCTCCTACAGCGCTTCGAGAATCATGGCGTTGGCCAGTCCGCCCGCCTCGCACATGGTCTGGAGGCCGTAGCGGGCACCGCGCTCGCGCATGGCGTGGACCAGGGTGGTCGTCAGCCGGGTGCCGCTGGCACCCAGCGGGTGGCCGAGCGCGATGGCGCCGCCGTGGACGTTGACACGGTCGAGGTCGGCGCCGGTCTCCTGCTGCCAGGCCAGGACGACGGCGGCGAAGGCCTCGTTGACCTCGAAGAGGTCGATGTCGTCGAGCCGCAGTCCGGCCTTGTGCAGCACCTTCTCGGTGGCGGGGATCACGCCGGTCAGCATCAGCAGCGGGTCCGAGCCGGTGACGGCGAAGCCGTGCAGGCGGGCGAGCGGACGGAGTCCGAGCTTCCGGGCGGTGTCGCCGGCCATGATCAGCACGGCGGAGGCGCCGTCGTTGACGGGGCTGGCGTTGCCGGCCGTGACGGACCAGTCGATCTGCGGGAACCGTTCGGCGAAGACCGGGTCGTGGTAGGCGGGCCGCAGCCCCGCCAGTATCTCCGTGGTCGTGCCGGGCCGGACGCACTCGTCGCTCCGGAGGCCCGCCAGGGGGGCGACCTCGGCGTCGAACAACCCGTCCGCCCAGCTACGGGCGGCCCGCTGGTGCGACATCACCGCGTACTCGTCCATCGCGGTGCGGTCGATCGACCACTTGGCGGCGATCAGTTCGGCGCTGATGCCCTGCGGCACCAGGCCCTCGGGGTAGCGGGCGGCGACGCCGGGGCCGAACGGGTCGGCGCCGGGCGGCACGTTCGACCACATGGGGACACGGCTCATCGATTCGACGCCGCAGGCGACCACGATGTCGTACGCGCCCGACATCACGCCCTGTGCGGCGAAGTGGGTGGCCTGCTGGGAGGAGCCGCACTGGCGGTCGACGGTCGTGGCGGGCACGTGCTCGGGCAGTCCGGCGCCGAGCCAGGCGTACCGCGTGGTGTTCATGGCCTGCTCGCCGACCTGGTCGACACAGCCGCCGATGACGTCGTCGACGAGGGCGGGGTCGACGCCGCTGCGCTCGATGAGGGTGCGAAGGGTGTGGGAGAGCAGCTCGACGGGGTGGGTTCCGGCCAGGGCTCCGTTCTGCTTGCCCTTGCCGATGGGGGTCCGGACGGCCTCGACGATGACGGCGTCGCGCATGGGTACGGCTCCTCGTTCGCGGGAGGTGGGCTGACGGGCGAGTGAGTTGGAAAACTGGACCAACACTCGTCGGTAACATAACGCAGTGAGTTGGGAAATCCAACCCTCCCCCTTAAGGTGGCCGCCATGGGGGACGCCCCATGGACGTCGCATGGACGTCGCCTGGAGGAAGCCGCATGAAGGAGACCCCACCGGTGAAGGAGTCCCGGCCGAAGCACCCCCGGCCCTGTTCGATCGCGGACACCCTGGCGCTCGTCGGCGAGAAGTACTCGCTGCTGGTGCTGCGCGAGGTGTTCCTGGGCGTACGCCGCTTCGACCGCATCGCCCGCAACACCGGAGCCCCCCGCGACATCCTCACCGCGCGCCTCCGCCGCCTCGTCGACGCCGGCATCCTGGAGAAGGTCCCGTACAGCGAGCGCCCGCGGCGCTTCGAGTACCGCCCCACCGACGCCGGCCGGGACCTGCACCCCGTCCTGCTCACCCTCATGGCCTGGGGCGACCGGCACCTGAACGACGAGCCGCCGACGGTGGTCGAGCACACGTGCGGCGTCCCGCTCCGCCCGGTCGTGGTCTGCGGCTGCTGCGGCGAGGAGGCCCGTGGTGACACCCTGACCCCGCATGTGCGGGCTCCCGGCTGGACGGTGGCGGGTCCCGTCGAGACCTGAGAGGGGTTCATTCATCTAAGGGCTGTACGCTGCGCACCGACCGGCCGTCGATCAACGGCCCCCTCATTGACCGCACGAGCACATTCGGGACGGCCCTAGCCCCATGAATTGGTTCGAATCGCTCATCCTCGGACTCGTCCAGGGGCTGACGGAATTCCTCCCCATTTCGTCCAGCGCACACCTGCGCCTCACCGCGGCCTTCGCGGGCTGGCACGACCCGGGCGCGGCCTTCACGGCGATCACGCAGATCGGTACCGAGACGGCCGTCCTCATCTACTTCCGCAAGGACATCGCGCGGATCGTCTCCGCCTGGTTCCGCTCGCTCACGGACAAGGCGATGCGCGGCGACCACGACGCACAGATGGGCTGGCTGGTCATCGTCGGCTCGATCCCGATCGGTGTGCTGGGCGTCACCCTCAAGGACCACATCGAGGGCCCCTTCCGTGATCTGCGACTGATCGCGACGACGCTGATCGTGATGGGCATCGTCCTGGGCATCGCCGACCGTCTCGCGGCCCGGGTCGAGGAGGGCGGCCGGCACCGTGCCGCGCCGGAGCGCAAGACGCTGAAGGACCTGGGGGTCAAGGACGGCCTGATCTTCGGCATGTGCCAGGCGATGGCACTGATCCCCGGTGTGTCCCGGTCCGGAGCGACCATCAGCGGCGGCCTGCTGATGAGCTACACCCGCGAGGCGGCGGCCCGGTACTCCTTCCTGCTCGCCATCCCGGCGGTACTGGCGTCCGGGCTCTTCGAGCTGAAGGACGCGACCGAGGGCGGACACGTGTCGTGGGGGCCGACGATCTTCGCGACGATCATCGCCTTCGGTGTCGGTTATGCGGTGATCGCGTGGTTCATGAAGTTCATTACGACCAAGAGCTTCATGCCGTTCGTGATCTACCGGATCCTGCTCGGTCTGGTGCTGTTCGCGCTGGTCGGGATGGGTGTCCTCAGCCCGCACGCCGGGGAGTCGGGCGGCTGACCGGGGCCTCAGCGATCCTCTCCCCCTCATCCAGACAGCCGTCACCGGGGCTCTTCTCCCGGCACCCGAACCTCCTTCACCGAGGCTCGCCCGCGACAGCGCAGGCGCGCAGCGGGCGCTTGAGCTCGTGAGGGAGGCCGCTGGTCTCCACCGAGCAAGGAGGGCAGAGCGGAGGATGTGATCGCAGAGGCCCGACGCGCCGGCCTGTCGCCGACCACCATCTCGGAGTACCCGCCCTCAGTCGCGAGTGGGTGCGCTGAATCGCGGACCGGGTGGACCGCGAGCGATCCACCGCCTAGCCCGCCGGTGCCGGCGCCGCTGGCGGTGTCGCGCGTCCGACCGTCACCCCCGACACCCCCGCCTGCCCGGCGGGGGCGTTCTGTATGCGTCCGGTTCGTGTCGCCCCCTTGCGCTGCGCCCCGGTTAGGCCGTTTTGATGCTTATCCGAATTTCGGGCGCTTCATGTAGGCCACGAGTTGGCCATCGTTGGGGCCGGGGTGGTTGGGCACGACTTGGACGAGCTCCCAGCCGTCGTCGCCGAAGGTGTCGAGGGTCTGCTTGGTCGCGTTGAGGGGTAGCGGTATGGTCGCGTACTCCCACTTCGCCAGTTCCGCGCTGCCACCTCCTGTGGGGGTGGATTTGGCTTCGATTCGATTCGAGGCGGTGGTCACCGTGGGGTTTTTCGCTTTTGCCTGCTCGCCGGTCGGCAGGAGCAGTAGCAGGGCCGCAGCGACCGACACTACGAGCGCGGAGCTGAGCGACCACCATAGGAGGCGCGGGCTGAGGCGGGTGGGTGTCGAGGGGGTGAGTCGTGGCATGGATGTACTCCGTGTTTGAGGGCAGGGGTGCCGCGTGGCTTGGGGCGCCTCTCGCGTAGGGCAACGGGTCCAGTTGCTGCGCGCAGCAGTTGAGGCACATTGGTGAGGCTAAGTGGGCCCTGATTACAGCGGCCAACCAGCCGAGCCGAACGAGTGAACGAAGTGTGCGGGACACGGTCGGCGACGCCGCCGGCGGTGCCGGGCGCCTGATCACACGAAGGAACGCCCCGCCTTCTCGGCGGGGGCCTTCTGCGTGTGCGCCCGCTTCGCGCCCTTGTGGCTGTATTCGGCTCGCCTGACCGTGGTGCGTAGGCAAGGTGTCGCATCGACGACAGAGGGCTGACCTGCGACGTAAGCTCATGCCGTTCGTGATCTACCGGATCCTGCTCGGTCTGGTGCTGTTCGCGCTGGTCGGGATGGGTGTCCTCAGCCCGCACGCCGGGGAGTCGGGCGGTTGACCGGCCGCGGGAGCTTCGTCACAAAACGGCCCTGGAAGTAGCCTGACCGCCCGCACCTCCGCCTACGCTGGTTGCCATGACCCGATCCCCAGACGAGCTGCCCACCCCGGATGCCGACGCCCTGAACGCGGCGATCCGGGAATTGTGGGTGCGCTCCGGCGGGCAGCTGTCGGCGGACGAGCAGCGGATCTACAGCGCCCTGGTCCTCCAGTGGGCCCGGACGTCGCAGCAGGGTGACGTCGCGAGGGCCGCGTAGGACCGCCCGGCGCGTGCCCCGGCCCCGCCGGGGTGCCAAGATCCGAACGACCCGCCCCAGGCCTGCCTCGCCCGGCGCCGCGACGCCTCCCCGGCGCACGTCATCGGTGACGTCCCGCCGCCGTACGCGCCCGACCCGCCGGAGTCTCCCGAGCACGGGCACCGGCTCCCGGCACGGGCACCGGCTCCGGGCATGGGCGGGGGCCGCCGGCAGGGGGGGGTGACCGGCGGCCCCATGCCCGGGTCCTCCGTCCCGAACACACATAAAGAGGGTCCCGCGCACCACGGATGGGCGCGAGGGCGCGCGGCGCATATATGCATGCATTCCGTTCACACCCCGTGTGAACCCTGTCCCGACTTCCCGCCCGGCTGCGATCACGCGCCGCGCGGCGCACCCTGGTCCCATGGCCTGGCAAGCACCTGTCGTCGTGCACCGCCCCTCCCCCGGGGGTGGGCGGCGCGTGACGATACGCGGGCAGATCGTGGGGCTCGCCCACAACGACGCGGACCTCATCGAGTTCCTGCGGCGGGCCGGGCTGGACGAGGCCGACATCTCCCTGGACGACCCGCACCTCGTGGAGTGGCGCGGCGGCCGGGCCCACCACTGGGAAGCGGCCTGAGGGACGGGGCGCAGGGCGGCCGTGCAGGGCTCTTGGCCCGCGGCTCCCGCTGCCCGACACTGAAGCGATGACGCAGCGCGTGGATCTCGCGACCGTGATGGACCGGCTCGCCATCGACGAAGTGATCACCCGGTACGCGGTGGCGGTGGACGACGCGGACTGGTCCGCCTACCGCGAGCTGTTCACGGGGGACGGGCACGCCGACTACCGGGCGGCGGGCGGTGTCGCGGGCAGGGCGGGAGAGGTCGCGGACTGGCTGGCGGAGACGATGCGGCTGTTCCCCGTGCGCCAGCACCTCATCGTCAACCGGCGGGTGGCCATCGAGGACATGGGCGGCTATCCAGGCGACAGCGCCGAGGCGCTGGCCGACTATGTGAACCCGATGCGGATGGCGGCGGGAGACGACTTCGTCTCGGGCGGGCGGTACACGTTCGCCCTGACGCGCACGGACGGCGGATGGCGGCTGCGGACGGTGGTCGTGCACGAGAAGTGGCGACGCGCTACGGGCGTACTGTCGGCGGAATGACCGGCTCCCGCACACTGGAGGCGTCAGGGGTGCCCCCACTGCGCGAGGAGGCGCGGATGCGGAATGCGGTCGGCGGCCGGGGCGGCACGGGGCGGCTGATGACGTCCCCGTGGTGGCGGGGTGCGGCGGCGGTGGCCGCCGGGGCGCTGCCCGCGCTGGCCTTTCCGGCGCCGTCCCTGTGGTGGTGGGCGTACGTGGCGCTGGTGCCGTGGATGCTGCTCGTCCGTACGGCGCCCACCGGACGCCGCGCGGCTCTGGACGGATGGCTGGGCGGCCTCGGCTTCATGCTGGCCGTCCACCACTGGCTGATGCCGAGCCTCCATGTGTTCATCCTCCTGCTGGCCGCGTTGCTGGGGCTGTTGTGGGCGCCGTGGGGGCCGCTGGTGCGGCTGATGCTGGCGGGGGCGCCGTCACGCGCGCGTGCCGTGGCCGCTCTGGTCGTCGTGCCGTCGGGCTGGCTGATGGTCGAACTGGTGCGGTCCTGGGAGGGGTTGGGCGGTCCGTGGGGGCTGCTGGGCGCCAGCCAGTGGCAGGTGCCGCCCGCCCTACGTCTGGCGTCGCTGGGCGGTGTGTGGCTGGTGACCCTGCTGGTGGTGGCGGTCAACACGGCGGTGACCCTGCTGGTGTCGGTGAGGTCCCTGCGGAGAACGGCGGTCGCCGGCCTCGTGGTGTGCGCGGTCGCCATGGGGGCGGCGGCGTGGTGGGTGCCGGCCCCCCAGCAGACCGGGCAGGTGGTCCGGGTCGCCGTCGTCCAGCCGGGTGTCATCAACGGGGTGGGCGGCGCGGAACGGCGGTTCGCGCGGGGCGAGGAGCTGACGCGGGAACTGGCGGGCCGGGGTGACGTGGACCTGGTGGTGTGGGGCGAGAGCAGTGTCGGCGCGGACCTGACGGCGCGGCCCGCCTACACGGACCGGCTGGCGAAGCTCTCCCGTGAGGTCGGTGCCGAGGTACTGGTGAACGTGGACGCGCGCCGCTCGGACCGGCCGGGCATCTACAAGAGCAGTGTCCTGGTGGATCCCGGTGGCACCACCGGTGACCGCTACGACAAGATGCGGCTGGTGCCGTTCGGCGAGTACGTCCCGTTCCGGTCGGTGCTGGGGTGGGCCACCTCGGTGGGCAAGGCGGCCGCCGAGGACCGCAGGCGGGGTGAGCGCCCGGTGGTGATGACGGTCGGGGAACGGGGACTGCGGCTGGGCCCGCTGGTGTGCTTCGAGTCGGCGTTCCCCGACATGAGCCGGCACCTGGCCGCTGAGGGGGCGCAGGTGCTGGTGGCGCAGTCGGCGACGTCCACCTTCCAGCACAGTTGGGCACCCGGGCAGCACGCGTCGCTGGCGGCGCTGCGGGCGGCGGAGACGGGGCGGCCGATGGTGCACGCGACGCTGACCGGCGTGAGCGCGGTGTACGGGCCGGACGGGGGCCGCGTCGGCGACCCGCTCGGTACGGACCGCAGTGCGGCCGCCGTGTACGAGGTTCCGCTGTCCGGGGCGACGACTCCGTACGTCCGGTTCGGTGACTGGCCGGTGTACGGGGCCGTCGCGGTGCTGGTGGCGCTGTGTGCCGTCGAGGTCGGCCGGGCGGTCAGGCGGCGGCCTGCTCCAGGCACTCCCGTACCACCCGCTCGCACAGCTCATGGGTCGCGAGTGCGTCCCGGGCGCTGAGCGTCTTCCCGGCCCGTACGGCGTCGAGGAAGGCGTGCACGGTCTGTTCGATGCCGCGCTGGCGGGCGACCGGCACCCAGTCGCCGCGCCGCCGGATGCTGGGCTGGCCCTTGTGGTCGATGACGTCGGCGAGGTTGAGGACCTGGCGCTTGGTCTCCTGCCCGGACACTTCGAGGATCTCCTCGGTGGAGCCGTTCATCCGGTTCATCATGCCGATGGCGGTGAAGCCGTCACCGGAGAGCTGGAGCACGACGTGGTGCAGCAGGCCGTCGCGGATCCGCCCGCGTACGTCGGTGTGCTCGACCGGGCCGGGCAGCAGGAAACGCAGGGTGTCGACGACGTGGATGAAGTCGTCGAGGACGAGTGTGCGCGGGTCCTCCGGCAGGCCGATCCGATTCTTCTGCATCAGGATCAGCTCGCGCGGGTGGTCCTGGCACTGCGCGTAGCCGGGTGCGAGGCGGCGGTTGAAGCCGACGGCGAGGCTGACGCCGTGCCGCTCGGCGAGCTCCACCAGGCGGCGGGAGTCGTGGAGTTCGTACGCCAGGGGCTTGTCGACGTACGTCGGCACGCCCGCCTCCAGCAACCGGGTGACGATCTCGGCGTGCACGGAGGTCGGGGCGTGCACGAACGCGGCGTCGAGCCCGGCGGCGAGCAGTGAGTCCAGGTCGGTGTGGCACCGGTCGGCGGGCACGTGGTAGGTCTCGGCGACCCGTGCGAGGGTCGCCGGGGTGCGGGTCTGGAGGTGCAGTTCGGCGCCGGGGACGGTGGCGAGCACCGGCAGGTACGCCTTCTGCGCGATGTCGCCGAGTCCGATGCAGCCGATTTTCACAGTGCTCTCCCTATCGCCGTACGCGCCTGTCCTCGCGCCCCTGTGCCCGGTCAGAATACGTGTGCTGGGGAGGCCGCCAGTCGGCGATGCCGTCGAAGGTGCGCAGCGCAAGGCCGGGGCCGAAGCGGGAGAGGGCCATCAGGGTCTCGCGGACGGCGACGGCCGGGGCGCTGGAGAGGGACACCAGCCGGGCGACGTGCGCGGACTTGCGGACGATGCCGGTGGTGCGGGGCAGACGTGCGGCGGAGTAGGCGGCGAGTCCGGCGCCCGGGTCGCCGTGGGGCGGCAGGTGGTGGGCCAGCACGATGCCGTCCTCGATGGCCTGGTTGCCGCCCTGGCCGAGGGTGGGCGCCATGGGGTGGGCGGCGTCGCCCAGCAGGGCGGTCCGGCCGCGGTGGAAGGCGGGCAGCGGGGTGGTGAGGTGGCGGACGTCGTGCCGGAGGACCTGGTCGGGGGTGACGGCGTCGAGGATCGCGGGGATGGGGTCGTGCCAGGTGCCGAAGCGGCGCAGCAGTTCGGCGCGTTCGTCGTCGGGGGCGTGGCCTCCGGCGGGTGCGGCGGCGGCCGCGTAGGCGTAGAGGCGGCCGTCCTTGAGCGGCTGGGTGCCCCACAGGGCCCCGCGGCCCCAGGTCTCGTGCGGGTGGAAGGGCTCTTCCGGGGCGGGGATGACGACGCGCCAGGTGGTCATCCCCGCGTAGGCGGGCTCGGGGTGGGCGGGGAACAGGGCGGGGCGGACGGCGGAGTTGATGCCGTCGGCGCCGATGACGAGGGCAGCCTCGATGTCGCCCTCCGGGGTCGTCACCACGGCGGGGCGGTCCCCGGTGGCGGACCCTGGCTCGGTGAGCGTGGCGGCCGTCCCGGTACGGATGGCCCCGTCCGGCAACCGGGAGGCCAGGGCGTCGATGAGCGTGGCCCGGTGGACCAGGACGAGCGGGCCGCCGAACCGGTCGGCGGCGGCCTGCGCGTTGGTACGGGAGAGCCAGCGGCCGTTCGGGGCGCGCATCCCGCCGTCGCCCTGCCAGGCGGCGAGGGCGCGGATCTCGTCGCCGAGGCCGATGACGTCCAGGGCGCGCAGTGAGTTGGGGGCGAGGCCGATGCCGGCGCCGACGGGCTGGAGCGACGCGGCGCGTTCCAGGACGGTGACGCGCCAGCCGCGCCGGTGCAGGGCGACGGCGGCGGTCAGTCCGCCGATGCCCGCTCCGATGACGACGGCCAGGGGCGTGGCGGTTCTGTTGTCCATGATTCCTCCGGAATCCGGCACTACACCTGTAGTGACCTCACCACCGTACTACGGATGTAGTGCGGGCGGTAGGTTGGTCCCATGACCGCACGCGCCGACCTGATCGCCGACGCCGCCCTGGCCCTCCTCGCCGAGCGCGGCATGCGCGGGCTGACCCACCGCGCGGTGGACGAGGCCGCCGGCCTCCCCCAGGGCTCGACCTCCAACTACGCCCGGACCCGGCAGGCGCTGCTGGAGACGGCGGTGCGGCGGCTCGCCGACCGGGAGGCCCAGGTGCTGTCCATGGAGGAGATGCCCGGGCCGGGAGAGGGCCTCGACGGGCTGCTCGACACCATGTCCCTGGCGCTGCACCGCTACCTCACCGACCACCGCGACCTGCTCGTCGCCCGCTACGAGCTGGCGCTGGAGGCCACCCGCCGCCCCGAGCTGCGAACGTTCTACGACGAGACCGGGCGACGGTTCCGGGAGCCGCTGATCGAGCTGATGCGAGCGGCCGGATCGGGGCAGCCGGAGCGCCACACCCTGTCCCTGGTGTCCTGGTGCGAGGGGATGATGTTCTCCTGCGCGGTGGGGCCGTTCCACTCCGCCGTACCGAGCCCGGCGGAACTGCGCGCCGGATTCGGCGAGTTGCTGTACGGGATGCTCGGCGCCCACCCGGCGCCCGGGGCTGATCACCTTGCCGCCGCCTCCCTCACTCGTGCGGAGCAATAACCTCGGGTAGCGATCCCCAAGGGGCCGGTCACCGACCACAGTTACCGCGTGCGACGAACGAGAATCACCGCGAAGGTCCTGGCGACCGTGGCCGTGGCGGCCGTCTCCGGCTGTGTGTCGGTGGACCACGACCCGCCCCCCGTACCGGCCGCCCCTGAGGCGAGCAGCCCTGCCCGACAGGAGGTCGCGCCGCAGGTCGTCGAGGGCCCCGCGCGGGAGGCCCTGGAGGCCGCGCTGCCGCCCCCTTCGGCGCCCGCGCCGCGGTCCCCGTCCCAGGCGGGCCCCCACCGGGCACCGGCCGCCGCGCCGCCCCCTGCTCCGCGCACCGACCCGCCCTCCGACCGGCCGGCCGGGCTCCCGTCCCCGGAGCGGCTGCGCGAGCGGCTCCCCCGTGTCCACCCGCCGTCGGTGCCGCCCCTCCCGGCCACCGTGCCGGACGTCTGCGCGCTCGGCCGGAGCCACGGAGGCTGGGACCCCGACAGCCGCCAGGCCCGCCTCTGCCGGGAGGCCTACGGCCACTGACCCCACCGCGGTCCCCCGACCTCGCAGGCGGGTCCCTCACCGGCCGCCTGAACGGTCTCGGCCCCACCGGTCACCTGCGTCGCAGAACGGCGCTCCAGCTCGTGCGGGACCGAGATCGGCGCGCAGAACCGGCCGGGCGCCGGCCCCACCGGTCACCCGGCGTCCCCGACCGGCGCCCCGCCGCGTGGGCTCAGGGCGCCCAGGCCGAAACCGGCCCGGCCGCCGCCCACCCGTGGGCACGCGCCCTGGGGGGACCACCGCGTGCGCGGCCCACGAGGGCACCGCCGCTCGGGGCACACGCCCCGAACCGACCCGGGCGCCGTCCTCCCAGGCACACGCCCCACGGGGCACCGCCGCGTGCCCCCGCCGCTCGGGGCAGACGCCCCGAACCGGCCCGGGCGCCGCCCACCCACGGGCGCACGCCCCGTGGGGCACTACCGCAGGCCGCCCCACGCGCACGCCCCGTGGGGCACCCCCTAGGGCGGGGGCGGGAGGTCAGTCCGTGGCCAGGCGCTCCGCGAGGCGGGCGATGGCGGCGCGGACGCCGTGCCCGTAGCTGTCGTCGTGCAGGCTGTGCGACGCGGCGCGTGCGCGGGCGAGGTGGATACGGGCGGCGTCCGGACGGCGCAGCCTGACGTAGTCGGCGGCGAGGTTGATGTGCAGCGAGGGGTACAGGGCGCGCAGCGCCGGGCGGGGCCCGTCCGGCCCTTCCGCGGCGGTCAGCGCGCGGAGGTCCCAGGCGAGCTCGTCGTAGGGGTCGTCCTGGGCGTCGGCCATGCAGTGCGCGAGCGTGCAGCGCTGGAGGGGGTCGCCGTCCGCTCCGAGCTGCTCCCACAGCTCACCGAAGCGGTTGCGGGCCTCCTCCCGGTCACCGCCGTGGAGCAGCATCATCGTCTGCCCGATCCTGGTGAGGACGGCGTCCTCGGACGCGTCCTGCTGCTGCTCCCGCACTGCGGCCTCCACTCGTCCGTCGGCGACCCGGCCCCGGCCGGCAAAGGCCCGGGGCCGGGGTTCCGACGCTAGCCGCAGTCACCCGCATTCCCGCTCAGGCTCGGGCAGCCGCCGGTCAGCCCAGGTTCGGGATGCGCCAGTCGATGGGGTCGTGGCCCTGGTCGGCGACGGCCTTGTCGATCTGGGTGAAGGGACGGGAGCCGAAGAACCTCTTCGCGGAGAGCGGCGAGGGGTGCGCGCCCTTGACCACCACGTGCCGCGTCTCGTCGATCAGCGGCAGCTTCTTCTGCGCGTAATTTCCCCACAGGACGAAGACGGCCGGGTCGGGCCGCGAGGCCACGGCGCTGATCACCGCGTCCGTGAACTTCTCCCAGCCCTTCCCCTTGTGGGAGTTCGGCTCGCCGGCCCGGACCGTGAGCACCGCGTTGAGGAGGAGGACGCCCTGCTGGGCCCACGGCATCAGATAGCCGTTGTCCGGCACGGGGTGTCCGAGCTCCTCCTGCATCTCCTTGTAGATGTTGCGGAGGGAGGGCGGGGTCTTGACGCCCGGCCGCACGGAGAAGCACAGGCCGTGCCCCTGCCCCTCCCCGTGGTACGGGTCCTGGCCCAGGATGAGGACCTTGACCTTGTCGTAGGGAGTGGCGTCGAGGGCGGCGAACACCTCTTCGCGCGGCGGGTAGACCGGCCCCTTGGCCCGCTCCTCCTCGACGAACTCGGTGAGCAGCTTGAAGTACGGCTTGTGCAGCTCATCGCCGAGGACGCCGCGCCAGGACTCGGGCAGCATGTCGGTGTCGGTCACGTCAACAACCTCCGGTGGGGTGATCGCCTTGTCTGTTCACAGAACTTACCGGTGACCACTGACAACCGGCCCCACCGGCCGGTCTCTCATACGATCTTCAACAGCCGGTCCCCACCGGCCGGTGCTCACCAGCTCGTCTTGCGCTGCAACTCCCACATCTGCATGACCGTCTGCGGGTCCAGCGCACGCTCGCCGCCCGCGATCTCCTCGCTCGCCGCGATGTAGAGCTTGCCCTGCCACAGCGGCAGCAGCCGGACGTCGTCCACGAGGATCTCCTGCGCCCGCTCGAACTCCTCCGTGACCGCTCCCCGGTCGCTGACCTTGCGGGACTTGGGCAGCAGTTGGTCGGTGATCTCCGGCTGGACGTACGGGGTGGACAGCACGTTCTCCTTGCCCACGAACGGGGCGATGAAGTTGTCGGGGTCCGGGAAGTCCGGGAACCAGCCACGTCCGAAGGTCGGGTACTCGCCCTTCTGGTAGCCCTCCTGGAACTCCTTCCACGGCTTGCCCTTCAGCGTGACCGTGAACAGCTTGGACGCCTCGAGCTGCCGCTTGAGCTCCCGGAACTCGGCCTCGGTGCCCGAACCGTAGCGGTCGGTGGTGTACCAGAGCGTCAGCGCGACCGGCCCGTCGACACCGGCCTCGTCCAGCATCTTCTTCGCCTTGTCGACGTCCGGGTCCCCGTACTTGTCGAAGAAGGCGGTCGTGTGCCCGGCGATGCCCTTGGGGACCATCGAGTACAGCGGTTCGGCGGTGCCCCGGTACACCTTGGCGACCAGCATGTCCCGGTCGACGACCTGGGCGATCGCCCGGCGGACGGCGAGCTTGCTCACGGAGGGGTCCTTGGCGTTGAACACCAGGTAGCGGATGTCCGCGCCAGTCGATTCGACCAGCTGGAGCCCCTCGTTCTCCGGCTTCTTCTCCTTGAGCTGGACGACCTCCTCCGCGGTGAGACCGCGGTAGGTGGCGTCGATCTCCTTGGCGCGCAGCGCGCCGACCATCGCCTCGGACTCCTTGAAGTACCGGATGGTGACGGCGTCGTTCTTACGGCTGGCGAAACCCTTGTAGGTGGGGTTCTTGGTGAGCTCGGCCTTGGCGCCCTCTTCGTACGAGTTCAGCACGTACGGGCCGGATCCGGTGACCTTGCCGTCCTCGCGCAGCGCGTCCGCCGGGTACTTCTCGGGCGGGACGATCGACATGGCGGGGGTGGCCAGGATGAACGGGAAGGTGGCGTCCGACTCCTTGAGGTGGAACGTGACGGTGCGGTCGCCGCTGGTCACGATCTTGTCGAGGGACCCGAGGAGCGGGACGGGGCCACCCTTGGCGTTGATCGTGCGGATCCGGTCGATCGAGTGCTTCACGGCACGGGCGTCGAGCTTGGCCCCGTCGGAGAAGGCCAGCCCCTCCTTGAGCCGGCATTCGTAGACCTTGCTCACGGTGTCGGTGAATTTGCACTCGGCCGCGTCCGGCTGCGGGGTCGCACTGCCGGTCGGGAAGCTCATCAGGGTCTGGAAGACGTTCCGATACAGCTCCCAGGAGCCGTCCCAGGCGGCCGCGGGGTCGAGCGTGCTGGGTTCGCTCGTCGTGCCGACTACGATCTTGTTCTCCCCATCGGCGTCATCCCCCGAAAAGAGGCTGCATCCCGCCAGCAGGGATATGGACGCAAGGGCTGCAGCCGCCTGCAGACTGGTCCGGTTGAACACGTGCGCACGCTCCTCGTTCAGCCATGGGTCGGCCGACCATACCGCAGTGCCCCGCCAGGTCAATGTGGTGGCCGGGCGGGGCACTTACGGCATCTAGCAATCAATCGGAAAAATCGGGATCAGCCGACTCCGGCATTGAGGAAAATTCCGCCGTCGACCACCAGTGTCTGGCCGGTGATCCAGTCCGACTGCCCGGAGGTGAGGAATGCGGCGGCCCCGCCGATGTCCTCGGGCACCCCGAGCCTGCCCAGCGGATACGCGGCCGCCGCCTCCGCTTCCCGGCCCTCGTAGAGGGCCTCGGCGAATTTCGTCTTCACGACGGCCGGGGCGATCGCATTGACGCGGACCCGGGGGGCGAATTCGTGCGCGAGCTGGAGAGTCAGATTGACCATGGCGGCCTTGCTCATGCCATAGGCGCCGATGAAGGGCGAGGGGGCGATTCCGGCGACCGACGCGATGTTCACGATCGCACCGCCGTTGTCCTTCTGCCACGCCTTCCACGTCTGCTGGGCGAACCCGAGCGCCGAGATGACATTGGTCTCGTAGACCTTGCGCGCGACGCTCAGGTCCAGCTCGGCCATCGGGCCGAAGACCGGATTCGTACCGGCGTTGTTCACCAGGAAGTCGACACGGCCGAAGGCCTCCATGGTGCGCTGCACGGCGAGGGCCTGGTGCGCCTCGTCGTGGGCCTTGCCGGCGACGCCGATCACACGGTCGGCGCCCAGCCTCTCCACGGCCTCCTTGAGCGCCTCCTCGCCGCGCCCGGTGATGCACACCCGGTCACCCCGGGCGACGAGCGCCTCGGCGACGCCGTAGCCGATGCCGCGACTGGCGCCCGTGACCAGGGCGACCTTGCCGGACAGCGGGGGCAGTTCCTGTGCGGTCATGTCCGTCACCCTTCCGTCTCAGTTGAGCGGGCCGCCGGCCACGTACATGACCTGGCCCGAGATGAATCCGGCGTCGTCGCCCGCGAAGAAGGCGATCGCGTGGGCGACGTCCTCGGGCCGGCCGACGCGCTGGACGGGGATCTGGGTGGCGGCGGCGGCCTGGAACTCCTCGAAGCCCATGCCCACGCGCGCGGCGGTCTGGGCGGTCATCTCGGTGACGATGAAGCCGGGTGCCACGGCGTTGGCCGTGATGCCGAACTTGCCGAGCTCCTTGGCGAGGGTCTTGGTGAAGCCCTGGAGGCCCGCCTTGACGGCCGAGTAGTTGGCCTGGCCGCGGTTGCCGAGCGCGGAGGACGAGGAGAGGCTGACGATCCGGCCGAAGCCCGCGTCGACCATGTGCTTCTGGCAGGCCTTGGCCATCAGGAACGCGCCCTTGAGGTGCACGTTCATGACCATGTCCCAGTCGGACTCGCTCATCTTGAAGAGCAGGTTGTCACGCAGCACGCCCGCGTTGTTGACGAGGATCGTCGGAGCGCCGAGCTCGGTGGCGACGCGCGCCACGGCGGCCTCCACCTGGGCGCTGTCGGAGACGTCGCAGCCGACGGCGATGGCCTTGCCGCCCGCCGCGGTGATCTTCTCGACGGTGTCCTTGCAGGCCGCCTCGTCGAGGTCGAGTACGGCGACGGCGCGGCCCTCGGCCGCGAGCCGGACCGCGGTGGCGGCGCCAATGCCCCGCGCGGCCCCGGTCACGACCGCGACGCGCTGCTCGGTGGTGGACATGCTGGTTCTCCTCGCCCTTGGATCCCGGATAGGCGGCTCGGCCGGCAACGTCCCTGCCGGTGAGCGACCGCTTAGTACCTTCAGCAGACGAGACGCTAGAGACCCTGGCACCCGGTGTCAACGGCCCACCGGGTGCGCCCGGTCACTCAGCGCACCAGCAGGTCGAGCAGCCGCTCCGCCTCGGCCACCGGATCGCCCGTGAGGCCGGTGTGCACCGGCCCCGGCTGGACGACCGTGGAACGCGGTGCGATCAGCCACCGGAAGCGCCGCCCGGCGTCGTCACGCGCCGCCTGCCCCGCGTGCTCGCCGCCCTCGCAGACACCCTCCACGGCACGCAGGGCGGCCCGTACGCCAGTCACGTCGGCGTCCGGGTCCAGCGCCCGCAGCTTCGCCTCGTCGAGGTGCGTACGGGCGCACACGAAGGCCTTGGCGCGGCAGTACACCACCACGCCCGCGTTGAAGCACTCGCCGCGCTCGACACGCGGCACGACGCGCAGCAGCGCGTACTCGAAGACGTCCCGGTCGTTCACTGGTTGCCGTCCTCGCTGCTCTTGGTGGGGTGCGGCCAGGGCGCCAGGTGGTCGGTGAGCCACCCGGGGGCGCTGGACGGCCCCGGTTCGGTGCGCTCCCCGAGGGAGATCCGCTCGTGGATGGTCGCGGCACGCGACAGCAGCGCCTCCACGTAGGCGCGGCGCAGCGCGTCGGCCGTGTCGAACCCCGGCTCGTCGACCAGCCACTCGTCGGGGACGTCGGCGGCCACCTCGGTGAGCAGTTCCTCGGTGACCAGCGGGGCGAGTTCGGCCGCCGCGGCCGGGACGTCGGGCCGGAAGGAGGCGAGCACGTGGTCGGAGGCGTCGTACGGTTTGGCGACGGAGGCCTGGACGCCCGGCCAGTTGTGGTGCCAGATCATGGTGGCGCCGTGGTCGATGAGCCACGGCTCGCCGTGCCAGACCAGCATGTTGGGGTTGCGCCAGGAGCGGTCCACGTTGTTGATCAGCGCGTCGAACCAGACCACGCGGCCCGCCTCCTCGGCGTCCATCGCGTAGGCGAGCGGGTCGAAGCCGATCGAGCCGGGGAGGTAGTCCATACCGAGGTTCAGCCCGCCGCTCGCCTTGAGCAGCTCCTGGACCTCCTGGTCGGGCTCACCGAGCCCGATGACGGGATCCAGTTGGATGCTGACCAGTTGGGGCACGCGCAGCCCGAGCCGGCGGCCGAGCTGTCCGCAGATGACCTCGGCGACGAGGGTCTTGCGACCCTGTCCGGCTCCGGTGAACTTCATGACGTACGTACCGAGATCGTCGGCCTCGACGATCCCTGGGAGCGAGCCACCCTCACGCAAAGGCGTGACATAGCGGGTCGCGACGACCTCTTCCAGCACTTTCCCAGGCCACCTATCTCTTCAGCCTTACATCCACGGACGACTTCTCCGAGGCGCAGGGGCATGAATCACCGGTCAACGACGCTGGGAGAATCCGGGGAGTTCCGGCCGGCGGGCCGGTCTCCCCGCTCCCCCAGCAGGCCGTCGATGACGCCGCGCCCCTTCCTGCCGGCCTCCGGCACGAAGTGAGCATAGTAACCGAGGGTGATCGTCGGCGAGCAGTGTCCGAGCCACCGGTCCAGGGTCACAACAGACTCTCCGGCCTCCCGCGTGAACGAGGCCAAGGTGTGCCGAAGCACGTGGAAGCCGCCCTTGGGGGCCGCCACCCATTGCCAGGCTTGGTCTGTGTTGTCGGGTCGCGTCAGGAGACGATGTTCCCACCGGTGAGATGACGGGCCATGAGGTCGCTCTGGACGACCTCGCGCAGCAGTCCCCATTCCTCAAACCCGTATCTACGCAAACAAGCGTCGGTACGCGACGCCGCGGTGGTCTGCGCCAGGTCCCCATGGGCTGACGGATGCCGGCCTCTCGGCTGGCCGCGATCAGCGGCCGCATCAACGCGTCTCCCAAACTTTGGTTGATGCGCCTGGGCGTCAGGTACGCGGAAACCTCACCAGTGTGCCGGTACGACGGACCCGGCTTCCACGGATGCACATGTCCGTAACCCACTACCTCGTCCTCCACCGCCACGAGGAACGGCAGGCGGAGCTTGCGCAGGTCGGACCCGGTCGCGCCGCGGTCACACCGCCGACGTACCCTCCCCGCCTCGACCACCTCAGCAGGCGATGATCACGTGTGCTGATCACCATCGTCGTAGCCGCAGCCGCCCTGGTCCTGGGAGTGATCGGGCACTGGGTACTCCGCAGCCGGCTTGAGGAAACCGCAACCCCTGCGCTCACCATCCGCGACTTTGTCCTGCCCTTGCAGACCTGACGGTGGTCGTCCTCGCATTCGTCCTGGTGACCGCCTCCACGTCGAACGGTAAAGCAGACGAAGCGGCCCGCAAGGAGGCCGCTGTGGTGGACCACATGTACGAGGTCGCCGACTTTGCTCCGGCAGCCCAGCGCCAGCGCCTCCAAGGCGACGTCGTCTGTTACGCCCGCGCGGTGCGTGCCCACGAGTGGCCGTCGATGGCCCCGGGACACGGTGCGTCAGAGCCCAGCAGATGGGCAGCGACGCCCCCGTCTTCGGCATGCTCATGGCCACTGACGGCATAATCGCCCTCCGGCAGCACACCGCTGCCGCCAAGACCAGATCCGAGCACCACGGGCCTCGGTGGACTCCTCCGCGCGACCCCGCCCAACCTCGACCTGAAGCAGACGCGGAGAAGCCTCGAAGCCCTGACGGAAGTACCAAGCAGGCAGCCCGGCTCGCCGACGCCACGGGCGACAACGCGGCAGCACGGGAATACTTGGGCCTGCCGGAGGCCAACCCGGAGATACCCGCCTGCTGCTCACCACATCGCAGATTGAGTGACCTACCTGGGTCGGGGCACTGCTATTGCTCCTCCCGCAGCCGCCTGCGGTGCCGGCTGCCGATCAGGCGAGACTATGGTCGTGGTGACCATCGGCCGTTCGCTTCAGTGAGGTAGCTATGCCGTATCCCGCCTCGGATCACCCTGATGAGTTGATTGAGCACTTTGGCCAGGAGGGTGTTCGGCGTTTTGAGGCGGCCAGCCTGTTGGGGGCTCGCTTGCCGGGTGCCGAGGAAGCTCTCTTGAAGGCGGTCGGTGTCCCACGTGTGGTTGCACCGTACTTCCGGGCTCCTGACCCCGACGAGCCGGTGTCTCTGGGCGTGGTGGCCTCACGGTCGTCCGGACCTCTCGCGCCGGCCCCGATGGAGTCTTGGCCCAGGATCGGCTTCGATGGCCTGGCGCACTTGTGTGTGCGTCCCGATGGTGCTGTGCAAGCGGTGGTGTTGGGGAACGTGGCGGACGACATGTTCGTCAATACGGACGTCGCTTCGTTGAACGCATCCCTCCTGGCCTTGGACCGTGCGCAGTCCGTCATCGCTGTGTCTTCCAACTTGGAGGAGGCTGCCGCTGTCTTCCGCGACTTGAGTGCTGAGCTGCGGCGCATCGATGCGGGAGCCTACGAGGAGCGAGAATCGTGGTGGCCGCGTGTGCTCGACGACGTCCGGCACACGCTGAACTTCCCCTTCTCGGCCGCCTTCGAGTACGTAGATGCTTCTGGAGCCAAGCACGTGGTGACGGAGGCAACGGGACCTGGACTGCTGCATCCTGAGGAAATCCTCTG
This sequence comes from Streptomyces sp. NPDC041796, assembly GCF_055590785.1. Taxonomy (NCBI): domain Bacteria; kingdom Bacillati; phylum Actinomycetota; class Actinomycetes; order Kitasatosporales; family Streptomycetaceae; genus Streptomyces; species Streptomyces sp. NPDC041796. The sequence goes on from NZ_JBVJAH010000019.1 coordinate 85,644, forward strand.
GCGCCGTCTGTCTGCGGAAGGAATCGAAGGTCACCAAGTACGTCGCGTGTACTGCGAGTTGGAGCCATGCATGATGCCAGGGCACTATTGCGCGGTGTGGATGATGGAGACGTTTCCGCAGGCGCAGTTCACCCATAGTTTTGACTACGGGCAGACGGCCCAGTCCCGTGAAGAGGGGCTGAAGGGTCTGATCACCCACGCCGCTGAGCAGGCGAGGCGTCGGTAATGCGCTGGGGACGTCCTGCTGCTGGTCGTGAGCCTGCGGCCGCAGCTCTACTGGCCTGGCTCGCCGATCCTCTCGCACCTGGTCTGTGCCTGGTCAGTGGTTCGCAAGGATCGGGAAAGTCCGAGCTGCTCGCATGGCTCGTTTCCAACGGAACCCGGCCGGGCAACGCTGCCGAACGTGCGGTTCATGCTGTCGTGCCCTCGGCGGGAAGGTCTTTGAGAGCTACTGCCTGGTCCCTAGCCGACCAGCTCGGTGTGGTGACGACCACTCCTGGCGACCTTGTCGCTGCCCTGGCGAGGGATCCCCGCCGCACTGTGATCGTTCTTCCGGATCTCCACGAAGAAGCTGTAGTCGACCTTGTCCTCGAGCTGATGCGGCTGCCGCATCTTCGCTTGCTCGTCGAGGCCCGTACCGAAGGCGCAGCGCATAAGGTGCTGCGCCGCACCGAATGCGCAGAACTGGACCTGGACCTCGATCAGTGGAGGGATCAGCACCGGTACGATCAGTGGCTGGCCTCGGTGCCTGACTCTCGCTCCGCTGAAACGAGTGACCGTGATGTAGATGTGGACCTGGCTGACCCTGTTGCCGTCTGTGAAGGGGATCCGTGGCTGATCACCGCTGGGTATGAGCGGGGTGATCAGGATTACGACGGCCTGAGATCCGCGTGGTTCCGGGCCGGACAGGCAGTGTGTCGACAGCAGTCGCCGGCGTTCCGGGCTCTGATTCTCTCAGTTGTCCTGGGTGACGGTGCCGATCCTCGGATCGCCCCGGCACTTGCCGATCTGGCTACAGGGGCATCATGGCAACTGGAATGGAGTCGGGTGCGCGGGGACCTGATGCCTCCCTGGCCAGGGCCGGCCACTGCTCTGACGAGGGGAGCGGGCCCTTTGGCCGGCAGCCTTCTCATCGCCGGCCAACACGAAACCGTGCGACTGGTCAGCGCGACCGACGCAATGCCGCGGGGCCGTAAAGCCTCAAAGTACGGGCCGCCACAAGCGGTCGCCGTGATGGCAAACGGCACGGTACTCCTGCTCGATGAGGGCGGTCGCGTACATGCGGACGTCACATGGGCCGCACGGCCGTCTCAGTCCGGAATCAAAGGCCTGCTGGAGAACGGTCCCTCATGCACGGACCGCCTCACTTCTGCCCTGACACAGCACCGTGGTACAGCACTCGCCCTTCTTGAAGACCATGGAGTCGAGTCGGTCGTGCTGGGGTGCGCTGACGGAGCGGTGAAGGTGATCGGAGAGTCACTGCAAGCGGAGGTGCTGCACGACGGTGCCGTGACCTCGGTCGCAGGGATCGGCCTATCGCTTGGCGACGATGAAGCTGTACCCCTTGTCTACAGTGGTGGAGCTGACGGCAAGGTCCGTGCCTGGGCCCCCGGCCTTCCCCCCATGGCAGAGCCTGTCATGCAGCGGGCCCTCGCCGTGGCATCTCTGGACGCTGCGACAACGGCCGACGGGCCTGTACTCGTAGTCGCTTGGGCGGACGGGATGGTATGCCACCTCCGCTTGGACGTTGGCGTGCAGCACGCATTCCCGCCTGGCCTCCCTGTCCGTTCGGTGGCGCTCGCCGACGACGGCCGTGTACTCATCGGCATGGACGAAGCCTTGGCCTGCATCAGGCCCGTCCTGTCCTCCACGTAGATGGGCCGCACAAGTTCCGTACTCGCCCGGCTCACTGCATGACGGACGTTCCCAGGCTCGACTGAGTTGACGTACAGTCAACCTTTGCCCCAGGGTTAGCCGATTGGCACTACGGGGGTAACGCATGGGGAAGCAGCTGCCCGACGACCTCGTCGAGGTCTTGGACCTTATCGGTATTGACTGGCCGCAGATCGATGAGGACGAGATCAAGGCGTCGGCCACGGACTACCGGAACCTGGCCGAGGGCATTCGCGACGCGGTGAAGGAAGGCAACAACGCCTGCTCACACATCGTCGGAGGTAAGAGCAAGGGTGAGACGGTCAAGGCGATCGACCGCCGCTGGGGCAAGCTCACCACCAGAGACCTGGCCACGTTTGCCAAGGGGTGTGACGACCTTGCGGGCGCACTTGACGACTGCGCCAGCCTCATCCTGACCTGCAAGATCGCGATTATCACCAAGCTGAGTGCCACGGCCGCGGCTGCGACCGCCGGTGTAGTTGGCATGTTCTTCACCGTCGGGCTCAGCGGGTTGCTGTCAGCCGCAGCCATCGCTGCCGCGCGGTTGGTAATCCAGGAAGCCATCGATTACGCCATTGGCGAGATCACCTCGATTGTTACCGACAGGATTGAGAGCAAGATTCTGTCCGAGATCGAGAAGCTGTTCTCCGACAAGCCGGGCGGAGGAAGCACGTACGACGTCATGGCCTCCGGTGATGCCGACATGGCCCAGGATTTGGTAATAGAATTTACCGAGTTCGAACTAGCAGCCGGCGACTACAAGACGACCGCATCCAACTTCGACAAGAAGAATGGTGAATTCAAGACTGGCGGTGTCCAGCGCAAGTCATCCGTCAAAAAGGACAGCCGCTTCTACAAGCTTGCCGCCGTCATGGACAAGGCCGAGGACGCTGTCGACAAAAAGGCCGACGAGATGGTCAAAACCCTCGAAGACCACGGCGGCAAGATAGATAAGAGCAAGGGTCACCACAAAGACGAGGACAAGCACCAGAAGCAGGAAATCGATAAGTGCAAGGGGGGCGGCGATGACGACGACGTACCCATGTACCTGCTTAACGCGGACGGAACCGTGCAGCGTCTTAGTCTCGACGGCGGTGTAGACGCACTCAGTACCAGCGATAAAACGCGACTCGACGGAATCTTGAATGACGGAAAGGTATGGATACCCGAGACACCCAAGGAGAAGTCCGAGTTCTACTCCGACTCTTCTCATACTGGCAAGGTTTCGTCGACAAAGATCAGCTTCAACAGCACAAATGATCTCGTGCAGGCCACTCAAGCCGCACGCATTGCGCGGGATGACTACAAGGGCACCAACTATGCTGCTGGCCGATACATCGACCCTGACTCGGGCAAGGAGTCGATCCTCGTTGGGTACAGCAATAAGCAAGGCCACTCCGAACGCATGATAGGACGCCCGTTGTTGCACAACGGGAAACAAGACGGCCTGAAGGAGGTTTTCACCGAACGAGAGCCGTGCAAGAAGAATCCAGAATGCGCACGATGGCTAGACTACTACTTCGGCAAGGATGTAAATGTCACACATGTTGCCGACTACTACAAGCCCAACGGAGTGACGTCGAACAAACAACACACCGACTATCTCACCTACCTCAAGAAAGTGCACGGAAAGTGACGGTTGCGGGGTGGGGTAGAATATAAGTGTGAATTCCTCGATTAATCCTCAAGACCTCCTGCGGGCCTACGGGTTGAGCAACGTCGTGTACTTCCCGCAGAGCGGGGTCAGTGGTTTCGATCAGCGCACGGCCAATTTCCTGAGCTGGGTGGGCCTACCGCACTCAGAAGTTTTTTCCTCTCGCGAAGACGTCGAGGATCCTTACGACCCCGAACTGGACGCCATCACCCTCGGGAGTCGCTTCGACCACTACGGCATCCCCTGCCCGCCAGAAAGTCGGTCGTGGTGGATGCTTGGCTACCTTTTCACTTCATTGGTGGCCGTTGACCCTGCCTCCGGGAAGATCTACGGCTTCCCAGAGGGTTCCACGGGATACATTCTCCTGCACCGAGATATCGAATCTCTGGTATACGCCCTCATTGAATTCCGGAAACTCGAAGTCGACCACGACAACGACGTAGACCCCGAGGAGCTGTCGGCGCGCTTCAGAGAGGTGGTCGGCGCATTTGATCCCACCCCCTTCGCCGACGAAAACTCACAGTGGAATCTGTCGCTTGAGGAGCTGGAGCACGGCATCTGGTGAGTGGGTAGCTCAGACGGCGTGGTCAGTTGCAACGTCGACTTCGCGGAGGCTCGGTCGTGGCCACGTCTGCCGGCAGATCGGCATAACCGGTCGAGAAGAAGGAGGTTGAGTGTTGCGGCGGTCAGTGCGGCGGCTCACCGACGGGGGCCGCATCGCCGCCGACAGCCCGATCACCGCCGCCGGCCTCGGAACCTCGACCCGACCGCCCTGCCGTCCGGCTACGTCCTCCAGCTCGCCCTCGGCCCGCTGGACAAGCTCGTCTCCTCGATGCGCCTCGCCCGCGACCACAAGTACGCGATCCTTTGCGCATGGCGCAGCGCCTCCCCCAGGCCGGTCCAGCAGCAGATTGGCCCGCGGGGGAGAGCGTGCCCGCCCGGCTCATGTGGGGCCGCACACCCCGATTGACCGGGCCACGGTCCCAGGTCCTGTCCGATGGGTCGTTGTCGGCGTGACTGAGCAAGGCTGGCGCCCATGACCAGCGAACCCGTGCAGATCCCGATCGATCAGCTTCGTCGCGCTTTGGACGACTGGGCCGGCCGGGTGAATGACGGTGGGGTGCCTGCCTGACACGGAATCAGTCACAGCGTGAACGTTGGAAGGAGTTCCTCGCGTCGGCTGATGAAGCAGGGGTACGGCAAGGCCCGGCCCTGGCGGGTCCGCAAGAGCGGGTGGTACTACCTGTCGCTCGCGGCGACGGTCCTGGGCGCCCTGTTCCTGCTGTTCCTGGCCGTGACGGCGCTGGTCACGCTGGTGAACGACAAAACGTACTGGACGCCCGTCCGGTGGCTCGACCAGCGCTGCGAGGACAATGGATTCGCCTGCAACATCCTGCAGACACTGACCATGCCGTTCCTCACGCTCGCCCTGGCCACCGTCGCGTACCTCTCCTTCCGGTTCACCCGGGTGCGCAGGGCATATCTGAGGAAGGCGCGGCAGGAGCCGCACGCGCTGGTGGAGACGGCGGGTGGCATCTTCGGCAAGGTCGTGGGCCGCGACCAGCTGTGCGAGGTCCTCATGGAGGACCAGCGGGACACCAGGTTCCGCCGTACGCACGTCGTGGTCGGCGGCGTCGGCACGGGCAAGACGGCGCTGATCGTCCTGCTGGCGGAACAGCTCGCCCGGCGCAAGGCCCTCCCCGTGCCCCTGCGGCTGCGGAACTCCGACACGAACCTGGATTTCCGCCAACTGGCGTTCGAGCGGTTCTCACGGGAGGTGCAGGGCTACATCCGTTCCGACGCCGAGGCGGAGAAGGTGTGGCGCAGCCTGTGCCAGCAGGGACGGATCGTCGTCCTCGCGGACGGCCTGGAGGAGGCCCTCACCGGTGACGACCTGGCGGAGGAGCGCGACAGCGTCATCCGACTGGCGATCCGGCGGGCCAACGACGAGCGGCTGCCGCTCATCATCACCTCGCGTCCGCACGATTCGCTGCGGGCCATGGAGGCCTCCCTCACGGATCTGGAGCCGCTGAGCGAGGAGGCGGCCCTCACGTACATCTCCTCCGGCAGCGCCTGGGAGGACCGGCAGCGGCTGGACTGGATCGTCGAGAAGGCCGGCATCGCCGAGGCGCCGACGTATCTGCAGATCGCCAGCGAACTCCATGAGGAGGGCCTGCTGGAGCGCGCCCTGACCGCCCGCTCCCAGGAGGAGGCGGTGGAGACGCGCGGCGGGGACCGGGCGGCCCTGCGCCACCACCTGCTCGACAGCTGGATCGCCGCCGTGATCAGCGGACGTTTCCTGCCCGAGCTGCCGCTCGGCCAGGATGAGCGGCGGGCGGTCGTTCATTACCTATCCGCGCTGGCGTGCGCCGGCCTGGCCTCGGACTCCTGCGAGGTGCACTTCACCGACGTGGTGGACGAGCAGAACCCCTCGCGGCCCCGCTTTCCCGAGCTGCTGGGGGAGCTGGTGCGGAGGGTCGAGGACAGCGGGCTGGACATTCGCCTGGCCGCGCACTGGGGGGCGCGCATGGGGCTGGTGGAGGTCGGCGGTGACAAGGTCCGCTTCCAGCACAGCGTCATCCAGGCCCACCTCGGGGCGCGGTTCATGAACGCCGTGATCCATCGGCACATCCCCGACGAGCCCACGGAAGGGTGCTTCTTCCCGGCGGCACTCGAGAAACCGGGCCGGGAGCTGCTGATCGCCATGGTGCTCTACTCCCGTACGCCCGAGGGCTCGTGCCGCCACGGCGGGGACGCGCCCGCCGGGGAGGATGCGGACGCGCACGGGGACAGGGACGGGGACGGTCAGCAGTGGTGCCCCGTGTCCGCCGCGCGTGATCTCCTCGTGCGGGCGGCCTGCAGGGCTCAGATGGCGGCCAGGGAGGACGGGCACGCCCAGGCACCCGATACGCCGTGCTGCCCGGGACCGCGGGCGGAGCAACCGGACGCCCGGCGGCTGTCCGGCCGCACGCTGCACGCGAAGGCGCTCGAGCTGTACGCCGCCGCCCTGGAGATCGACAGCGTGGACGCCGAACCGCAGCAGCACCTCATCGCCATGCGGCTGGCCACGGCCTGGTCCGACCTGCGCGCACGCGATCCGCACACGCTGCGCGTCGCCAAGACGCTGCTGGTGTCCCGCTTCGGCGATGCCATGCGCGGCGTCGCGCAGAGGGGCACGGTGGTCCCCGCGTACCTGGAGCTCTTCGAGATCGCGCGCCTGGAGCCATCGTACCCCATTCGCGTCGCCATCGCGCAGGAGATCGGCGCGGGCGGTGACAGCGCCTTCGCGGTTCTGCAGGCGCGGTTGCGCGGCCCGGAAACCGACCGGGACCAGCGGATCGAGCGCTCCGCGGACTGGATGCTGGACCTGTGGGGGGCCCAGGACCCGGAGACCGACGGCGGGAAAGAGGGGGAGGGAGAGCGTCGAGGACACCGCCGGGCGGAGGGCGACGGGGCCCACACGCCGTGGGAGGTGCGCGAACGGGAGCAACGGCGGCGTGAGGAGCGCAGGAGGGAGGAGTCCGAGCGGGAGGAGGAGGAACAGCAGTGGCGGGACAACACCATGTGCGCCTGGCTGGTCCCGCTGCTCGTCGGCTCCGTCACGACGCAGCGCCACCAGAACACCCCCTATGAGTTCCTGGAGGGCTGGGTACGCCGGGTCGGCGCGCCGGACGGATCGGGCGCACCCGCACTCGATCTGACGGTGGAAATCGCGCTCGCCCAGGGCTTCAAGTACGCGGCGAACCGCCGCCACCGCCATCCGCACGCCCGCGCCGAGGCCCGCGAGTACCTCAGCGGGCAGGCCTGGGACATGCTCAAGCGCACCCGGTTCTGGTTCACCCGCCTCACGCTGCTGCACGCGCTGACCCTGTGGGACCTGCCCGACGGCGTCACGGTGACACGCCCCGCGCAGGGACAGGGCTCGGACCCCGAGGCGCAGGTCCGTCAGTGGCTGGCTCTCCCGGACGGCAAGGAGCAGCACCCGTTCGTCGAGGAAGCCGCCCAGCTCTGCGTGTGGGCCATGAAGACCCGGCAGCCGGAGCGGTTCCTCTGGATCGACGAGTCGGGTGTCGCCGCCCACGTCGGTTCGCAGACGGCGCCTCACGGGGAGGCACGCAAGCATCAGTTGTGGATTCCGCCCTCCACCGGCTGGAGCACCCTGCACCCGCGCGCCCAGCAGCTCCTGGCGGACGTGCTGCTGCTCCTGAACCTCGCCGAGCGGGGCGACTGGCCCAAGGACCGCCTGCGGCGCCTGCGGCACACGGCACGACCGGACCTGCCACCGTGCCTGACCCGGGACCGCAGCCCGCTCGACCCGGGTCGTACGGTCGTCCGTACGGCCGCTTCCCTGGCCGGCTCCAATTGCCGTGACGACTGCGCCTTCGAGCTGTGCCCCTACCCGCCCAAGGGCCTCGACGGCCATCGGGTCGAACTCAGCGAGGCGTTCTGCCGGGCGCAGTCGTCCCTGCTGTCGCGGTCCTTCTTCCACCCCCAGGCGCCCTGGCAACGGCGCACGGACGTGGCCGGGCTGCGCCGGTTCTGGGAGCGCATGGGGCAGCGGGCACAGGACAACACCCGCCCGCGCTGACGCCGTGCCTTTCCGGTGGGGTGCCGCTGTGGTTCGGGTCGGTGAGGCGGGCCCCCGCGCGGAACTGAGGCCCGACTTCCGGGAGCGGCTCCCGCCCCACGTGGCTGTCATGGCCCGACTTCCGTGAGCGGCTCCCCACCTCACGTGGCTGTCATGGCCCGACATCCGGGAGCGGCTCCCCGCCCCACGTGGCTGTCATGATCTGCCCCATGATCACCGCCACCGCCACCACCGCCCCGGGCGTGAACCTGCCCGGATTTCCCCGCCAGTTCGCCCGTACGCGCCGCTTCTCGCTCGGTGTTCCGGGCGGGTTCACCGTCTCCCCGGACGGCTCCCGGGTGTTGTTCGTGCGGACCGGTTCCGGCTCCGACCCCGTTGGGCGGCTGTGGCTGTACGAGGACGGCGGCGAGCGGCTTCTCGCCGATCCCTCCGCACTGGTCGGTGACCGGGAGGACGACGTTCCGCCGGCGGAGCGGGTGCGCCGGGAGCGCGCCCGGGTGGCGTCGATCGGTGTGGTGGATTACGCCGTCGACCGGCACGCGCGCGTGGCGGTGTTCGCGCTGGGCGGCTCGGTGTGGGCGGTACGGACGGACGGCGGGGCTCCGTGGCGGATACCGACGGCGGGGCCGGCCGTGGACCCGAGGCCGTCGACGGACGGTTCCCTGGTCGCGTACGTGACGGAGGGCGCCGTCCGGGTGGTCAGGACCGAGGACGGCGCGGAGGACCGGCTGCTGGCCGCGCCGGAGGGGCCGGACGTCACCTACGGGCTGTCGGACCATGTGTCGGCCGAGTCGGTCGGCCGGCTGCGCGGCCACTGGTGGGCGCCGGACGGGGAGGCGCTCCTGGTGGCGCGGACGGACCACGCGCGCGTGGCGCGGTGGTATCTCGCCGACCCCACCGATCCGTCCCGCGCTCCGCGCGCCGTCCGGTACCCGGCGGCCGGTACGGCCAATGCGGAGGTGTCGCTGCACGTCCTGCGCCTGGACGGGAAGCGGATCCCCGTCCGGACACCGGCGGAGGCCGATCCGGCCACCCATCCGCCGGGCGAGTGGACGGACCCCCGGTTCGCGTACGTCACGGCTGCCGGCTGGGACGGAGCCGGGCCGTTCGTCGAGGTGCAGACGCGCGACCAGCGGTCGACCGAGGTGCTGGCCATCGACCCGGACACGGGCGCGACCCGCCCGCTGGCGCACCGCCACGACCGCGCCTGGGTGGACCTCACACCGGGCGTGCCGGTCCGTACCGCCACCGGAACGCCGGTCGTCGCCCTCGTCCGCGACGACGTGCGCGGCCTGCGCGTCGGTGACGTACCGAGCCCGCCGGGGCTGCATGTCCGTGCCGTCCTCGGCACGGCCGGCGAGCGGGTGTTCTTCACCGCGAGCGAGGACCCCACGGAGACACACGTGTGGGTGTACGACCCGGCCGGCGGGTTCGAACGCGTCAGCCGTGAGCCTGGCGTCCACACGGCCGCCGCCGGCGGTGACACCGTCGTCCTGGACAGCCGGACGCCGGACGGGCGGACGGTGACGGTCCTGCGCGGCGGGAAGCCCGCGGGTGGCGTCGCCGTGCTCGCCGAGAGGCCCCTGGTGGTGCCCCGGCCCGTGCACCTGTCGCTGGGCGTGAGGGAGCTGCGCAGCCACCTCTACCTGCCGTCCTGGTACGACCCCGGGTCGGGCCGACTGCCCGTACTGCTGAGCCCGTACGCGGGCCACGGCGTGCAGCTGGCCGTGCGGGCGGGCGGCTGGTACGGCGCGGTGGCCCAGTGGTTCGCCGAGCAGGGCTTCGCCGTCCTGATCACCGACGGGCGCGGCACGCCGGGGCGCGGCCGGGCGTGGGAGACGGCGGTCCACGGCGACCGGCTGACCGCGCCGCTCCAGGACCAGGTGGACGCGCTGCACGCGGCGGCCGAGCGGTATCCGGACCTGGACCTGGAGCGGGTGGGCATCCGGGGCTGGTCGTACGGCGGCTATCTCGCCATCGGCGCCGTACTCCACCGCCCTGACGTGTTCCATGCGGCCGTCGCGGGCGCCGCGCCGACCGACCGGCGGCTCTACGACACGCACTGGGAGGAACGGTTCCTGGGCCACCCGGACGTCCAGCCGGAGGCCTACGAGCGGTCCTCGCACGTGCCGTACGCGCACCTGCTGTCGCGCCCGCTGCTGCTGATGCACGGGTTCGGCGACGACAATGTGGTGGCGGCCCACACTCTGCGGTTCTCCGCCGCGCTGCTGGCGGCCGGGCGTCCGCACAGTGTCCTGCCCCTGCCCGGCGCGACGCACAGCGTCACCGGGGAAGACGTGGCGAGCGGCCGGCTGTCGGCCGAAGTGGAGTTCCTGAAAAGCTCCTTGCGCATGTGAACACCTCCGGCGGCCCCGCCGTACTCCCCCACGACGCGTTGACGTCGGGTCGACCACCACGGAAGGGATGCGGAATGACCGGATCGCAGGGGACCAGCAGGGCAGTGGCCCGCCGTACCGTCGTCGCGGCGGCGAGTGGGGCCGGCCTGGCCGCCGTGCTCACCGCGTGCGGCGAGTCGGACTCGCCGGCCACGTCCGTGGGCGACGCCCAGGCGGGCGGGGGCCCGACCGGCGCGGCCGCCGGGGGCGGTGCCGGGGCCGGGAGCGGGGCCGGGGGCAAGGTGCTGGCGAAGACGTCGGACATCCCCGAGGGTGGTGGCAAGGTCTTCGGCGAGGTCGTGGTGACCCAGCCGAAGGCGGGCGAGTTCAAGGCGTTCTCGTCGAAGTGCACCCACGCGGGCTGCGCGGTGAAGGACGTCGCCGACGGGATCATCAACTGTCCTTGTCACAACAGCAAATTCGACGCGACGGACGGCAGCGTCAAGGGGGGCCCGGCCACCGCCCCGCTCGCGGCGGCGTCGATCATGGTCGAGGGCGACTCGATCAAGCTGGTGTGACGCGTGTGCCGGCGGAGGCGCGGCGCGGTCGCTTCCAGCAGGCCAGCACCTCGTCGGTGGTGGTGATCGTCGCCACCAGGGCGAGTGTGTGGCGGACCATCGCGGGGGTGTACTCGGAGGGGATCCCCGCGATGGCGTCCGCCGGGACCACCGCCGTGTAGCCGAGGTTCACGGCGTCGAAGACGGCGTTCGGTACGGCCACGTTGGCGGAGACACCGGTGACGACCAGGGTCCGGCAGCCGAGGTTGCGCAGCAGCGCGTCGACGTCGGTGCCCGCGAGCGGGGACAGCCCGTGCAGCCGTCGCACCACGAGGTCCTCGTCGGCCACTTCGATCGGCTCGGCGACCCGGACGGCGGTGCTCCCGCTGTGCTGCTGTACGGGGAGCCGCTCGGCGGCCCGGAACAGCCGTGCGTTACGGCTCGCCCCCCGCCCGTCGGGGCGCCGCTCCGCCACCGCGTGCAGGACCTGGACGGAGGCCTCGTGGGCGGCGTGGACCAGTCGGACCACCCGGTACAGGGCGCCCGACGACCGCGCCTCGGCGGCGAGTTCGGGCAGCGCGCTGTCCGGGCCCACGACCCCGCGCTGGCACTCGACGGTGAGCAGCACCGTACTGGCGGGGTCGAGCTGGTCACGGAGCTGTGCGAACCTCGGCGTCGTCGCCATGCGGCGCGAGGGTAGCCCCCATTGCGCGGGGAAGGAAGAGACCCCATGCTTTCTGACAGTCCATCAGAAAGCGAGGCGGTCATGACGGCCACCCAGCGCCGGGGCCGGCGCATCATGATGTCGGAGCCGGAACTCGACACGTACCTCACCGAGCGGCGCACCTGCCGCGTGGCGACCGTCTCCCCCGACGGCCGGCCCCATGTCGGCGCCCTGTGGTTCGCCTGGGACGGGACGTCGCTGTGGCTGTACTCCCTGACCCGCAGCCGGCGGTGGGCGGACCTGCGCCACGATCCTCGGATCGCCGTCGTCGTGGACGACGGGGAGGAGTACGGCGAGCTGCGGGGTGCGGAGCTGTCCGGCACGGTGACCTTCGTCGGGGAAGCACCCCGTACGGGAGAGCCCTGCCCCGAACTGGACGCCGTCGAGCGGCTCTTCGCCGCCAAGAACTTCGGGCTGGACGCCATGCCGCACGACGGCCGCCACGCATGGCTGCGCCTGACCCCCGAGGCCGTCGCCTCGTGGGACTTCCGCAAGCTCGGCGACGCCCCCTGACCACCGTCAGCCGCCGGCCGACCGCCCCACCTCGCGCAGCGCCTCCACCACCGCCCTGATCGACGGCCGCCGGTCCGCGTCCGCGCGCCACACGGCGTAGATGTGCCGCCGCATCTGGTGGCGTACGGGTACCAGGACGACGCCGTCCGGCACGGCGCCACGGCCCAGCCTGGGCGTGACGCACACCCCGAGGCCCGCCTGGATGAGGGCGAGCTGGGTGTGGTGTTCCCCGGCCAGGTGCGCGATGCGCGGTTCGACGCCCTTCGAGCGCAGCGTGAACATCAGCCACTCGTAACAGAACTCTCCCTCCGGCCAGGACACCCAGTCATCGTCCGCGAGGTCCTCCAGGTCCAGCTCCGCCCGGCCGGCGAGCGGGTGGTCCGCGGGCAGCGCCACGTCCGCGGTGTCGTCCAGCAGCTCCGCCCTGGCGAGCCCGGCGGGGACGGGCAGCCGCTTGTTGTTCCAGTCGAGCACCACCGCCAGGTCCATGTCGCCGCGCATCACCTGGCGTATGCCGTGCTCGGGTTCCAGCTCGCTGGTGCGTACGGCCAGGTCGGGGTGGTCCCGCCGCAGGGTGCGGATCGCCGCCGGGAACAGCCCGCGCGCCGCCGTCGGGAATCCCGCCAGCCGGACCTCGCCCACCACCTGGCCGCGCTGTGCCTCGATGTCCGCCTGCGCCAGCTCCACCTGGGAGAGGATCCGTGCCGCGTGGTCGGCGAGCAGCAGACCCGCGTCGGTCAGCCGCACCCCGCGCCCGTTCTTGGCGACGAGCTGCTGACCGACCTCCCGCTCCAGCTTGGAGAGCTGCTGCGAGACCGCCGAAGTGGTGACGTGCAGCCCGTCGGCCGCGGCACTCACCGAGCCATGACGGGCGAGGGCGTCGAGGGTGCGGAGGCGCTCCAGGTTCAACATGTAAGCAATGCTAAGCGAACCGTCCCAGAAAATCTCGCTTGTTCTACGACGTATCAGGGGCCATCGTGTTCGTCATGAGCACCGCCACCGCACCCTCCCGCCGCTCGCGGCCCACGGCATCCACCCCCTCCAGCGCGCCTCCCGCGCCCCGTCGCGCCCTCGACTGGCGCGTCCGCTTCGCGCTGCTCTCCCTCGTCTGGGGCTTCAGCTTTCTGCTCATCAAGGTGGGCACCGAGGCGTACGCCCCGTTTCAAGTGACCTTCGGCCGCCTCCTGTTCGGCACCGCGGTGCTCGCCGTCGCCATGGTGGTGAAGCGCGCGAGGCTGCCGCGCGGCGCCCGGACGTGGGGCCACCTCGCGGTGGCGGCGTTCTTCCTCAACGCCCTGCCGTTCTCGCTCTTCGCGTACGCCGAGCTCACCATCCCGTCGACCCTGGCGGGCATCTGCAACGCCACCTCTCCGCTGTGGGGCATGGCCCTGTCCCTCGTCGCCCTGTCGGAGGACCGGCCGACGCGCCGCCGGGTGGCGGGGCTCGGCATCGGATTCCTCGGCGTCCTGACGGTGCTGGGGGCGTGGCAGGGCTTCTCCGGACTGGACGCCACGGGCACCGCGATGGCGCTGCTGGCCTCGCTCAGCTACCCCGTCGGCTGGATCTACGTCCGGCGCACGCTCGCGGGCCGGGACGAGTCGCACCTGTCCCTGACCGGGGCGCAGCTCTTCCTGGCCACGCTGCAACTCGCCGTCGTCACACCGCTGTTCACCACCTGGCCGACCGCCTTCCCGGTGGTGCCGCTGCTCGCGGTGATCGCGCTCGGGGCGCTGGGCACCGGCCTGGCGGTCCTGATCCAGTACGGGATCGTCGCCGAGGTCGGCCCGACGACCGGCCAGATGGTCACCTACTTCATCCCGGTGATCGCCACCGCCGCCGGGGTCACCCTCCTGGACGAGGCGCTGACCTGGAACACCCCGGTCGGGGCGCTGATCGTGCTGGCCGGAGCCGCCCTCACCCAGAGCCGCCCGAGGACGGGCACCGGACGTCAGCCGTAGCTGCGCGCCGCCACCGGGCCCACCGCCGCCGCCACCGTGTCGGCGAGCGACTCCAGGTCCGCCGGCGGCAGCCCCGAGACGGTGATCCGTACGCCCGGTCCGGCAGCCATCCGGAACCGGGCTCCGGGCGCCACCGCCCACCCGGCGTGCAGCAGGCGGGCGACCGCCCCGGTCTCGTCGGCGACCGGCACCCACACGTTCATACCGCTGCGCCCGTGCGCCTCGACGCCCCGCCGGGCCAGGGCCGCCACGAGCGCGTCGCGCCGCTCCGCGTACGCCGCCGCGACGGCTCGCGAGTCCACCGCGCCGGTCTCCCACAGGTGCACGACGGCCCGCTGCAACAGGCGGCTCACCCAGCCGGGCCCCAGGTTCTGCCGGCCCAGCACCCGGTCGACGGTGACCGCGTCGCCGGTCAGCGCGGCGACGCGGAGATCGGGTCCGTACGCCTTGGCGACCGACCGCACCAGCACCCAGTGGTCGGTCACGCCCGCGAGCGGATGCAGCGGCACGTCGACGAAGCCGTGCCCGTGGTCGTCCTCGATCAGCAGCACGCCCGGATGCGCGGCCAGCACCCGCCGCAGTTCCTCCGCCCGCGCCGCGCCCACGGCGGCGCCGGTCGGGTTCTGCGCCCGGTCGGTCACGACCAGCGCCCGCGCCCCGGCGTCACGGAGCGCCCGCTCCACCTCGGCGGGCAACGGACCGTCGTCGTCCAGGGCGACCGGCACCGGCTTCAGCCCGAGCGCGGGTACGAGGTCGAGGAGGGCGCCCCATCCGGGGTCCTCGACCGCCACGGCGTCACCGGGCCGCAGATGGGCGGCGAGTACGCGTTCGATGGCGTCCAGGGAACCGGACGTGACGGCGATCGGCCCGTCCGGCACTCCGTCGGCGTCCAGCGCCGCACGGGCGAGCCGGGCGAAGTCCTCGTCCACCGGCGCCTGCCCGTACAGCCCGGGCTCCTCGGCGTCGCGCCGTGCGGCGGCCGCCAGTGCCTCGCCGAGCGGCGGCAGCAGGGCCGGGTCGGGGTTGCCCTGCCCCACGTCCCGTACGCCCTCCGGCGCGTCGATCCGGAGGGAGCCGCGCACCGTGGTGGCCGGCCGCGACCGCACCCGGCTGCCCCGGCGCCCGGCCGTCTCGATGACCCCGCGCTCGCGCAGGGTGCGGTACGCGGCCGCGACCGTATTGGGATTGACGCCCAAACGAGCCGCCAACTCCCGCATGGGAGGCAGCAGTTGACCCGGCTCCAGCCGGCCCGAACCGACACCCTCCTCCACGCTCGCGGCAATCTCCGATGCGCGACGCCCTGTGATCCGATACTCTCCTAGCACAAACAAGATTATGCACTAGTGCAATGGAGACCGCAATGCCGGGGACCTCGACGCCGGAGACCGAGACCGCCTACCAGCCCACCGACCGGACCGTGCCGACCCGCTCCCGGGACCGGGCGTCGTACGACCGCGCCCTGGTGCACGCCATACTCGACGAGGCGTACGTCTGCCACCTCGGCTTCGTACGGGACGGCGCGCCGGTCGTCCTGCCCACGCTGTACGGCCGCGTCGGCGAGCGTCTCTACGTCCACGGTTCCACCGGTTCGCGCCCGGTGCGGATGGCGGGCGGGGCCGACCCGGGCCTCGCCGTCTGCCTGACGGTGACCCACGTGGACGGCCTGGTGCTGGCCCGTTCCGCCTTCCACCACTCGATCAACTACCGCTCGGTGGTCGTCCACGGCATCGCCCACCAGGTCACCGATCCCGAGGAGAAGCGCACCGCCCTCGACGCCCTCGTCGACCACGTCGTCCCCGGCCGCTCCACCGACTCCCGGCCGGCCAACGCCAAGGAGCTCGCCGCGACGGCCGTCCTCCGCCTGGACCTCGACGAGGTGTCGGCCAAGCTCCGCACCGGCGGCCCCAACGACGATCCGGAGGACCTCACGCTCCCGCACTGGGCGGGCGTGCTGCCGCTCCGGCCCGCCTACGGCAGCCCCGACCCGGCCTCCGACCTGGACCCGGCGATCCCCGTCCCCGACTACCTCACCGTTCTCTGAGACGCCCCGGGACGGGGCGATCAGGCCGGCGCCTCCAGCCGCCGCCCGACCGCGCTCCGCGCCTCGGCGACCGCCAGCCCGGTGACGGCACCGAGCAGGAGCAGCGTCCCGCCCACCGTCGCCCCGGTCAGCCGCTCGCCGAGCACCGTGACCGCGATGACGGCCGCGCTCACCGGCTCCAGGAGCATGATCACGGAGACGGTCGCGGCGCGCACCACGGCCGCGCCCGCGAAGTACAGCGCGTACGCCAGCGCGGTCGGCACGGCCGCCACGTACACCAGCAGTCCCACCACCTTCCCGAGTTCGGCCGTGTGCGGGACGAGGCCCTCGGCCGAGGCCATCGGCAGCAGCGCCACGGCGCCGACCGCGAAGGCCCAGGTGCTGGTGGCCAGCGCGTCCGGGCCGTCACCGCCCCTCCCGAGCCACCGCGTCAGGAGCGTGAGCGCGGCGTATCCGGCGGCGGAGAGCACCGCGAGCGCCACTCCGGCGGGGCGCACGGCGACACCTCCGCCGCCGAGCACGAGCACGGCGAGCCCGGCCAGCGCGCCCGTGACGGCGAGGACTCCGCCGCGCCCGAGCCGCTCGCCCATGGTCAGCCGTGCGCCGAGCGCGATGAGCACGGGACCGGCGCCCAGGGTGACGACGGTGCCGACCGCGAGGCCGGTCGCCTCGACGGCGGCGAAGTAGGCGCTCTGGAAGAGGGCCAGCCCGACCCCCGTACCGAGGACGCGCAGCACCCGCCGCCGACGGGACTCGGCCGCTCGGGGCGCACGGCGGCGGCGTACCGCCAGGGCGCCGAGCAGCAGTACGAGGCCACCGACGCAGCGCCAGAACGACAGGGCCAGTGGACCGAGGTCGCTGACGAGGAACACCAGCGAGGCGGCCGCCCCGGCGGTGCCCCAGGCGACCCCGGCGACGATCAGGTAGAAGAGACTGCGCCCTATGGACAAACCGGGCACAACAGAGGCATTCGACACGTGACTTCTCCGCACGAAGACAGACAGATGGATGACCGCTCGACTCCGCACGCGGGCAGCGACGATCCACCCGGCAACCCGGCGCGCGCCTGCGCACCGAGCCCGGATCGGTCTCCGTCAGAAGGGAGAGGTGCCGCCCGCGTTACGCGGCAGGCGGCGGAAGTACGGTCGAATGCATGATCGTCACCTTACGTGGCGGCCGTTCCGGCCGACAACTCGCCCTCCGACCGCACCTGGCCGGACCCGGCCACCGGCCCCGACGGCGCCTTGGGCGTCGATGACTGGGCGATGAAGGCACCGACGAGCACCACCGCGCCGCCCAGGATCTGCGGCCCCGAGAGGTGCTCCTCGAGCAGCACCCAGGCCAGTACGGTCGCGATGACCGCCTCCAGACAGGCGACCACGCCCGCCACCTGCGGCGAGAGCCGCCGCACCGAGATGACACCGGTGACGTACGCGAGGACCGTGGCGATCAGCACGATCCAGCCGAGCAGCAGCCACGCCGGAGCGGCCGCCCCGCCCATGTCCGCACTGCCGCCCAGCACGGCCCAGTCCATGCCCCACGGGCGCGCGACGGCGGTGAGGACGACCGAGCCGAAGAGCAGCCCGTAGGCGATGACCCCGAGCGGGTCGGCCGGTTCCGCCTCGTCGCTGCCCTGGTCGGAGAGGACGAAGTAACCCACCTGGCAGCAGGCGGCACCCAGCGCGAGCGCCAGACCGAGGAGGTCGAAGCTCAGCCCGGACCACACCTCCACCACGCACGCGAGTCCGCCGACGGCGAGGAGCACCCCGAGAGCCGCGGCCCTCGTCACCGGCCTGCGCTGGACGAACCGCACCCAGCCGAGCACCAGCGCCGGGGCGAGGTACTCGATGAGGAGCGCGACCCCGACGGGGATGCGGGAGATGGCCGCGAAGTAGCAGGCCTGTACGCCCGCGACGGCGAGCAGCCCGAAGCCGGCGAGCAGCGCGGGCTTGCGGCGGAGCAGATCGCGGTGGCGCCAGGCCACGGGCAGCATGACGAGTGCGGCACCGGTCACCCGTAGCCACACCACGTGCAGCGGGTCGAGCCCCGCCTCGATCAGCGGCTTGGCCGCGACGCCTGATCCACCGAATGCGAACGCCGAGGCCAGGGCGAGTCCCAGGCCGGCGCTTCTCCCCTGAGACGCGTGCATCGGCACATCATGGCAGGGGCGCGTCAGGAGCGTAAAGACGGTGACACCTGTTGAGACGGTCCACCGTCGGGAGCAGCGTGTGCCGGACGGGGCCGTGTCCTCGCGGACGGGACCGGAGGAGGCCGGGCCGAGAACTGACGGCCCATCAGCCTTGTATGTTCACGACGGCACGGCTACCTTCCGCGCACCGATACCCGCCGAGAAGGGGTGATCGCATGGCCGAGGTCAGCGCGGAGGCACGCATCGAGGCACCGGCGGGCGAGGTCTGGGCCCAGCTGACGGACCTCACGTCGTACGGCCGCTGGAACGCCACCCACACGAGTTTTCCCGGCGGCGCCCCCGAGAGCCTCGCGGTGGGCACCGCCTACCAGGAGAACATGAAGCTCATGGGATTCCCGGCCGAGGTCGCATGGACCGTCGACGAGCTGGAGCCGGAGCGCCTGCTGATCACCCGCGGAAAGGGCCCGATGGGTGTCGCGCTGGGCATGCGCTACACGCTGGCGCCGGACGGTGAGGCCACGACCGTCCGCGTGGACGGGGAGTTCACCGGAGCCGCCGTGTCCCTGATGGCGGGGAAGCTCAGGGACTCGGCGACCACCGCACTGGACGAGTCCCTGCGCCGGCTGGCCGCCCTGGTGACGTGACACGAGGGGCCGTGCGAGAGCCCTGCGCCGAGGGCCCCGGGCACACACCGCGGGGCCCTCGGGGGTCTTGGCGCCGAGACTCAGTCCTCGTCGGCCAGGATCAGGTACAGCTTCTTGCGAGTGTCGTTGATGACGGCCAGCGCCTTCTGCCGCTGCTCCGCGTTCCCCGTCTTCCAGACCTGCCCGAACGCCTCGAGCAGCCCGAACCCGGCCTGGCGGATCTCGTGCATGGCTTCCCAGTCGACCCCGCGCCCCGCCTCTTCCCAGGGAGCGTCCGGCCCCGACTCGGCCTCGGCACGCCCGGTGTCCGTGAGCGTGAACAGCTTCTTGCCGCCCTCGCTCCGGCTGGTGATCAGATCCTCGTCCTCCAGCAGCTGAAGGGTCGGGTAGACCGAGCCGGGGCTGGGCCGCCAGGCCCCGCCGCTGCGCTCGGCGATCTCCTGGATCATCTCGTAGCCGTGCATCGGACGGTCCTTCAGCAGCGCGAGGATCGAGGCGCGGACATCACCGCGCCGCGCCCGGCCCCGGCCGCCTCCCCGCCCTCGCCCGCCCCCGAACGGTCCGCCGCCGAACGGCCCACCGCCGAAACCCGGCCCGAAGGGGCCGAAGGCGCCACGGCGCCCCTCGAAGTCCCCACGGTGCTCGCCACCCCAGCCGCGATGGCCGGGTCCACAGTTCCCTTGCGCACGCATCTCGTACGCTCCTTCCATCGTTGATCTGTCGCGATGCTTCAACGATATATCGGAACAGCTCGCTGAGCAATCGTCCGGGCCGGAACAGGCCAGTCGGGCGGAATTGGCCTTGGTCCGGGAGGCCACCCGGCCCCTACGGTCAGGGCATGCGGATCCGAATCGTCGACGCCTTCACCGATCGCCCCTTCTCCGGCAACCCGGCCGGGGTCGTCCTCCTGGACGCCTTCCCGGACGACCAGTGGCTCCAGAAGGTCGCCGCGGAGGTCAACCTCTCCGAGACGGCCTTCGCCCACCCGCTGGCCCCGGGTGGCGAGGCCGACTGGGCGCTGCGCTGGCTCACCCCCGTCGCCGAGGTCGACATGTGCGGCCACGCCACGCTCGCCACGGCTCACGTCCTGCACACCACCGGCCGCGCGAGCGGCACCGTTCGCTTCAGTGCCCGGTGCGGCATCCTCTCCGCCACCGCGGCGGAGGACGGCACCATCACGCTGGACTTCCCGACCTCCACGCTGACGCCGGTCCCGGCCCCGGCCGGGCTCGCCGAGGCACTCGGCGCCGACGTCGTCACCGTCCACGACACCTCCCCGCACATCGGCGACCTGCTGGTCGAGTTGGCGGACGAGCGGTCCGTACGGGCCCTGGCGCCGGACTTCGCGGCCCTGGCGACCATGGCGGACCGGGGCGTCATCACCACGGCCGCCGCCGAGGACCCGGAGCGCGGACACGACTTCGTCTCCCGCTGCTTCTTCCCGGCCCTCGGCATCGACGAGGACCCCGTGACGGGCAGCGCGCACACCGCCCTCGCGCCCTTCTGGTCGGCCCGGCTGGGCCGTGACGAGCTGACCGGCCTGCAGGGCGGCGCCCGCACCGGCCTGGTACGCACGACGCTTCGGGGCGAGCGGACGCTGCTGACCGGCAACGCGGTGACCGTCATCGAGGGCGACCTGCTGGCCTGACACCGGCGGAGACGGCCGGAGCGGCGAAGGGGCGTACGGAACACTCCGTACGCCCCTTCGCCGTCACCGTCTCGGCACACCCGGCCCGGCCCGGCACCCGCCGTCACCGCCTCACGCCGTGGGCAGCCACCCCACCCGTCCCGCCAGCAGCGCGTACCCCACGAACGCCACGATGTCGAGGAGCGCATGGGCCACGACCAGCGGCCCCACCCGTCCCCAGCGCCGGTAGAGCAGGACGAAGACCACGCCCATCACCATGTTGCCGATGAACCCGCCGATGCCTTGGTACAGGTGGTACGAGCCGCGCAGGACCGAGCTGGTCACCAGCGCCGCCATGGGGCTCCAGCCCAGTTGGTCCAGCCGGCGCAGCAGATAGCCGACGACGATGACCTCCTCCAGGACGGAGTTCTGCACCGCCGAAAGGATCAGCACCGGGTACTTCCACCACACGTCGGGCAGCGCCTCGGGCACCACCGTCAGATTCGCCCCCGAGGCCCGCGCCACGAGGTAGAACGCGAGTCCCGCGCTGCCGATACCCGCCGCGACCAGGGTCCCGCGGCCGAGGTCCAACCACGGACGGGTGCGGTCGAAGCCGATCGCCCGCAGGCCCGCGCCCTCCCGCATCAGCAGGTGCGCCACCAGCACGACCGGGACCAGCGCTGTTGCGATCCCGAAGAGCTGCCAGGCCAGGTCCAGCCAGGGACGCCCGGGCGCGTACGAGCCGTTGAGCGTCGCCGCCTGTTCCTTCAGGCCGCCCGGTTTCGTCAGCGAGCCGATGAAGCTGATCAGCGCCGAGACCCCGCTCGCCCCGAGGGAGAGCGCCAGGACGATCAGCGTCTCGGACCGCAGGGTCCGCACCCCCACGCCCTCCGCGGGAAGAGATCCAGCCACGTACGCGCACACCTGCCTCGGTCGACCGCCCTGGAGGTCACAGCTTGCCCGACGGTCGCGGCCGGAACCCAGCCGGGGCGGCACACCGGCCGCCCCGGCCTCACCGCTCCAGCCGGGCCGACGGCTCTCCGGGGAAGCCGACCGGCCAGGTGTGCACCGGGTTGCCCTGTCGCATCAGACGGCAGTACTGACGGGTGGTGGCGGCCAGCGCCGCCTCACGTCCCAGCCCCGCCTCCAGCGCCCGGTGGAACGTTTCCACCTGCCAGGACGCACCGTTCACCCGGCGCTTGCACCGCTCCTCGACGATCCCGAGGTACCGCTTGCGGTCCGTGGGCTCCACGCCCCACGCGTCGAGACCCGCGGCGGCGAGCGGCAGCAGCTCGTCGCGTACCAGCTTCACCGCCGGCACCGTGGTGACCCCACCACCCCGGCCCGGCCGCGGCCAGCGCAGTTCGGCGTCGATGCCGTACCGGCACGCGGCGTCGAAGTTGGCGGCGGCGTCCTCGAACGACAGCCGCTTCCACACGGGCCTGGCCTCCTCGGCGAGTGCGCGGACCAGCCCGTAGTAGAAGGCCGCGTTGGCGAGGACGTCGTCGATCGTCGGCCCGGCCGGCAGCACCCGGTTCTCCACGCGCAGGTGCGGGACCCCGTCCACCACCCCGTACACCGGCCGGTTCCAGCGGTAGACCGTGCCGTTGTGCAGGGCGAGCTCCTGGAGGGCCGGGACCCCGCCCTCGTCGAGGACGCGCAACGGCTCCTCGTCGTCGCAGATCGGCAGCAGGGCGGGGAAGTACCGTACGTTCTCCTCGAAGAGCTCGTACGCCGAGGAGACCCACCGCTCCCCGAACCAGGTGCGCGGCCGCACACCCTGCGCCTGGAGCTCGGGCGGACGGGTGTCCGTGGCCTGGGTGAACAGCGGCGGGCGGGACTCGCGCCACAGCTCCCGGCCGAAGAGGAACGGCGCGTTGGCACCGACCGCGATCTGCACGGCGGCGATGGCCTGCGCGGCGTTCCACACGTCGGCGAAGCGCTCGGGCGTGACCTGGAGGTGCAGTTGTACGGAGGTGCACGCCGCCTCGGGAACGATGGAGCTCGCCGTGCAGCTGAGCCGCTCCACGCCTTCGATGTCGAGGGTGAAGTGCTCGCCCCGCGCGGCGACGATCTCGTCGTTGAGGAGTCGGTAGCGGTCGACGTCCGAGAGGTTCCCGGACACCAGATCGTCCTCCGAGAGAGTCGGAAGAATTCCGATCATCACAATGCCGGCATCGACCTCCTGCGCCTTGCGGTGCGCATATGCCAGACCCGTGCGCAGCTCCTCGGCGAGCTGGTCGAAGACGCGCCCGCCGAGCCGGTGCGGCGCGATGTTCACTTCGAGGTTGAACATTCCGAGTTCCGTCTGGAAATCCCGGCTCGCGATGCGCTCCAGCACCTCGGCATTCATCATCCGCGGCATGCCGTCCGCACCCGCCAGATTCAGCTCGATCTCCAGGCCCACGAGATTCCGTGGCCGGTCGAACCTCTTGTCGGCAAGGAGTCGCTCCAGACCCGTCAGGCACTGCTGGAGTTTCGTGCGGTACCTCTGCCGATCGGACAGGTCGAAGCCGCCTGCCGCGATCTTCTCCCCCATCGAAGCGTCCCTCCTCGAGTGGGCGGCGCGCGGCATCGTCCGCTCGCGTCACGGACGATAATGCCCAGCCGGACTGATCTGTAACGCCCACATGGACAGGGCTTGGACGGTAGGCTGGATACGTTGTTTGCCCGGCACATTCCGGAGGCATGAGGCAGCGCGCAGTTACCGCCGTCCGACCCCCGCCCCGGACGCGACGAGGGCGCGCCGAGTCGCCCGAAACGGCGACGGCATTCGGCCTACCGCACGCCGGGCAACACCGCAGGCAGCGACCTCGCCGACGCGGGAAATCCACAGAAACTCCGCAAATTGAAGACCTGTTTCGGCCTTGTGGGTAATATCGCCGACGGCTAGCGGAAACATTGCGTGAACACGCGTCGTATAAACTCCGCGAACGAGGCAGAGAGTCGAGCCCG
Source organism: Streptomyces sp. NPDC041796 (assembly GCF_055590785.1). NCBI lineage: Bacteria > Bacillati > Actinomycetota > Actinomycetes > Kitasatosporales > Streptomycetaceae > Streptomyces > Streptomyces sp. NPDC041796. The sequence goes on from NZ_JBVJAH010000019.1 coordinate 109,283, forward strand.
GCCACGGCCCATCGGCCCCCTCCGGCACCCTCTGACCCCGAAGCTGACACTGCCGTCCGCACCTCCCCCGCATCACCCTGTCTCTTGACTGAGAGGCGACCCACCATGCCGCTCCACGTCTCCCCTGCCCCCGCGCCTGCCTTGCGCAGCGTCCTCGCGGCGCTCGGTTCCCCCGCCGTCCGTGAGGCACACACACCCGCTCTGCGGTCCGTCCAGGGACCGATGAGCCCCGAACTCCCGCTGCCCGTCCATGTACTGGACGTCCGCGACCAGATCGTTCCGCCCGTCGGTGCACCGCGTACCCGACTGGCCGGCTGGCGGTTCCTGATCCGCGGCGGCGACCGCCCCGTCGCCGCCGCGGACACCATCCTCACTCCCGACGGCTGGGCCTTCTCGCACTTCTTCGAAGGCCCCTATCTCGGGTCGACGGAGCGTGCGCTGCGCCAGGCCGAGGCCATGGCGACCCGCTACCAGCCGCGCCTGCTGTCCGTACCCGAGCTGTACATGCTGACCCTGTGGCTGCACGGGGACACGGAGGCCGACCCGGCCACCGGCGCCCCGGCCCCGGCGGACCTGCTGATCCCGCTGGCCCCGGCTCCCCCGGGGATCGCCCCGCACATGCCGTACCGGGTCGCCGACCTGTTGCCTGTGCTGACGCTGCGACTGGTGCCGCCACCGCTGCTGGAGTCAACGGCGTGATGACTCCCCCCGTCCGTTCGGACTAGCCCGGTCAGGCCATCACGAACCACCCGAAGGGACAGGGTGGTTGAGCTGAACCATCCGCGTGGGTGACACGTCATTAAGCAGTAGGAAGCGCTGACCCGAAATCCCTGCGGATTGACGCCCGTGGGGCAACACTGGGAACGGACCGACCGACAAACGGGGGGCGGCCATGAACACCGCGTCGAGCCGCAGGACACACACCACACCGCAGCGAAAGAACCGACCCATGTGCCAGCACCAGCCAGCCTGTCCGACCGCCGACTCCGCCGACAGGGAGGCGGCCCGCCTGGTGGCTCACCACCCGGAACAGGGCTGGAGCCTGCTGTGCAACGGCGTCCTGCTCTTCGAGGACACCGGTGAACTGCTGCCGGACGGCCAGATCATCGCGCCACACCGGCCGCTGAGCGCCTCGAAGGTCGTCACGGCCGCCTGAGGCACCGCACGGAACCGCACGCCGAAGGGCCGGTACGGAGGTCGTCTCCGTACCGGCCCTTCGGCGTGACCGTCAGTTGTCGTACTCGTCCAGCGGCGGGCAGGAGCAGACCAGGTTGCGGTCGCCGAACGCCCCGTCGATGCGGCGCACCGGCGGCCAGTACTTGTCCGCGGCCGAGACGCCGGCCGGGAAGACCGCCTCCTCACGGCTGTACGCGTGCGTCCACTCTCCGCCCAGCGCGGCGGCCGTGTGCGGGGCGTTGCGCAGCGGGTTGTCGTCCGCGGACCACTCGCCCGACGCGACCTTCTCGATCTCCGCACGGATCGCGATCATGGTGTCGCAGAACCGGTCGAGCTCGGCCAGGTCCTCGCTCTCGGTCGGCTCGATCATCAGGGTGCCGGCCACCGGGAACGACATGGTCGGGGCGTGGAAGCCGTAGTCGATCAAGCGCTTGGCGATGTCGTCGACGCTGACGCCGGTCGCCTTGGAGATCGGCCGCAGGTCCACGATGCACTCGTGGGCGACGAGCCCGGCGGGACCGGTGTAGAGCACCGGGTAGTGGGGCTCCAGGCGCTTGGCGATGTAGTTGGCCGCGAGGACGGCGACCTGCGTCGCGCGCTTGAGACCTTCGCCGCCCATGAGCCGGACGTACGCCCAGGAGATCGGCAGGATGCCGGCGGAGCCCCACGGGGCGGCCGAGATCGGGCCGACGCCCGTGTCGGGGCCCGCGCTCGGCTGGAGCGGGTGGTTGGGCAGGTACGGGGCGAGGTGCTCGCGCACACCGACCGGGCCGACGCCGGGGCCGCCGCCGCCATGCGGGATGCAGAAGGTCTTGTGCAGGTTCAGGTGCGAGACGTCACCACCGAACTCGCCCGGCTTCGCGAGGCCCACCAGCGCGTTGAGGTTGGCGCCGTCCACGTACACCTGGCCGCCGGCCTCGTGGACCTGGGCGCAGATGTCCGCGACGTGCTCCTCGAACACACCGTGCGTGGACGGGTAGGTGATCATCAGGACGGACAGCTCGTCGCGGTACTGCTCGATCTTGGCGCGCAGGTCCTCGACATCGATCTCGCCGTCGTCGGCGGTCTTGACGACGACGACCTTCATCCCGGCCATCACGGCGCTCGCGGCGTTGGTGCCGTGCGCGGAGGAGGGGATGAGGCAGACCGTGCGCTGGATGTCGCCGTTGGCACGGTGGTAGGCGCGGACGGCGAGCAGACCGGCCAGCTCGCCCTGCGAACCGGCGTTGGGCTGGATGGAGACCTTGTCGTAGCCGGTCACCTCCGCGAGGCGCTCCTCCAGCTCACGGATCAGGGTCAGGTAGCCCTGCGCCTGGTCGGCCGGCGCGAAGGGGTGCATCTGGCCGAACTCCGGCCAGGTCACCGGCTCCATCTCGGTGGTCGCGTTCAGCTTCATCGTGCAGGAGCCGAGCGGGATCATGCCTCGGTCCAGCGCGTAGTCGCGGTCGGCGAGCTTGCGCAGGTAACGCAGCATCGCGGTCTCGGAGCGGTGCGCGTGGAAGACGGGGTGGGTGAGGTACGCGTCGGTGCGCAGCCGCGCCGCGGGCAGGACGTCGGCGGTGCCGGCGTCCAGCGCCTCGATGTCGCCGCGCACGCCGAAGGCGTCCCACACGGCGGCGATCTGGGCGCGGCCGGTGGTCTCGTCGCAGGCGGCGGAGACGTGATCGGCGTCGACGAGGCGGAGGTTGACCCCGTTCTCGCGGGCGGCGGCCACGGCCTCGGCTGCCTTGCCGGGAACGCGGACGGTGACGGTGTCGAAGAAGGTGTCGTGGACGACCTCCACACCGCCCGCACGCAGGCCCTCGGCGAGGACGACGGCGTACCGGTGGACGCGCTGGGCGATCTGCTTGAGCCCCTCGGGGCCGTGGTAGACGGCGTACATGCCGGCCATGACGGCGAGCAGCACCTGCGCGGTACAGATGTTGCTGGTGGCCTTCTCCCGGCGGATGTGCTGCTCACGCGTCTGCAGCGCCAGGCGGTACGCCTTGTTGCCGTCCGCGTCGACGGAGACGCCGACGAGCCGGCCCGGCAGGCTGCGGGCGAAGGTGTCGCGCACGGCCATGTAGCCGGCGTGCGGGCCGCCGAAGCCCATCGGCACGCCGAACCGCTGGGTCGTCCCGACCGCGATGTCCGCGCCCAGCTCGCCGGGCGAGGTGAGCAGGGTGAGCGCCAGCAGGTCGGCGGCGACGGTGACGATCGCGCCGAGCTCGTGCGCCTGATCGATGACGGCCTTGATGTCCCGTACGGCACCGGAGGCGCCGGGGTACTGGAGCAGCACGCCGAAGACACCGCGCTCGGCGACCTCGGCCGGGATGCCCTCGCTCAGGTCGGCGACGACGACCTCGACACCGGTCGGCTCGGCGCGGGTCTCGATGACGGCGATGGTCTGCGGCAGGGCGTCGGCGTCGACCAGGAAGACGCCGTTCTTGACCTTGCCGACGCGGCGGGCCAGGGACATGGCCTCGGCGGCGGCGGTGCCCTCGTCGAGCAGCGAGGCTCCGGAGGTCGGCAGCCCGGTCAGGTCGGCGACCATGGTCTGGAAGTTGAGCAGCGCCTCCAGGCGGCCCTGCGAGATCTCCGGCTGGTACGGCGTGTACGCGGTGTACCAGGCGGGGTTCTCCATGACGTTGCGCAGGATGACCGGCGGCGTGAAGGTGCCGTAGTAGCCGAGACCGATCATCGGGGCGAGCACCTGGTTGCGGTCGGCGAGCGAGCGCAGCTCGGCCAGGACCTCGGCCTCGGTACGCGCGTCGGGCAGCCCGAGGGCCTCGGCGCTCTTGATCACATCCGGCACCGCGGCAGCCGTGAGCTCGTCGAGCGAACCGTAGCCGACCTGCGCGAGCATCTTGGCGCGGGCCTCTTCGTCGGGCCCGATGTGCCGCTGCTCGAACGGGATGCCCTGTTCGAGTACGGAGAGCGGAATGCGGTTGGCGGTCATTGCGGAGGCCTCCTGGTCGATACGACCTGCGAGGGGCACCACGGCGCGGGTGCCCGGACGGCCTCCCCCTCTGTCATCTCAACCTGAGAGCTTCACCGGACCTCCCCATGACGGGGCGGGCCGGCTTTCACCGTCGGTGAGAGCGGATGCCGTCCGACGCCCGCCCTGCTTTCCAGAGTGACCTCATCCGTGCGGTACCGGGTGCCTGAGAGATTCCGGGGAGGATTTGCTCCTTCGGCGCCTCCGAAAGGTTTCTCCGGAGGACTCTCCCGCACGGGGTCAGCGGCCGTCTGCCAGCCTACCAGCGCGGTCCCCGCCCGATCCCTCGAGTGGCCGACGTCACCGATGTGCACTTTCGTAGTGTTTACAGAGCGGTTGCGACCAGTTGGAGGGACCGTGCAGACCGATATCGATCCGCGCAGCCTGATCGGCCGCAAGGCCTTCGACCGCAACGGCCACAAGATCGGCACCATCGACGAGGTGTACCTGGACGACGCGACGGGGGTTCCCGAGTGGGCCGCCGTACGCACGGGCCTGTTCAGCCGCGACGCCTTCGTCCCCTTGGAGCCCAGCGGCCTCGAGGCCGACGGCCTGCACGTCCCGTACGACCGCGCCCTGATCAAGGACGCGCCCGACTTCGGCGTGGGCCGCCACCTGTCTCCCGAGCAGGAACTGCAGCTCTACCACCACTACGGCCTCGCGCTCCCGCCCCCTCCCGCGACGGACCGCGACTTCGGCAAGCTCGCCGGCCAGGAGGACTGACCCGGCACGAGAGGCAGCGGATCCGACGGCTCCAGGTCCGGATCGTCGGCCCAGAAGGTTCGCACCCGCCCCGGTGCCGACCCCGGCTCCTCGAATCGCACGGTCACCCGGCCCAGCCCACTTCCCTGCACCCACCCGGCTCCGTACTCGGCGTGCCGCACGTCCTGACCTGCCACCCACCGCCGAGGTTCGTCCGCACCGGCCGTCCCGGCACTGTCCGGCCCGGCAGCCGCGCGTCCCGCCGCTCCACCGGCCTCCCCGGCTCCGGGCCCCGCCCCGCTCCCGGCCCCGTCTCCGCGGCCCTCCCCCTCCGTGGAAGCGCCACCCTCCAGGGCACCCGACCGCACCCGGGCGTCCAGCCCGTCCGCCGCCGCAACCTCCTCACGAGGCCCGCCGCCCCCGCCCGGGCCGCCACTCGGCCCGGAGCCGGCCCGGCCGCGCATGCCGGAGCCGGCGACAACGGGCCGCCCGGCCGGTTCACCGACCGCCGGTCCGGCCACCTCGTCGCCCTTACGGGCCGGAACCCCCGCGTGGCCACCCGGCCAGGCGCGCACGTCCGCCTCCTGGGACACCGCCGGCGCGCCGGGCCCGCCCACCACAGCGCCCGCACCGGACTCCCCCGTCTTATGGGACACACCGGCGACGTCCTCAACCGGTTCCGCACCCCCCGCTCCCGCCCCGGCCGCCTCCTCCGCAGCGGCCTGGGCGAACAGGTCCTCCTGCGTATAGTCCGCGAGCCCCGTCACTCCCACGCCCAGCAGCCGCACACCACCCGTGGTGTCCACCCCCTCCAGCAGCCGTGCCGCCGCCTCCCGCACCACCACCGGGTCGTCCGTCGGGCCACGCAGCGTCTCGGACCGGGTCAGCGTGGAGAAGTCGTACCTCCGGACCTTCAGCACCACCGTCCGTCCCGACCGCCCCGCGCCCCGCAGCCGCTGGACGCACCGCTCCGCCAGCCGCTCCACCTCGATCCGCACCCGCACCCGGTCGTGCAGGTCCACGTCGAACGTGTCCTCCACGGACACCGACTTGGCGTCCCTCTCCGCCACCACGGGCCGGTCGTCGTATCCCATGGCCATCCGGTACAGCGACTCCCCGTGCGCCTTGCCGAGCAGCCGTACGAGCTCGTCCTCGCCCGCCGCCGCCAGGTCCGCCACCGTCGTCATACCGGCCCGCCGCAGGTGCTCCCCGGTCGCCGGCCCCACCCCCGGCAGGATCCGCACCGACTTGGGGCCCAGCAGTTCCCGCTCCGTCCCCGGCTCTATCAGCACCAGACCGTCCGGCTTGGCCTCCTCGGACGCGATCTTGGCGAGCATCTTGGAACCCGCCAGACCCACCGACCCCGTCAGCCCGGTGACCGCGTGGATGTCCCCGCGCAAGCGCTCGCCCGCCGCCCGCGCGGTGGCGGCGTCATGGGCCGAGCCCCCCGCCTCCAGGTCCACGAAGGCCTCGTCGAGGCTCAGCGGCTCGACGAGGGGCGACAGCTCCCGCAGCAGCCGCATCACCTGGTCGCTCACCGCGCGGTACAGCGAGAAGCGCGGCACCAGATAGGCCGCGTTCGGCGCCAGCCTCCTGGCCTGGGCCATCGGCATCGCCGAATGCACCCCGAAACGCCTCGCCTCGTACGACGCCGTGGCCACCACCCCGCGCGGCCCCAGCCCGCCGACGACCACCGGCTTCCCGCGCAGACTCGGCTTCGCCGCCTGCTCGGCGGCGGCGAAGAAGGCATCCATGTCCAGATGCAGAATCGTCGGCGCGGCTCTCACACCATCGATGCTGCCCTACGCCACTGACAATCGCCCGCACACACATGCGGGGGGCGGCTCAGACGGCCCTGTCGCGCCTCCTGCGCGCCAGCTCGTCCGACGGGTTGTTCCCGACCAGCGTCTCACCGGTGTCGACGCGTTCCCCGTGCAGCTGCGAGAGTGCGGCCTCGACGTCCCGCCACACCACACCCACCGCGATCCCGAAAATGCCCTGACCGCCCTGCAGCAGATCGACTACCTCGTCGGGCGACGAACACTCGTAGACCGTCGCACCGTCGCTCATGAGCGTCATGCGCTCCAGGTCCCGGAAGCCCCGCGCACGCAGGTGCTGGACGGCGGTACGGATGTTCTGCAGCGCCACGCCCGTGTCCAGGAAGCGCTTGACGATCTTGAGGACGACCACGTCCCGAAAGCTGTAGAGACGCTGCGTCCCCGACCCGTACGCGGGCCGCACGCTCGGTTCGACCAGCCCGGTGCGCGCCCAGTAGTCGAGCTGCCGGTAGGTGATTCCCGCCGCCGCGCAGGCAGTGGGCCCCCGATAGCCGATCGTTTCGGCGGCCGGATCCGCCGCCTGTCCCTGGGTCGGGTCGGCACCCGGGCCGACCGCATCCGCACCGGCCACTCCCGAGTGGAGCCGGTCGGTAACACCACCGGACATCCGATCGACCGCCTTCGCGTGAGCCGGGTCGGCCGAACTCCCGTGAAGCGGATACGGCCCGCTCTTCCCCAGACTTCGTCCGGGGAGGCCCCCAGTCGCACCGTCGCCGCTGATCATCACGCCGACCCTCCGTCCTTGACCTGCCATCTCGACGGTAGGCAGTCGCCAGGGGTGCGTCAACGATCGCCACACTCGGCACGCCGAGTGATAATCACCCTGAGAGTGGTTTCCCGTATCCAGAAACCGGGAAAGGCTTCTCGAATGGGCCCAAAGCCCTCACCGCTCACCCATTCACGCCGGGAAACATCGACCTTCGTGGCGCGTCCCCTCACCGCCCCGGGCGTCCGAGGGCGCAGGGGCGTCCGGACGGCCGACAGCCGACCGTGGGCGACAGTCAGCGGCAGTGCGGCCCGTCGGACGGACCGCCCGTCTCGGGGTCACCCGGCCTCGCCGACTGCTGGCGCCGAAGTCCTCCCGGCCTCACTGACTGCTGGTGCCGAAGTCCTCGGGCGAGATCTGGTCGAGGAACTCGCGGAACTTCTCCACCTCGTCCTCCTGCTCGTCCGGGATGGCGATGCCCGCGTCGTCGAGCACGCCGTCACTCCCGTAGATCGGGGTCCCGGTGCGCAAGGCCAGCGCTATGGCGTCGGACGGCCTGGCGCTCACCTCCACACCGCTGGCGAAGACCAGCTCCGCGTAGAAGACCCCTTCCCGCAGGTCCGTGATGCGGACCTCGGTCAGCTCTTGGCCCACGGCCTCGAGCACATCCTTGAAAAGGTCATGAGTGAGGGGCCGGGCGGGGGCCATGCCCTGCTGCGCGAAGGCGATCGCCGTCGCCTCTCCCGGACCGATCCAGATCGGGAGGTACCGGTCGCCTCCCACTTCACGCAGGAGCACGATCGGCTGGTTGGACGGCATTTCCACCCGGACACCGACAACATCGAGCTCGTTCACATTGCAACCCTAGGACGTGCCGGACCGGTTTGGATAGTCGGGCTCTGTCAAGATCAGGGCAAGCGGATACCGAGGGCGGTCTGCACCAGCGCCGCGTGCAGCCGTACGGACAGCGCCGCCAGCTCCTTCGCGGTCGCCTCGGCATGCGCCCTGGTCTGCGGATTACGGTGCCTGCGCAAGGGCGCGACCACCTGCTCCACCAGCCCCGCCTCCCGCTCGGCAGCGGCTTTCACCGCCCGCAGATGCCGCGGTTCCAGACCGAATCTCCCCAGATCCGCGACAAGTCTCGCGACGGTCACCGCCTCGGCGTCGTACCCGCCGTCCACGCCCTGTACGACGAGCCCGTAGGCCTCCCACTCGGCGAGCTCCTCCTCGCCGGCGCCCGCGGCCGCCATGAGCTCCGCCCTGCCCACCCGGGCAGCGGTCGGGCGGTCCTGCCCGTCCACCTCCCACGGATCACCGTCCTGGGACTCGCGCTGGGGCCCGGGAGCGGGCGGCAGCTCCACCTGCTCACCCCGCTCCACCGCGTCCAGGTGCTCCCGGATCACCTTCAGTGGCAGGTAGTGGTCCCGCTGCATCCGCAGGATGCGCGCCAGCCGCTCCACATCGCGCGGGCTGAACTTCCGGTAGCCGGACGCCGTCCGCTGCGGCTCGACGAGCCCCTCCGCCTCCAAGAACCTGATCTTGGAGATCGTGACTTCGGGAAACTCCTCACGCAGCTGATTGAGCACCGTCCCGATGCTCACCAGCTGATCCGCCGCGCCGGCGGTGCCGTTGCCGGCACCGCCCGTCGTGGTTCGCAGCATGGGCCTTCCCTGCCGGATCACACGCCCCGCTGGCTCGCGTAGAAGACCAGCCGGTACTTGCCGATCTGCACCTCGTCACCATTGGACAGCGGAACCGAGTCGATCCGCTCGCGGTTGACGTAGGTGCCGTTGAGACTGCCGACGTCCGAGACCGTGAAGCTGCCGTCGGGCGACCTGCGGAACTCCACGTGCCGTCGCGACACGGTCACGTCGTCGAGGAAGATGTCGCTCTGCGGGTGGCGTCCGGCCGTGGTCAGATCACTGTCCAGCAGGAAGCGGCTGCCCGAGTTCGGACCGCGCCGCACGACGAGGAGCGCCGAACCGAGCGGCAGCGCCTCCACGGCCGCCTGCGCCTCGGGAGACAGCGACGGCAGCTGCGTCTGGCCGGTGACCTCGGAGTCGTACGCCTCCAGGCCGGAGATCGAGATCGTCGACGTCGTCTCGGACGCGCGCTCGGCGGGGACGCCCCCGCGCAGCGGCGCACCGCAGTTGGAGCAGAACCGGCTCGCCTCGGCGTTGCGGTGCCCGCACCTCGTACACACCGGCATGGACGAATCCTCCTGCCGCGGCTGGCCCGCGTGGGCGCTCGTCGCGTACGGGTCGGGCGTAAACCCTCCACCCGTACTCGAGGTTGATGGTTCCCCGAAACCTATGCGGCCGGAACCGGCAGGGTCAACAGACGCGCCCTGGCCCCTCGGAATGTCACCACCCGGACCCGCGACCTCGTCACGGAACAGCGGGCGCTCGCCTCCCTGCTCCTCGGTCTGACCCTGGCGCGGGGCGCGATGGCGGGCGGCGTTGCCGCCGTCCTCGCGTGCGCTCTTGCCGAACAACTTCGCAAACAACTTCACGGGCGATTCCCCTTGAACGAAACAGACCCGCCCGTGGGGCAGGACGAACCCTGAATGAACACACCTGCCGACCCGGACATCATCACAACGTCCGTATCCTCCGGACAGTTTCCATCACGCACCACATCTGTGATGCGCCGACCCCCCGCAACCTCATGTCCTGGCACCCGTCTTCCGGTTGCCCCCGTACGTCCCCGTACGGCCCCTGGCCGCGTGACCCCCATGTACCCCTGCCTCACTGCGATGACGACCGAGCGTAGTCAGGCCGCTCCGCCGGTCGCAAGGCGTCAACGACGATCTTCTGCGACCGGGTGACCGTGGCGGTGGCCTGCTCCTTCTCCAGCGTCTGCACGACGCCTCCCGGGATGTTCAGCGCCGGTTCGAGATCCTGGGGCTTCCCGATGACCTTGAAACGGTACGGTGCCTTGATCCCCCGGCCGTCCACCTCTATCTCCCCCGCGTCACCGGAGAAGTACGAGTCGGCGACGACCCGGACGCCGTTGACCTGGATCGCTTCCGCGCCTGCCGCCCTGAGCTCCTGGATCGCGTCGAGCAGCATGTCGGACTCCACCGCACCGGCGCCGTCGTCGATGGTGAGCGTGATCCCGGGCCCCTGGGCCGCCACCGTACCGGCCAGGATCCCCAGCTGCCGCTCCTTTTCCAGCGTCTGCTTGCGCGCCTCCTCGGCCTGGTCGGAACTGTTCTCCAGCTCCGTGCGCTGGTCCTCCAGGCGCGCCTTCTCGTCCTCCAGGCGCTGCGTACGGTCGTCGAGCTCGTCGAGGATGCGGACCAGGTCCTCCTGGCGCGCACCGCGCAGTGCGCCCGTGTCGCTGGTGGAGCGGACCTGGATGGCCAGGCCCAGTCCCAGCCCGAACAGCAGGACGGCCACGATGAGTTGCGCCCGCGTGACGCGCGGCGGCCACAGGCCCGCCACCAGCCTCTGGCGCCCGGTCTTCACCTCCGGCCGCGGCTCCGGGGCGGAAGCCGCGTCCGCCGCCGGCTCCGGTGCCGGGTCCGGCGTCGGCTTCGATGCCGGGTCCGGCGTCGGCTTCGGTGCCGGATTCTCTGCCGGCTTCGGTGTCTCTTCGTTGCTCATCGGCCTCACGCCCGGAACACATGCCGCCGGATGGCGGCGGCGTTGGAGAAGATCCGGATGCCGAGCACGACGACCACACCCGTGGACAGCTGTGCGCCGACGCCCAGCTTGTCGCCGAGGAACACGATCAACGCGGCCACGACGACGTTAGACAGGAAGGAGACGACGAAGACCTTGTCGACGAAGATCCCGTCGAGCATGGCCCGCAGACCACCGAAAACGGCGTCGAGGGCGGCCACGACGGCGATCGGCAGATAGGGCTCGACCACCGCCGGCACCTCGGGCCGGATGAACAGTCCGACCACGACTCCCACGACGAGGCCCAGTACGGCGATCAAGATGTGCCCTTCCCTGTGTCGGCCGTGCCCTGCCCGTCACCCACTTCGGCTCCGGTGTCGCCCGGCTGTGCTGTACGTACGATCAGGCTCGGCGCAGCCGGCAGACGCACCTCGCCCTGGTCCGAAATGCTGGTGCGGATACCGAAGTTCTCCTGCAGCACGTGCAGGTACTGCCCGTCCGCACTGTCCTGGAACGTCGTACTCAGCTTTTTTCCGTCCCCTACCGCCAGCACCGTGTACGGCGGCACCAGCGGTTTGTTGTCGACCAGTATGGCGTCGCCCGCCGCGCGGATCGCCGACAGGGCGGTCAGCCGCTGCCCATTGATGGCGATGGCTTCCGCACCCGCCTGCCACAGCCCGTTGACGACCCGCTGCATGTCACGGTCCCGGACCCGGCCCGTATCGGCGAAGCCGCTGCTCTCCCGCGGCCCCCCGCCACCGTCCTCGGTGTCCTTGGCGTCGTCCACGACGAGCCTGACGCCCGGTCCCCGGACCGGCGTCGCCCCCGACAGCAGCGCTACGAGCTGCCCCTGGTCCCCTCCGTGCTGCTCCAGCGCCTTGCGCTGCCGCTCCCCCACCTCGGCACGCAGCGCCTCGATGTCCTTCTCGAGACGGTCCGCCGCCGAGGTCTCCGACCCGATGCGGTCGATGAGCTCCTCGCGCTCCTTCGCCACCACCGGGGCGGATATCTGCGCCTGTGCGGCCCCGAGCGTCACCACCAGCGCGGCCAGTACCAGCCCGGCCGCCAGTCCCAGCTTCGCGCGCAGCGTACGGGGCAGGCCCCCGCCCTCGGATGCCCGGCGGGCCGAGGCCTCCGCGTACCCGTCGTCGAGCGCGTGGTCCATCACATTGGTCAGCAGCGACATGGACGCATCGGGACGCGAAGGCGGGGATCCGGTGCTCCGAACGGGGGGCTGCTGCGACATGCCGCACATCGTCGCACGTCGGAGCGGCTACCGCCGAATGGCCCCACCGGTGTGCCGGGACGCGCCGTGCGACGCCTCCCGGCACACCGCTCCTCGTGGGTGTCAGCGACCCGCGCTGTCCACCACTGCCGCCCACTCGTCGAGCAGGGCCTGCGCGGACGCGTCGTCCGGGCCTTCCGCCCACAGATGGGTCACGGCCTCGGCCGGGTCGGGCAGCACCATCACCCACCGGCCGTCGGCCTCGACGACGCGGACACCGTCGGTCGTGTCCACGTGCCGGTCGCCGGCCGCCTCCACGACCCGCCGCATGACCAGGCCCTTGACCGCCCACGGCGTCGCCAGGTCCCGCTTCAGCACGTGCGCCCGCGGAATGCGCGCGTCGATCTGGCTGAGCGTGAGCTGAGTACGCGCCACCAGCCCGATCAGCCGCACGAACGCCGCCGTACCGTCGAAGACGCTGCTGAACTCGGGAACGATGAAGCCACCACGGCCGTCGCCGCCGAAGATCGTCGACTCCTCGCGCCCGACCCTCGTCAGGTCGTCCGGAGACGTCGTCGTCCAGTCCACCTGCGTGCCGTGGTACGCCGCGACCTGCTCGGCGATCCTGGTGGTCGTCACCGGCAGCGCCACGCGCCCGCTGCGCCGCTCCGCGGCCACCAGGTCCAGCATCACGAGCAGTGCCCGGTCGTCCTCGATGATCCGGCCGCGCTCGTCCACGAGCGACAACCGCTCACCGACCGTGTCGAACCGCACCCCGAACGCCGCACGCGCCGAAGCCACTATCTCCCCGAGCCGCACCAGCCCCGCACGACGGGATTCGGCGGACTCGGTGGGCCGCGACTCGTCCAGACCGGGGTTGATCGTCAGTGAGTCGACCCCGAGCCGCCCGAGGAGGCTGGGCAGAACAAGCCCGGCACTTCCGTTGGAGGCGTCGACGACGACCTTGAGACCGGCGTCGGAGATCCCGGTGGTGTCGACGTTCCGCAGCAGGGACCCGGTGTACGAGTCGAAGACGCTGGACGGGAAGCTCAGGTCGCCGATCTCGCCCGGGAAGGCCCGCCGGTACTCCTGGCGTGCGTACACCCGGTCCAGCTTCCGCTGCCCCGCCTGCGACAGGTCGGCGCCCCGCTCGTCGAAGAACATGATGTCCACCGAGTCGGGCACGCCCGGCGTCGTCCGGATCATGATGCCACCGGCGCTCCCTCGCGCCGTCTGCTGCCGTGCGACGGGCAGCGGCACGTTCTCCAGGTCGCGTACGTCGATGGCACTGGCCTGCAGTGCCGAGATCACCGCGCGCTTGAGCGCTCGAGCGCCTCGCGAGTGGTCACGCGCCGTGGTGACCGTGGCGCCCTTCTTGAGCGTCGTCGCGTACGCGCCCGCCAGCCGGACCGCCAGCTCGGGAGTGATCTCGACATTCAGGATCCCGGACACACCGCGCGCCCCGAAGAGATGCGCCTGCCCACGCGACTCCCAGATCACCGAGGTGTTGACGAACGCGCCGGCCTCGATGGTCTTGAACGGATAGACCCGGACATTGCCCTGGACGATCGATTCTTCACCGACCAGACACTCGTCGCCGATGACGGCCCCGTCCTCGATCCGGGCGGCCCGCATGATGTCGGTGTTCTTGCCGATCACACAGCCGCGGAGATTGCTGTGCTGACCGATGTAGACGTTGTCGTGAACAACCGCTTTATGCAGGAAAGCGCCGCTCTTCACGACCACGTTCGAGCCGACGACGGTGTGCTCGCGGATCTCCACACCGGCCTCGACCTTGGCATAGTCGCCAATGTAGAGAGGCCCGCGCAGAACTGCGTCCGGGTGCACCTCGGCACCCTCGGCAACCCACACTCCGGGAGAGATTTCGAAGCCGTCGAGTTCGACGTCCACCTTGCCCTCGAGCACGTCGGCCTGGGCCTTGACGTAGCTCTCGTGGGTGCCGACGTCCTCCCAGTAGCCCTCGGCGACATAGCCGTAGATCGGCTTGCCCTCCTTCATGAGCTGCGGGAAGACGTCCCCCGACCAGTCGACCGGGACATCGGCCTCGACGTAGTCGAAGACCTCGGGCTCCATGACGTAAATGCCGGTGTTGACCGTGTCGGAGAAGACCTGGCCCCAGGTGGGCTTCTCCAGGAAACGCTCCACCTTCCCTTCCTCGTCCACGATGGTGATACCGAATTCCAGCGGGTTGGGAACACGGGTCAGACACACCGTGACCATCGCGCCCTTTTCCTTGTGGAACGCGATGAGGTCGGTCAGGTCGAAATCGGTGAGCGCATCACCGGAGATGACGAGGAAGGCATCGTCCTTGAGTGCCTCTTCGGCGTTCTTGACACTCCCCGCAGTACCGAGCGGCTTCTCCTCGTTGGCATAGGTCAGTTCCATGCCGAGCTCTTCACCGTCACCGAAATAGTTCTTTACGAGTGAGGCGAGGAACTGCACGGTCACGACGGTCTCATTGAGCCCGTGCCGCTTGAGCAGCCGCAGCACGTGCTCCATGATCGGCCGGTTGGCCACCGGCAGGAGCGGCTTGGGCATGCTCGAGGTCATGGGGCGAAGTCGGGTTCCTTCGCCACCGGCCATTACGACGGCCTTCATGTCGGAAGCGTCCTCCTTGCAGAGACGACGGTCAAGCCGACTTCACCCGTCCGGGACAGTGGTCCGCTCACAACAAACAGGCACTGGCAATCACTGCACTGCACCGGACAGACGGGCTCAATCGGCCACGGTATCCGCCTTGACAAGTCGGCGGACCTGGACCACATACAGGATCCCTGCCCACCAATAGAGAGTTGTACCCCATCCTGCGAACGCCCACCCGAAAATTTCAGCGAGTGACGAAAGCCAGCCCGTGCCGTCACTGAGCAGGAGGAGCGGGAAGGCGTACATCAAGTTGAACGTCGCCGCCTTGCCCAGGAAGTTCACCTGCGGCGGCGGATACCCGTGCCGGCGGAGGATTCCCACCATCACCAGCAGCATCAGCTCACGGGCCAAAAGTGCCATGGTGAGCCACAGCGGCAGAATCTCACGCCATGTCAGGCCGAGGAGGGTGGAAAGGATGTAGAGCCGGTCGGCCGCCGGGTCGAGGAGCCGCCCGAGATTGCTGATCTGGTTCCAGCGCCGGGCGAGCTTGCCGTCGAGGTAGTCGCTGACACCGCTGAGCATGAGGACGAGCAACGCCCAGCCGTCACTCTTCGGCCCACCGAACTCGGGGCGAAGAATCAGCCACAGGAACAGTGGTACACCCGCCAGGCGAGCCATGCTGAGGATGTTGGGGATGGTGAGGACCCGGTCCGTCTGAACGCGAGTCTCCTGAACCTCCACCCGGGTGCCTCCTGTGGAACGTGCCAACGATGCCCCCTGACTTTACCGTCAGGCGGGACGGGCCAGCGCACAGGGGTGGTCGGGCCCGTGAACGCAAAAATGCCTCAGTCCCCGGACACTAAGGTCCGGGGACTGAGGCTAAAAATTGTTCGGCGGCGTCCTACTCTCCCACAGGGTCCCCCCTG
>NZ_JBVJAH010000020.1:0-57035 GCF_055590785.1 Streptomyces sp. NPDC041796
CCCCCCCTCCCCCCCCACCCCCCCCCCCCCCCCCCCCCCCCCCCCCCCCCCCCCCACGCCCCCCCCCCCCCCCCCCCCCCCCCCCCCCCCCCCCCCCGGGCCCGCCGATCAGGCAGCCGGTACTCAGCCCGCGAGGATCGCGCGCGCCAGCTTGGCCGTCTCGGTCGGCGTCTTGCCGACCTTGACGCCCGCGGCCTCGAGGGCCTCCTTCTTCGCCTGCGCGGTGCCGGACGAACCGGACACGATCGCACCGGCGTGGCCCATCGTCTTGCCCTCGGGGGCGGTGAAGCCCGCGACGTAGCCGACGACCGGCTTGGTGACGTTGGCCTTGATGAAGTCGGCCGCCCGCTCCTCCGCGTCGCCACCGATCTCACCGATCATCACGATCAGCTCGGTCTCGGGGTCGGCCTCGAAGGCCGCGAGGCAGTCGATGTGGGTGGTGCCGATGACCGGGTCGCCACCGATGCCGACGGCCGACGAGAAGCCGATGTCCCGGAGCTCGTACATCATCTGGTAGGTCAGCGTGCCCGACTTGGACACCAGACCGATCTTGCCGGGCTTGGTGATGTCGCCCGGGATGATGCCGGCGTTGGACTGGCCCGGCGTGATCAGGCCGGGGCAGTTCGGGCCGATGATCCGGGTCTTGTTGCCCTTCTCCACCGCGTACGCGTAGAACGCGGCGGAGTCGTGGACCGCGATGCCCTCGGTGATGACGACGGCCAGCGGGATCTCGGCGTCGATGGCCTCGACGACGGCGGCCTTGGCGAAGGCCGGCGGCACGAAGAGGACGGAGACGTCGGCGCCGGTCTCCTTCATCGCCTCGGCGACCGTGCCGAAGACGGGGACGGACGTGCCGTCGAAGTCGACGGACGTGCCCGCCTTGCGCGGGTTGACGCCACCGACGATGTTGGTGCCGTCACCCAGCATGAGCTTGGTGTGCTTCATGCCCGTGGCACCGGTCATGCCCTGGACGATGACCTTGCTTTCCTTGGTCAGGAAGATAGCCATGGTGTTTCCGACCTCGTCCCTTACTTCGCAGCCGCGAGCTCGGCGGCCTTGTCGGCCGCGCCGTCCATGGTGTCCACGCGCTGCACGAGCGGGTGGTTGGCGTCCGACAGGATCTTGCGACCCAGCTCCGCGTTGTTGCCGTCGAGGCGCACGACCAGCGGCTTGGTGACTTCCTCGCCCTTGTCGGCGAGCAGCTTCAGCGCCTGGACGATGCCGTTGGCGACCTCGTCACAGGCGGTGATGCCACCGAAGACGTTGACGAAGACCGACTTGACGTCCGGGTCGCCCAGGATGATCTCCAGGCCGTTCGCCATCACCTGGGCGGAAGCGCCGCCACCGATGTCGAGGAAGTTGGCGGGCTTCACACCGCCGTGCGCCTCACCGGCGTACGCGACGACGTCCAGGGTCGACATGACCAGGCCGGCGCCGTTGCCGATGATGCCGACCTCGCCGTCGAGCTTGACGTAGTTGAGGTTCTTGGCCTTGGCGGCAGCCTCGAGCGGGTTGGCTGCGGCCTTGTCCTCGAGGGCCTCGTGCTCCGGCTGGCGGAAGTCGGCGTTGGCGTCCAGCGACACCTTGCCGTCGAGCGCGATGACGCGGCCGTCGGCGACCTTGGCCAGCGGGTTGACCTCGACGAGGAGGGCGTCCTCCGCGACGAAGGTCTTCCACAGGGTCACCAGGATCTCGGCGACCTGGTCCTTGACCGCGGCCGGGAACTTGGCGGCCTCGACGATCTCGCGGGCCTTGGCCTCGGTGACACCCTCGTTGGCGTCGACCGGGATCTTCGCCAGGGCCTCGGGCTTGGTGGCCGCGACTTCCTCGATGTCCATGCCGCCCTCGACGGAGGCCATGGCGAGGAAGGTGCGGTTGGTGCGGTCGAGGAGGTACGAGACGTAGTACTCCTCGGCGATCTCGGGTGCCGTCTCGGCGATCATCACCTTGTGGACCGTGTGGCCCTTGATGTCCATACCGAGGATGTCCGTCGCGCGGGCGACGGCCTCGTCCGGCGTGGCGGCCAGCTTGACGCCACCGGCCTTGCCGCGGCCGCCGACCTTCACCTGCGCCTTGACGACCGAACGGCCGCCCAGTCGCTCGGTGGCCTCGCGCGCCGCCTCAGGCGTGTCGATGACTTCACCGGCCAGCACCGGTACACCGTGCTTGGCGAAGAGGTCCCTCGCCTGGTACTCGAACAGGTCCACGCGCGTCCGTCCCTTTTCTGGTGATCGCGGTTCCGTTGTCTGCGTGGGCGTGCCGCGGAGGGCAACGTGACTGCGCTGTCACAAGGGAGGCGTACACGGTGTCCGTGGACGCGGCATGTCCGTCTCGCAGATTATCCCCGTGAGACCGGGGCACCTAAATCGCAGCTCACACCGGAGCGGTGATACCTGTCACAAGCACGGACCTCAAACGGGCGGCCCCACTGCTTGTGAGACCGCCCGTTGCTGCGGATTTCGTACCGGATCAGACTCCCGGCCGGAGTCCCGGCCGGAACCCTGTTCGGAGTCCCGGCCGGAACCCTCGTCGGAGTCCCGGTCGGGACCCCGGTCGGACTCCTGTCGGACTTTCGGTCACACGCCGTACGGGAGGTAGTCCGGGGTGACCGTGCCGACGGTCCCCGACACGCCGGAGACGGCGTTGCCGGCGAGCGGCTGGACGTCCCCGGTCACGCCCTCCGCCAGGCCGGTCGCGAAGGGCTGAACCTCGCCGGTCACACCCTCCGCGAACGGCGCCACCTCACCGGCCACGCCGTACGCCAGGCCGGTCGCGCTGCCGCCCACGCCCTGGACCACCGGCTGGACCTGGTCGGCCACGGCCTGGACGAGCGGCTGCACCGAGCCGGTGACACCGTCCGCGAACGGGGCGACCTGACCCGCCACGCCCCCGGCGAGCGGCTGGATGCCGGAGGCGACGCCTTCGGCGAAGGGGTACGCGTCGGAGACCACGTCCTCCGCGAGGACGCCCGCGTCGCCGGCCGCCTGGCCCGCGACGGGCACGGCGGAGTGGACGGCGCGGTAAACGACGGGCGGCAGGGCGTCCTGGGCGGCCGCGTCCGCGACGGGGGTGGCGGTGGCGACGGGGTCGCTCTGCACCTCGTGGGCGAAGGCGGAGAGGGGACCGAAGAGGTAGTCGATCTCGCCCTCGGCCTCACTGTGGACGTCGGCGCCGACACCCTGGACCTGCGCGGTCGCGTACTGGACGCCCGCGGTCGCGTACTGGGCGTCGGTGTGGACGTCCTGGGTCACCTCCTGCGCGATCTGCTGGGTGGCGTCCTGGACCGGCGCGGTGTGCGCGGCGGTGGTGGTGACCGTGGCGGTGGCGCTGTCGGCGGTCGTGTCGGCGGCCTCGACCGCCTGGTCCGGCGTGGAGAGCGGCACCGAGACGGGCACCTCGGCCGCACTGGCGGCGGCGGTGCCGATGGCCCACATACCGGTGGCGGTGGCGGCGACGGCTATGGAACGGCGGATGTTCTTGTGCATGGGTGCGTCGGATCCTTCGAATTCGGTTCTTGAGACGGCGGGCAGACCTGTCCCGCCCCCGCGCGGCAGGTCAATGAGCGGGGGGAAGGCCTGCCCTAGCCGGGGAATTCGAGGATCTTGTGGGGGCGGTCCTGGGTGGGGGCCGCGGTCGCCGGCAGGGCGGTGCCCCGGACCGGTCCGGTGTGCGCGTCCACCGAGGACGCCACGGCGTGCTGGTCGCCGGCGCGGGGCGTGCCGCCGTCGCCGGCGGCCGACTGCCGGACGACACCGCCGCACGGGCCGGGCGCCAGGGGCAGCGGCGGCGCGGCGAAGTGCGCGAGCGCGGGGCGGCGTTCTCCGGTACGGGCGTCCGTGCCGTCGAGGGTGCCTGCGCTTCTCGCGTCGGTGGCCGTCGCGGGGGTGGGGTTCGCGGTGCTCGTGGAGGGGTGGGTGGCGGCACCCTGGTGGCCGACGGCGTCCGGGTCGGCCGCCTCGGGGACGGTGAGCCCGTCCTGCGTCATGACCTGCGCCGCCCCGTGAGCCCCGGACGTGTCGGCCGGCGGTGCGAGCGGCGAGCCCGGGCCGGGCTGCGGCAGGGGTGCCGGAGGCAGGGGGAGGGCCGGGCGGTCCGGGCCCGAGGGCAGGGTCACCGGCGTCGCGGGCAACGCCTCGGCGACCTCGCGCACGGTTCCCCCGACGGGCTCGGTCACGGTGCGGGCCACCGGTTCGGCGGCCTCCACGACCGTGTGCACGGCGTCCGTGACGGAGTCACCGGCGGCCGACGCCGTCCGGGGCGCGATCTCCGGTCCGTCCGGGAGCCGTTCGGCGGCGACCGTCCGCGCCGAGTGGTCCGTGGATGCCAACGACCCCTGGTCCGCCGCGTGTGCCGGACCACCGAAGAGGAATCCCAGGGCCAGCAGACCCCCGAGGAACAGCACGACCGCCAGCGCACGCCGCGCCACCGCCCCGCGCACGAGGCGCGGAGCGGCAACAGGCATGAAAGCTGCTGCGGCGGTCACGGTGTCCGGATTCCTCCCCTTGCGCGGAACATCGCCTTCCGCGTACGTCGCGCTGATGCTCGCACGAGCATCCCGGGGTGGCGCAAGTCCCGTGTTACTGATGGGTCACCATGTCCGGTATGGGCAGCGGCCGCTTCTCGATCGCCGCTGCCATCACCTCCGGGAAGAGATCCGGCGTGCACGCGAACGCGGGTGCGCCGAGCGCCGCGAGCGCCGCCGCGTGTTCCCGGTCGTAGGCCGGAGCCCCCTCGTCGGAGAGCGCGAGCAGCGCCACGAACTGCACGCCCGACGCTTTCATCGCCGCCACCCGCTTCAGCATCTCGTCGCGTATGCCGCCCTCGTAGAGGTCGCTGATCAGGACGACGACGGTGTCGGCCGGGCGCGTGATCTGCGACTGGCAGTAGGCCAAGGCCCGGTTGATGTCCGTGCCGCCGCCGAGCTGGGTGCCGAACAGGACGTCCACAGGGTCGTCGAGCTGGTCGGTGAGGTCGACCACGGCCGTGTCGAAGACGACGAGCCGGGTCGCGATGGACCGCATGGAGGCCAGCACGGCTCCGAACACCGAGGCGTACACCACGGACGCCGCCATCGAACCGGACTGGTCGATGCAGAGGACGACGTCCTTCTTCACGGACTGTGCCGCCCGCCCGTAGCCGATGAGCCGCTCGGGCACGATCGTGCGGTACTCCGGCAGGTAGTTCTTCAGGTTCGCCCGGATGGTGCGGTCCCAGTCGATGTCCCGGTGGCGGGGCCTGCTGATGCGTGCGCTGCGGTCGAGCGCGCCGGTGAGCGTGGCGCGGGTGCGAGTGGCGAGCCGCTTCTCCAGGTCATCGACGACCTTGCGCACGACGGCCCGTGCCGTCTCCTTCGTCGTCTCGGGCATCGCCTTGTTGAGCGAGAGCAGCGTGCCGACGAGGTGGACGTCGGCCTCGACGGCCTCCAGCATCTCGGGCTCCAGCAGCAGGGTCGACAGACCGAGCCGGTCGATCGCGTCCCGCTGCATCACCTGGACGACCGAGCTCGGGAAGTACGTCCGGATGTCGCCGAGCCAGCGGGCGACGGACGGCGCCGACGCGCCCAGGCCCGCCGAACGGTCCCGCCCGCTGCGGCCCTGGCCGCTCTTCTCCCCGTACAGCGCGGCCAGGGTGCCGTCCATGGCCGCGTCGGTGCCCGTGAGAGCGCAGCCCGTCCCGTCGGCCGCTCCCCCGCCCAGCACCAGGCGCCAGCGCCGCAGCCGCTCCTCGTCACTCACTTCCCCGCCCCCAGCAGTTCGTTGTTCACCCTGTCGTCCGTGCCCAGCAGCAGCCGCAGCAGCGGCAGCACCGCGTCCGCCCGTGCCTCGTCGAGCTGCGGCGCGAAACCGGGCGGCCCGGCCTCCGCGCGTGTCGGGCTCCCGCCCGCCGGGCCGCGCCGCACGAGCTCGCCCAGCGTGCGCCGGACGCCCGGTTCGTACGCGGAGAACGTGCGCCGCAGCAGCGGCAGTACGTCGGTGAACGCCTCCGCCGGAACCCCGGTGAGCCAGGCGTCGACGAGACCGAGCAGCCGCTCGTCGTGCACGAGCAGCATGCCGCCGCCGGGGTTGGCCTCGCCCCCGCCGACGAACCCCTCGATCCAGGCGGCCGCCTCGGCGGGCGGTGTGCCGGGCGAAAGGGCTAGCCCCATCAGCCGCGCGGCCTCGTCCTCCGCGAGCCGCCCGTCGTCCAGCAGCAGCCGGGCGGCCCGTCCGCGTATGACGCCGGGCACGCTGTCCCGCTCGGCGAGCTTGCCCAGGACGCCCGCCCAGCGGCCGGCGATGTCGGTGGTCGTGATGCCGGTGGTCGTGATGCCGGTGGTCGTGATGTCGTCGGTGGTGGTGTCGCCGGTGGTGGTGTCGCCGGCGTGCGGAAGCAGCCGGATCGCGGTGTGGACGGAGTCCAGGTGGCCGCGCATCTCGGCGGCACCGTCCGCGTCGAGGCCCGTGCACGCGGGCGGCAGGCCGACGCAGATCCGCATCGCCAGTCCGGTGGCGACCTCGCCGAGCGCGGCCGTGTCCGTGGACCGTACGTCGCCGTACCGCAAGGAGCGGGCCAGCGCCGGAAGGGCCTGGGCGAGGTGCCCGACGTCCGCGTCGAGTGCGGCCCGGTCGGCGAGCGCCTTCATCACCACGGGCAACGCGTCGGACAGCCCGGCCAGCAGGCACCGCTCGGCGAGGGCGGTGACGTCGGCGAGCGCGGTCGCCGAGACGGCGTCCGACTCGGCGCGGGCGGTGGCTGCGGCGAGCACGGTGGTGCCCCAGACCCCGGCCTCGGCGACCCTGATGTGCAGTTCGGGCTCCCAGCGCAACCGCCAGCTCTCCCGGAATGTGCCCGTGCTGCCACGCCCGGCGGCCGGTTCTCCCCAGCCGACCCCGAGGAGCCGCAGCCGGTGCAGCAGCCGGCTGCGCGCGGCGTCGGTGTCCTTGCGCAGGTCCAGGTCGAGTTCACGCTCCAGCGCTTCGGGCTTGAGGCGCAGGGTGCGCTGGAGCCGGGTGAGGTCACGCTGCAGGGGCACGGCCGGGGCGCTCTCGGGGACCTCACCGAGTGTGTCGCCGATGATCAGCCGGTCCTGGATCAGTCCGAGCGGCACGTCGGAGCCGTCGCACATCACCGCACGTACGGCGTCGATCGTCTCGGTCAGCCCCGCGAGGGGACGCCCGCGCATCGCGGCGAGCGTCCCGGCGAGCCGTACCGCCTCGATGACATGGGCCGAGGAGACGATCCGGTCCTCGTCGCGCAGCAGTCCGGCGATCTTCGTCATCCAGCGCTCGACCGGCCGGTCGGGTGCGCTGAACAGGTGCCCGTACCAGCCGGGCGAGTCGATTCCGGCACCGTAGCCGCTGTGCCGGGCGAGCCGGCGGTGTGTCCAGGGCACCCAGGTGATCTCCGTCTTGACCTTGGGCAGCCCCTTGAGGAGGGCACGGTCGGCGGCGACGGTGCTCTTCGCGGCGAGGGCGGGCACGTGCCAGGCGCCGCAGACGACCGCCACACCGTCCCCGTGCGTCTTGCGCGCGGCGCGGAGCTGGAGCCGCATGTGGGCCTCGCGGACGAGGTCGCGGTCGTGCCCGCCGTGTCCGTACGTCTCGCGCAGTGCGCCCATGGCGTCCGCGAGTTCGGTGAAGACGGCGATCGGGTCGTGGTCGCCCGCGCCCGGCGGCCCGTTGGGCGCGGACCCGGTGCCACGGTGCTCGATCACGTCCTCCCACCAGCGCTCCGGGTCGTCGTACCCGGCGGTCTCGGCGAGCACGGCGATGGGGTCGACGCGCAGTCCGTGCCGCTCCTCGCCCGGTTCGCCCCCGGCCACCTCCTCGCCCTCGCCGTCCCGCCAGGTCGGGTCCTGCGCCATGGCGAGGGTGTGGGTGGCGGGCAGGTCGATGAAGCGGACGGCAGCGCCGTGGTCGAGCGCCCAGCGGATGGCGACCCACTCGGGGGAGAACTCGGCCATCGGCCAGAAGGACGCGCGCCCGGGGTCGTCCACCGCGTGTGCGAGGAGCGCGACCGGCGGACTCATTCCCTCGGCGGCGGCGAGCGGCAGGAGGGGGTCCCCCTCGGGCGGGCCCTCGATCAGCACGGCCGGTGGCTTGGCGGCGTCGAGCGCGGCCCGCACCGCCCGGGCGGATCCCGGGCCGTGGTGGCGCACGCCGAGGAGCAGGGGTCCGGTGGTCCCCGTCATGCCGACACCTCCCGGCAGGCACGGTAGAAGTCCTTCCAGCCGTCCCGCTCGCGGACCACGGTCTCCAGGTACTCCTGCCAGACGACACGGTCGGCCGCCGGGTCGCGGACGACCGCGCCGAGGATGCCGGCCGCCACGTCACCGGGGCGCAGCACGCCGTCGCCGAAGTGGGCGGCGAGGGCGAGGCCGTTGGTGACGACGGAGATCGCCTCGGCCGTGGACAGTGTCCCCGACGGGGACTTGAGCTTGGTGCGGCCGTCGGTCGTCACACCGTCGCGCAGTTCACGGAAGACGGTGACGACCCTGCGGATCTCGTCCAGGCCCTCGGGAGCGGCGGGCAGGTCGAGGGAGCGCCCTATCTGGTCGACGCGCCGGGACACGATGTCGACCTCCGCGTCCGGTGTCGCGGGCAGCGGGAGCACGACCGTGTTGAAGCGGCGGCGCAGCGCGCTGGACAGGTCGTTGACGCCCCGGTCCCGGTCGTTGGCGGTGGCGATGAGGTTGAACCCCCGGACCGCCTGGACCTCTTGGCCGAGCTCGGGGATCGGCAGCGTCTTCTCGGAAAGGATCGTGATCAGGGTGTCCTGGACGTCGGCCGGGATGCGGGTGAGCTCCTCGACGCGGGCCGTCATGCCGTCGGACATGGCACGCATGACGGGACTGGGTACGAGGGCGTCACGGCTGGGTCCGTGGGCGAGGAGCTGCGCGTAGTTCCACCCGTACCGGATGGCCTCCTCGGGGGTGCCGGCCGTGCCCTGCACCAGGAGGGTCGAGTCACCGCTGACGGCGGCGGCGAGGTGCTCGGAGACCCACGTCTTGGCGGTGCCGGGGACGCCGAGCAGGAGCAGCGCGCGGTCGGTCGCGAGGGTGGTGACGGCGACTTCGACGATCCGGCGCGGCCCCACGTACTTCGGTGTGATCACGGTGCCGTCGGGCAGCGTGCCACCGAGCAGATAGGTGGCGACGGCCCACGGCGACAGCCGCCAGCGGACCGGGCGGGGCCGGTCGTCGGCCGCGGCGAGTGCCTTCAGTTCGTGCGCGAAGGCCTCCTCGGCGTGCGGGCGCAGGGCCTCCGCGCGGGATGTTCCGGTGGCTTCTTCGGTGGCTTCGGTGGTTGTGGGCACGGTGATGGATCCCCCTCCAGATCACGTTCGACCGGGTGTGGGATCCACCGTGCACCATGCCACTGACAATCGGCCGCCACCGCAGCTCGGAGGCGGAAACGGCCGATGTCGTGGTGGACTTGCGGAGTCGCGGCGGGGTCAGCCGGCGACCGGGGACACGGCGATGCAACCGGTGGCGGCGGCCATGCCCTTCGCGGTCTGCTCCTTGATGACCTTGCCCTGGTAGACGATCTTGCACGTCATCTCGACGCCCGCGGGGTCGACCGCGACCGGCAGCACGCCGGGCGGCAGCAGACCGCGGAGCTTCACCGTCTTCTTCCACGGCAGCGCGGGCTTCTGCACGGACTCCACCTTGGGCGTCGTCGCGTCCCCGCCGTCGACGTGGTAGTCGATCGAGTCGATCCCCTTGCCGGTGATCTCGTACGTCACCTCGTACGGCTCGTTCACTTCCTTCTCGACCTGCTTGGCGGCCTCCTCCTTGATCTCGGAGCAGGCTCCGAGTCCGAGGACGAGTCCACCGGCGACGAGCGCGGACGCGATGGAGCGACTGGTGCGGCTGGAGCGACTGATGCGGTTCATGCTGACCCCCCGGGCGAGTTGACTGCGGCACAGGCAGAAAACAGTAAGGGGAAGGCAGGGTCAACTCGTTCGGCTCCGGCGAATCCGCTGGTCGGAGTCGATTGTCAGTGGTGGCACCTACCGTCGTTCCCATGAATCAGCAGGGGGTGCGCTGGACGGCGGAACAGGTGCTGGCTCTGGCACCTGACGACGCCTCACGCAGGGCGGGCAGCAAGCTGGGCACGGCCGGGCCGTGGTCCGGCGGCGGAAGCGACGGCTCGGGGGCGGTCTGGGGGCTGTGCAAGGGCAGCGGGAGCAAGCCGTATCAGACGGTCGTCGACACCACGGGGCCCGCGTACAAGTGCAGTTGTCCGAGCCGGAAGTTCCCGTGCAAACACGCGTTGGGGCTGCTGCTGCTCTGGGCGGCCGGCGGTGACCCCGTGCGCGGCTCCGACGTGCCGGACTGGGCCGAGCAGTGGCTGGCGGGCCGCCGAGCCCGCGCGGCGGGGAAGCCAGGGGGTGCGGCGGACGGCGGCCCGCCCTCGAGGAGCGCCGACCCGGAGGCGGCACGGCGTCGGGCCGAGCAGCGGGCGGCCCGGATCACCGCGGGCGCCGAGGAGTTGGAGCAGCGGCTGGCGGACCTGCTGCGCGGCGGGCTGGCCGCCGCCGACCGGTCGGGGTACGGGCTGTGGGAGGAGACCGCGGCCCGGATGGTCGACGCTCAGGCGCCCGGCCTGGCCGGGCGGGTCCGGGAGCTGGGGGCGATCCCGGGCTCGGGCCCCGGCTGGCCGGTGCGGCTGCTGGAGGAATGCTCCCTGACGCATCTGCTCGACCGGGCCTGGCTGGACATCGAGCGGCTGCCGGAGCCGCTGGCCGCGACGGTCCGCACCAGGGTCGGGCTGACGGCGCCCGCCGACGGTCCGGCCGTGCGCGACCACTGGTCGGTCCTCGCCCAGTACGACACCTCGGACGGCAAGCTGACCACCCGCCGCGTCTGGCTGTACGGAAAGGGCAGTGGACGCACGGCGCTGCTGCTCTCCTTCGGCGCCGCCGGACGGGCGCCCGGGCTCGCCCTGCCCGTCGGCGTGGTGATCGACGCCGACATCCGGCCGTACGGGGGCGCCGGGCAGCTGCGGGCCGAGCTCGGCGAGCAGTTCTCGGTACCCGCGCCGGACACGGGGCCACCACCGGGCGGGTCCGTCGCCGAGGGGCTGGCGGCGTACGGCACGGCACTGCGGGACGACCCGTGGCTGGACTCCTGGCCGGTGACGCTGACCGGAGTCATACCCGTGCCGTCGCAGGACGGCACCTGGCAGGTGGCCGACGCGGACGGCGGGGGTGCGCTGCCGGTCGCCCCGGCCGCGGTCGCCCGGCCCGGCCTGTGGCGGCTGGCCGCGCTCTCCGGCGGCCGTCCGGTCACGGTGTTCGGCGAGTGCGGGCACCGCGGCTTCACCCCGCTGACCGCCTGGTCCGCGGACACGCCCGAGACCGTCGCGCTGACCTGACGTACGGAGGAGCACGATGACCACCACGCACTGGGAAGACCTCGTCACCTCGGCGCTGCTCGGCACCGACCGTCGCGCGCCCGCCGCAGACGTCCTGGCCGGGGCGCCCGGCAAGGACACGCCGGTCGCGCTGCTGGACGCCGCCGCCCTGCACACCGTGCGGCGCAGGGCGGGCCTGCTGCCGGGACCCGCCGCCGAGCTGCCCGAGCCGGCGCCGCACGACGGGCGGCCACAACTGCCCGACACGGCCCGGCGCCGGCTCACCCAGCTACTCGCCGACCGTTCCGGCACGTCGTCCGGCGGCGGCCGCCGGGGCACGGCGCCCGACCTCACGGAGCTGCTCCCGCAGTGGCTGGCCGCGGCGAACGAGCACGGGTACCGGGCGCCCGCGTCCGTGTTGCCCGCGCTGCTGGACGCGGCGCGGGCCCGGACCGACCTGCGGCCGGCCGCGCTGGCGTTCGCCGGGCCGCGCGGTCTGTGGCTGGCCCGGCTCAACCCGGAGTGGCGGTTCGCCCTGCGCGGTTCCTCGGCGGGCACCGCGCTGCCCGACCCCACGGACGAGGACGCCGTGCGGCGGCTGTGGGATGAGGGCCTGTTCGCCGAGCGGGTCGCCCTTCTCGGGTCCGTACGGGCGCACGACCCGGCCGCCGCGGCATCCCTGCTGGCCTCGACCTGGTCCACCGAACGGGCCGAGGACCGGCTGATGTTCCTCGACTCGCTGCGCACGGGGCTGTCCGACGCCGACGAGCCGTTCCTGGAGCAGGCGCTCTCCGACCGCAGCCGCAATGTCCGCTCGACCGCCGCCGAGCTGCTCTCCGCGCTGCCGCACTCGGCGTTCGCCCAGCGCATGGCCGAGCGGGCGTCCAGCTGCGTGGGCCTGGACCGTACGGGCGCGGAGGCGGCGGTCACCGTCGAGGCCCCGCACGAATGCGACGCCGGTATGCAGCGCGACGGCGTCCTGCCCGACCCACCGACGGGCCGCGGTGAAAGATCCTGGTGGCTTGGCCAGTTGGTGGAAGCCGCCCCGCTCGCCGTCTGGTCCTCCCGGCTGGGCGGCCGTACGCCCACGGAGATCGTCGCCCTGCCGGTCACGGACGACTGGCGGGACGAGCTGCACGCCGCGTGGTGCCGCGCCGCGGTCCGGCAGCGGGATCCCGCCTGGGCCCGCGCGCTGCTCGGCCCGCCGACGACACCCCCGGCGACCGGCCCGGGCACGTCCTCGCTCGCCGAGCGGTCGAAACTCCTGTCCATCCTGCCCGGCGGTGAACGGGCCGTCTGGGTGGCCGACTTCATCGCGGCGCACGGGCTGTCGGAGGCGTTCCAGCTTCTGGGCGTCTGCGCGGTGCCGTGGGCCGAGCCGCTCGGCCGCGCGGTGGTGGACGCGCTGGACATAGCGCGCGACGCCGGGAGCTACCCGTGGAGCTTCAGCGGCGTGATGGGCCTGGCGGAGCGCTGCCTCGACCCGGGCCAGGCGGACCGCCTGGAGGTTCTGACCGCCGTGCCGGACGAACCGGAAGGGGCGTCGCCGGGAGCGGGGGGCTACTGGTCGGAGGCGTTCCAGCGGCTGGTCGCCACACTGCGGTTGCGTGCGGCGATGCACGCCGAACTCCTACCGGTGACTCCGCCCCCGGTACCCAGCACCTGACCGTTCCGCCCCCACGCCAGTGGCGCGGGCCGGGTGGGCGGGCGCCTGGGCCTGCGGCGGAACCACCCCCGCCCCGCCCCGGGAAGGGGGACGCGCAGTGGGGGGTGTTCCGGGCGTAAGACGACTGAGCTTGCGAAGGAGAGCCCGGGACACCCCCCACGGAGCGGCCCCCACGCCAACCGACGCCCGGGCGGGCAGCCCCGGGTGCCGGCGCGCCGGGACCCGGCACCGGGCACCCGGCACCTGGTCGCCGACCCCGGGCGGGGCTCGCCGCGACGGGCGACACGGGGCGGGAGCCCCGTGAAGGGTTACGCCTCGGCGGAGACGCGCACGTTGGCGTTGACCCAGTCCACGATCGACGCGGTCGTCGCGCCGGGCGTGAAGATCTCCGCCACGCCCTTCTCCTTCAGCGGCGCGATGTCCGCGTCCGGGATGATCCCGCCGCCGAACACCTTGATGTCCTCCGCCTCGCGCTCCTTCAACAGCTCGAGCACCTTGGCGAACAACGTGTTGTGGGCGCCCGACAGGATCGACAGACCGATCGCGTCCGCGTCCTCCTGGATCGCCGTGTCGACGATCTGTTCCGGCGTCTGGTGCAGGCCGGTGTAGATGACCTCCATACCGGCATCACGCAGCGCCCGCGCGATCACCTTCGCGCCGCGATCGTGGCCGTCGAGACCCGGCTTGGCCACCACCACGCGGATCGGACCGGTCACACCCATCACTGCCTCCACATGCGTCCCCCGTACCTATATGCCGGGGAGGTGAACGAACGTTATCGACAGCATCCCGCAACCGGCCGTTTCGCGGTGGATACCGAGGGGGAAATCACACGTGGGACATGTTCGCTACGCGTCGTACCCGCACCGGGCGGGCCCAGAGGCCACAGGAGAGCCGGGACGATCGCGACGGGAGCCGCCACGAGGTCGTCGTATCACCGTGCCGCCAGCCGCACGGCGCGGGGATACGGCCGCACGGCCACCACCCTCCGGGACGGCACCCCAGTTCGGAGGTCGGCCGTGAAGGTCCTGTTGCCCTGGAAAGTGCTGCCCTTCTTCCCGTTACGGCTGTCCGCCGCGCTGATCAAGGCCACCGCCCTGGAGCTGGCGATCCTCGCCGGCCACCTGGTCCTCTACCCCACCGGCATCGCGCCGGAACGCCGACCGCTCCCGGTCGCAGGCGGTCCGCATCCGCCGACCGTGCTGCTGCACGGCTTCGTGGACAACCGTTCCGTCTTCGTGCTGCTGCGCCGGTCCCTCGTCCGGCACGGCCGCCGCCACGTGGAGTCGCTCAACTACTCCCTGCTCACGTGTGACGTCCGGGCCGCCGCCGAGCTCCTCGGCCGCCACATCGAGGAGATCTGTGACCGCACGGGACACCGCGAGGTCGACATCGTCGGCCACAGTCTCGGCGGACTGATCGCCCGCTATTACGTCCAGCGACTCGGCGGCGACCACCGGGTACGCACCCTGGTCACGCTGGGTACGCCGCACTCCGGCACGACCGTCGCGCCGCTCGCGGGCGCGCACCCGCTGGTGCGGCAGATGCGTCCGGGCTCGTCCGTCGTGCGGGAGTTGAGCGAGCCCGCGCCTCACTGCCGTACGCGCTTCGTCAGCTTCTGGAGCGATCTGGACCAGTGGATGGTGCCCGTGGAGACGGCACGGATAGATCATCCGGACCTGGTCGCGCAGAACGTACGCGTCACCGGGATCGGCCATCTCGCCCTGCCCGTCCACCCGGCGGTCGCGGCGGGCATCCGCCAGGTCCTCGAGTCCGACGAGGCGGCCGACGGAACATCTGATTCCGCGTCCGTGGCCTGACGCACCCCGACCAAACTTCGAACACTTCTCGAACGTAGGGCCAAGCCTCTGCCCACACTCCGCCGAAAGGCGGCCGAATGCCCGTTTCCCCCGGGGCCAAAACCCACGGAAGATTGTCGCTTGCGCGTACCGCCGGGTACAGTCGCGCCCACTGCTTTCCCCTCTGGGTCCCCGTCGCCGGGGCCTCCCCAGATCTGGTCCTGCTGCCGAGGCGAGAGAGAAGTTGGTGAACGACCAGCACCCCCACGCCGGGTACGTCGGAGACGACGCGTATTCCACGGGCAGCTTCGAGACCGGCAGCCTGGACACCGGCAGCTTCGCCACCGATCCACTCTTCGGTGCCCTTCCCGGCACATACGAGAACACCTACGAAAGCAGCGGCAGTTACCACGTCGGCTACACCGCCGACCACAGCGGCCAGTACGACAGCACCCAGTGGGCCGCCGCCACCCAGCAGTGGGCCACCACGGACACCACCGGCTACGTCGAGTACTCGGCCCACACCGGCCAGTGGGACGCGAGCGCCTGGAGCGAGGCGAGCGCGTACGACACCACCGGCCAGTGGAACGGCACCCCGGGGGCGACCACGGCCGCCACCTCCTTCGAGACCGGCGCCTACGACGCCACCGCCTGGAACTACGCCGCCGCGCCGACCGAGACGTTCACCGTCCCCGAGCAGTACGACTACGCGGCCGCGGACCAGCTCCCCGCGCCGGAACCCCTCGCGGAGTCCCCGTCGGCGCACGAGTCCGCCGCCGAGGCGGAACCGGAGTACGAGCTCGGCCCCGACGACGAACCCTCGGCCGAGCCCGATTCCGGGGCGGAGCCCGAGGACCTGCACGAGAGCCTCACCGAAACCGCACTCGCACCCGTCGCCGCCCCCCGGCCCAGCCGCCGTTCCGGCGGAGGCGGTGGCGGCAGCCGCGGCCGCCGCCGGACCCCTGCCAAACGTTCCGCGCTCCTCACCGTCGCCATGCCCTCCGCCTGTGTGATGGGCGTCGCCGGTATCGCCGCCGCGTCCGTCAGCGGCCTCACGGGCAGCGCCACCGGCGAGACCAAGAGCGACGAGAAGACGGTGACCGCCGCCGACCCGGCCTCGGTCCAGCCGGTCGTCGCCAACAGCGAGCTGGACACCCAGCTTGCCGCGCTCAGCGCCGACGCCCGCGACTTCGGTGACCGCGCGAGCCGCACCCAGGAGCGCATCGACCTCAAGGCGCGCCAGGAGGCGGAGCGCAAGAAGCGCGAGGAGGAGGCGGCCCGCCGCGAGGCGCTGCGCCCCAAGTTCGCCCTCCCCGTCGGCCTGCACCAGCTCAGCGCCCAGTACGGGCAGGCGGGCGTCAACTGGATGTCCCTGCACACCGGTATCGACTTCCCCGTCCAGTACGGGACCCCCGTCATGGCCGCGACCGACGGCACCGTGCGCACCCAGTGGAACAGCGCCTACGGGAACATGGCGATCGTGACCGCCAAGGACGGCACCGAGACCTGGTACTGCCACCTCAGCAGCACCAAGATCCGGTCCGGCGAGGTCAAGGCCGGCGAGGTCATCGCCTACTCGGGCAACTCCGGCAACTCCACCGGACCGCACCTGCACTTCGAGGTACGGCCCGGCGGCGGCGCCGCGATCGACCCGCTGCCGTGGCTGCGCAGCCACGGCCTCGACCCGACCTCCTGACCGCTACGGCTTTCCGAGCGGCCTACAGCTTCTCGACCGGCGCGTACCGCAGCAGCAGCCGCTTCGGCTTCTCGTCCCCGAAGTCGATCGTCGCCTGCGCGTCCCCGCCCGCTCCCGTCACCGCCATGACGGTCCCGAGCCCGAACTGGTCGTGCGTCACCCGGTCCCCGACCGCCAGGGAGATCACCGGCTTGTCCGTCGTACGCCGGGTGGCGAAGCCGGAGGGGCCGCCGGCCCGCGACCTCGACGACAGTGACGACGACAGCGACGACGCGATGCCGGACGTCGGCCCGGCGGGCTTGGCCATCGCACCCGTGCGCTTCCACTCCAGGTGCTGTCCGGGGATCTCCTCCAGGAACCGCGAGGGCGGGTTGTACGAGGGCTGCCCCCACGCGCTGCGCATCGACGACCGCGTCAGATAGAGCCGCTCGCGGGCACGCGTGATGCCCACGTACGCCAGCCGCCGCTCCTCCTCCAGCTCCTTGGTCTGGCCGAGGGCACGCATGTGCGGGAAGACACCGTCCTCCATGCCGGTCAGGAACACCACCGGGAACTCCAGGCCCTTGGCGGTGTGCAGGGTCATCAGCGTGATGACACCGGACCCCTCCTCGTCCTCGTCCGGGATCTGGTCGGAGTCGGCGACGAGCGCGACCTGCTCCAGGAACTCGGCCAGGGTGCCGGGCTCCTCGCCGCGCTCCTGCTCGAACTCGAGGGCGACGGCGGCGAGCTCCTGGAGGTTCTCGATGCGGGTCTCGTCCTGCGGGTCGGTGGAGGCCTGGAGCTCGGCGAGGTATCCCGTGCGCTCCAGGACGGCCTCCAGCACCACCGCCGGGCCGGCGCCCGAGTCCACGATGGTGCGGAGCTCCTCCATGAGCGTGTTGAACCGCTTCACGGCGTTCGCCGACCGGGCGGCCATGCCGTACGCCTCGTCGACGCGGCGCAGCGCCTGCGGGAAGGTGATCTTCTCGCGCAGCGCCAGTGCGTCGATCATCGCCTCGGCGCGCTCGCCGATGCCGCGCTTGGGGACGTTGAGGATGCGGCGCAGCGGGACGTTGTCCTCGGGGTTGGCCAGGACGCGCAGGTAGGCCAGCACGTCCCGGACTTCCTTGCGTTCGTAGAAGCGGACGCCGCCGACGACCTTGTACGGCAGGCCGACGCGGATGAAGATCTCCTCGAAGACACGGGACTGGGCGTTCGTCCGATAGAAGACGGCGACGTCGCCGGCCCTGGCGTCGCCCGCGTCCGTCAGCCGGTCGATCTCGTCGGCGACGAACTGCGCCTCGTCGTGCTCGGTGTCCGCGACGTACCCGATGATCCGGGCGCCCTCGCCTGCGTTGGTCCACAGGTTCTTGGGGCGGCGGCTCTCATTGCGCTCGATGACCGCGTTGGCGGCGGAGAGGATGGTCTGCGTGGAGCGGTAGTTCTGCTCCAGCAGGATCGTGGTCGCGTCCGGGTAGTCCTCCTCGAACTGGAGGATGTTGCGGATGGTGGCGCCGCGGAAGGCGTAGATCGACTGGTCGGCGTCGCCCACGACGCACAGCTCGGCCGGGTCCAGGTCCTCGTAACCGGTGCCCACCAGTTCGCGTACGAGCGTGTACTGGGCGTGGTTGGTGTCCTGGTACTCGTCGACGAGCACGTGGCGGAAGCGGCGGCGGTAGTGCTCGGCGACGTCCGGGAACGCCTGGAGCAGGTGGACCGTCGTCATGATGATGTCGTCGAAGTCCAGGGCGTTGGCCTCGCGCAGCCGTGCCTGGTACATCCGGTACGCCTCGGCGAGCGTCTTCTCGAACCCGTCGGCGGCCTGGTCGGCGAAGGCCTCCTCGTCGATCAGCTCGTTCTTCAGGTTCGAGATCTTGGCGCTGAACGACTTCGGCGGGAAGCGCTTGGGGTCGAGGTCGAGATCGCGGCAGACCAGCGCCATCAGCCGCTTGGAGTCGGCGGCGTCGTAGATGGAGAAGGACGACGTGAAGCCGAGCTTCTTGGACTCGCGGCGCAGGATGCGGACGCACGCGCTGTGGAAGGTCATGACCCACATGGCGTTGGCGCGCGGGCCGACGAGCTGCTCGACGCGCTCCTTCATCTCACCGGCGGCCTTGTTGGTGAAGGTGATCGCCAGTATCTGCCCGGGGTGGACGTGCCGGGTGCCCAGCAGGTGGGCGATGCGGTGGGTCAGCACCCGGGTCTTGCCGGAGCCGGCGCCGGCGACAATGAGCAGCGGCGAGCCGGTGTGCACGACGGCGGCGCGCTGCTGCTCGTTCAGCCCCTCCAGCAGCGCGGCGGGGTCCACGACGGGACGCGGGGCACCGTCGCGGTAGTGGGTGTCCCGGGCCGGGGGCACGTCGAAGCGGTCCCCGAAGAGGTCGTGCGGGACCTCCTCCGCGGCCGGGCCGTGCCCGGGGCCCTCGGAGTCCTCGGGCGGCGGGGGCTCCTCGGAGGGGTGGTTCCGGAGGTCCGCCAGGAAGCTGTCGTCAAAGAGGCTGCTCATCGCCTATCGAGTCTAGGCCGCCCCACTGACAGCCGTGGACGAACCGGGAACAGGCCCGATTCGTCACGCTCCGTACCGCGTCGACGACATCACGCCAAGGTCACGAATACGTATCGGGCATATCGAACATCAACCTTCACAGCACCACCACAGGTTGGCTAGCGTGCTCGCCCAAGCGGTCCGTTCTCTCTTCGGCGAACCACGCCAGTCGGATCGCCCACGCCGAATCCGTGCTGCCGCCACGGCAGTTCGGAACCGGGGACCCACCACGTACGACCGAGGTGAATCGGCCCGCAGCCGCTCGGGCACGGCCGTAGGGCACCTTCCGTTCCGCCCGAACCTGACAGCTGACCCGGTAGGCGGTCCACGGAAGGAGATGCCGACCTTGGCGTCGCATCGCAAGCCGCGCACATCGCGCACCTTGCAGACCCTGCATGCCCACCACCCCGCCGTCGGGGTCACGACGGCCGCCGCCCTGGCCTCGGTCACGTTCCTGTCGTCACAGAGCGCGACCGCGGCGTCCGGTGGCCCGGGTGACCAGGACCGGGGGCCGACGGTCGAGGAGGTTCAGAGAAAGGTCGACGACCTCTACCGGCAGGCGGGCACGGCGACGCAGCAGTACGGCAAGGCCAGGGAAGCCACGGACGAGCAGCGGCGCGAGGCCGGCGGGACACTCGCCGGCGCCGCCCGGCGTACGGAAGCGCCGGAGCAGTCCCGCCGCCCCCTCGGTAGCCACGCGGCCACGCGGTACGGGTCGGGCGGGTCGGCTCCGACCACGTCGCTGGTCTTCCCGGACGGCCCGCAGGCGGTCGTGGACCAGGCTCCGCCGGTGGACCGGCTCATGGACCACCGGCACGAGACGCTCACCGGCCATCGGCACGAGGCGCTCACCGACCACCGGCACGAGACGCTCACCGACCACCGGGCGCAGCGGGGCGAGGCCGAGGTCACGGAGCAGCGGGTGGAGGCCGGGGCCGCCCGGCAGCAGGCGGAGGCGACACGGAAGCAGGAGTCGCTCACCGCCTCCCAGGCCTCCCTCCGCACCGCCAAGCAGACCGTGCAGCGCAAGCTCGGCGAGGCTCGGTCGCTGCTGGCGCGGCTGACGGCGGAGGAGCGGGGGCGCCAGGAGGACGCCCGCCGCAAGGCCGAGGAGCAGCGGCAGCAAGAACAACAGGATCACCTGCATCAGCACCAGCTCCAGCAGCCGGACGACGACAGTGGCTACACCGCCAAGGCCCGCGAGGTGCTCGCCTTCGCCGAGGCGCAGATCGGCAAGCCGTACGTGTGGGGCGCGACCGGCCCGAGCTCGTACGACTGTTCCGGGCTCACCCAGGCCGCGTGGCGGGCGGCGGGGGTCGACCTCCCCCGTGCGGCCCGGGACCAGGTGCTGGCGGGCACCCGGGTCGCGACGGAGGACCTGCGCCCCGGCGACCTGGTGTTCTTCTACGACGACATCAGGCACGTCGGCATCTACAAGGGCGACGGGAAGATGATCCACGCGCTGGGTCCCGGGGCGAACGTGCGCGAGGAGTCCATCCACTGCATGCCCGTCCACAGTGGCGTGCGCCCGGCCTGACGACCGCACAGGGGGATCACATGGGGGGAACCGTGACCGACCGCCGGCTCACCGTCCTGTTCGCACCGGAGAGCGCGTACGGGCCGACGAACAACTGCGTCGGGATCGCGGACGTGCTGCGGCGCCGCGGCCACCGGGTGGTGTTCGCCGCGGAGGCGTCCTGGAGGGTGAGGCTGAGCGCGCTCGGCTTCGAGGAGGACCTCGTCCGTCTCGCTCCTCCCCCGGACGGGGAGGAGGACGCGGGCCGGTTCTGGAAGGACTTCGTGCGGGACACCGCTCCGGAGTTCCGCAAGCCGACCTTCGAGCAGCTCGGCACCTGGATCAGACCGGTCCGGACGGAGCTGGTCTCGGGCGCCCGCCACTGCGAGCCGCAGCTGAAGGCGGTCGTCGAGCGGGTGCGCCCGGACGTGATCGTCGAGGACAACGTGGTGGCGTTCCCCGCCCTGCTGACCGCCGGAGTGCCGTTCGTACGCATCGTCTCCTGCAACCCGCTGGAGATCAGGAGTCCGGGCGTCCCGCCGGCCTTCTCCGGCTACCCGGCGGGCGACGATTCCGGCTGGGCGGCCTTCCGGGCCGAGTACGACCGTACGCACCGGGAGCTGTGGGCCGACTTCAGCACCTGGGTGGCCGAGCAGGGGGCGCCGCCCCTGCCCGAGCTGGAGTTCATCCACGAGGCCGGGACGAATCTGTACGTGTATCCCGAGGCGGCCGACTACGCGCGCGTGCTGCCGCCGCACTGGCACCGGCTGGACTCGTGCGTACGGGAGACGGACGAGGACTTCGTCCTGCCGCCGGAGCTCGCGCCCTCCGGGGCGGACGGCGAGCCGCCGTTGATCTACTTCTCGCTCGGCTCCCTGGGATCCGCGGACGTGGAACTGATGCGCCGCGTGATCGGGGTCCTGGCGCGGACGCCGTACCGCTACATCGTCTCCAAGGGGCCGCTGCACGCCGAGATCGAGCTGGCGCCGAACATGTGGGGCGCGGAATTCCTGCCCCAGACGTCGGTCCTTCCCCTGGTCGACCTGGTGATCACGCACGGCGGCAACAACACGACGACGGAGGCGCTGCACTTCGGGAAGCCGATGATCGTGCTGCCGCTGTTCTGGGACCAGTACGACAACGCGCAGCGCATGCAGGAGCTGGGCTTCGGCGTCCGGCTGGACACCTACCGGTTCACGGACGAGGAACTGACCGGGGCCCTGGAGCGGCTGCTCGGCGACACGTCCCTGCGCGAGCGGCTGGCGGCGACGGGTGCGGTGATCCGCGAACGGGACGGGCTGCGGCGGGCGGCCGAGCTCATCGAGGAGGCGGCCGCCCGGGGCGCCTGACGGGCGATCAGGTCCAGAGCGTGGCGATGAAGATGTTCACCATGGTCAGGCCGCCGACGGCCCCGAAAACCGCCTTGTCGACCCGCTCCTCGTCCCGCTTGACGTAGACCAGGCCGAGGATGACGACCAGGATGGCCAGCTTCACACCGATCTTGACGTTGTTCACGGTCTGGTCGTCGGCCTGGTTGAGCCCGACCAGGACCACGCCCGTGAGCAGCATGGTCAGGGCGCCGTGCAGCATCGCGGGGCCGAAACGCGCCGCACCCTCCCCCATCGCCTTCATCTGCGTCATGAAGCCGCCCAGCAGAGCGGCGATACCGATGATGTGCAGCGCGACGAAGACATTGATGAGTACGTCCATGGGGCGGAGCCTAGCCCGGGCGTTACCACCGGTCTCCGGCCAGGGTCACCTCATTCGTCGCATCGGTCGCAGGTGATATGGAATGCGGGATTCCGAGCAGGTGGGCTCTTGCGGAATACGCTCCTGAACCCTCACCTGCGGCCAATTGCGGTCATACCGCCTCTCGACCGTGACCCCCAGGTTTAGCGTCCTCCCCCAGGCCCCGTCCCCGCCGAAGGGAAGTGACCGCCGCCGTGGCAACGCACCGGAAACCGAAGCAGCAGCCGTTGAGCGGCCGCGCGGCCGTCACCCTGGCACTCGCCGGGGCGGCCACCGCCACCGCCTTCGAAGGCTCCGGGTACGCCGAACCCCACCTCACGCCCGGCCAGGTGAAGGCCAAGGCCGACCTGCTGTACCAGGAGGCGGAGGAGGCCACCCAGAAGTACAACGGGGCCAAGGAGGAGGTGGAGCGGGCCGAGGCGGCCCTGGGCGCCCTGCGCGACGAGGCCGCCCGCCGGACCGCCCGCCTCAACGCCGCCCGCAACGCGCTCGGCTCCGTGGCGACGGCCCAGTACCGGGGCGGCGGCGGCCTCGACCCGGCCGCCCAGCTTGCGCTCTCCAGCGACCCCGACGCGTACCTCCGGGGCGCCGCCCTCGCGGACCGGGTGGGCGACCGCCAGGCCACGGCCGTCACCGCCGCCCGGAGCCAGGTCACGGAGCTCGCCCGGCTGCGCGCCGAGGCGGCCGGCCGGCTGCGCGACCTGACGGCCCGGCAGGCCGAGCTGGCCCGGCACAAGGCGACCGTCCGGAGCCGGCTCACCGCCGCCGAGAATCTCCTCGCCCGGCTCACCGCCGCCCAGCGCGCCGCGTACGACGGCACGTCCGTCCCCGCCTCGCACGGC
Source organism: Streptomyces sp. NPDC041796 (assembly GCF_055590785.1). NCBI lineage: Bacteria > Bacillati > Actinomycetota > Actinomycetes > Kitasatosporales > Streptomycetaceae > Streptomyces > Streptomyces sp. NPDC041796. The sequence continues at coordinate 23,129 of NZ_JBVJAH010000020.1, forward strand.
GCGCCCCGCGGCCCCGCCCCCGCTCCCAACCCACGCGCGGCGCAGGCTGTCTCGTACGCGTACGGAGCCTTGGGCAAGCCGTACGTGTGGGGCGCCACCGGGCCGTCGGCCTTCGACTGCTCGGGCCTCACCCAGGCCGCCTGGCGCTCCGCCGGAGTGTCGCTGCCCCGCACGACGTACAGCCAGATCGACACCGGCCGGCGCGTGTCCCGCTCCGCGCTGGCCCCCGGCGACCTGGTGTTCTTCTACGCGGGCGTCAGCCATGTGGGCCTCTACATCGGCGACGGCAAGATGATCCACGCCCCCAGGCCGGGTGCCCCCGTGCGGATCGCGCCGATCGACGAGATGCCGTGGGCGGGCGCGACCCGCGTGGCATGAGCGCCCCACCGCGCGGCGGCGCCACCGCGTGCGCCGGCGGCCGGCACGCGACCCGCGTACACCGGCGCCCACCGCGTGACGGCCCCCCACCGGGACGGGCAGCGGCCGGGCCACGTCCTCGTGCTCGTGCTCCTGCTGGAGCGCCTCGACGTCCGGCACCGACGGCAGGGCGAGCCCGATGTCGACGAGCCGCAGCGCGCCCGCGTGCCCCGCAGCGCGGCGGGGCCGTGGGCCTCCGGTCCGGCCCGGGCCGCAGCCGACCGCTACGGGCGACCGCCGACGGCCACGGCTCCCGGCCGGGTTGCAGTCCCGGTCCCGGTCCCGGCACCGGTCCCGCTCCCGGCGCCTTCACCCGCGCCCGCGGCCATCCCGGTGCCGTCCCCGTAACCCTGCCCCGGGCCAGTGCCCTGGCCCTGATCCTGGCCCTGCTCCTGCCCGGCACCCGCGTCGGCGCCCGGGGCCGTGCGATCCGCGCCCGCACCCGCGTCGGCACCCTGGCCCCGGTCGGCCCCCGTGCCCTCGGCGCGGAACTGCTGCGTCAGCCACTGGAACACCGACGGCACCTCCCGCACCCACGTGCTGACGCGGTGACCGCCGTAGACCTGCTGGACGTCGATGCGTGTCGGCGGCTTGGACGCCTCCCGCAGCGCGAGGCCCTGCTGGTAACCGTCGCCCCCGTCGCCGGTGACGAGCAGCGTGACCCGCGGCGGCACCGGAGCGGACTTGAGCATGGTGAGGGGGTTGTGGGCGTGCCGCAGCTCGGGGTCCTTCCCGGTGAGCGAGGAGGGCTCGGCGGCCGGGTCGTTGTAGCCGGACATGCTGACGCCGAACCGGTAGCGGTCGGGGTGGGCGATGGTCAGCTTGGTGGCGCAGTGGGCCCCCGACGAGAATCCGACGACGGCCCAGCCGTCGGCCGTGTCGGCGGCGCGGAAATTGTCGATGACCATCTTGCGCACGTCGACGCTCAGCCAGGAGTCGGCGTTGACCTTGCCGGGGACGTTGGCGCAGCCGGTGTCGGTGTGGCCCAGGACGTTGCTGCGCGGCGCGACGAGGATGAAGGGCTCGACCGTGCCGTTCCTCATCAGCGGTTCGAGCTGCTTGTTGGCGTGCATGCTGCCGAACCAGGACTTCGGCGAGCCGGGGAAGCCCGAGAGCAGCTCCACGACGGGGAACTTCTTGTCCTTGTACGCCGGGTCGTCGTACTGCGGCGGGAGCCACACGTACACCTCGGCCTTCACCCCGGATATCCCCCCGTTCAGGGTGGTCTTCCGGACACCGGTACCCACGGTGGGGTCGTCGACGGGCGTGAAGGTCTGCTTGACCTTCGGCAGGTCGGCTATGCGTCTGCCGCCCAGGCCGTCGGGGCCGAGGTCGATGGCGGTGTCGACGTGGTCGCTGGTTCCCAGGAGGTCGTCCCAGCTGTCGTAGAGCCCGTTGACGTTGTTCACCGCCACGAAGACCACGACGATCGCCGTGAGCTGTGCGAAGGCCACCATGCCCAGCCGCGTCACGCCCCGGACGACGGCGGGGCCGCGCACGCGGCTCCACAGCGCCAGGGGCAGCAGTACGGCGATCACGGCCAGGACGACCGAGGTCACGAGGAAGGGAGTACCTGTCAGGCTCATCACGGTGAGTAGGAGGGCACCGTCACCGCACTGGTTGCCGCTCCTATGTACCGTTTATCTCACAAATAGGCCTGACGGGATCCGCGGAGAGGTCCCCGTCACACCAGACGGCGCGCCGTCGCCCAGCGGGTCAGCTCGTGGCGGTTGGAGAGCTGGAGCTTCCGCAGCACCGCCGAGACGTGCGACTCGACCGTCTTCACCGAGATGAAGAGCTGCTTGGCGATCTCCTTGTACGCGTATCCGCGCGCGATGAGCCGCAGCACCTCCCGCTCCCGCTGGGTGAGCCGGTCCAGGTCCTCGTCGACCGGCGGGGCGTCCGTCGAGGCGAAGGCGTCCAGCACGAACCCGGCCAGGCGGGGCGAGAACACCGCGTCACCCTCCTGGACACGGAAGATGGAGTCGACCAGATCGGTCCCGGTGATCGTCTTGGTGACGTAGCCGCGCGCGCCGCCCCGGATGACCCCGATGACGTCCTCCGCCGCGTCCGAGACGGACAGGGCCAGGAACCGCACCGGGTTCTCGGGGGCCGTCATCAGGCCGGCGCAGCGGCGCAGCACCTCCACGCCGCCGCCGCCCGGCAGGTGGACGTCGAGGAGGACCACCTCGGGGCGGGTCGCAGTGATCACGGCGACCGCCTGGTCGACGTCGGCGGCCTCGCCGACCACCTGGACGCCGGTCGTCTCGGTCCGGCCGATCTCGGCCTGTACGCCGGTGCGGAACATCCGGTGGTCGTCCACCAGCACGACCCGCACCCGGCGCCCCGCCCCTGCCGTCGTCGTCTCGTCGGTCATCCGTCCGCCCTCTCCATTTCCAGCTCCACCTCGGTGCCGTCACCGGGGACCGAGCGCAGCCGCGCGGTGCCGCCGTTGCGCTGCATCCGCCCGATGATCGATTCTCGTACGCCCATCCGGTCGGCGGGTACGGAATCGAGGTCGAAGCCCGGACCCCGGTCCCGTACGGACACGAAGACCGTGCGGCCCTCCACCTCCGCGTACACCTGCACCGCCCCTCCCTCGCCACCGTACTTGGCGGCATTGACCATGGCCTCACGCGCGGCCTGCATCTGTGCGGCCAGTCCCTCGTCGAGGGGGCAGTCGCCGACGACCACCACCTCCAGGGGTACGCCGTGCGCGTCCTCGACCTCGGCGGCGGTCTTCTTGACCGCCTCGGCCAGGGTCTCGGGCTCCTGATCCTCGTCCTTGCCGGTGCCCTCCGGCCGGTACAGCCAGTTGCGCAGCTCGCGCTCCTGCGCGCGGGCGAGCCGGCGGACCTCGCCGGCGTCGTCGGCGTTGCGCTGGATCAGGGTGAGGGTGTGCAGGACGGAGTCGTGCACATGGGCGGCGACCTCGGCCCGCTCCTGGGCGCGGATGCGCATGGTGCGCTCCTCGGAGAGGTCCTGCGACATCCGCACCAGCCAGGGTCCGGCGAGCAGGGCCATCCCGGCGAGGACGGCTATCGCGGCGGTGAGCGCGGTGCCGAGCTGGGCGGCCGAGCCCCGCACCACCATGAACACCGTCAGGCCCATGCCGACGAGCGCCACACCGGCGAGACCTCGCACGAGCTGGAAGATCCGCTTGCGGCTGCCCGGCTCGGTCCAGCTGGCCCGGCGCGCGTTGTCCACCTGCCGCCACACCAGGACGACGCCGACGCCGACGAGCAGGACCGGCCACACATACCGGTTGGCGTCGCCACCGAGGTCGACGCTCGTGACGAAGCCGATCGCCCCGACGGTGAGCGCGACGAGCGCCACGACCTGGCCCTTGTCGGGCTTGCGGAGCCTGCGCCGCCCGTCGGGCGCGGTCGCGAAGACGGAGCGCGGTTCGGTGGACCGGCCGCCGACACCCAGCGGGACGACGATCCAGAAGACGGCGTAGACCAGCACCCCGAGGCCGTCGGCGAGGAACAGGGCGAGGAAGACCAGCCGCACCCAGATGACGGGGAGCCCGAGATGCCCGGCCAGTCCGCGCGCGACACCGCCGAGCATCCGCCCGTCGGCGCTGCGGTAGAGCTTGCGCACGGGCGGCTCGTCGGTCGTCTCGGGCTGGCGGGCGGCGACTGGCATGCCCCGATCGTCACACGTCGGCCGGCGCCGGACATCAGGGCCGTCCCTCATCCGACCCTGAGAATCCCCTCGTCCCGGGGCAGCGGCCCCAGGGGCAATATCAGGGACGGGCCAGGGTCGCGGAAGGTGCCGACGGGGCTCACGGGCCGTCACCATGGACCTATGACGCGTACGACCCCCGCTCCCGCCGAGACCGCCGACGGAGGACCACCCCACCCGCCGCTGCGGCGCACCACGCGGCGGAAGGTCGTGGCGGGGGTGTGCGGCGGGCTGGGGCGGCATTTCGACCTCGACCCGGTGATCTTCCGGGTCGCGATCGGAGTGCTCGCCGTGACCGGGGGCCTCGGTCTGGTCTTCTACGGCTTCGCCTGGCTGCTCATCACGGCCGAGGGCGACGACGAGAACGAGGCGCGGCGGCTGGTGTCGGGCCGGGTCGACGGTGCCTCGTTGATCGCGCTGCTCATGGCGCTGGTGGGCTGCGGTCTGTTCCTGTCGATGCTGGGCAACGGCAGCACGATCTCCTTCTCCCTCCTGCTGATCATCGCCGTCAGCGGGGCGGCCGTCTGGTCGCAGCGGCGCAGGCTGGCCGACGGCCACGAGGCGGTCGCGGCCCCGGCGGCGCACACGGTGGCGGACGCGCCGCCGGAGACGAAGGCGCCGCCGCCGCCGGAGTCCCCTTCGTGGTGGCGTGAGCCGATCGTCAAGGACGGTACGTCGGGGCCGGTCCCGCTCGGGTACCTGTGGGGGCCGGCGGACGGCGTGGGGGTGGAGGACGCGATCCTCCGGCGCCCCGCGAAGAGCGCGGGGGCCGCCGCCGGCCGGGCCGCCGCCGGCCCGCGTTCCATCGGCGGCCCGGTCTTCCTGCTGGCGCTGGTGGCGGGCGGGCTCGGCACCGGGCTTTCCTGGGGGTCGCAGCCGCTCGGCACCTGCCTCCAGACCGGGCTGGTGTGCGCGCTGGTGGTGTTCGCGCTCGGTCTGGTGGCCGGGTCGTTCGTGGGGCGGACGGGTGCCGGCACGGTCTTCATGACGGTGGTCACGGCGGTGCTGCTGGCGGGCGCGTCGCTGATACCCCGGCAGATCGACACGGAGTGGATACGCACGGACTGGAAGCCCGCGACCGCGGCGGACCTGCGCCCCCGGTACGAGCTGGACACCGGCGTCGGCACCCTGGACCTGTCCCGGCTGGCCGTTCCCGCGAAGCAGACGGCGCGCACCACCGCCGAGGTCGGCGCGGGCCGCCTTCACGTCGTCGTCCCCGAGAACGCCACGGTGAGGGTCCACGCCACGGTGGGGCTCGGCGACCTGCGCCTCCCGGACGACCCGCCCGATGACGTCGACATCGCCCCGGACCGCGAGGTGAACCGCACCATCGCCCCGCCCAGGGGCACGGCTCCGGCAGGAACCCTCGACCTCACCCTGGAGGTCGATCTCGGACAGGTGGAGGTCACCCGTGCCGCGTCATGAGAACCCCGGGTCCCGCCCCGAGGAGCGGAGCCGGTGGCGCCATGAGTTCCACCCGGGCCGGCTGGTCCTGGGCCTCACCGGTCTGGGCATCGCGGCGCTGTACGCGGGCGACGCGGCCGGAGCCTGGCACACGGCCTGGTACGCGGTGCTGCCCCTGCTGTGCGGGGGGTCGGTCCTGTCGGGCATCGCCGCCTGGACCGGCTACCGCGCCCGCCGGCGCCGGGCCGCCAGGGCCGCGTCGAGCGACAGCATCGGGGCACCGGCCAGCACGAGCGGCAACCACGCCATCAGGTAGACGAGGTCGTTGCCGTAGTAGTAGGGGTCGGACTGCCAGCTCACGGTCAGCCACAGGCTCAGTGAGATGAGCGCCCCGCCCAGCGCGGCGAGCCGCGCCAGCAGCCCCACGAGCGTGCCGAGGCCGACCGCCAGCTCACCGAAGGCGATGGCGTATCCGAACCCCTCCGGGTTCTTCAGCGCCAGGTCGACGAGCCAGGGCACGGCCGAGGAGTCCCGGACGGACCGCATCATCTCGCCGACCGAGCCGGTCCCGGACGCCGCCATGAAGCGGTCGTCGGTGATCTTGTCGAGCCCGGCGTAGATGAAGGTGACGCCGAGGAAGACCCGCAGCGGCAGCAGCGCGTACCGGGTGGCGGTCGCCTTCCAGCCGGGCGGCTCGCCGCCGTTCCCGTAGGTCGCTGTCGTCCGGTAGGTGTGCGTCATCGCCGGCCTGCCTCTCACACGGCTGTCCCCGAAACCGATTCTCCTCGGCGTTCCCGCCCATGGATACGCGGCGGACGGGGGACCGGTTCAGGAGCGGCCTGCCCGGCGCGCCGGTGCGGTCACCGGCGAGCCGGTTCAGGAGCGGCCGGCCGCCACGTCGATGACGACGCGGTTCGTCACCGCTCCGGATGCGGTGACGACCTGGACGTCCGTCCATCCGGGGGGCACGTCCGCCGGGACCGGAACGGTGAGGGTGGTGTCGGTGGGGTTGGTGAAGCCGCCCGGGGCGGGGACGAGCGGCACGTGGACGTGGACCGGCCCGATGCGGACGACCGTCCGGGTGAGGTGCGCGGGGCTCGCCGCGCCGGGCGGTACGAAGCCGGCGCCCCGGATCTCGATGTCGTCGCCCGTACGGATCGGGGCGTCCGGGGCGCCGGCCTCCGGGGCGCGCACCACGGAGAGGATGACCGGGCGGACGCCCTCGGCGCACTTGGCGGCCAGGTAGGTGGCGGCCGAGAGCGCCACCAGGGCGACCAGCGCCCACGGCAACTGGGGCAGCTCGCCGGGTCGCCGGACCAGCCGGGCGGCGGCGAACAGCACCGCGAACGCCGAGACCAGGACGTACTGCGCGTCGGCGAGGCTGCCGCGCCCCGCGTCGTCGCACAGCACGTCGGCGGCGCGCGGCCGCTCGGCGCGCAGCTTCTGCACCCGCTGCCGCAGGATCCGCGCGGTCACCACCTTGCGTACGGCGACGGCCACGGCGCACACCAGGGCGAGCACGGTCAGCAGCCGGTCGCCCCCCTCCAGCCGGACCGCACCGCGGGCGGCACCTTGGAGGGTGAGGTGGAGCGCCGCGAAGACCGTGAGGAGCACCCACCCGCCGGCGACCGTCCTGGACGTCGACAGCCGGTTGTCCTCGCCGATCAGGGGCGCGAGGAGCCCTCCGTGCGCCCGGTGCACCCGTGCCGCGCCGGTCAGCAGGGCGGCCACGCATATCGCGGCGCCCAGCCCCGCCGTCCGCGCCCCGGTCCATCCTCCGCCGTCCTGCGCGGCGACCGCGTGCGCCGCCGACACGAGGGCCGCCAGCGCCGTGACGGTGCCCCACACCGCGTACAGCGTTCCGCGCCACACCGCCTGGGGCCACGCCTCGCCGAGCGCCCGGCCCCGCTCGGCGACCGTCCGCGCGTGCCGGCCGAGCTCGTCGGACACCCACCGCCGTGACGCGCCGTCAGGGAGGTGCGGGACGCCCTCCCCCACCGCCAACCGGTCGCGCCGGGCCCGGAACGCGGCCACCGCCCGCCGGTGCTCCTCGCGCGCCCCGTGCGTCGTACAACCACCGCACCGCCTCGCCTCGTGCACCGCCATGGCGGCCCCTTCCGTGTCTCAACCGGCGCCTCAACCACCCGACAGGGAAAAGGAATTCTTTCCTATGAACACCATGGCCCGCGCCCCGCCCACACCTCCCACAGGAGTGAAATCACCGCCTCCCACTTGACCGTTTACGACAGGAGTTCGGGCTCGGAGCGACTGATCTGCCGCCACAACGGCTGATAATTGATCCACGCCACCAGATCACTGCCGAGCCGCTCCCGTGTCGCGACCGCCTCCCGGTGCTCGATCGGCACGGGCTTCCCCGCCGCGCGCGCCGCGAGCTGCACCCGGCTGCACCGCTCCATGGTGATGAACCACCAGGCCGCCGCGTCGACCGAGTCCCCGACCGTCAGCAGCCCGTGGTTGCGCAGCACGATCGCCTTGCGGCCCCCGAGCGCGGCCGCGATCCGGCGCCCTTCGGCGGCGTCCACGACGACACCCGTGTACGCGTCGTACAGGCAATGGTCCTCGTAGAACGCGCACGCCTCCTGGGTGATCGGCTCGAGCAGCTCCCCGAGCGCGGCCAGCGCCCGGCCGTACGTGGAGTGGGTGTGCGCCACCGCCACGACGTCGGGCCGCGCCCGGTGCACCTCGGCGTGCACGGTGAACGCCGCCTGGTTGACGTGCTCGGTGCCCTCGACGACCTGGCCCTCTCCATTGACCAGGATCAGGTCCCGGGCGGTGAGGCCGGCGAGCGGCTCACCGAAGGGGTTGACCCAGAAGCAGTCGGGGAACTCGGGGTCCCGCGCGGTGAGGTGACCGGAGACGCCCTCCTCGTACCCGAACCGCGCGAACAGGCGCAGCGCCCCCGCCAGCCGCTGCTTGCGGTACGCCCGCTCCTCGGCGACGGACGCGTGCGTCGGCGGCATCGCGAAGCGCAGCCGCTCGACGGGGACCGGCGTGGGTGCCTCGGCTTCACTCATGGCCGGAAGTTACCGCCGGTCACGACAACTGACCAGAGAGATCACACCGAGGGAGCGACTGGAGCAGAATGCACCCATGACGGACGACGACCGAACCCTGCCCTCACCCCTCGTCGATCTCCTCGAACTGCAACCCCACATCGAGGGCGGCTGGTTCAGGGAGACCTGGAAGACGACCGGTTCGACGACACCCGCGGGCTACTCCGGCCCCCGCACCTTCGCGACCGGCATCTACTTCCTGCTCCACCCGGGTGAACGGTCGCGCTGGCACCGTGTGCGCTCCGACGAGCTGTGGCTCTGGCACCGCGGCGGCCCGCTGCGCCTCTCGCTCGGCGGCGAGGGCGACGCCCCGTCCGAGCCCTGGGAGCTGGTACTGGGCCCGTCCGTCGAGACCGGCGAACAGCCCCAGCTCCTCGTCCCGGCCGGCACCTGGCAGGCGGCCGAACCGGCGGGCGACCAGCCGGTCCTCGTCACGTGCGTCGTCGCGCCGGGCTTCCACTACGACGACTTCACGCTCGAAGCCGCCGCCCACAGGAAGTAGGCGACGGCTCCGGTCAGGCGTGTGGTGGGGTCACTCCCACTCGATGGTGCCCGGCGGCTTCGACGTCACGTCGAGGACGACCCGGTTGACGTCCTTCACCTCGTTGGTGATCCGCGTCGAGATCTTCGCCAGCACGTCGTACGGCATACGCGTCCAGTCCGCCGTCATGGCGTCCTCGGACGACACGGGCCGCAGCACGATCGGGTGCCCGTACGTACGCCCGTCACCCTGCACGCCCACCGAGCGGACATCGGCGAGCAGCACGACGGGGCACTGCCAGATGTCGCGGTCGAGTCCGGCGGCCGTCAGCTCCTCGCGGGCGATGGCGTCGGCCTCGCGGAGCAGATCGAGCCGCTCCCTGGTCACCTCGCCGACGATACGGATACCGAGGCCCGGGCCCGGGAAGGGCTGGCGCTGGACGATCTCCTCCGGCAGGCCGAGCTCCTGGCCGACCATCCGGACCTCGTCCTTGAACAGCTTGCGCAGCGGCTCGATCAGCTTGAACTCGAGGTCCTCGGGAAGCCCGCCCACGTTGTGGTGGGACTTGATGTTCGCCGTGCCGGTGCCGCCGCCCGACTCGACGACGTCCGGGTAGAGGGTGCCCTGGACGAGGAACTCGACGGGGTGGTCGTCCGGCGCCTCGGCGACGATCTCGGCCTGCGCCTGCTCGAAGACCCGGATGAACTCCCGGCCGATGATCTTCCGCTTCTCCTCGGGGTCGGAGACCCCGGCGAGCGCCTCGAGGAACCGCTCCTGCGCGTCGACGACCTTGAGCTGGACGCCGGTGGCGGCCACGAAGTCCTTCTCGACCTGCTCGGTCTCGCCCTTGCGCATCAGGCCGTGGTCCACGTACACACAGGTCAGCTGCGAGCCGATGGCCTTCTGCACGAGGGCGGCGGCCACTGCCGAGTCCACACCGCCGGACAGGCCGCAGATGGCGCGCTTCTCGCCGACCTGGGCGCGGATCGCCTCGATCTGCTCCTCGATGACATTGCCGGTGGTCCAGTCGGGACGCAGACCGGCGCCGCGGTAGAGGAAGTGCTCCAGGATCTGCTGGCCGTGCGTGGAGTGCATCACCTCGGGGTGGTACTGCACGCCGTACAGCTTCTTCTCGTCGTTCTCGAAGGCCGCGACCGGCACGACGTCCGTGGACGCGGTGACGGTGAACCCCTCCGGGGCGGCGGAGCAGGCGTCGCCGTGCGACATCCACACCGGCTGCTCGGCGGGGGTGCCCTCGAACAGGGTGGACGACGTCCTGCTGACGTGCAGGGGCGTACGGCCGTACTCGCGCGCGCCGGTGTTGTCGACGGTGCCGCCGAGGGTCGTGGCCATCAGCTGGAAGCCGTAGCACATACCGAAGACGGGGACGCCGGCCTCGAAGATCTCGCGGTCGAGCTGGGGGGCGCCCTCCTCGTACACGGAGGACGGGCCGCCGGAGAGGATGATCGCCTTCGGGTTCTTGGCCAGCATCTCGGCCACCGGCATGGTGGACGGGACGATCTCGCTGTAGACCCGGGCCTCACGGACGCGGCGGGCGATGAGCTGGGCGTACTGCGCGCCGAAGTCGACGACGAGTACGGCGTCGGGCGCGGCAGCGGGATTCGCTGATGACACTACGGCGGCCTTCCGGCGGGAGGAGTCTGTATGTCGATTCTACCGGCGTGGCCGGGGGAACCTTTGTCTCACCATCCGAACCCGCGCCCGTCCCGCTGGGTGGATGGTCCATACTGGCCGCATGCGCAAGCTCTCGACCTTCGTCTTTACCTATGGCACCGGGCCCGTCCGGCTGCCATGGTCGTGCTGCTTGAGCCACTGACAAGCGACTTCCCAGGCGCCCCGGGCCGACAAGGTCCGGGGCGCCTGTCGTTTTCCCGGACCTTGTCGCCGGTCCCGGGGCCCCACCCACCAAAGGAGCCCCCGCCATGACCGCACTCGACTCCCTCGACAGGACCGGCGCCCGCACCGACGAGGCGGCGGACGTGATCGTGGGCGCGCGTGACCGCATCGACGCGCTCGACGACCGGATCATCGGCCTCATCCAGGAACGGATGGCCGTCTCGGCCGTCATCCAGGAGGCGCGGATCTCGTCCGGTGGCCGGCGCGTGAACCTGGCACGCGAGATGGAGGTGCTGGCCCACTACAGGGACGCGCTGGGCAGGCCCGGTACGTCGCTGGCGATGACGATGCTGGAGCTGTGCCGCGGCCGGATCTGAGTTCGGGCGCGCTCTCACCCGTACGGCGCGTGACCGCTCCCGTACGGCTTCGTTGGTCCGGGTGTCCGTGTCAGCCAGGGGCGGGCCGAAGAAACCACGCGTGGCTCCGCTGGGGCGTGTGGCGTACCTCGTGGGTACGTCGTGGGACCTCGCCCCGGCGCGCGTGACCGGACGGCAGGGGACAGCAGCCCGGTCACCCGAAAAGGCGGTCGGCTCCGGGGACGCCCGGAGCCGACCGCAATCCGGCCCACGGGTTCACACCCGCGGTACCTGTCCCCCGTTCTCCCACACCCTCTTCCCCCCTCTCCCCACGACCACTGCCACCGAGCGGCGTTACCCCCGGCGCCGCCTCCCTCGGCCCCGGCGCTGCCCTGACGCCGGAGCCGATGGCCAAGGGCCCCGCGGAAGCGATTCCGCGGGGCCCTTGTTGTGTGCCGGGTTCCGGCCGGTCGTCGTTCGGGAGCTGTGGCGCCCCACAAGCGGAATGTGTGATGCAGCGCACATAAGTTTTCTGTCAGGTGGCGTGCAACCATTCCCACGCGTCGCAGGTCATGCATGCGAATCAACGGCCACACCCGTGACGCCCCCACACCGGGTCAGCCCCACGACACCGTGCCGCATCATGCGGTACGCCTGGACTTCACTGAGGTCTTCATGAAGCTTCGCCGCGCCATGGCGGTCGCTGCCGCGACCGCCGTCATAGCCCCTGCCGCCTTCCTGGCGGCTCCGGCCGCGTACGCGACGGACGGCACCACCAGCACGACCTCCACCTCCGGCGCCACGGGCGGGACGGAGGACGCCACGACCGGCGGCACGACGACCGAAGACGGCACGAACACCGACGACGGCTCCGCCACCACCGAGGACGGCACCAAGACCGAGGACGGTTCGCAGACCGACGACGGTGCCGCCACGACCGAGGACGGCACGAAGACCGAGGACGAGTCCACGACGGACGAGGACTCGAAGACCGAGGACGACACGACCACGGGCGGCACCGGAGACGGCACCGGCACGGGCACCGAGGACGGCGCCGAGAAGCCGGGCACCGAGACCGGCAAGGACGAGGAAGAGGTCGACGAGGAAGAGGTCGTCGACGAGGAAGAGGAGATCATCGAGGAGGAGGTCTGCAAGCAGGCCGCCGTCGATGTCACGCTCTCCAACCTCCCCCACAAGATCGTCGCGGGCAGCGGCTGGAAGAACTTCCAGCTGAACGTCAAGAACAACAGCCAGGACGCCATCGACGAGGTCGTCGTCGGCGCCTGGGCGTCCTACGCCGACGACCTCGAGGCCGACACCGACCGCCTGGTCGAGAAGTACGCCAAGATCGAGTACAAGAAGCCCAACGGCCAGTGGGAGAACGGCGCCAACCTCTCCGGCGAGAACATCGGCTTCTTCTTCGACGTCGTCAACCTGAAGAAGAACGAGAACCGCACCATCCAGCTGCGCATCTCGATCGACAAGGCCGCGCCCGCCGGCACCGCCCTCGGTTTCGCGGCCACCGGCTACGACAAGAACGAGGAGTGCTACGAGGACTACGCGTCCTACGACTTCGAGGTCCTGGCGGCCGGCAGCAACGGTGACGGCGGCGGCGAGGCCAAGCCGTCCGACCAGAAGCCTGCCGACCTGAAGCCGCAGGGCGGCTCGACCCCGATCAAGGTCGAGGGTGAGCTCGCCGAGACCGGTTCCTCCTCGATGCTGCCGACCATCGGTATCGCCGGTGGTGTCACCATCGTCGCCGGTGCCGGTGTCGTGTTCGCGCTGCGTCGCCGTAACGGTGGGGCCACCGCGTAACACACGCACCACACAAGCAAGAGAGGCGCTGCACTCGGAGGGGGGTGCAGCGCCTCTCTCATGTCCGGTGCCGTCCGGCTACCGCTTCGGCGGGACCACCGGGATGCCGAGGAACGGCAACTTCAGGGCGCCGAAGGCGTTCGCCGGGACGGTGGGGGACTTGGGCGCGACCGGGGCGAGGCGTTCGTACGCGGCGCCCTGCGCCGGGCGCGGGTCCTCCTCGCCCTTGTTGGGCCAGAAGGACATGGCGCGCTCCGCCTGGGCGGTGATCGTGAGGGACGGGTTCACACCGAGGTTCGCGGAGACCGCCGCGCCGTCGACGACGGAGATGCCGGGGTGGCCGTAGAGGCGGTGGTACGGGTCGATGACACCGTCCTCCGCCGTCGCCCCGATCACGCAGCCGCCCAGGAAGTGGGCGGTGAGCGGGGTGCCCATCAGTTCGCCCACGTTGGAGCCGGCGAACCCGTTGATCTCCTCCGCGAGGAGGCTCGCGGCACGCGTGCCCTCGGCGATCTGCTTGGGGTTGGGGGCGCCGTGGCCCTGCCGGGCGGTGAGGAGGCCCTTGCCGACACCGTCGGTCTTGCGGTAGGTCGTCAGGGAGTTGTCGAGGGACTGCATGACGAGCCCGATGATGGTCCGCTCCGACCAGCGGCGGTTGGACAGCGACCGCATCATCAGCACCGGGTGACGGGCCACGTTGCCGAGCCATGCCCTGACCCGGCGTTCGGCGTAGGGCACCTGGAGGATCGAGAGGGACCCCATGGCGTTGGAGCCCTTGCCGTAGCGGACCGGTTCGATGTGGGTGCTGGCGTCCGGGTGGATGGACGAGGTGATGGCGACACCCCGGGTGAAGTCCACCCGCTTGTGGCCGTGCCGCTTGCGGTAGCGGCGGTCGGTGGTCTGGGAGCCCACCAGCGCCTCGGAATTGGTACGGGTCAGCTCGCCGATCCTGGCGGAGACACGGGGCAGCTTGCCCTCGTCCTTCATGCGGTGCAGCAGCGTCTGGGTGCCGTACGTGCCGGCCGCGACGACGACGTACCGGCAGCGCAGGATCCGCGGGGCGGCCTTGCGGCGGCGGTGCGTGGGGACGGTCGAGACGGCATAGCCGTCGCCGGACGGGGCGTCGGTGACGGCGGTGACCGTGGTCATGGGGTGGATGACGGCCCCGGCCTTCTCCGCGAGGTGGAGGTAGTTCTCGGTGAGCATGTTCTTCGCGCCGTGCCGGCAGCCCGTCATGCACTCGCCGCACTCCGTGCAGGCACGCCGGGCCGGGCCCGCGCCCCCGAAATACGGATCGTCGACCTTCTGTCCCGGTTTGACCTTCGCCGCGCCCGGCCCGTCCCCCTCGGTGGCGTCCTTGCCGTCGCCGAAGAAGACGCCGACGGGCGCGAGGTGGAAGGTGTCGCCGACGCCCATGGCCTGGGCGGTCGCCTTGAGGTGGACGTCGGACGGCGTCATGGTCGGGTTGAGCCGTACGCCCAGCATGCGCTTGGCCTGGTCGTAGTAGGGGGCCAGTTCCTCCTGCCAGTCCGTGATGGAGGCCCACTGCTTGTCCCGGAAGAACGGCTCGGGCGGCACGTAGAGGGTGTTGGCGTAATTGAGCGAACCACCGCCGACCCCGGCGCCCGCCAGGACCATGACGTTGCCGAGGAGGTGGATGCGCTGGATGCCGAAGAGGCCCAGGGCGGGCGCCCACAGGTAGTTCTTCACGTCCCAGGAGCTCTTGGGCAGGGTGCCGGGGCTGAACCGGCGGCCCGCCTCCAGGACACCGACGCGGTAGCCCTTCTCGGTCAGGCGGAGGGCCGATACGGAGCCACCGAAGCCGGAACCGACGACGATGACGTCGTAGTCGTACCCGTCAGGCGCTTCGTCCTGATTCCGGGCAGGGGGGACCTGGGGCATGGGCTCTCCTCGTACCGAAGGGAAAAGGTCTAGCGGAAACGGAACGCCTTCATCAGGCGCAGGCTGCGGCTCATCAGCGCCGCGTACTGCTCGTCGTCCATGCCGAACGAGGGCCCGAACGGCATCACCCGCTGCTGCGCCACGGTCTGGGCCTCGGTGTACTTCAGGACGCCCTCGGAACCGTGCCGGCGGCCGAGGCCGGAGTCCTTCATGCCGCCCATCGGGGACTGGACGCTGCCGTACGCCGGGGCGTACCCGTCGTTGATGTTGACCGTGCCGGTGCGGAGCTTCGCCGCGACGGCGTGCCCGCGGCGGCCGTCCTTGGTCCACACGCTGGCGTTGAGGCCGTACGCGGTGGCGTTGGCGCGCTCGACGACCTCGTCCTCGTCGGTGAAGCGGTAGACGGAGACGACCGGGCCGAAGGTCTCCTCGCCGCACACCGCCATCGGCTCCTGGACGCCCTCCAGGATGGTGGGCTCGTAGAAGAGGGGGCCGATGTCGGGCCGGGCGACGCCGCCCGCGACGAGCTTGGCGCCCTTGGCGACGGCCTCCTCGACGTGCCGGGTGACGGTCTCCAACTGCCGCTCCCCGACCAGGGAGCCCATGTCGGCCCCGTAGGCCAGGGAGTTGCCGAGCCGCATGGCCTTCGTGCGGGTGACGAACCGGTCCATGAACTCGTCGGCTATGGACTCGTGGACGTACAGCCGCTCGATGGAGATGCAGAGCTGGCCGGCCGAGGAGAAGCAGGCACGCACGGCTCCCGCGGCCGCCTTCTCCACGTCGGCGTCGTGGAGGACCAGCATCGCGTTCTTGCCGCCCAGTTCGAGGGAGACGCCGACGAGGCGGGCCGCCGCGCCCTGGGCCACCTCACGGCCGGTGCGGGTGGAGCCGGTGAAGGAGACGTAGTCGGCGTGCTTGACGATCTCGGGGCCGACGACCGGGCCGTCGCCGATGACGACCTGGAAGACCTCGGCGGGCAGGCCCGCCTCGATGAGCAGGTCCCGGGCCCACAGGGCGGTCAGCGCCGTCTCGGTGTCGGGCTTCATGACGACCGCGTTGCCGGCCACGAAGGCGGGCAGCGCGTCGCCGACGGACAGTTCGAGGGGGTAGTTCCAGGGCGCGATCTGGCCGACGACGCCGCGCGGCTGGCGCAGTTCGGTGACCTTGGTGAGGGTCGGCATGGCGCCGGTGTGCCGCTTCGGCTTGAGGTACGCGGCCGCGCGGCGCCCGTAGTGGCGGGCGGCGACGGCGACCACCTGGACCTCTTCGTGGGCGTGGAGCCTGGCCTTGCCGGTCTCCAGCTGGATCAGGTCGAGGACCTCCGCCTGCCGTTCCAGGACCAGGTCGTGGAAGCGGAGCAGCACGGCGGCACGCGCGCGTACGGGCGTGGCGGCCCAGGCGGACTGCGCGGCGCGGGCGCGGGCGAAGGCCTCGGCCACCTCCTCGGGGGTCGACTCGGGCAGCTCGGCCAGCCGTTCCCCGGTAAAGGGGGTGTGGTTGGCGGTCCGGCCGGAACCGACGACGCCCCGGGTGAGCTGGGCGACCACCTCGGGCGTCACCACGTCGGCGGCGGTGCGGGCACCGGCCGGGGCGGGGGCTACCGGGTTCGTACCGAGAGGCGTGGCGGGGGCCTGCGTGTCCGTCGTGTCCGTCATGGGGGCGAGGGTATTCCGGATGGGGCCCGCGCGGTACCCGCCGGTAACAGCTTTTCACCGGGCGCCCACACCATGCCAGCGTTCACTGGCAAATAAGCCCTGATCAGGGGCTGGTCAGGGCCTGATCATGAGTTCCGGTCACGATTGCCGCACCCGGAAGGAATCGAGAACGGTGTCGAAGTGGCGCTTCAGCTCGTCCCGCCGGGCCACCGGCGCCGAGACCCACACGTCGTACATCCGCCCGTTCTCGTCCCAGCAGAGGTCGTACGTGCGCCGCGCCCCCTCGGCGGGGGAGAACCCGTCCCAGGTGAACTCCCGGAGCGCCGCCGGGAGGCCGTTGTGCGTCGTCGGCGTGACCTTGGCGTCGCGGTAACCGGGGTGGACCTCCGGGCCGTTGGCATGGGCCCGGCGCATGTAGCCGAGGGGCCCGCCGGAGGCCGGGTCCTGGATCCGGATGCCGATCCGCACCGCCCGGTCGGACGACATGTAGAAGACACGCCTGTCGTCGGTGGACCGGACGTATCCCTGGGGGACGGTCAGCGAGAAGCCGCGCGGGTCCGAGGTGGAGCGGTATCCGGTGGGCACGCGGGCGTGGCTCGGAGTGGGGGTGGGGGTGGCGCCCGGGCCGGCGCCGGTGTCCGTGCCGGTCCCGGTTCCGGTGCCGGTCCCCGTACCGGCTGCCGCGCCGGGGGTGTTCGGAGCGGTGGGCGTGTCCGGTGACGGGGAAACGGTGGCCGTCGGGTGGTCGCCGCCTCCGCCGCCCCCGCCGTCCCCGTGGCCTCGCAGGAGCAGCACGCCCGCCGCGCCCGCCCCGGCGAGGGCCACCAGCAGGGCGGCGGCCACCAGTGGGTTGCGGAGGCCGCGCCGGGGCGGGCGGCCGGTGCGCGGGGGCGCGGCATCCCCGTGCGGGGGGAGATCGTGGGCGTGGGGGCGGTCGTGGGTACGGTCACGGGCGCGGGTACGCGTACGGGCGCGGGCGCGGGCGCGGTCGGCGCGCTCCGGCACGGCGTCCGAGGGCGAGCGGCGCGAGGCGTCGGCGCGGGGCGGTACGGCATCGGCGTACGGTCCGGCGGCACCGGCCGCCCTGCCGGTGTACGTCAGCGGTGCGTCGTCGGCCACCTCGGACCCGCGCCGCCCGTACCCGGGTGACTCGGCGCCGCGTCCGTCGTGACCGCGCCCGTCGGCGCCGCGTCCCTCGGACCCGCGAGGCCGTCCCGTGTCCGCGTACGCCCTCAGCAGCCGTTCCGCCTCCGCCGCGCCCATCCGCCGGGCCGGGTCCCGCTGCAGCAGGCCGCGTACGACCGGCAGCAGGGGCCCCGCCGCCGCGGGCGGTCTGAAGTCCTCCTCCACGACCGCGTGCAGCACCCCGCCCAACGAGTCGCGGTGGAAGGGCGACTGGCCGGTCAGCGTGGCGCACAGCAGCGCCCCCAGCGACCACAGGTCCGTCTCCGGACCGGCCTGCGCGCCCTGCATCCGCTCGGGCGCGGTGTACTCGGGCGAGCCGACGAACATCCCCGCCTCCGTGATCGTCGTCGAGCCGGCGAGCTGCGCGATGCCGAAATCGGTGAGGACGACCCGCCCGCTGCCCTCCTCCAGCAGGACGTTGGCCGGTTTCAGGTCCCGGTGCAGCACCCCGAGCGCGTGGGCGGCCCGCAGCGCGCTCAGCAGCGCGAGTCCGACGCGTGCCGCCTCACGGGCGTCGAGAGGACCGTGGGACGCGATCCGCTCGGCGAGCGAACGGCCTTCGACCAGCTCCATGACGATGTACGGGACGCCGTCCTCCTCGACGACGTCGTGCACGCAGACGATGTGCGGATGGTGCACGCGCGCGATGGCACGCGCCTCGCGGAGAGTGGGGTAGACGGCGGTTCCCACGTCGACGTGGAGCTCCTTGACGGCGACGCGACGGCCGAGCAGCTCGTCGTACGCCCGCCAGACCGTACCCATGCCTCCCCGCCCGAGCCGGGCCTCCAGCCGGTAGCGTCCGACGATCCGCCGCTGCTGCCCCGATCCGGACACGGCACATCCCCTCTGCTCGCGCCGAGGGTCACTCCTCGGCGGGACGCCAGCCGCGCAGCACGATGTCGAACTGCTCCCTGGTCACCGGCCAGTCGGCCGCGGGAGCGGACATGAACAACGCGTACTCGGTTCCGTCGTCCGCGTAGTACACCTGGTCGATCGCGTGCCGCTCGCCCGCGTTGGCGTTCTTCTCGACCCAGGTGAACTCCCACAGACAGGATTCCAGTTGATCACGGAACGTGTTCGTGTGCAGCTCCTTCCGCTCATACCGGGGAAGCCGCTTCTTCAGCCCTTTCTCGATATCGAGCATGTGAAGACAGGGATTCTCGAAGTCGGGTGAGGCGTCGACACTGATACGGATGAGGTGGCGGCCGTTGTCGGGCGTGTAGTCGATCTGACCGCCTTCCGTCCGGCGCTTCCACCCCTCCGGTACGAGAAGGCTGAAACCCGACGGGTCCTCGACGCGCTCCCAGCCATCCGGCACGGACGGTGCCGCCCCGTCCAGGTCGGCCGCGGCGGCGTCGCGGGCCGTGTCGTCGTTCCCGTACCGCATCACGGCGAAACCCGCGGCGCTGCCCACGACCGCGGCGAGGACCGTCACCAGGACGGCCGTGCGCCAACCCCGGTGCCGGGACGACCGGTCACCGGCTCGGTCCCGGTCGCCCGAGGCGCCGAGGGAGCCGGGTGAGCCCGGAGCTCCACCGGACGCGGCGCTCCGGTCCCGGTTCGTGTGGCCGGTGGTGTCCTGGGCCGCCATCCGCTCGGCCTCCGGGCGGCGGCGCGTGGCCGACCGCCCTCCGGTCGTCCGGGCCGTGGTGTTCCGGTCGGCGCTCGCCGCGGGTCTTCGGCCCGCGGTTCTTCGGCCGGACTCCCGGTCCGCGGACTCCTGGTCCGGGGTCTGCCGGTCCGGGGACTCCTGGCCCGGGGGCTGCCGGTCTGAAGACTGCCGGTCCGGGGACTGCTCGTCCGCCTCGTCCGCCTCGCCCGCCTCGTGCGGGGAGCCGGGCTCGGACGTCTGCTCGTCGGGCCCCGGCAGTTTCTTGGTCACGGCCGTCAGGTCCTCACGGCTCATGGTCCGGGTCGGGACGTACGCCTGCGCGGCGGCGGGCGTACGGCCCTCCATCGCCTCCAGCAGCATGCGTCCGACCTCGGCGGCCTCGGGACGGTCCCCCGGGTCCTTGCGCAACAGCGCGGTGATGACGGGCGCGAGGGCGCCGGCGTACTCGGCGGGCGGTGGTTCCTCGGTGACCACGGCCTGCATGACGCTCAGCGGTGACGTGCGGTGGAAGGGCGGGGTGCCCTCGACGGCGGTGTAGAGCGTGGCGCCCAGCGCCCAGAGGTCGGAGGCGGGGCCCGGGTCACCACCGCGTACCCGCTCGGGAGCCAGGTACTCGATGGAGCCGACCAGTTCCCCGGTCCGGGTGATGGAGGAGTCGCCCTCGATGGCGGCGATCCCGAAGTCGGTGAGCAGGACCCTGCCGTCGCGGGCGAGCAGGACATTGCCGGGCTTGACGTCCCGGTGCAGCACTCCGGCGGCATGCGCGGCGCGCAGCGCGCCCAGGACGTGCAGTCCGATGCGGGCTGCCTCGCGCGCGTCGATACGGCGATTTTCAGCCGCCTTTGCGGCGTCGGCGAGCGAGGGCCCGTCGACGTACTGCATCACGATCCAGGGGCGGTGGTCCTGCTCCAGCACGTCATGGACGGTGACGACGCCGGGATGCGTGATACGGGCGGCGGCGCGCGCCTCCTTCTGCGTACGGGCGTGGAGAACGGCCCGATCCGCTTCGGAGACGTACTTGCCCGCCGTGAGTTCCTTGACGGCGACAGTGCGGTGCAGCACTTCGTCGTGGGCGCGCCAGACCTTGCCCATGCCGCCGCGACCGATGGCCTCGATGAGCCGGTAGCGACCGGCGAGCACGAGTCCCGCGCCCATGCCTTGAGAGTGTTCCACTGTCCCCCGCTCGTTCCTTCGGATTCCAGGTTACGGAGGGTTGTGCCGTGGCCGAAACCTCGGGGTTGCCAAGGAGACCGCTCTGTGATGCGTAGTTGGGCTTTCGGGCGCATTTGTGGGGAACAGGGAGTGACGACGTCTCAGCGGGTGGACCGGTACACGCCGATCGCCTGCTGGTAGATCTCGGACACCTTGTCACGCTGGGTCTCCGGACCGATGACGTGGACGACGTGGTAGCGGTCACCGACGATCAACGCGAGGTTGCGGACGTACACCTCCCGGCCGTTGGCGTCCGTCCAGGTGAACTGACCCTCGGCCATGACCTGTCGGCCCACGTCGATCCGGCGCAGCCCGGTGGCGGTGGCCCAGCTGGAGTCGCGCCAGGGCTGGAGCTCGCGCTCCTTGGTGCGCTGGTACTCCAAGGGGTCGCTGCCACCCGCCTGGACGGTGTCCCGGCCCGGGACCACGATCAGGGTGAAGTCGCCACCGGTGTAGCGGACCTGGCCCACGTCGTTGATGGGGCTGCGCCGCCAGCTCTTGTCGACCCCGATACGGAACCCCTCGGGGTCGTCGCGCACGGTGTACCCGGCTGCCATGTCCGGCGCGTCGGGGGTGACGGTGTTGGTGGACGGCGCCGGAGCGCTCGGAGTGGGCTGCTCCTGCGGGGTGCCGGACGGCTGGGTCTGCGGCGGCTGTTGCGGCCGCTGGGACGGCTGTGACTGCTGCGGGGACTGCCCCCGGGTCTGTGGCTCCGCCTTGGGCATGAACATCACGGCGTACGCGATGGCGGCGGCGAGCGCGAGCAGTATGGCGAGCAGGAGCGTCCGTCCCAGGGCGCGCGGGGCACGCGGGGTGTGCGGGGCCCGGGAGGCACCGGCGTTGCTCCTCGTGGGCCTGGTCTTCTTGCTGTGGCGGTGGCGGCCCTGGGTGCTGCCGGGCGCGCCGGCGCGGCGCCTGCGGACCAGCTCGCCCCGGCGCCGCACGACCGGCAGGCGGGTGGCGTCGACGGACGGCATCGGGACGACGCCGGTGCCCGCGTCCGGCTCCGGCGCCGACCGGACGAGCGAGCGCAGCCAGCCGCGCAGCTCCTCGAAGTCCGGTCGCTCGGTGGGGTCCTGGCGCAGCAGCGACTCGACGACCGGGCGCAGCGGGCCGCATTCCTCCGCGAACGCGGGCGGCTCGGCGCACACCATCTGGACCAGCTCCGCGGCGTTCTCCTCGGGGTAGGGGGCGTGGCCCTGGACCGCGCGGTAGAGCAGCGCGCCGAGCGCCCACAGGTCGGTGGCCGGCCCGATGGGCGGGGCGAGCTGCCAGGTGTCGTGCACCGGCCCCGCCTGTTCCGGTGCCCACCGCTCCGTCACGGCTCCGACGACGGCGATCCGGGCCTGGCGGGCGCGCTCGGCGGCGAGGGGTGTGGCGGGGCCCCGGTACCGCGGGGCGGCGGACTGGGTGTCGGCGACGACGTCGTCCCAGCGGCCCGGTTCGGCGGACCGCTCCGCCGGTGACGGGACGGGAGTGCGGGCCTGGCGCTGGGCGTCGGCGCGCAGGGCGTCCCGGGTGCCGTACGGGGATACGCCCCCGCCGGCCGGGACGGATCCGGGACCGGAGCCAGGGCCGTCGCTCCAGGTGCCCGTGAGCAGGGCACGCCGCGGAGCTCCGCCGTCGGCCTCGCCCTCGCCGGTGTCGTCCTCATCGTCGTCGAGGTCGGCGGCCCGGGACCACCACTGGGGCTCGTAGTCGTCCGGTGTGCCGCCCGCGGGGGCCGCGGGGCCCTTCGGCGGGGGCGGCAGGGCGAGGGCGGAGCCCGCCTCCTCCGCACGGGCGGCGGCACGCGCTCCGGCCCGGTACGCGGCGATGGCACCGGCCCGGGTGGCGCGCTCGTCCGGCGCGGGCGGGTGGGGGTGCGGATAAGGGTGCGGGGCCTCCGGGAGGGCGGTCGGTTCCGGGCCGGTGGCGGGCTCCGGGAGCGTGGGCGTGGCCAGTTCGTACCCCGGCGCGAGCGCGGGGAGGGGCGAGGGAGCGGATCCCGGAGCGGCCGGAGCGGCCGGTGCGTGCGGTCCGGACGGTCCGGACGGTCCGTGCGGTGCGGGCGGAAAGTCGTCGTCGTCCGGATCCGGGACCGGGGCGTACCCGCACAGCGCCTCTTCCGCCGCGCCCGCCGCGAGCCCGGTCAGCACGACCCGTCCGTCGTCGCAGACCAGCACCGTGCGCACCGTGATGTTCCGGTGGACCCAGCCGTGCGCGTGCAGCGCGCGCAGCGCGGTGAGCACGTCCGAGCCGATCTCCGCCGCCCGGTACGGGCTGAGGGGCTTCTCCGCGAGCAGGGCCGCCAGGGGCCTGGCCGCGACCAGTTCACTCACTATCCACAGGGACCCGGCCTCGGCGAAGACGTCGAAGACCTGGTCGAGCCTGGGGTGGTCCGGGATCTGCGCCGCCGCCTGCGCGGCTTCGATGGCCCGGCGTACCGCAGGGTCACCGGACCGCCTGACCGCCCGGCCGCTCGCCGCTCTGCGCGGCGGCACGCGCGACCCGGCGGCCCCGGCAGGTCCCGCTGACCCGGCCTGCCGCTCCGGTTCCACGACCTCGGCGTCGACGACCTCCGGCAACGGGAGCTGCCGGACCAGCACTTCCTGGCCGCTGTACGTGTCGAAGGCCCGAGTCTCGACGAGTTCGTACTCGTCCGAGGGCGGCAACGGCAGGCGGTAGCGGTCGGCGAGCACCCTCCCCGCATAGTCGTCCACGACGCCGCCTCCCCACGAGCGCGCTGTCCCCCGGCTTCACAGACCGTACGAAACCGTCAATTCTGGTCGTCCGATGTGCAGTTACCTGCCCATTCCGGCTGCGTACGGTCCACGAGCTCTCACGATACGTGGCCCTGGTCAGTCCTTGGGGCTGAACGTGGCGAACGCCGTGTCCCGCAGCGTCTTGCACTCCACGCCGTCCCACTCCGCGGCCTTGCAGGTGATCATGATCGCGTAACCGTGCGTGGCGTCGACCTTGAAGCCTCGGTTGAGCACGCGGACCCGCTCCCCGCTCTGCTCGCGCTCGAACTGCCAGTCGGCGACCGTCGGATAACCCTTGTAGTCCACCTTGTCGATTCCATGATGCCGGTAGCCACTGACACTGGCCTTGAGGCCGAGCCAGGCGGCCCCCCAGGCGGCCGCGGCATCGTCCTTGGGGTTGTCGGTGAAGTCCACCTGGACCCTCGGGAACCCACCGCTCTCGCTGTATATCCCGCCCGAGTTCTGCCCCGCTATGGCCGTCCTGCGGAAGCTCGACGGCATGGCCATGGAGAAGTGGAACGTGCCGTCACTGACCATGGTGTACCCGGCCGGCAGCGCCGCCCCGCCGTTGCCCGTCCCCGTTCCGGCGGACGGCTTCGCCCCGCCCTTGCCGCCGCTGGCGCCGCCCGTGCCGGGCTGCTCGCCCCCCTGCTCCTTGCCCTGCTCGCCGGCCGGCTGGTCGTCGTTGCCACCGGTGGCTCCCTCGGCGACCGCCGAACCGGCCGACGCCGTCCGGTCGGTGCCGGGCGTGCCCTTGCCCTTGGCGCCCGGCTCGTCGTCACCCCCCAGGGTGAGGGCGAGCACGGTGGCGATCACGGCGAGCGCGACGACGACCGCGATGACCACGAGCGTGCGCCGCGACACCACATCGGTGAGCGGCGCCCGCGCGGGCGCCACCGGCGCGGAACGCTCCGCGCTCTGCGGCCCGGACGCCGGCTCCGCCTTGGCGAACGCGGCCGCGTTGCGCACGGAACGCAGCGCGCCGCGCATCCGCTCCGCCGCCGGGTCGTCGGCGTCCTTGGGCTTGGCGGTGGCGTCCTCGCCGGGCAGCGGCAGCAGAGGCACGATGCGCGTGACCTCCGGCGACGGCTCGGGCACGGGTGCCACGGCCGCCTCGGGCGCGTGGATCACGTCGTTGAGCAGCACGCGGGCGCCCGCGTCGTCGAGACGCTTGGCCGGGTCCTTGTGGAGCAGGCCGTAGATGACCTCCTCCAGCGGGCCCGCGTTCTTCGGCGGGTCGAGCTGCTCGGTCATGACGGCGGTCAGCGTCGCGATGGCGGAGCCCTTGTCGTACGGCGGGCAGCCCTCCACGCACGCGTAGAGCAGGCCGCCCAGCGACCACATGTCCGCCGCCGGGCCGGGCTTGTGGCCGCGGGCCCGCTCGGGCGAGATGTACGACGGGGCGCCGACGAGCATGCCGGTCGAGGTGATGGACGGGTCGCCCTCGACCTGTGCGATACCGAAGTCGGTGAGGACGACCCGGCCGTCGTCCGAGATGAGGACGTTGGACGGCTTCACGTCGCGGTGCAGGATGCCCTCGCGGTGCGCGGAACGCAGGACGTCGAGGATCGCGAGCCCCACCTCGGCGGCGCGCCTGGGCGTGAGGACACCGTCCTCACGGATGGCGTCGGCGAGCGACTTGCCCTCGATCAGCTCCATGACGATCCAGGGACGGTCGTCCTCGTCGACGACGTCGTAGACGGTCACGGCGCCGTTGTTGCGGATCCGGGCGATCGCCTTGGCCTCGCGGAGGGTACGCGTGATGAGGCGGCGCTTCTCGTCCTCGTCGATGCTGTTGGGGAAGCGCAGTTCCTTGACGGCGACGGTACGCCCGAGCGTCTCGTCGACGGCCCGCCAGACGGTGCCCATGCCGCCGCGCCCCAGAACGCCGCCGAGCCGGTAGCGGCCCGCGAGGAGCCGCCCTTCGCTGGTCGGACGCACCGCTGACGCCGAGTCGGCCCCGCCGCCGCGCCCGCCGGCCGCCGCCGGCTTCGCCCCGGCGCCCGCGGGCGCCACCGCGCCCGCTCCCTTGGCGCCCTTCGGCTCCTTGGCCGCCTTGGACGGCTCCTTGGGGGCCTTGGAGTCCATGGACGGGCCCGTGGAGCCCGCGGACGGGCCCGTGGGGTCCTTGGGGCCCGTGGACGGGCCCGTGGGGTCCTTGGGGCCCGTGGACGGGCTCTTGGAGTCCTTGGGGCCCTTCGGCTCCTTCACGTCCTCCACCGCGCCGGAGCGCGCGGACGGGACCGAGCGGCCGCCCGTGTCCGCGCCCGTGGACGAGGGCGAGGGCGTCGTGCCGGGCGCCTCGTCACCCACGCTCGGCGCGTCCCCGGGCTCCGCGTCCGGCCCGCCGGCGGCGTCCTTGCCCGGCCGTCCGCCGGACGTGGCGGAAACCGCGCCCTTGTCCGACCGGGGGGCGGGAACCGAAGCGCCGGTACCCGCGCTCTCGCGGCCCGCGTCCCGCTCGCCGTCCGCCGCCTTGTCCGAGGGGCCGCCGGATCCGTCGGCCGCTGCCCCGGGCCGGCCGGCGCCCAGCTTCATGGTCGCGTCCTTGACCGGCTCCGTGCCCGACGTGGCGGGGGCGTCCGCGGCCGGCTCGGCGCCCGGCTTCTTGTCCGGCCCGTCCGATCCGACGCCCGGCTTCGCCGCGTCCCGCTGAGGTTCCCGAGCCGCGTTCCGCGACTGCTCCGCTCCCGACATGCGTCCCCTCTGCGATCCCTGATCCTCGCCCGCGCCTGCCGCTTCCGCGCGATGCGGTAACCCGCCCTGGAAGAGCGTCCATTGTCTCTCACTCCGGGACCGGTGAATCTCCCGGGTCCTCACGTCCGCCAGGATGGGGCCCCGAAGGAGGATCCCACGATGCCACTGCCCCGCGCCCGGCTCGCCGTTCCGCTGGTCACCGCCCTGCTCGGGCTGGGCGTCGGCCCGCTGCCCGGGGCACCCTCCCCCACCCCTCCCTCCGCCGTGCTGCCCCGGCTCGTCTCGGAGGGCCACGCGCCGGCCGCGGCGATGCTGTCCGACTCGCCCACCGCGTCGCGGTTCCAGGCAACCGGTCCCGGTATGCACCGCGCCGACCGCTTCCGCGCGGGCAGCATCACCAAGACGTTCATCGCGACGGTGGTGCTCCAACTCGCCGCCGAGAGAAGGTTGCGCCTCGACGACCCGATCGGGCTCCATGTGCCCGGCCTGCTGCCCGGCGAGGCGGGCCGGCGCGTCACCCTGCGCGCCCTGCTCACCCACACCAGTGGCCTGCCGGACTACGCCGACGCCGCCGGCCGCCCACGGCACTGACGCCCGCGCGCGAAGCCGTCCTTCGTGCGCTGGCCCGTCCCCCTGGGCCCGTCGGTCGCTACGCCTACTCCAACACCAACTACGTGCTGCTCGGCCTCGTCATCGAACAGGTCACCGGCCGCTCCTACGCGGCGGAGACCGGGCGGCGCGTCATCAGTCCTCTTCGCCTCACCGGCACTTCCTTCCCCGGCGCCCGTACGGCCCTGCCCCCGCCGCACGGCCGGGCCTACGATGCCGCCGGCCGGGACGTCACCGCGCTCGACCCGCGCGCCGCAGACGCGGCGGGCGAACTGATCAGCACCCTGGACGACCTGAACCGCTTCTACGCGGCCCTCCTCTCCGGCCGCCTCCTCCCCGCACCCCAGCTCCGGGAACTGCTCGACACCCGCCCCGCGAACGGCCCCTACGGCATGGGCATCTACCCCCAGCGGCTTTCCTGCGGCACCACGGTGTGGGGCCACAACGGCCACATCACCGGCAGCTACGTCCGCACCGCCTCCACCAGCGACGGCCGACGCACCATCACCTTCCGGGTCAATACGGACGCCGTGCCCGACAGCGCCCTCGACTCACTGGAACCGGCCCTCCTGGAGGACGAGTTCTGCCGCTCCGGCGGCCGCGCCGGCAACGTCCCCGAGGATTTCCCGGATCGGGCTTGACCCTCACGTTGCGGGAGGCCGGAGGGTGAGGTGCATGAGCGACTACTACAACGCGTTCGAGATCAGCCCCGTACCCGCCCCCGGCCCGGACGCGGTTCCGCCGGAGCCGTTCCGTGGCATCTATGGAATGCCTGCGTTCGCGACGATCCCCACGAGCGATCTGGCGGCGTCGGTCGACTTCTGGTGCCATGGGCTCGGCTTCATCGAACTGTTCAGCATCCCCGGCGAACTCGTCCATCTGCGCCGGTGGGCGTTCCAGGACGTCCTCCTCGTCTCGGATGCGAGCGTTCCGGAGCAGCCACCGGCGATGAGCTTCAGTTTCGCGTGCGTGCTCAGCCAGGTCGACTCCCTCGTCGAGACCTGTCGTGCGCTCCGCCCGGACTCGGTCGACGGTCCACGGGACACCCCCTGGAACACCCGCGATGTGGCGGTGATCACCCCCGAGAACGCACGGATCGTGTTCACTGCGGCGAAGCCCTTCGATCCCGCCAGCAAGGAGGCACGGGACCTTGAAGCCATCGGGATCACCCCACCGGGCGTCGGTCGCGGCGACGACGAGGAGCATGCCTGATGCCACTGACGCCGAGGGCCTGACAGTCGGTCAGGTCTCGGCGCGTCTGGGCGTGACCGTCCGCGCGCTGCATCACTGGGACGAGATCGGTCTGGCACGACCATCGCTGCGCACGGCTGCCGGCTACCGGCTCTACACCGCCGGTGACCTCGAACGCCTGCACCGCGTCGTCGTCTACCGAGAGATCGGTCTCGGCCTGGACAGGATCCGGGCCGTGCTGGACGACTCGACCTCGGACGTACCCGGCGCATTGCGCGCGCAGCGCGCCCAGGTCACCGAACGGATCGAGCGCCTCCAGCAGCTCGGCGCCGGTCTGGACCGGATGGTCGACGCCCACGAGCGCGGCCTGCTGCTGACCGTGGAGCAGCAGGCCGCGATCTTCGGCCCCCAGTGGAACCCGGACTGGCCCGCCCAAGCGCGTCAGCGCTACGGGGACACGACGCAATGGCGGCAGTACGCCGAACGCTCGGCCTCTCGTGGTCCGGAGGAATGGCAGGCGATCGCCGACGCCGTGGCCGCCTTCGAACGCGCCCTCGGGGATGCCATGGACGCCGGCGTCACACCCGGCAGCCCCGAAGCGAACCGACTCGTCGAGCGGCACCGCGAAGTATTCGCTGCGTACTTCCCCCTCACCAGGCAGATGCAGGTGTGCCTCGGCCGCATGTACGAGGCCGATCCGGGATTCGCCGCCCACTACGACGGCATCCGCGCCGGTCTCGCCACGTGGTTCCGTCGCATCGTCGACGCGAGCGCGCACGCCCACGGCGTCGACCCGGACACCGCGACCTGGCAGTAGGGCGCGGGGCCCCGGGAGCCGCCTAGAGCGGCACGATGTCCGGTGCGCCCAGGCGCGCCGCGTCCGCCGTCAGGTCGTCCGGCTGCCGCTGCGATTCGCGCTCCGCCTGCACCCGCTTCTCGTAGTGCTCCACCTCCTTCTCGATGTGCTCCTCGTCCCAGCCCAGCACCGGCGCCATCAGCCGCGCGCACTCACGTGCGCTGCGGGTGCCCCGGTCGAAGGTCTCGATGGAGATCCGGGTACGCCGGGTCAGCACGTCGTCCAGGTGCCGGGCGCCCTCGTGCGACGCGGCGTAGACGACCTCGGCCCGCAGGTAGTCGTCGGCGCCGCTCAGCGGTTCGCCGAGTTTCGGATCGGCGACGACGAGCTCCAGCAGTTCCTCCACCAGGGAGCCGTACCGGTTCAACAGGTGCTCGACGCGCGCCACGTGAAGCCCCGTCCGGGCGGCGATCCGTGCCCGCGCGTTCCACAGCGCCCGGTATCCCTCGGCGCCCAGCAGCGGTACGTCCTCGGTGACGCAGGACGCCACCCGTGCGTCCAGGCCGTGCACCGCCTCGTCCACCGCGTCCTTGGCCATCACCCGGTACGTCGTGTACTTGCCGCCCGCCACGACGACCAGACCCGGCACCGGGTGGGCCACGGTGTGCTCGCGCGACAGCTTGCTCGTCGCGTCGGACTCGCCGGCCAGCAGCGGCCGCAGGCCCGCGTACACCCCCTGGACGTCGTCCCGGGTGAGCGGGACCGCCAGCACGCTGTTCACATGCTCCAGCAGGTAGTCGATGTCGGCGCTGGACGCCGCCGGGTGGGCCTTGTCCAGGTCCCAGTCGGTGTCGGTGGTCCCCACGATCCAGTGGCGTCCCCAGGGGATGACGAAGAGGACCGACTTCTCGGTGCGGAGGATCAGGCCCGTGCTCGAGTGGATCCGGTCCTTGGGCACGACCAGGTGGATGCCCTTCGACGCCCGTACATGGAACTGCCCGCGCTCGCCGATCAGGGCCTGGGTGTCGTCCGTCCACACGCCCGTCGCGTTGACGATCTGCTTGGCGCGGACCTCGTACTCGCCGCCCGCCTCCACGTCCTGGACCCGGGCGCCGACGACGCGCTCGCCCTCGCGCAGGAAGCCGATGACCCGTGCCCGGCTGGCGACGTGCGCGCCGTAACTCGCGGCCGTCCGCACGAGCGTCGCCACGAAGCGCGCGTCGTCCATCTGCGCGTCGTAGTACTGCAACGCCCCGACCAGGGCGTCCTTCTTCAGCGCGGGCGCCACGCGCAGCGCCTGCCGCCGTGACAGGTGCCGGTGCACGGGGAGCCCGCGGCCGTGCCCCGACGAGACGGACATGGCGTCGTACAGCGCCACGCCCGAGCCCGCGTAGAGCCGCTCCCAGCCCTTGTGCTGGAGCGGGTAGAGGAACGGCACCGGTTTCACCAGGTGGGGGGCGAGCCGCTCCAGCAGCAGTCCGCGCTCCTTCAGCGCTTCCCGTACGAGCGCGAAGTCCAGCATTTCGAGATAGCGCAGCCCGCCGTGAATCAGCTTGCTGGACCGGCTGGAGGTGCCCGACGCCCAGTCGCGCGCCTCCACCAGCCCGGTCGCCAGTCCGCGTGTCACCGCGTCGAGAGCCGTCCCGGCGCCCACCACCCCGGCTCCCACGACCAGCACGTCCAGTTCACGATCGGCCATGGCCGCCAGCGCCTCGGCGCGCTCGGCGGGTCCCAGTGTCGCTGTCCTCACCGCTGCCTCCCGTCGCCCCCGTGTGTCCCCGTGTGGTCGGGCTCACAGACTTGATTCTGTCCTGGCCCTCCGACTTCAGCCACCGCCTGTGGACAACACTCGGCCGAACCATGGCCCGCAATGCCGCATAACGGTCATATTTACGCCTAGTCTGACATTGCACTGCGCTCGTTCTGTCCACAGGACTTGCGTGCCGCGTCCACTCCGGCTACTGGGAAGGACGGCATCACCCATGCCCGCAGACCTCGCCGTCATCGGCCTCGGCCACCTCGGACTGCCCCTCGCCCAAGCCGCCACAGCCGCCGGGATCGACACGATCGGCTACGACACCGACCCCCACCCCGTGGCGGAGCTGGCGGCCGGCCGGCCGCCGGTCGACGGCTCGCTCACCGCCTCGGAAATCCGCCGGATGCTCTCGGGGGGCTTCCGGCCGACCACCAACCCCACCGAGCTGGGCCGGGTCCGTACCGCCGTCATCTGCACCCCCACCCCCCTCGGCGCCGACCGCACACCGGACCTGACCGCCGTCGCCGAGGCGGCACGCGCGCTGGCCGCCCGGCTGCGCCCCAACACCACCGTCCTGCTCGAATCGCCCGTCCACCCCGGCACCACCGAGGACGTCCTGCGTCCGCTGCTCGAAGAGGGCTCCGGGCTCAGGGCGGGCCGCGACTTCCACCTCGCGTACGCCCCCGGCCGCCTCGACCCGGGCAGCCGCGCCCACGACTTCGCCCACACCCCGAGGGTCATCGGCGGCCTCACCCCCGCCTGCACGGAATCCGCCGCCGCCTTCTACGGCCGCCTCACCGACAAGGTCGTACGGGCCCGCGGCACGCGCGAGGCCGAGACCGTCAAGGTCCTGGAAACCAACTTCCGCCACGTCAACATCGCCCTGGTCAACGAGATGGCCGTGCTCTGCCACGAACTCGGCGTCGACCTGTGGGACGTCATCCGGTGCGCCGAGACCAAACCCTTCGGGTTCCAGGCCTTCCGCCCCGGCCCCGGCGTCGGCGGCCACGGCGTCCCCGTCGACACGATCGGCCCCCACCGCCCGCTGCGCCTGGTGGAACTGGCGGGCCAGGTCAACGAACGCATGCCGCAGTACGTCATCCAGCGCTGCGCCACGCTCCTCAACGAGCACGGCAAGTCCGCGCGCGGCGCCCGCGTCCTCCTGCTCGGCGTCACCTACAAACCGGACCTCGCCGACCAGGAGGGCTCCCCCGCCGCCGAGATCGGCCGCCGCCTGATGGACCTGGGCGCGGCGGTCAGTTACCACGATCCCTACGTCGCCGACTGGCGCGTCCGCGACCTGCCCGTCCCCCGGGCGGACTCCCTGTACGAGGCGGCCGCGGCGGCCGACCTGACGGTGCTGCTCCAGCACCACCGTACGTACGACCTGCAAGGTCTGGCGGTGAAGGCGCAACTCCTGCTGGACACCCGCGGAGTCACTCCGGCGGGCGCGGCCCACCGCCTGTAGGTCCGGCCCGGGATACCGGGGGGCGAATGTCGGAGCGGGCTGTTAGTCTCCGGACCCTCTACTTCACACGGTCTTTATACGCACAGGTGTGCGCCATGGCCGTGCACGCTTCAGGGGGGACTTCCCAGCATGAGCCAGCCCGTTCCGCCGCCCGGCAACCCGTTCGGCGGCCCCGCCGGTGCCGCACCCTACTCACCCGCGCCCGCCCCGGCCCCCGCGCGGGACAACCTCGCGCTCGGCCTGGTGACCGCGGTCGTGGCCGCCCTCGTCGCCGCCGTCGCCTACGGCGCGATCGGAGGGGCCATCGAGCGCGAGATCGGATACGCCGCGGTCGGCGTCGGATTCCTCGTCGGTTTCGCCGCCGCCAAGGTCGGCGGCCGCAACCCGGCCCTGCCCGTGGTCGCCGCGATCCTGTCGATCGGCGCCGTCTACCTCGGCCAGCTCGTCGCGGTGGCGGTCGTCATCAGCAACACGCTGGGCGGGTCCGCCCCCGAGATCCTCATGGAAGACTTCGGCTCGCTGACGGACCTGTGGAAGGAGACCGCGGACGCCATGACCTACCTCTTCCTCGCCATCGCCGCCGTCACTGCCTTCGCCGGCGCCAAGAAGGCCAACGCCTGACCGGTCGCGTCCGGACGCACGAAGGGCCCGCACCGACTTCGAGGTGCGGGCCCTTCGTACGTCAGGGGCTCAGCGCTTGTGCTGGGCGTCCGCGACGGTGACCTCGACGCGCTGGAACTCCTTGAGCTCGCTGTAGCCCGTCGTCGCCATCGCGCGGCGCAGCGCGCCGAAGAAGTTCATCGACCCGTCCGGCGAGTGCGACGGACCGGTCAGGATCTCCTCGGTCGTCCCGACGATGCCCAGGTCGACCAGCTTGCCGCGCGGCACGTCCTCGTGGACGGCCTCCATGCCCCAGTGGTGGCCCTTGCCCGGCGCGTCGGTCGCCCGCGCCAGCGGGGAGCCGATCATCACCGAGTCGGCGCCGCACGCGATGGCCTTCGGCAGGTCGCCGGACCAGCCCACGCCGCCGTCCGCGATCACGTGCACGTACCGGCCGCCGGACTCGTCCATGTAGTCCCGGCGCGCGGCCGCGACGTCCGCGACGGCGGTCGCCATCGGGACCTGGATGCCCAGCACGTTACGGGTGGTGTGCGCGGCGCCGCCGCCGAAGCCGACGAGGACACCCGCCGCGCCCGTACGCATCAGGTGCAGGGCGGCGGTGTAGGTGGCGCAGCCGCCGACGATGACCGGAACGTCCAGCTCGTAGATGAACTGCTTCAGGTTCAGCGGCTCTGCCGCGCCCGACACGTGCTCGGCGGAGACCGTCGTACCGCGGATGACGAAGATGTCCACCCCGGCGTCGACGACCGCCTTGGAGAACTGGGCGGTGCGCTGCGGCGAGAGCGCGGCCGCGGTGACCACGCCCGAGTCGCGCACCTCCTTGATGCGCTGCCCGATCAGCTCCTCCTGGATCGGGGCCGCGTAGATCTCCTGCAGACGGCGGGTGGCGTTCGCCTCGTCCAGCTCGCCGATCTCGTCGAGCAGCGGCTGCGGGTCCTCGTACCGGGTCCACAGGCCCTCGAGGTTCAGGACGCCGAGGCCGCCGAGCTGGCCGATGCGGATCGCGGTCTGCGGCGACACCACCGAGTCCATGGGAGCGGCCAGGAACGGCAGCTCGAAGCGGTAGGCGTCGATCTGCCAGGCGATCGAGACCTCCTTCGGGTCCCGGGTGCGCCGGCTCGGTACGACGGCGATGTCGTCGAACGCGTACGCCCTGCGGCCGCGCTTGCCGCGCCCGATCTCGATCTCAGTCACGATGTGTGGCCTTTCCCTCTACGTCTGCGCCTACCAGTATCCCCGACACGCGCGTGGGGGGGGGGGGGGGGGGGGGGGGGGGGGGGGGGGGGGGGTAGGGGGGGGGGGGGGGGGGGGGGGTGCTATGTGTCGGGTCGTCGCTCCTCTGCTACCTCCCCCCGTCTGCCCTTCTCC
>NZ_JBVJAH010000020.1:57045-117767 GCF_055590785.1 Streptomyces sp. NPDC041796
AGGGCGTGGCCGGTCGGTGAGCTAACGTCGACGGGCGCGCTGACCCGGGCGGCGGGGGGACCCCCCCCCCCCCCCCCCCCTTCCTCCTCCCCCCCCCCCCCCCCCCCCCCCCCCCCCCCCCCCCATCGCGGGCGCGGATTACTTCCTGCTGTAGTTCGGGGCCTCGACCGTCATCTGGATGTCGTGCGGGTGGCTCTCCTTGAGGCCCGCCGAGGTGATCCGGACGAACCGGCCCTTGGACTCCATCTCCGCGACGGTGGCGGCGCCCACGTACCCCATGGTCTGGCGGAGGCCGCCGACGAGCTGGTGCAGGACGTTGGAGAGCGGGCCGCGGTAGGGAACCTGGCCCTCGACGCCCTCGGGCACGAGCTTGTCGTCGGAGGCGACCTCGGCCTGGAAGTAGCGGTCCTTCGAGTACGACCGGCCCTGGCCGCGGGACTGCATGGCGCCGAGCGAGCCCATGCCCCGGTACGACTTGAACTGCTTGCCGTTGATGAAGAGCAGCTCGCCGGGCGACTCCTCGCAGCCCGCGAGGAGGCTGCCGAGCATCACGGTGTCGGCACCGGCGGCCAGCGCCTTGCCGATGTCGCCGGAGTACTGCAGGCCGCCGTCACCGATCAGCGGGACACCGGCGGGACGGGCCGCCAGCGAGGCCTCGTAGATGGCGGTGACCTGCGGGACGCCGATGCCGGCGACCACGCGGGTGGTGCAGATCGAGCCGGGGCCCACGCCGACCTTGATTCCGTCGACACCGGCGTCGATCAGCGCCTGCGCGCCGTCACGCGTGGCGACGTTGCCGCCGATCACGTCGACGTTGACGCTCGACTTGATCTTCGCCATCCAGCTGAGGGCGTTGCTGTTGTGGCCGTGCGAGGTGTCGACGACCAGGAAGTCGACGCCGGCGGCGGCGAGCGCCTGGGCGCGCTCCAGCGCCTCGGGGCTGGCGCCCACGGCGGCACCGACGAGCAGGCGGCCCTCGGCGTCCTTGGCGGCGTTCGGGTACTTCTCCGCCTTGACGAAGTCCTTGACGGTGATCAGGCCCTTGAGCACGCCCTCGTCGTCGACCAGCGGCAGCTTCTCGATCTTGTGGCGGCGCAGCAGCTCCATGGCGTCGACGCCGGAGATGCCCACCTTGCCGGTGACCAGCGGCATCGGCGTCATGACCTCGCGGACCTGACGGCTGCGGTCGCTCTCGAAGGCCATGTCGCGGTTGGTCACGATGCCGAGGAGCTTGCCGTCCGGGTTGGTGACCGGGACGCCGCTGATGCGGAACTTGGCGCACAGGGCGTCCGCCTCGGCGAGCGTCGCCTCCGGGTGCACGGTGATGGGGTCGGTCACCATGCCGGACTCGGAGCGCTTGACCAGGTCGACCTGGTTGACCTGGTCCTCCACGGAGAGGTTCCGGTGCAGCACGCCGACGCCGCCGAGGCGGGCCATCGCGATCGCCATGCGGGACTCGGTGACCTTGTCCATCGCCGCGGAGAGCAGCGGGATGTTCACCTGGACGTTGCGGGAGATGCGGGACGAGGTGTCGACCGCGTTGGGGAGCACCTCGGAGGCTCCCGGCAGCAGCAGCACGTCGTCGTAGGTCAGCCCGAGTGTCGCGAATTTCTCGGGCACTCCGTCGACGTTGGCAGTCATGACACCTTCCCCAAATGGCCTTGATCGGTGCGGATGTCCATGCTAACGGCCTGCGGCCGTGTCTCATTCCACGAGCAAGATCACCCAGAAGGTTTGTACGTTCACACGTACGGACCAGGAGGCAGGGAAACGGACCACGTGCACGCGCGCGTGGTCCGTACGCTCACTGTTCGGCGAGTGCCCGCAGCCGGCTGAGGGCGCGGTGCTGCGCCACTCGTACCGCCCCGGGGGACATGCCCAGCATCTGGCCGGTCTCCTCGGCGGTCAGGCCCACCGCGACACGCAGCACCAGCAGCTCGCGCTGGTTCTCCGGGAGGTTGGCGAGCAGGCGCTTGGCCCACTCGGCGTCGTCGCTGAGCAGCGCCCGCTCCTCCGGGCCGAGGGAGTCGTCGGGCCGCTCCGGCATCTCGTCGGAGGGCACGGCGGTGGAACCGGGGTGCCGCATGGCGGCCCGCTGGAGATCGGCGACCTTGTGGCCGGCGATGGCGAAGACGAACGCCTCGAAGGGGCGTCCCGTGTCCTTGTAGCGCGGCAGGGCCATCAGCACCGCGACGCAGACTTCCTGGGCGAGGTCCTCGACGAAGTGGCGCGCGTCACCGGGCAGGCGGTTCAACCGCGTACGGCAGTAGCGCAGGGCCAGTGGGTGGACATGGGCCAGGAGGTCGTGCGTGGCCTGCTCGTCGCCGTCGACCGCACGGTGTACGAGTGCACCGATGGCCCCGTGGGCATGGGCCGCCTCGTCGTCGCGCATCGGTCCATGGTGCCTTGGCGGTCGTTCTTCCGCGGCACCGCGTCCACTGTTGTGCACCGAAGCGTTATGAGCAGGTGCGCCGGACGTCATCTCCTGCGCCCTCCCCTCCCGCTCGATCGACTCGTCCCCGAGGAACTCCACCCTTCAAGGATGCGGCATCGGGCCGGAAACGGATATCGGACCTCCGCCGCCCCGTCCGCCGGGCGGCGGACGGGGATCGAAACGGTCACGCCCTAGCGCACCAGGCCCCAGCGGAAACCGAGCGCGACGGCGTGCGCCCGGTCCGATGCGCCCAGCTTCTTGAAGAGCCTTCTGGCGTGCGTCTTGACCGTGTCCTCGGAGAGGAAGAGCTCGCGGCCGATCTCCGCGTTGGAGCGGCCGTGGCTCATGCCCTCCAGCACCTGGATCTCCCGCGCGGTGAGGGTGGGCGCGGCACCCATCTCGGCCGAGCGCAGCCGGCGCGGGGCCAGCCGCCAGGTCGGGTCGGCGAGGGCCTGGGTGACCGTGGCCCGCAACTCGGCGCGCGAGGCGTCCTTGTGCAGGTATCCACGGGCACCGGCGGCGACGGCGAGCGCCACGCCGTCCAGGTCCTCGGCGACGGTGAGCATGATGATGCGGGCGCCGGGGTCCGCGGAGAGCAGCCGGCGGACGGTCTCCACGCCGCCCAGACCGGGCATGCGTACGTCCATCAGAATCAGGTCCGAGCGGTCCGCGCCCCAGCGGCGGAGGACTTCCTCGCCGTTGGCCGCGGTCGTCACGCGCTCGACGCCGGGCACCGTCGCGACGGCGCGGCGGAGCGCTTCTCGGGCAAGCGGGGAGTCGTCGCAGACGAGGACGGATGTCATGGCCGTCCTCCGCAGCTGATGCGCGTCACCTTGAGCCTCCAGGCTGGTTACGAATCGTCACCTGTGCGGTTGACGCCCCCGGACATCTGCCCGAGCGCTTGTTCTTTCAACCGCCTCCGCACTCTCAACGACGGTCACTCGAAAGAGTTACGGGTACGCCCTCCCCCTTCGGCACTCTACGTGAGGGAGCGCGTACGGAGGAGAGCGACGCAGGTCACCGTTCCTTCACCCAGAGCTATGCCCCATTTAGCGGCTTTTCCTTCACTTTGTTGGTGTCTGTGGCTAGATTCGCAATGAGTCATATTTACATCTACTTAGACAGTAGTTGTACGGTCGTGGCTGTATCAGCCCACTCACCCGCTCAGTACCGGAACCAAGGGGACATGCGCTATGGCAGATTTCTCCCGCCTTCCCGGACCCAACGCCGACCTGTGGGACTGGCAGCTGCTCGCGGCCTGCCGGGGGGTCGACAGTTCGCTCTTCTTCCACCCCGAGGGGGAGCGTGGCGCGGCGCGGAGTGCGCGCGAGAACTCGGCGAAAGAGGTCTGCATGCGGTGCCCGGTCCGCGCGGAGTGCGCGGCCCACGCGCTGGCCGTGCGGGAGCCCTACGGCGTATGGGGTGGCCTCACCGAGGACGAGCGCGAGGAACTCATGGGACGAGCCCGCAACCGTCTCATCACGGCGTCGGGAACTGCTGCCCGCGCCTGAAGGAACGTTTCTCCAACAACTACCGGTAAGGCATCTCCCCATCAGGCACCCCCAGGGGCGGCCCCCCAAGGCCGCCCCTTCGGTACGGGTGAGGGGCGCACGGCCGGCACGGGGTGAGGTGCGCGACCGACCCGGGTGAGTGCGCGTGCCCGGTACGGGGTGAGGTGCGCGCGGTTCTAGGCCAGGGCGGCCGCGCGGGTCAGCTCGTCGAGGGTGGCGGCGACCGCCGGTACCTTGGCCAGGTCCGGAAGGGTGAGGGCGACGATCTCCCGCTCGACGGCCGGTTCCACCACGACCGTCCTGGCGCCCCGGGGGCGTACCGAGCGGATGGCCAGTTCGGGCAGGACCGCGACCCCGAGGCCCGCGCCGACCAGGCCGACCACCGCGGGGTAGTCGTCGGTCGCGAAGTCGATGCGCGGGGTGAACCCCGCCCCCTCGCACACGTCCACGAGCTGACGGCGGCAGCGCGGGCAGCCCGCGATCCACGACTCCTCGGCCAGCTCCCCGATGGACACCGTGTCGGCGTCCGCGAGACGGTGGCCGTCCGGGACCAGGCCGACCAGGCGGTCGGCGAGGAGCGGGCGGACGACGAGGTCGTCCCACTCCGCGACGGCCGGGCGGTAGCGGAAGGCGAGCGCCACGTCGCAGTCGCCGTCGCGGAGCATCTCGACCGAGCGGGGCGGTTCGGCCTCCACGAGGGAGACCCGGGTGCCGGGGTGGGCGGCGCGCAGAGCGGCGAGAGCGGTCGGGACGAGGGTGGAGCTGCCGCTGGAGAAGGAGACCAGCCGGACCCGTCCGGCGCGCAGGCCGGCGATGGCGGCGATCTCCTCCTCGGCGGCGGTGAGGCCGGCCAGGATCCCGGAGGCGTGGCGCACGAGCGCCTCACCGGCCTGGGTGAGGCGCATCTCCCGGCCCGTGCGGACCAGCAGGGGCGTGCCGGCGGACGCTTCGAGCGCCTTCATCTGCTGGCTGACGGCGGGCTGGGTGCAGCCCAGTTCGCGCGCGGCCGCCGAGAAGGATCCGGTGGTGGCGACGGCGCGGAGGACACGCAGATGACGGGCTTCGATCACCTCTTGAATATAAGGCTCGCTTGGATCGCCCGCGAAATATCCGCTCGCCACTTTGAGGCCGCGCCGATTAGCGTGGGGCCATGAGAGTTCTCACCGTCAATGTGGGGCGGCCCAAGGCCGTGGGGTACACGGACGCCCCGAGTGGCATGACCGGGATCGACAAGCGTCCGGCCCAGGGGGCCGTACGGGTGACCGATCCGGGTCCCAAGGGTGAGGGTGCGAGCGGCGTGGCCGGGGACACGGTCTGCGACCTCCGCTTCCACGGCGGGACCCATCAGGCGGTGTACGCGTTCGCGCGCGAGGACCTGGACCACTGGGAGGGCGAGTTGGGGCGCCCCCTGGCGAACGGCGCGTTCGGGGAGAACCTCACCACCGCGGGCCTGGACGTCAATGCCGCGCTCATCGGGGAGCGTTGGCGGATCGGCGGCTCGGTGGTCCTGGAAGTGGCGTCCGGGCGCATCCCGTGCCGGACGTTCGCGAGCTGGCTGGACGAGAGGGGCTGGGTCAAGCGGTTCACGCAGCGCGCCGCGCCGGGCCCGTACCTCAGAGTCGTCGAACCGGGGGAGATCAGCGCGGGGGACGCGATCGAGATCGTGCACCGGCCCGACCACGACGTGACGGTCGGCCTGGTCTTCCGGGCGTCCACTCTTCAGCGGGAGTTGCTGCCGCGCACGCTCGCGGCGGGCGAGGCGCTGGACCCGGGGGTGCGCGAGGCGGCGCTCGCGTACGTGGCGAAGCACGGTTCGTAGGGACCGGGGCGGGCGTTCCAGGGGCGCGGATCCCGACACTCCGTACATGTACGGCGGTCCGTCCACAGGCCCGTGGGACCGAGCGCCACGCTGTCCGCGCGGGGCACTAACGTGCCGCGTATGACGACTGCACTGATTACGGGCGCGACGGCGGGAATCGGGGCCGCCTTCGCGCGGCGGCTGGCGGCGGACGGCCACGACGTGGTGCTGGTCGCCCGGGATGTGAAGCGGCTCCGGGAGCAGGCGACCGAGCTCCACGACCGCCACGGGATCGAGGCGGAGGTCCTGGCGGCCGACCTGGCCGAGGACGACGGCATCGCGGCCGTGGAGGCCCGGCTGTCCGACCCGAAGCGGCCGGTGGACCTGTTGATCAACAATGCCGGGTTCGGCAACAAGGGCCGGTTCCTCGATGTGTCCATGGCCGACGAGCTGCGGATGCTGAAGGTGCACTGCGAGGCGGTGCTGCGGCTGACGTCGGCCGCGTCGGCGTCGATGCGGGACCGCGGCCGGGGCGGCGTGGTGAACGTCGCGTCGGTGGCCGCGTTCGTCCCGCGCGGCACGTACGGGGCGTCGAAGGCGTGGGTCGTGCAGTTCACCCAGGGCGCGGCGCGTGACCTGGCGGGGAGCGGGGTGCGGCTGATGGCCCTGTGTCCGGGTTTCGTGCGGACGGAGTTCCACGAGCGGGCCGGGATGGGCACGGACAACATCCCCGGCTGGTTGTGGCTGGACGCCGACAAGCTGGTGGCCGCCGCGCTGGCGGATCTGGCGCGGGGCAGGACGCTGTCGGTTCCGGACCCGCGCTACAAGGCCCTGATGGGTGTGGTGAAGCTGGCGCCGCGTGGCCTGCTCGGGGGCGTGAGCTCCCGCGCGGGCCGCAAGTACGGGCCGCGGTAGGGACAAGTCGCGGTGGGTACGGGCCGCGAGTACGGGCCGCGGTGGCCCCCATGGCCACTGCGGCGCGTCGTGCGGCGTTCCGGAATCAACA
Source organism: Streptomyces sp. NPDC041796 (assembly GCF_055590785.1). Lineage (NCBI taxonomy): Bacteria > Bacillati > Actinomycetota > Actinomycetes > Kitasatosporales > Streptomycetaceae > Streptomyces > Streptomyces sp. NPDC041796. Next base: position 63,795 of record NZ_JBVJAH010000020.1, read on the forward strand.
CGAGGAGCTGACTTCCCACCATGCACCCCACCACTGACAACCGGCCCACGCTCCTGCTGGCGATGGGCCCCGGCATCGCCGGCCGCCTGCTCACCGACGCCCACCTCGCCCGCCTGACCTCCCTCACCCGCACGGACCCGCACCTGGTGGCCCACGACCTGGCCGCGCCCACGCCCCTGGTCGCGTCCGCGCTCGCCGAGGCGGAGGTGCTGTTCACCTGCTGGGGGGCGACGCCGCTCACCGCGGCCGTCCTGGACCGGGCCCCACGCCTGCGCGCCGTCGTCCACGCCGCCGGGTCCGTCAAGCATCACGTCACCGCCGCCTGTTGGGAGCGTGGCATCACGGTGACCTCGGCGGCCGCGGCCAACGCCCTGCCGGTCGCCGAGTACACGCTCGCCACGATCCTGCTGGCCGGCAAGCGCGTCCTGCGCGCCGCACGGCGGTACGCGGAGCTGCGCGCCGACCACGACTGGCTGCGGGAACTCGCCGACAGCGGCAACCACCGCCGCACGGTCGGCATCGTGGGCGCCTCCCGCATCGGCCGCCGCGTGATCGAGCTGCTGCGCCCCTTCGACGTACAGGTGCTGCTCCACGACCCGTACGTCTCCCCCGACGAGGCCGCCGCGCTCGGCGTCGCCCCGGCCGCGCTGGACGAGCTGTGCGCCCGCGCCGACATCGTCTCCGTCCACGCCCCCCAACTGCCGTCCACGTACCACCTGATCGGCGCCGCACAGCTGGCCCTGATGCCGGACGGGGCGACGCTCATCAACACCGCACGTGGCTCGCTCGTCGACGGGACCGCCCTGCTCCCGCACCTCACCACGGGCCGCCTCAGCGCCGTACTCGACGTCACCGACCCCGAACTCCCGCCGCCCGACTCCCCTCTCTACACCCTCCCCAACGTGCTGCTCACCCCGCACATCGCGGGCTCGCTCGGCAACGAGCTGCACCGCATGGCGGACCAGGCGCTGGACGAACTGGAGCGGTACGCGAAGGGCACGCCGTTCCAGGATCCGGTGCGGCCCTCGGACTTGGGCCGCTCGGCGTAGAGCCGTGTGAAGGGCAGCCGGAAACACCGAGGCCCGGTGCCCCCGCGACGGGGGCACCGGGCCTCGAAACCCTCAAGTGGCGTCAGGCGTCGGAAGACGTCAGGACGTCAGTGGGAGTGGCCGTGACCGTGGCCGTGGCCCGCGTCCGCCGGCTCCTCTTCCTTCTTCTCGACGACCAGGGTCTCGGTCGTGAGCAGCAGGGAGGCGATGGAGGCGGCGTTCTCCAGGGCCGAGCGGGTGACCTTGACCGGGTCGATCACGCCGGCCTTGATCAGGTCGCCGTACTCGCCGGTGGCGGCGTTGAAGCCCTGGCCCTTGTCGAGCTCGGAGACCTTGGAGGTGATGACGTAGCCCTCGAGGCCCGCGTTCTCGGCGATCCAGCGCAGCGGCTCGACGGCGGCGCGGCGGACGACCGCGACACCGGTGGCCTCGTCGCCGTCCTTTCCGAGGTTGCCGTCCAGCACCTTGACGGCGTGGACGAGCGCGGAGCCACCACCGGAGACGATGCCCTCCTCGACCGCGGCGCGGGTCGCGGAGATGGCGTCCTCCAGGCGGTGCTTCTTCTCCTTCAGCTCCACCTCGGTGGCGGCGCCGACCTTGATCACGCACACGCCGCCGGCCAGCTTCGCGAGGCGCTCCTGGAGCTTCTCGCGGTCCCAGTCGGAGTCCGTGGTCTCGATCTCGGCCTTGATCTGCGCGACACGGCCGGTGACGTCCTCGGACTTGCCGCCGCCGTCGACGATCGTGGTGTCGTCCTTGGTGACGGTGACGCGGCGGGCGGTGCCCAGCACGTCCAGACCGGCCTGGTCGAGCTTGAGGCCGACCTCCTCGGCGATGACGGTGGCGCCGGTGAGGGCGGCCATGTCGCCGAGCATCGCCTTGCGGCGGTCGCCGAAGCCGGGGGCCTTGACCGCGACGGCGTTGAACGTGCCGCGGATCTTGTTGACGACCAGGGTCGACAGGGCCTCGCCCTCGACGTCCTCGGCGATGATCAGCAGCGGCTTGGAGGAGCCGGCCTGGATGACCTTCTCCAGCAGCGGGAGCAGGTCGGTGATCGCGGAGATCTTGCCCTGGTGGATCAGGATGTACGGGTCGTCGAGGACGGCCTCCATACGCTCCTGGTCGGTGACCATGTACGGGGACAGGTAGCCCTTGTCGAAGGCCATGCCCTCGGTGAAGTCGAGCTCCAGGCCGAAGGTGTTGGACTCCTCGACGGTGATGACACCGTCCTTGCCGACCTTGTCCATCGCCTCGGCGATGAGCTCGCCGACCTGCTGGTCCTGCGCGGAGAGCGCGGCCACGGCGGCGATGTCGGCCTTGTCGTCGATCGGGCGGGCCGAGGCGAGCAGCTCGTCGGAGACGGCCTTGACCGCGGCGTCGATGCCCTTCTTCAGGGCGGCCGGGGAGGCACCCGCGGCGACGTTGCGCAGGCCCTCGCGGACCAGCGCCTGGGCCAGGACGGTGGCGGTGGTGGTGCCGTCACCCGCGATGTCGTTGGTCTTGGTCGCCACCTCCTTCACCAGCTGGGCGCCGAGGTTCTCGTACGGGTCCTCGATCTCGACCTCGCGGGCGATCGTGACACCGTCGTTGGTGATGGTCGGCGCGCCGAACTTCTTGTCGATGACGACGTTGCGGCCCTTGGGGCCGATCGTCACCTTGACCGTGTCGGCAAGCTTGTTGACGCCGCGCTCAAGGGCGCGACGGGCGTCCTCGTCGAACTTCAGGATCTTCGCCATGGGAGCGATTCAGCCCTCTCGAAAACTCTGGTTGACGAACCGCGCCCCTCGCCGCCCGGCAATGTGTCATCAGCGGGGGCCAGGGGCGCAGCTCAAAAGCAAATCTTGCTCAGGTGAATTACTTCTCGACGATCGCGAGCACGTCGCGAGCCGAGAGGACGAGGTACTCCTCGCCGCTGTACTTCACCTCGGTGCCGCCGTACTTGCTGTACAGCACGATGTCGCCGGTCTTGACGTCGAGCGGCAGGCGCTCGCCGTTCTCGAAGCGGCCCGGGCCAACGGCCAGGACGACGCCCTCCTGGGGCTTCTCCTTGGCGGTGTCCGGGATGACCAGGCCAGAGGCGGTGGTCTGCTCGGCGTCGAGCGGCTGGACCACGATGCGGTCCTCGAGCGGCTTGATGGCAACCTTGGAGCTGGTGGTCGTCACGATCCGACCTCCCCCTTCGGAGATCTCACGGGGTTAACTGTCTGAGGTGGCGACCAGGTGGATCCGTCGTCGCGGGTGCCGGACCTGCCCGTCGCTGTGTTGGCACTCTCCAGTGGGGAGTGCCAGAGCCGAGACTATGACCGCGATTAGCACTCGGTCAAGCGGAGTGCCAATTCACCGCCCGGTCGTGGCGTACACCGGCCGTCCGGCGGCGTGGCGCGCGGCGGCGGGCGGGGGGCTCAGACGTAGTCCTCCAGCCTGGCCACCGCGTACCCCTTGGCCGTGACGACGCCCATCACCTGCCGGATCATGTCCGGCATGGTGCCGTTCCAATCCCCGCGCCCCCGGAAATGGGTGAGGATGATGTCTCCCGGGTGGAGGTCCCGGTCCCATTCGCGCCACTCCATGTGGTCGGGGAAGGCTTCGGCCGCCCACAGGGGCACGGCTTTGACGCCGCACGACCGGGCGGCACGCAAGGTGTCGGCGTTGTAGTTGCCGTAGGGCGGGCGGAAGAGTGACGGCCGTTTGCCGTACCGCCGCTCGATGGTGTCCTGCTGTCCGCAGATCTCGCGCTTCTGCTCCGCGTACGAAAGGGCGGGCATGTAGCGGTGGTTCAGGGTGTGGTTGTGCAGGGCCACGCCCCGGTCCTGCATGCGCTTGAAGTAGCCGTAGTCCTCCTTGACCAGGTAGTCGCTGAGGAAGGCGCTGTAGGGGATGTCCAGTTCGTCCATCATCCGCAGCAGTTCGGGGTCCTTCTCGGCGCCGTCGTCGATCGTCAGGAACACGATCCGTTCCGTGGTCGGCACGGTGGTGAAGACCGGCGGCAGGGTGGGGTCGCCGACCCCGAAGCCCTTGCGGAAGGTGAGGTGCGGCTTGTCGGCGGCCGCCGGGGGCGGGGGTGCGGCCAGGGGTGTGGCCCTCAGGCCCCACTTCCTGGCGGCGAGGGCGCGGGCGGCCTGGGCGCGCCTGACCTTCTCCACGTACGCGGTGAGGGCGCCGGCCGCGTCCGGCCGCTGCTGGGCCTGCTGCCCGGCGGCGGGCTCGGCCTCGCCGCCGCCCGTCCCGGCACCGGTTTCCGCCGCACAGGCGGATCCGAGCGCCGCCGTCAGCAGTGCGGCGAGCAGGACCCGTGCACGCTTACTTACCCTTTGACCTTTTTGTCGTACTAGCTGCATGGCGCCGCATCCTGTCAGCGCACCGCCCCGGCCACCGGCCGACACCGCCGCCTGACGCGCACCATCCCCCGCCTGGCCCACAATGGGCCGGGTGACCGATCTCGCCGCCTTCTCCGCGCTCCTCACCGACGAGGGCCAGGCCCTGCTCACCGCCCTGCGCGACTACACGCCCTCCCAGGAACTGGCGATCGCCTCCCGGCTGCGCCGCGAACACCCGGCCGACCTGGTCACGGCGGCGATCGCACAGGCGCGGCTGCGGCAGCGGGCGGTGGCGAAGTTCGGCGAGCAGGACGCGCACCGCATGTACTTCACGCCCGGCGGCGTCGAACAGTCCACCCGCAGGACGGTCGCCGAACACCGCGCGGCCGCCTTCGCCCGCCTCGGCGTACGCGGCGTCGCCGACCTGTGCAGCGGGATCGGCGGCGACGCGATCGCGCTGGCCCGCGCCGGCATCCGGGTCCTCGCCGTCGACCGCGACCCGCTGACGGCCGAGGCCGCGCGCGCGAACGCCGCCGCGCTGGGCCTGGCCGACCTGATCGAGGTGCGGTGCGCCGACGTCACGGAGGTCGACACCTCCCCGTACGACGCCGTCTTCGTCGACCCGGCCCGCCGCGGCGGCCGGGGAGGCGGCCGGATCTTCGACCCGGAGGCGTACTCCCCGCCCCTGTCCTGGGCCGTCGACGCGGCCCGCAAGGCCCCGCACGCGGCGCTGAAGATCGCCCCGGGCATCCCGCACGAGACGGTCCCGCCGGAGGCGGAGGCCGAATGGGTCTCGGACGGCGGCGACGTGAAGGAGGCGGTGCTGTGGTTCGGCACCCGTCCCGGCACGGTCACCGCAACCCTCCTGCCCGGCGGGCACACCCTCACCGGGCGGGGCCTGCCGGACCCACCGGTGCGCCCCGTCGGCCGGTTCCTGTACGAGCCGGACGGCGCCGTCATCCGCGCACACCTGGTCGCGGAGGCCGCCGAGGACCTCGGCGGCGGCCTGCTCGACGAGACGATCGCGTACATCACGGCGGACACGCTGCGCCCCACCCCGTACGCCACCGCCTACGAGATCACCGACGAGCTTCCCTTCAACCTGAAGAAGCTCAAGGCCCTGCTGCGCGAACGGGAAGTCGGCACCCTGACGGTGAAGAAGCGCGGCTCGGCGGTCGAGCCGGAGGAGCTGCGCCGCAAGCTCAAGCCGAAGGGACCGCACGCGGCCACGGTCTTCCTCACCCGGGTGGCGGGGGCTCCGACCATGCTGATCGGGCGGCCGGTCTAAGCGGCCAGCCGCAGCACCAGACGGCGGTGGCCGACCGCCTTGGCACCGCTGATCAGGCCGTGGACCCAGAGGATGACGCCCGCGCCCATGGCGTAGGCCACCTCCCCGTAGGTCGTGCTGCCGGCGCGGGCGAGCGCCGGGACGGCGAACGAGAGCCACAGCCCGGCCGCGCACTGCGCGAACGCCAGCAGCAGCCACGCCAGGTTCATCCCCGGTGTCCGGAAACGGGCGTCCCGGACCGGGGCGGGGTCCAGGGCCGCCCACTCCAGCAACCGGGCGCGCAGCTCGCGGTCGCGGCGCAGGCCGAACGTGACGACGACGACCAGCGGAACCATGACGGCCAGTCCCAGGCAGGCGGCCACGGCACCGGCCATCGCCGTCAGCGGGTCCACCAGTCCGTCGAGCGAGAGGATCCCGGCGCCGATGAAACCCCACCCGAACTGCAGGCCGAGCAGCGCGAGCAGAAAGAGCGTCAGCCGCTTCCCGCCCAGCATCCGCCGGTTCAGTTCGCAGACCGCCATGGCCCGGTCCGCCAGTAGCGCGCCGCGGTCCGGCCAGGTGCGGAGGTGAACGGGCGGCGGAGGCGGGGGCAGGAGGCTACGGCTGGGCATGGTCCGAGGCTAGCGCCCGTGATCGCCGGAGCAGCAGGGCCCTCTCGCGGGCGTTACGGGCCAGCGACGCCGCCCGCTCGAACTCGGCCCGGGCCTCGGCCGTACGCCCCAGCCGGGCCAGCAGGTCGCCCCGTACGCTCGGCAGCAAGTGGTAACCCGCCAGGGCCGGTTCCGCGGCGAGCGCGTCCACGATCGAGAGCCCGGCCGCCGGGCCCTCGGTCATCGAGACGGCCACCGCGCGGTTGAGCTCGACGACCGGCGAGGGGGCGAGCACGGCGAGCCGCCCGTACAGCGTCGCGATGGTCGCCCAGTCGGTCTCCTCGTACCGCGTCGCCCGCGCGTGGCAGGCCGCGATCGCCGCCTGGAGCGCGTACGGCCCCGTGCCGGCCTTCTCCAGCGCCGCGAAGCCGCGCCGGATCAGCAACCGGTCCCAGCGCGCCCGGTTCTGGTCGGCCAGCAGCACCGGCTCCCCGTCCGGTCCGGTGCGCGCGGCCGTGCGGGAGGCCTGGAGCTCCAGCAGCGCGGCCAGGCCGTGCACCTCGGGCTCCTCGGGCATCAGCCCGGCCAGCACGCGCGCCAGCCGCAGCGCGTCCTCGCACAGACCGGGCCGCAGCCAGTGGTCGCCGGCGGTCGCCGCGTACCCCTCGTTGAAAATGAGGTAGATGACCTCCAGCACGGAGGCGAGCCGGGCCGCCCGGTCCTCCCCGTACGGCACCTCGAAGGGCACTCCCGCCCGGGCCAGGGTCCGTTTCGCGCGGACGATCCGCTGGGCGACCGTCGGCTCCGGCACCAGGAATGCGCGGGCGATCTCCTCCGTCGTCAGCCCGCCGAGCAGCCGCAGCGTGAGCGCCACGCGCGCGTCGGCGGAGAGCACCGGGTGGCAGGCGGTGAAGACGAGCCGCAACAGGTCGTCGTCGATGTCGTCCGGCTCGGTCGTGTCGGGTTCGTACGCCACGTCCAGGTCGCGTCCGACCTCGGCGAGCTTGCGCGCGTACGTCTCCCGGCGGCGTACGAGATCGATGGCGCGGTTCCTGGCCGTGGCCGTGAGCCAGGCGCCCGGCCGCTCCGGGACGCCCGACTCCGGCCACTGCTCCAGCGCGGCGACCAGAGCGTCCTGCGCCAGCTCCTCCGCGATGCCCACGTCATGGACGATCCGGGCGACGGCCGCGATGATCCGCGCCGATTCCATCCTGAACACCGTCTCCACGGCGTGGGGTGCGCTCACGCCTCCCCATGGTGCCGCATCGGCCGGTGCCGCCCGCGGAGCGTCAGCCTTCGGCGATCTCCCGCACTTCGGCGGTGATGGTCCAGTACTCCTCGTGGAGGGCGAGGAAGCGCTTGGTCCACTCGACCGCCTCGGCCATGTCCTTGCACTGGCTGATCGAGTACCCGCCGATGACCTCCTTGGCCTCGGCGAACGGGCCGTCGGTGACCGACAGCCGTCCGCCCGACCAGGTGACGCGGGTGCCCTGGGAGGAGGGCATGAGCCCGGCGGTCTCCAGCATGACCCCCGCCTTGGTGATCTCCTCCAGCAGCTTGCCCATCCGCTCCTGCAGCTCGGGGCTCGGGCCCTCGGCGGGGGCGTTCTTCTCGTCGACACGAATCATCGTCAGGTAGCGCGGCACGGCCGTCTCCTCGGTGTGTGCGGCGGGGCTGTTCCCCGCCTCTCACCCTTTACGTCGAACGGGCGGGGGCCGGATCGACACGCGGCGCGAAGAAACTTCCGGGCCCGGACGGCGCGGCACGCGCCTCGTCCGGGACCCCCGCCCGGCCTCGGCGGCGGGCCGCCGGGCCCGGTGGCGGCGGAACGGGCGAATCACGTTCCGTGGGACTCGAAGCGCCAGCGGTGCACCGGGCGGGTGACCAGGTCGGGGGCGGGTTCCGGGAGTTCGGGGAGGTCCGCGTCGAGGGCGGCGTCCCACCAGGTGAGGACCAGGACCCGGTCGCCGGGGGCCGTGAAGGTCTCGCGGCGGACCGGATCGGTGGGCAGCTCCTGCGCGCGGGCCCACTCCAGGAGCTCCGCGCCGCGGCCGTCCGCCGCGCGGGCCTCCCACATCAGGGTGACCACGGTCATGAGTAGAGGTTGTCCTTGCTGATCTCGTGGACGTGGTCGTGGTCGTGCGCGTGGTTCCCGGGGACATGCGGGTCCGTCACCGGGAGGGACGAGTCCGCCGACAGTTCCAGGTCCGAGGCCGGACGGTTGCGGGCCACCATCTCGGCGCCCAGGGCCGCGACCATCGCGCCGTTGTCGGTGCACAGCCCGGGGCGCGGCACCCGCAGCCGGATACCGGCGCGCTCGCACCGCTCCTCCGCCAGGGCCCTCAGCCGCGAGTTCGCGGCCACACCGCCGCCGATCATCAGATGGTCGACGCCCTCGTCCTTGCAGGCCCGCACCGCCTTGCGGGTCAGCACGTCGACCACCGCTTCCTGGAAGGACGCCGCCACGTCCCGGACCGGAACCTCCTCGCCCGCCGCGCGCTTGGCCTCGATCCAGCGGGCCACGGCCGTCTTCAGGCCCGAGAAGGAGAAGTCGTACGCGGGGTCCCGGGGACCGCTCAGTCCGCGCGGGAACGCGATCGCGGACGGGTCGCCCTCCTTCGCCAGCCGGTCGATCACCGGCCCGCCGGGGAAGCCCAGGTCCAGCACGCGGGCGATCTTGTCGAACGCCTCGCCCGCCGCGTCGTCGATCGTCGAGCCCATGGGGCGCACGTCCGAGGTGATGTCCGGCGCGAGGAGCAGCGACGAGTGGCCACCGGACACCAGCAGCGCCATCGTCGGCTCCGGCAGCGGCCCGTGCTCGAGCTGGTCGACGCAGATGTGCGAGGCCAGGTGGTTCACCCCGTACAGCGGCTTGTCCAGCGCGAACGCGTACGCCTTGGCCGCCGAGACGCCGACGAGGAGCGCGCCCGCCAGGCCGGGGCCGGCGGTGACCGCGATGCCGTCCAGGTCGCGGGCGGAGACACCGGCCTGCTTCAGGGCGCGTTCGATGGTCGGGACCATCGCCTCCAGGTGCGCGCGGCTGGCGATCTCGGGCACCACGCCGCCGAACCGGGCGTGCGTGTCCACGCTCGACGCGACGGCGTCGGCGAGCAGGGTCGTGCCGCGGACGATGCCGACGCCGGTCTCGTCGCAGGAGGTCTCGATGCCGAGGACGAGGGGTTCGTCAGCCATGACTCTCAGTTCCTTGTACGTCAGGTGCGTCGGGTGCGTCTTGTACGCGCAGGCGCATGACGAGCGCGTCGATGTTGCCCGGCTGGTAGTAGCCGCGGCGGAAGCCGATCGGTTCGAAGCCGAAGCGCTCGTACAGCTTCTGGGCACGGGTGTTGTCCACGCGCACCTCGAGCAGGACCTCGTCGCACTCGAAGGCGGTGGCGTGCTGGAGCAGGTCGGTCAGCAGCCGGGCGCCGAGCCCGGTGCCCCACTGGTCACGGGCTACGGCGATCGTCTGTACGTCGCCGAGTCCCCCGGCCGCCGCCAGCCCGGCGTACCCCACGAGCCTGCCGTCGGTCTCGGCCACGACATAGCGGCGGGTGGCGTGCGGGCCGCGCGCGTGGGCGAGCTCGGACCAGAACATGCCCTCCGACCAGGCGTCGTCGGGGAACAGTTCCCGTTCCAGTTCCAGCACGGGCGCGATGTCCCACCAGCGCATCTCGCGCAGGACCGCGCTCACTCCGGTCACTTCGGGGTGACCACCTTGTAGTTCTTCGGCACCTGGGCGTCGGGGCGCCGCAGGTACAGCGGCCGCGGCTCCAGGAAGGCCCCGCCCGTCCTCAGCCGCTCGGCCGCCAGGGCCGCGAGCGCGGCGGCCGACTGGTGCTCGGGGTCACGGGCGTCGGGGAACACCTCGCCGTACAGCCGCGCGCCCGCCCCGACCGCCGGAAGACCGGCGACCTCTTCGGCGATGTCGGCGGGCCGGTCGACGGCGGGCTCGGTCACGCGCGTACGGCAGTCGTCGTACCGCGCCCAGTAGACCTCCTTGCGGCGGGCGTCCGTCGCCACGACGAACGGCTCCTCGATGCCGGAGGCGTACGCGAGCCCGTCCAGCGTGCACAGCCCGTGCACCGGTACGCCGTCGAGCGCCGACGCGAACGTCGCCGCGGTCACCAGCCCGACCCTCAGTCCGGTGTACGGGCCGGGGCCGACGCCGACGACGATGCCGGTCACGGCGTCGAGCTTCAGACCGGCTTCGCGGAGCACCCGGTGGACGGCGGGCAGCAGCAGTTCCCCGTGGCGGCGCGCGTCGACCTGCGTCGACTGGGCGACGAGGGACTCCCCGTCGTGGAGGGCGACGGTGACGGCGGGCGTGGCGGTATCCATGGCGAGCAAGAGCACGCAAACAGCCTACGGCTCCGTGGCGGCGGGCACGGAGCCCCGGGTCGCGGGCGTGATCCTGCTACGGTCACACCGCATACGTACGTGGGAGAGGTGGGCAGCAACGTGGCAAGGAGCAGCTCGGGATTCGTGGCCGGGCTCACCGCGGCGGCTCTGGCCGCGGTCGGCTTCCTCGCCTACCAGGCGTCGGCCAATGTCCCCGTCGACCTGTCGGCCGGGTCGCCCGCCCCCGCCGCCTCGCCGTCGGCCCCCTTGCCCGGCGCCCCGAAGCAGCCCGCCGACCCCGCGCTGGCGCTGCCGAAGCAGTCGGGCTCGGGCGTGCGGGTGGTGTACTCGCTCGGTGAACGGCGGGTGTGGCTGGTGGGTGAGAAGGACGTGGTCACGCGCACCTTCGCGGTGATGCCGAGCACGGTCGGCCCGGCTCCGGGGACGTACGCGGTGACGTCCCGTTCGGGCAGCGTGCCGGGCTCGGACGGGGTGCGGATCGAGCACGTCGTGCGGTTCACCAGCGTCGACGGCGTGACCATCGGCTTCAGCGCGGCCGTCGACGGCTCGCTGGCCAGCCCGGACCCGACGCGTCGGACGGGCGGCATCCGGATGAAGCGGGCGGACGGCGACGCGATGTGGACGTTCGCGACGGTCAACTCGAAGGTCGTCGTCGTTCCCTGACCGGACCCGCCCGGCCTGCCGTCTCCCGCCCCTGGCTGTTCGGGCCCGTGGCCGACCCGCCCGGCCTGCCATCTCCTGACCCTGGCCTGACCGTTCGGGCCCGTGGCCGGCCCACCGACCCGCCCGGCCCGTCGCCTTCCGACCCTGACCGTTCGGGCCCGTGGCCGAAAGACCAGGCCCCTGGCGTTTCCGACCCGGTTGGAGCGGCCCGCCGACCCCCGGCGTGAGTGGCCCACGGACCCCGCCGGTGCGCGGCGTCAGCCGCCCGCACGCCCCGCAGGGCGCGTGCGCCGCGCGGAACGTTGTGCGGCAATGACGGCCCACGCCGGTCGCGCCCCCGCGCGCCGGTCACCGGATCTTGCGGTACGCGGGGCCGCTCCGCCATACGCGCCGCGGCGGAGTGGCCCTACGCGGCCCTGCGCCGTTCGGTCGCGGACTGCCGGTCCTCCTCCGCGGCGGGCTTCGCCTCCCGGGCGTCCCGGACAAGGGCGTCGGGCTCGGGGTCCGCGTCGGCGTCGGTGGCCCTGGGCGGCGTGGAGACGGCGTTCGCCGCCGCGCACGACGCCAGCAGATCGCGCATCGAGACATCCTGCTTCGACGTCGGCATGGTCGCCTCCTCGGGCTGCGGGCAGGCACAGTTAGGTAGACCTAACCAGGTCCTGGTACCCATGTGACCACGCCTCGGAGGTACGGCGCAACATCATGCCGACGTCTTGTCGGAAACTACGGGGTACCGGTCGGCCCCCGGTGACCGCATGGCCGGATCCAGCCCGGCGCCCGGTCACCCCAGCGCCAGATCCACTCCCGCCCAGCGCGCCCCGTATCCGGTCAGCGTCACCACCCGCCGCTCGTCGTCCGTGGAGCCGACCACCCGGTGGATGACGACGTGCAGCCGGTCCTCGGTGAGGTCCTCGACCTTCCCCTCGCCCCACTCCACGACCACCACGGACTCGGGCAGCGAGACGTCCAGGTCGAGGTCCTCCATCTCGTCGAGCCCGCCGCCCAGGCGGTAGGCGTCGACGTGTACGAGGGCGGGGCCGCCCACCAGGGACGGGTGGACGCGGGCGATGACGAACGTCGGAGACGTCACCGCGCCGCGTACCCCCAGGCCCTCGCCGAGCCCGCGCGTCAGGGTCGTCTTGCCGGCGCCGAGTTCGCCGGTGAGCATGACGAGGTCACCGGGGCGCAGCAGCTTGGCGAGCGTACGGCCCAGCTCCTGGGTCTGCTCGGGGGCGTGGAGGGTCAGACGGGCGGTGGCGGTGGCCCCCTCAGGGGCCGGGCTGTGCGGTGCTTCCATACGTGCCAACGTTAGTCGCTGCCGATACGGCACCGACCCGTACCAGCAGGTCCGCGAGCCGGTCCGTGACCACCTCCGGGTGCTCCAGCATCACCAGGTGCCCGCCGTCGGGGACTATGACCAGCTCGGCGTCCGGCAGCAGGCCGGCGATCGCCTCCGTGTGCGAGCTGGGCGTGACCAGGTCCTGGTCTCCGGAGAGGGCCAGCACCGGCACCTCGGCGAAGATGCTCAGCGCCTCCGCCTTGTCGTGCTCGGTGAACGCCGGGTAGAACTCGGCGACCACGTCGATGGGCGTCCCCTCGATCATCCGCTCGGCGAACCGGGCCACGGCGGGGTCCACGTCCCTCGACGAGAACGAGTAGCGCTTGATGAGCCCCGCGAACAGGTCCGCGGTGGCCCGCCGCCCCCGCTCCACCAGCTCCGCCTGCGAGCCCAGCGCCCGCAGCACACCCGGGAGCACCCGTCGTACGGCGTTCACGCCCGCGACCGGCAGCCCGTAGTTGACCTCGCCCAGGTTGCCGCATGACGTACCGACGAACGCCACGCCGACGACCCGCTCGCGGATCAGCTCCGGATACTGCTCGGCCAGCGCCATCACCGTCATGCCGCCCATCGAATGCCCCACCAGCACCAGAGGCCCCTCGGGGGCGGCGGCGTCGATCACCGCCTTCAGGTCGCGGCCGAGCTGGTCGATGGAGACCGGCACCCGGTCCGGCCCCTGCTGGGCGGCACCCCGCCCGGAGCGGCCGTGACTGCGCTGGTCCCAGTGGACCGTGCGGACGAGGCCGCGCAGCGCGGCGCGCTGGAAGTGCCAGGAGTCCTGGTTGAGGCAGTACCCGTGGCTGAAGACGACCGTGACGGGGGCGGGCGTCCTCCGCCCGAAGAGCCGACGGCGGCGCGGCGCGCTGCTGTCCGCCTCCACCTCGTCGACCTCGTAGTACAGCTCGGTGCCGTCGTCCGCCGCGGCCCGGCCGGGGATGCCGCGCAGCGAGCCGTACGGTCCCGCGGCGTCCAGCGCGAGGCGCGCCTTGCGGCGCATGCCGCGCCCGACGGTGAGCCGCTCGATGGCGACACCGGCCGCCGCGCCCGCCGCGATCACCCCTATCGCGGCACCGGCGAAACCGGCGCGGCGCCAATTGCCGGCCGCGGCGGCGGACGCGGCCGACGCCGCTTCCACCGCCACGTCCACCGAACTGGTCTCACTCACTACGGCTGCTCCTCAAGCTCCCGCTACTCGTTCAGGTAGACGCGTGGTACCCGCGAACCGATGCGCGTCACGATCTCGTACGCGATCGTGTCCGCGGCGCGCGCCCAGTCCTCGGCGGTCGGTTCACCCTCATCGCCTGCCCCGAACAGCACCGCTTGTGCACCGGGCTCGACGGTGTCCCCCTGAAGGTCGACGACGAACTGGTCCATCGCGACCCGTCCGGCCACCGTCCGCACCGTGCCGCCGACCAGTACGGGGCCCCGGCCGGAGGCGTGGCGCGGGATGCCGTCGGCGTACCCGAGGGGGACGAGACCGAGGGTGGTGGCGCCCTCGGTGACGTAGTGGTGCCCGTAGCTGACGCCGTGCCCGGCAGGCACGTCCTTGACGAGTGCGACGCTCCCCACCAGCCGCATGACGGGGCGCAGCCCGAAGTCGGCGGGAGTGCCGACCTCCGGACTCGGTGAGACGCCGTACATCGCGATCCCGGGCCGTACGAGGTCGAAGTGCGTCTCGGGAAGGGTGAGCGTGGCCGGGGAATTGGCCATGTGCCGCACCTCGGGTTCGACGCCCGTCTTCTCGGCGTACGCCAGCATCTCGTGGAACGTGTCGAGCTGGGCACGGATGGAGGGGTGGCCGGGCTCGTCGGCGCACGCGAAGTGCGACCAGACGCCGGTGACCTTCAGCAGGCCCTCGGCCTGGGCGGTGAGGGCCTCGCCGACGAGGCGGGGCCAGTCGGCGGGCTGGCAGCCGTTGCGCCCGAGCCCCGTGTCGGCCTTGAGCTGCACGCGCGCCGGCTGTGCGGTCCGGCGCGCCGCCTCGATGACCTCGTCCAGGGCCCACATCCCGCTCACGGTCATGTCCAGGCCGGCCCGGATGCCCGCGTCCCACGGGTCGCCGGGGGTCCACAGCCAGCACAGGATCGGAGCATCGATCCCGGCCGCCCGCAGGGCGAGCGCCTCGTGCGGTGTGGCGGTGCCGAGCCAGGTGGCCCCGGCCTGGAGCGCCGCCCGGGCACAGGGCACGGCCCCGTGCCCGTACGCGTCGGCCTTCACGACGCCCATGACCTGAACGTCCGTCCCCACGCGCCCCCGCAGGGCACGCACATTGGCGCGCAACGCCCCGAGGTCGATCTCGGCGCGGGCGCGAAGGGTCTGCGGTGTCTCACTCATCGCGCCCAGTCTCTCAGGTGCGCGCCCCGGCCCGGCCGACCCGGGCTGTCGTCCCGATCACGCCCGCACGTCCCGCCACGCCCCGGGCAGCGCCTCCGCCACGTCGTACGCGGCGACGGGGGCGTCCCGGGAGGCGCGGCGGGCCGCCAGGCCGTGGAGGTAGGCGGCGACCGAGGCGGCGTCACGCGGGGCGAGGCCCGCGGCCAGCAGCGAACCCGCGAGGCCCGACAGGACGTCGCCGCTGCCGGCGGTGGCGAGCCAGGGCGTGCCGGTCGGATTGACCCGGACCGGCCCGTCGGCGGAGGCGACCAGGGTCGTCGAGCCCTTGAGCAGCACCGTCGCGCCGTACCGCCCGGCCAGCTCCCGGACCGCCTCCAGGCGCCGCGACTCCACGTCCTGCCGGGCGGTTCCCAGGAGGGCGGCCGCCTCGCCGGCGTGCGGGGTGAGGACCGTGGGCGCCGGGCGGGAGCGCACCGCCGAGGGGTCCAGGTTCCGCAGTCCGTCGGCGTCCAGCAGGACCGGGACGTCCGACGCCAGGACGTCGTCCACGCCCGGTGTGTCGCCCAGGCCCGGGCCGACGACCCACGCCTGGACGCGGCCCGCCTTGGCGGGCGGCCCGGCGTGGACCAGGGTCTCCGGATGGCGGGCGAGCACCGCCTCGCCGGCCGGCCCGACGTACCGCACCGCCCCGGCGCCGCCCCGCAGCGCGCCCGACACCGCGAGGACGGCCGCGCCCGGGTAGCGCGCCGACCCGGCGACGACCCCGACGACGCCGCGCCGGTACTTGTCGCTCTCCCCCACCGGGACGGGCAGCAGCCGGGCCACGTCCTCGTGCTGCAGCGCCTCGGCGTCCGGCACCGGCGGCAGGGCGAGCCCGATGCCGACGAGCCGCAGCGCGCCCGCGTGCTCCCGTGCCGGGTCGACCAGCAACCCCGGCTTGTACGTCCCGAACGTCACCGTGGCGTCCGCCCGTACCGCCTCGCCGTGCACCTCGCCGGTATCGGCGTCCACGCCGCTCGGCAGGTCGACGGCCACCAGAACGGCTCCGGAGTCGCGCGCCGCCCGCACCACCGGGACCGCCTCCGGCCGCAGCCCGCCGCGTCCGCCGATCCCGGTGATGCCGTCCACCACCAGGTCGGCCCGGCGCAGCGCGTCGTACGGGTTGTCGGCGACCCGCCCGCCCGCACCGGTCAGGGCGGCCAGCCCGGCCTCGTGGGCGCGTGAGCCCATCAGCACCGCCGAGACGCCCGCGCCCCGGCGCGCCAGCCGGGCGCCCGCGTACAGCGCGTCGCCCCCGTTGTCGCCGCTGCCGACCAGCAGCACCACGCGGGCCCCGTACACCCGGCCGAGCAGCCCGGCGCACGCGGCGGCCAGCCCCGCCGCCGCCCGCTGCATCAGCGCGCCGTCCGGCAGCCTCGCCATCAACTCGGCCTCGGCGGCCCGTACTGTCTCCACCCGGTAAGCGGTACGCATGGGCTCAACCCTCCGCGATCACCACGGCCGATGCCACCCCCGCGTCATGGCTGAGCGACACATGCCACTGCCGTACGCCCAGCTCGGCGGCGCGCGCGGCGACCGTGCCGCGCACCCGCAGCCGTGGCTGCCCGCTGTCCTCGACGTACACCTCGGCGTCCGTCCACTGCAGCCCGGCCGGCGCGCCGAGGGCCTTGGCGATCGCCTCCTTCGCCGCGAACCGCGCCGCGAGTGAGGCGATGCCGCGCCGCTCCCCGCTCGGCAGCCGCAACTCCCGCTCCACGAACAGCCGCTCCGCCATGTGCGGCGTACGCTCCAGCGCCGCCGCGAACCGGTCGATCTCCGCCACGTCGATCCCCACCCCGATGATCATTCGACGGTGACCGACTTCGCCAGGTTGCGCGGCTGGTCCACCTCGTTGCCGCGGGCCGTCGCCAGCTCGCACGCGAACACCTGGAGCGGCACCGTCGACACCATCGGCTGGAGCAGCACCGGCGTCGCCGGGACGCGGATCAGGTGGTCGGCGTACGGCGTCACCGCCTCGTCGCCCTCCTCCGCGATCACGATCGTGCGCGCGCCACGGGCCCTGATCTCCTGGATGTTCGACACGATCTTGTCGTGCAGGACCGACCGGCCGCGTGGCGACGGGACCACGACCACGACCGGCAGGTCCTTCTCGATCAGAGCGATCGGCCCGTGCTTGAGCTCACCGGCGGCGAAGCCCTCGGCGTGCATGTACGCGAGCTCCTTGAGCTTCAACGCGCCTTCCAGGGCCACCGGGTAGCCCACGTGCCGCCCGAGGAACAGCACGGTGTCCTTGTCCGCCAGCGACCGCGCCAGCTCCCGCACCGGTTCCATGGTCTCGAGCACCCGGTCGACGTCTTCCGCGATCCGCGCCAGGTCCTTGACGACCGCACGGATCTCGTCGCCCCACTTGGTCCCGCGCACCTGCCCCAGGTACAGGGCCAGCAGGTACACGGCCACGAGCTGCGTCAGGAAAGCCTTGGTGGACGCCACCGCCACCTCCGGTCCGGCGTGCGTGTAGAGCACGCCGTCCGACTCGCGCGGGATCGTCGAACCGTTGGTGTTGCAGATCGCCAGCACCCGCGCCCCCTGCGCCCGGGCGTGCCGCAGTGCCATCAGGGTGTCCATGGTCTCGCCGGACTGCGAGATCGCGATCACCAGCGTCCGCTGGTCCAGGATCGGGTCCCGGTAGCGGAACTCGCTCGCCAGTTCCACCTCGCACGGGATGCGCGTCCAGTGCTCGATGGCGTACTTGGCGATCAGTCCGGCGTGGAAGGCCGTCCCGCACGCCACGACGACCACCTTGTGCGCCTCGCGCAGGACCGTGTCGGGGATCCGCAGCTCGTCCAGTGTCAGCGAACCAACGGCGTCGATACGGCCCAGCAGGGTGTCGGCGACCGCCTTCGGCTGCTCGGCGATCTCCTTCAGCATGAAGTAGTCGTATCCGCCCTTCTCGGCCGCCGAGGCGTCCCAGTCGACGTGGTACGAGCGCACCTCGGCGGGCGCGCCGTCGAAGTCGGTGACCGTCACCCCGTCCCGGCGCAGCTCCACGACCTGGTCCTGGCCGAGTTCGATCGCCGAGCGCGTGTGGGCGATGAACGCGGCCACGTCGGAGGCGAGGAACGCCTCACCCTGGCCGACCCCCACCACCAGCGGCGAATTGCGCCGCGCGCCGACGACCACGTCGGGCTGGTCGGCGTGCACGGCGACGAGGGTGAAGGCGCCCTCCAGCCGCCGGCACACCAGCCGCATCGCCTCCGGCAGGTCGCCGCAGGACGAGAATTCCTCGGCCAGCAGGTGCGAGACGACCTCGGTGTCCGTCTCGGACTCCAGAAAGTGCCCCCGCTCGGCCAGCTCGGCGCGCAACGGCGCGAAGTTCTCGATGATGCCGTTGTGGACGACGGCGACCCGCCCCGCGTTGTCGAGGTGCGGGTGCGCGTTGGCGTCGGTGGGCCCGCCGTGGGTGGCCCACCGGGTGTGCCCGATCCCCGCGTTGCCGGTCGGCAGCGGCCGGCTGTCGAGCTCCTTCTCCAGGTTGAGGAGCTTGCCCGCCTTCTTCGCCGCGGCCATCGAGCCGTCGGCGAGGACCGCGACACCGGCCGAGTCGTAGCCCCGGTACTCGAGCCGCTTGAGGCCCGCGATCACCACATCAAGCGCCGACTGCCCGCCGACGTAACCCACGATTCCGCACATGCCGAGCAGCCTAAAGCCGCCCGCCCCCGCACGTCCGCCGACGCCACCCGCCCGGCGCCCCCACCCGCCACCACGCGCCTGCGGCCCGGCCGCGCCCGACCCGCCACCAAGCCCGTCCTCACACGACCGGGGCGCCCCCACCCGCCACCGAGCCCGCCCCCACCCCAAGCGTCCGCCCCGCACACGGCCGGGCGCCCGCCGGGTCGGGCCTGCGCCCCGCACGCCACCGCGCGCCCGCGGCCCGGCCCCGCCCAACGCAGCGCGGCGCAGCCCGGCCGGGCCCAGCGCGGCGCGGCGAGGCCGACGGGTCAGGCCTTCGCCCGGTACGCCCGCATCGCCAGCGGGTAGAAGACGACGGCTATGCCCGCCGCCCAGACCAGCGTCCACATCAGCGGCCGGCCCACCTCGCCGCCCAGCAGCAGCCCGCGGAACGCGTCCGACAGGTGCGTCACCGGGTTGACGTGCACCCATGCCTGGAGCCAGCCCGGCATCGTCTCGACCAGGACGAACGCGCTGCTGGTGAAGGTGATCGGGAAGATCAGCGTGAAGCCGAAGGCCTGCACCTTCTCCGCGTCACCCGCCAGCATCCCGATGAGCACCGCGCACCACGACACCGCCGCCGCGAAGGCGATCAGCAGCAGGACGCCCGCCAGGAACCCGCCGAAGCCTCCGGTGACGCGGAAGCCCAGCGCCAGACCGAGGCCGATCATCAGCAGCGTCGCCCACAGGTGCTTGACCAGGTCGGCGGAGATCCGGCCGATGAGCGGCGCGGACCGGGCTATCGGCAGGCTCCGCAGCCGGTCGAACACCCCTTTCGTCAGGTCGGTGTTGAGGGCCATCGCCGTGTAGATGGTCATGAAGAACATGTTCTGGACGATGATGCCCGGCAGTGCGTACTTCAGGTACGCGTCGGGCGACCCGGCCATCTGCCCGCCCATCACATACGTGAAGAGGAACACGAACATGATCGGCGTGATGCTGTAGTCGACCAGTTCCAAGGGGTTGTGCTTGACGGCCACCAGGCTCCGCCACGCCATCGTGGCGGTCTGCCGCAGGCTCGCTCCGGCCCGCACCCGGCCGCTCGGGGTCAGTTGCGCGTCCACCGTCGTGGCGGTCATGCCGAACTCACCACCTTCTCGATGTCGCTGTCGTCGGGCTCCGGCTCCCCGCCGTCGCCGGTGTCGCTCTCCGCCCGGTGCCCGGTGAGCGCCAGGAAGACCTCGTCGAGGGACGAGCGGCGCAGGGTCAGCTCACCCACCGCGATCCCCGCGCCGTCCAGCCGCCGCACGACGGCGGGCATCAGCTCCGGGCCGTTCACCGGGGCGGTGATCACATCACCCTCGATCTGCGTCTGCCGCCCGGCCGCCTCGGTCACCAGCGCGTGCGCCCCGGCCAGGTCGTGCGCCCGCACCGGCCGCACCTGGAGGACCTGGCCGCCCACCTGCGACTTGAGCTCGTCGGGGCTGCCCTCGGCGATGACGCGGCCCCTGTCGATCACCACGATGTCGTCGGCGAGCCTGTCCGCCTCGTTCAGATACTGCGTGGTCAGCAGGGCGGTGACGCCCTCGGCGACCAGGCCGCGCAGCATGTCCCACAGCTCACCGCGGCTGCGCGGGTCCAGGCCCGTGGTCGGCTCGTCGAGGAACAGGATCCGCGGCCGCCCCACCAGGCTCGCGGCCAGGTCCAGTCTGCGCCGCATACCGCCGGAGTACGTCTTCACCGCGCGCCCCGCCGCGTCGCTCAGCCCGAAGCGGTCCAGCAGCTCCGCCGCCCGCGCCCTGGCCTCCCGCCTCGGCATCCCCAGCAGGCGCCCGATCAGCAGCAGGTTCTCCGTGCCCGTCAGGTTCTCGTCGACCGCCGCGTACTGCCCGGTGAGGCCCACGAGGGAGCGCACGACCCCGGCCTCCCGCACCACGTCGTGCCCGGCGACGAGTGCCCGGCCGGCGTCGGGCTCCAGCAGCGTGGCGAAGATCCGGACGGCCGTCGTCTTCCCCGCCCCGTTCGGCCCCAGCAGGCCCAGCACCGTCCCGGTGCGGGCGGCCAGGTCCACGCCGTCGAGCGCCTGGGTCTCCTTGAACCGCTTGGCCAGGCCTTCCGCCTGGATGGCATACGTCATGGGACTGATCCCCTCGGCTCGGGTCGTACCAGCGAACGCCGGAGCCCCGACGCCCACCTTCCCCACAACTGTGACGCACGCCACTGACATTCCGGTCCGGCGAGGGTGACCGAGCACACGGCCCACAACGCTCCCGCAAGCACGACAATGGCCGTGTGATCACTTCGCCGCCACGAAGCGCCGCCCACCGCCGTGCGGACACTCCGTACGTCGACCTCACCCGCGCCGAGTGGAGCGCGCTGCGCGACAAGACGCCGCTGCCCCTCACCGCCGAGGAGGTGGAGCGGCTGCGTGGTCTCGGCGACGTCATCGACCTCGACGAGGTCCGGGACATCTACCTGCCGCTCTCGCGCCTCCTCAACCTGTACGTCGGCGCCACCGCCAATCTGCGCGGCGCGCTGAACACGTTCCTCGGCGAGAAGAGCGCCCAGCGCGGCACCCCGTTCGTCATAGGGGTCGCCGGCTCCGTCGCCGTCGGCAAGTCCACCGTCGCCCGCCTTCTTCAGGCGCTGCTCGCCCGCTGGCCCGAGCACCCGCGGGTGGAGCTGGTGACCACCGACGGGTTCCTGCTCCCCATGAAGGAGCTCCAGGCGCGCGGCCTGATGTCCAGGAAGGGCTTCCCCGAGTCGTACGACCGGCGCGCTCTGACCCGGTTCGTCGCCGACATCAAGGCCGGCAAGGACGAGGTCACCGCCCCCGTCTACTCCCACCTGATCTACGACATCGTCCCCGGCCAGCGCCTCACGGTCCGGCGCCCCGACATCCTGATCGTCGAGGGCCTCAACGTCCTGCAGCCCGCGATGCCCGGCAAGGACGGCCGCACACGCGTCGGACTCGCCGACTACTTCGACTTCTCGGTGTACGTGGACGCGCGCCCCGAGGACATCGAGGCCTGGTACCTGAATCGTTTCCGCAAGCTGCGCGCCACCGCGTTCCAGAACCCCTCCTCGTACTTCCAGAAGTACACCCAGGTCAGCGAGGACGAGGCGCTGGAGTACGCCCGTACCATGTGGCGGACCATCAACAAGGTCAATCTCCTGGAGAACGTGGCGCCGACGCGCGGGCGTGCCACCCTCGTCGTACGCAAGGGCCCGGACCACAAGGTCCAGCGCCTCTCCCTGCGCAAGCTCTGACACCTCCGAAGCTCTGAAGGGACCGCGTCCGTGCTGCACCTGCGCATGATCGTCCCGGCCGACCGCACCGAGGAGGTGGTCGGCACCATCGAGAAGACGGTCGGTACGACCCACCTCGCCGTCATCCCCGGCGCGGCCCGCGACCCGGCCGGTGACCTGGTGCTGTGCGACGTGGCGCGCGAGGCGGGCGACGAGCTGATCGCCGACCTGCGCGCCCTGGGCCTCGACAGGACCGGTTCGATCGCCGTCGACGACATCGGCCTGTCCCTGTCGAAGCGCGCGGAGCGGGCCGAGGAGGACGCCCCGGGCGAGGGCGCGGACGCGGTGCTGTGGGAGCACCTCCAGGACGCCACGCACGAGGAGTCCACCCTCAGCGTCACGTACGTGGCGTTCCTGACGCTCGCCACCATGATCGCGGCCTGTGGCGTGGTCCTCGACAACGCCATCCTGATCGTGGGCGCCATGGCGGTGGGCCCGGAGTTCGGCCCGCTCGCCGGTATCTGCACGGCGCTGGTGCAGCGCCGGCCGCGGCTGGCCGTGCGGTCGCTGGTCGCCCTGCTCGTGGGCTTCGCGGCGGCCATGGCACTGACGGTGCTGTTCAGCCTGGGCATGGACGCCACGGGGCTGTTCACCGAGGACCTGCTGCACGGTGACCGCCCCAACACCGGGTTCATCTACGCGCCGGACTGGTTCTCGTTCGTCGTCGGCCTGCTCGCGGGCGCCGCCGGAACGCTGTCGCTCACCTCCGCGAAGTCCGGCGCGCTGGTCGGCGTGGCCATCTCCGTCACCACCGTCCCCGCGGCGGCCAACGCGGCGGTCGCCCTCGGGTACGGCGACCTCGGCCAGACCCGGGGCTCCGTCGAGCAGCTCCTGCTGAACCTGCTGGCGATCGTGCTCGCCGGCACGCTGACACTGCTGGCTCAGAAGTACTTCTGGGCGCGCCGGCGCCGCCGTACGCGGAAGGCCTGACGGTACGTACGTACGCGACAGGGGCGCCCCACCGGCGAACGGTGGGGCGCCCCTGTCGCGTCAGTGGTCAGCCCAGCGCGGACTTCACCACGTCGGCGAGCTCACCGGCGACCGAGCGGGCCTGCTCGATGTCGGCGGCCTCGACCATGACGCGCACCAGCGGCTCGGTGCCCGAGGGACGGAGCAGGACACGGCCGGTGCTGCCCAGCCGGCGCTCGGCGTCCGCGACGGCGGTGCGCAGCTCCGCGGAGGACTTCACACGGGCCTTGTCGACGTCCTTGACGTTGATCAGGACCTGCGGCAGCCGCTCCATGACCCCGGCGAGGTCGGCCAGCGACCGTCCGGTCGCCGCGACACGCGCGGCGAGCATCAGACCGGTCAGGGTGCCGTCGCCGGTGGTGGCGTGGTCCAGGACGATGACGTGCCCGGACTGCTCGCCGCCCAGGGCGTAGTCGTGCTCCTTCATCGACTCCAGTACGTAACGGTCGCCGACCGCCGTCTGGACGAGCTGGAGGCCCTCGCGCTCCATGGCGAGCTTGAAGCCCAGGTTCGACATGACGGTCGCGACGACGGTGTCGCCGCGCAGGGTGCCGGCCTCGCGCATGGCGAGGGCGAGCACGGCCAGGATCTGGTCGCCGTCGACCTCGGCACCCGTGTGGTCCACTGCCAGGCAGCGGTCGGCGTCACCGTCGTGGGCGATGCCGAGGTCCGCGCCGTGCTCGACGACGGCGGCCTTCAGCATCTCCAGGTGGGTGGAGCCGCAGCCGTCGTTGATGTTGAGCCCGTCGGGGGTGGCGCCGATGGTGACGACCTCGGCCCCGGCCTGCTGGAAGGCGGCGGGCGACACGCCGGACGCGGCGCCGTGCGCCTCGTCGAGCACGATCTTCAGCCCGTCGAGCCGGTTCGGCAGGACGCTCAGCAGGTGGGCGACGTACTGGTCGAAGCCCTCGTGGTAGTCGGCGATCCGGCCGACACCGGCGCCGGTCGGCCGGTCCCACGGCTCACCGGTGCGGTGCTGGTCGTACACGGCCTCGATGCGGTCTTCCAGCTCGTCGGCCAGCTTGTGGCCGCCGCGCGCGAAGAACTTGATGCCGTTGTCCGGCATGGCGTTGTGGCTGGCGGAGAGCATCACGCCCAGGTCGGCGCCGAGCGCGCCCGTCAGGTACGCCACGGCCGGCGTCGGCAGCACGCCGACCCGCATGACGTCCACACCGGCGCTCGCGAGGCCCGCCACGACGGCGGCCTCCAGGAACTCTCCCGACGCACGGGGGTCACGCCCGACCACGGCGGTCGGCCGGTGTCCTGCAAAGGTCCCCGCTTCGGCGAGCACGTGCGCCGCCGCGACCGACAGACCGAGCGCCAGCTCCGCCGTCAGATCCGCGTTGGCGACACCGCGCACACCGTCCGTGCCGAAGAGTCGTCCCACAGCTGTCCTCCGAGTTACTCCGAAAAAGCAAGGTGAAGCGTATAGACGTACGCCCCGGCAGCACGGAGGTGCCGCCGGGGCGTACGTTGAGCAGACCGAGCAGGCGTGATTAACGCTTGCTGTACTGCGGGGCCTTACGGGCCTTCTTGAGACCGGCCTTCTTGCGCTCGACGGCACGGTCGTCGCGGCTCAGGAAGCCGGCCTTCTTCAGCGGGCCGCGGTTGTTGTCCACGTCCGCCTCGTTCAGGGCGCGGGCCACACCGAGGCGCAGGGCGCCGGCCTGGCCGGAGACGCCGCCACCCGAGATGCGGGCGATGACGTCGTAGCGGTTGTCGAGCTCGAGCACCTTGAAGGGCTCGTTGACTTCCTGCTGGTGGACCTTGTTCGGGAAGTAGTCCTCGAGCGTACGCCCGTTGATCTTCCACTTGCCGGTGCCCGGAACGATCCGGACGCGGGCGATGGCGTTCTTGCGGCGGCCCAGGCCGGCGGCCGGCTGCGGCTCGCCGAAGCGGGACGCGAGGGACTCCGAGGTGTACTCACCCTCGACGGGGACCTCGGACTCGAAGGTGGTGACCTCGGCGTAGGTCTCCTCGCCCTCGATGGGGTTCTCAACAGTGGTCTCGGCCACGATGCTCCTCAGATTTCTTTCGTTCTTAGGGGGTGGCCGGAACTACTGCGCGACCTGGGTGATCTCGAACGGGACCGGCTGCTGGGCAGCGTGCGGGTGGTTCTCGCCCGCGTACACCTTCAGCTTCGAGAGCATCTGACGGCCGAGGGAGTTCTTGGGGATCATGCCCTTGATGGCCTTCTCGACGGCCTTCTCGGGGTTCTTGTCCAGCAGCTCGTCGTAACGGACGGAGCGCAGACCACCCGGGTAGCCGGAGTGGCGGTAGGCCATCTTCTGGGTCTTCTTGTTGCCGGACAGGTGGACCTTGTCAGCGTTGATGATGATGACGAAGTCGCCCATGTCCATGTGCGGCGCGTAGACGGGCTTGTGCTTGCCTCGCAGGAGGTTCGCAGCCGTCGTCGCCAGACGGCCCAGGACAACGTCCCGCGCGTCGATGATGTGCCACTGGCGAGTCACGTCGCCGGGCTTGGGGCTGTACGTACGCACTTCGTAGCCTTCGCTTCTTCAGTGGATGGAGTCCAGACACACCTGAAGCGATCATGCAGCTGGGGCCCACACTGCCGGGAACACCGCCCGTATGCGAGCCACTGGTAACTGCTCCAGGGAACTTGCGTAAGGGCTCTTCGCGCAAGAACGACGAAGCCAATACGCATAACAAACCGCAACAGTACCCGCGCCGCCCCCGACGGGTCAAAACCGGGTCCGTCCCGCACGGCACGTGGACCGGCCGTAACCGGTCAGGGTGCGCCCAGGGCACGGGCGAGGGCCAGCGCCTGGTTGCGGGTGAACTTCCCGGTGATCTCGGCGTTCCCGCCGGTCAGCGGACTCATGATGAGGAAGCTGCTGACCAGCCGGTCCTCGCCGAGCACGAAGGCCAGCTGGTTCTCCGGCTCCGGCTGGGCGGCGACCTTTCCGGTCAGCTTCGCGAAAGCGGCCCGGTCGGCGTCCCGGAAGGTGACGGCCACCTTCCAGCCGCCGCCTCCCTCGGCCTCCACGACCCGCACGTCCTGGAAACGCGCGACGGACATGCCGCCCGATTCCTTGGCCACGACGCACTCGTCCCGGTTGTCGGAGGTGAAGGACCGTCCCTCCGGGGGCGGAGACTCACCGACGGGCAGCTGCGCCCACTCCTTGTCCGGGTAGCACAGTCCCTGCCGGACGCTCTCCACCTCCAGGATCCGCAGCGGCTCGACCGGCGCGCCGATCGTCCGGGCGTCCGCCTCCCAGGGCCGTACGACCGCGAGCAGCGCCCCCGTCACGCCCACTACCGCCGCCGCGACCGCCCACGGCAGCCGGGGGCGCCGCGCCCACGGGCCGGGCCGGGCCTCCCGGCCGTCCCCGGCCGTGGCCAGCGCGGCCGTCCGCGCCGGTGCCGGCACCGGGCCTGTCGGCGCGTCCGGGTCCACCTGGCGCCGGGCCTCCTCGACCGCCCGGAGCCGCTCCGCCCGGTGGCGTTCGATCTCCGCCGTCCACGCCGGGCTCAGCCACTCGCGGCGCGCCTCCGCTCCTCCGTCCAGCCGGGCCGAGCAGTACGCCAGGAGGTCGGCCGGGGCGGGCCGGTCCGCCGGGTCCAGGGCCAGGCAGGGCAGCACCAGGGGCTCCAGCTCGCCCGGCAGCCCCGACACGTCCAGGTCGCCGGTGGCGGCCCGTACCAGCTGTTCCAGCGCCGGGCCCACGCCGCCGTCGCGGTAGGGCGCCCGGCCGACGGCGAGGTGGAACAGGGTCGCGCCCAGCGAGAAGACGTCCGACGCCGTGGTCGTCGGCTCGCCGCGCGCCTGCTCGGGCGCCGCGTAGGCGACGGTGCCCAGGGCCACCTCGGTCCGGGTCACGTCATGGGCCTGCGAGATACCGAAGTCGATCACCCGGGGGCCGTCCAGCGGCAGCAGCACGTTGGACGGTTTGACGTCGCGGTGCACCAGGCCCGCCGTGTGCAGGGAGACCAGCGCCTCCGCCATACCGGCCGCGACCCAGTACAGGGCCACTGGGTCGAGCGGTCCACAGCGCTCCACGAGGTCCTTCAGCGAGGGCGCGGGGACGTACTCCGTCGCCATCCACGGGACCTCGGCTGCGGCGTCCGCCTCCACCACACTCGCGGTGTAGACGCCCCGTACCCGCTGGGCGAGGCCCACCTCCCGGGCGAACCGCCGCCGGTCGTCCTCGCCCACGTTGAGCAGCGTCTTGACCGCCACCAGCCGCCCGCCCGGAGAGCGGGCGAGATAGATCCGCCCCATCCCGCCACTGGCGAGCTCCGCGAGCACGGTGAACGGCCCGAATCTGTACCCCGGACGCATCGGCCCCACCCCCGGGCGGCACCCTACCCGGGCTCGCCCCGCCGCACCCGGCTATCGCGCCCGTTCCACGCGACGCTCGTCCCACACCGGCTCCGGCGTCTCCCGCACGACCCCGTCGGAGCCGAAGACCAGGTAGCGGTCGAACGAGCGCGCGAACCAGCGGTCGTGCGTGACCGCCAGCACCGTCCCCTCGTACGCCTCCAGCCCCACCTGGAGGGCCTCCGCCGACTCCAGGTCCAGGTTGTCCGTCGGCTCGTCCAGCAGCAGCGCGGTGGTCCCCGCCAGCTCCAGCAGCAGGATCTGGAACCGGGCCTGCTGCCCGCCCGACAGCCGGTCGAAGACCTGGTCGCCCTGCCGCTCCAGCTCGTACCGCCGCAGCGCCGACATCGCCCCGCCCCGGTCCTTGGCGTGCTCGGTCCACAGGATGTCGACCAGGGTGCGGCCCAGCAGCTCCGGGTGGGCGTGCGTCTGGGCGAAGTGCCCGGGCACCACCCGCGCGCCCAGCTTCCACGACCCGCTGTGCGCGACGTCCTCCCCGGCCAGCAGCCGCAGGAAGTGGGACTTCCCGGAGCCGTTCGAGCCGAGCACGGCGACCCGCTCCCCGTAGAAGACCTCCAGGGAGAAGGGCTTCATCAGGCCCGTGAGCTCCAGATCCGCGCAGGTGACGGCCCGCACGCCCGTGCGCCCGCCCCGCAGCCGCATCCGGATGTCCTGCTCGCGCGGCGGCTCCGGCGGCGGACCGGCCTCCTCGAACTTCCGCAGCCGGGTCTGGGCGGCCTGGTAGCGGGAGGCCAGCCCGTCGTTGTACGCGGCCTTGTTCTTCAGGGTGTGGACCAGCTGCTTGAGCTGCGCGTGCTTCTCCTCCCAGCGCCGCTGCAACTCCTCGAACCGGGCGAACCGCTCCCGCCGCGCCTCGTGGAACGTCCCGAAGCCACCACCGTGCACCCACACGTCCGACCCGGCCGGGCCCGGCTCCACGGCCACGATCTTCTCGGCGGCCCGCGCCAGCAGCTCCCGGTCGTGCGACACGAACAGCACGGTCTTGCGGGTCTCGGCCAGCCGCTCCTCCAGCCAGCGCTTGCCGGGCACGTCGAGGTAGTTGTCCGGCTCGTCGAGCAGCAGCACCTCCTCCGGGCCGCGCAGCAGCGCCTCCAGCACCAGCCGCTTCTGCTCCCCGCCGCTGAGCGTGCGCACCTCACGGAACTGCGCCTTGTCGTACGGCACGCCCAGCGCCGCCATGGTGCACATGTCCCAGGCGGTCTCGGCCTCGTACCCCCGCGCCTCCGCCCAGTCGCTCAGTGCCTGCGCGTACGCCATCTGCGCGGCCTCGTCGTCGACCGTCAGGATCAGGTGCTCGGCGGCGTCCACCGCGGCCGCCGCCTCCCGGATCCGCGCCGGGGAGACCGACACCAGCAGGTCCCGCACGCTCCGCTCGTCCCGTACCGACCCGACGAACTGCGGCATCACGCCCAGCCCGCCCGACACGGTCACCGTGCCCCCGTGCGGCTGCAGGTCCCCCGAGATCAGCCGCAGCAGCGTGGTCTTGCCGGCCCCGTTCGCGCCGACGAGCGCCACGACCGCACCCTCGCCGACCCGGAACGACACGTCGCCGAGCAGCACCCGCCCGTCCGGCAGGTAGTACTCCAGATGCGCGACCTCTACATGTCCCATGGCCGCATTGTCTCCGGGGGCCGCCCCCGCCCCAACCGGTTTAGGATGCGCGGCATGAGCTTTGGGGGACCCCAGTGGCCGCAGCAGCCGCACGATCCGTACCAGCAGGACCCGTACCGGCAGAACCAGCCGTACACGGCGCAGACGCCGGACTGGAGCGCCCTCGCGGAGGCCTCGGCCGCCCGCACGCGCCGTAAGCGCCTGCTGCTCATCGGCGGCGCCGCGCTCGCCACCGCGCTCGTGGGCACCGTGATCGCGGCGGCGATCGTCTCCACCAACAAGAAGGACGACGACGGCGCCAACCTCGCCGACACCACCAGCGGAGCTCCGGAGCTGCCCACCGACACGGCGAAGCCGCAGCCGTCCTTCTCCTCGGTCGCTCCCCCGCCCCCGCCGAACCCGATGGACTTCATCTCCAGCGCCGAGAAGGACAAGGCGCCGCTCAGCGCGGAGTCCCTCTTCCCCGGCAAGAAGCTCACGGTGGGCGATCGCGTCTACAAGAAGGGCGCCACCACCTCCACCACCGACTGCGCGGCGGCGGCGGAGGACGGCCTCGGCGCGGTCCTGGAGCGGAACGGCTGCACGCGTGTGATCCGTGCCACGTACGAGAGGGACGGCGTCGCCATCACGGTCGGCGTCGCGCTCTTCGACACCAAGGCGGCCGCCCTCAAGGCGAAGGAGCAGGCGGTGGGCGGTGTCACCCCGCTCGCCGGCGCGGGGGTCAACGGCTTCTGCCAGGCGCAGACGGTGTGCCTGCGCCGCGCGAACTCCATCGGCCGGTACGCCTACTTCACGCAGGCCGGTTTCACCAACGGCAAGAAGGTCACGAAGAGCGACGGGGCGGTGTTCAAGAGCAGCGACGACCTCGGGACGTTCGCCTTCAACCAGATCTACGCCCGTGGCCGCGCCCAGGCCTCAGCAGCAGCCACCGCTCCCGCCGCGGGCGGTGAGTGACCGCTTGTTGCGGGCCTCCAGGTTCCTGGCGGCGAGCAGCTCGTCGGCCGGGTAGCCGACCTCCTCGAGCGTGAGCCCGTGCGGCCGTACGACGTGGACGGCCGAGTCCCGCACGCCCGCCGCCAGCACCTTCCCGGGCCAGTCCACCGGCCGGTGCCCGTCCCCGACGAACAGCAGCGCGCCGACCAGCGAGCGGACCATGTTGTGGCAGAAGGCGTCCGCCTTCACCGTGGCCTCCAGCACGCCGGACGGCAGCCGCTCCCACCGCAGCTCCTGGAGCGTGCGGATGGTCGTCGCCCCGTCCCGCTTCTTGCAGTACGCGGCGAAGTCGTGCTCGCCCACCAGCCGCTCGGCGGCCGCGTTCATGGCGTCCACGTCCAGCGGCCAGTCGTGCCACAGGATGTGCCCGCGCAGCAGCGGGTCGACGCCGCCCGGCTCATCGGTGACCCGGTAGGCGTACCGCCGCCAGATCGCCGAGAACCGCGCGTTGAACCCGCTCGGCGCCTCTTCGACCTTCCACACCCGTACGTCGTGCCCCAGCCGCCCGGCCAGCCGCCGCAGCAGCTTGTCCCGGTGCTCGGCCCACACGCCCTCCGGCAGATCGACATGGGCGACCTGCCCGCGCGCGTGCACGCCCGCGTCCGTCCGCCCCGCGACGGTCAGCTCGTACGTCTCGGACGACCGTGTCACCGTGCGCAGCGCGTCCTCGATCTCCCCCTGCACGGTCCGCTGCCCGCCGGCCTGCTTGGCCCAGCCGTGGAAGTCCTTGCCGTCGTACGACAGATCCAGCCGCACCCGTACGAAGCCGGGCTTCACCTCATCGCTCACGCGACCCATCCTCTCAAGTGGCCTCTCAAGCCGAACGGGCCCGCCCCCCGCGAGGGGGACGGGCCCGTGGTTACGCCTTCAGAACGCGGTTCAGGCGTCCTTGGACTCTTCGGCCGGAGCCTCGTCGGCCTTGGTGTCCTCGGCCTTGGCGGCCTCGTCGGACTCCTTGACGGCGCGCTTGGTGGCGGCCTCGGCCTCGGCGACGGTCGCCTTCTTGGCGATCTCGCCCTCGACCAGCTCGATCACAGCCATCGGGGCGTTGTCGCCACGACGGTTGCCGATCTTGGTGATGCGGGTGTAGCCACCCGGGCGCTCGGCGTAGCGCGGAGCGATCTCGGTGAAGAGCGTGTGGACGATGCCCTTGTCCGTGATCGTCTGCAGCACCAGGCGACGGTTGTGGATGTCGCCCTTCTTCGCCTTGGTGATCAGGCGCTCGGCGACCGGACGCAGGCGGCGGGCCTTGGCCTCGGTCGTGGTGATGCGGCCGTGCTCGAAGAGCGACTTCGCGAGGTTCGCGAGGAGCAGCTTCTCGTGCGCGGCGCTGCCGCCCAGACGGGCACCCTTGGCGGGCTTCGGCATGGTGTTTCTCCTTGTGATCTGCCCCGGCCGTATCAGGTACCGGGGTCAGGGCCCCGCAGGCGGTCGCCTACGGGCAGCAATCAGTACTGCTCGGTCTCGACGAAGCCCGCGTCCGCGTCGTCGTCGGCGCCGAAGGCGTCGGCGGCGGCGGTCGGGTCGAATCCGGGCGGGCTGTCCTTGAGGGCCAGGCCCATGCCGGCCAGCTTCGCCTTGACCTCGTCGATCGACTTCGCACCGAAGTTGCGGATGTCGAGCAGGTCGGCCTCGGAACGCGCCACGAGCTCACCCACGGAGTGGATGCCCTCGCGCTTGAGGCAGTTGTACGAACGAACGGTGAGCTCGAGCTCCTCGATCGGCAGCGCCAGGTCGGCGGCCAGGGCGGCGTCCGTGGGGGACGGGCCCATGTCGATGCCCTCGGCGTCGATGTTGAGCTCGCGGGCCAGACCGAACAGCTCGACCAGGGTCTTACCGGCCGACGCCATGGCGTCGCGGGGACGCATGGCCTGCTTGGTCTCGACGTCGACGATCAGCTTGTCGAAGTCGGTGCGCTGCTCGACACGCGTGGCCTCGACCTTGTACGTGACCTTCAGGACCGGCGAGTAGATCGAGTCGACCGGGATGCGGCCGATCTCCTGACCCACCTGCTTGTTCTGGACGGCGGAGACGTAGCCGCGACCGCGCTCGACGGTCAGCTCCATCTCCAGCTTGCCCTTGCCGTTCAGCGTGGCGAGCACCAGGTCGGGGTTGTGCACCTCGACACCGGCCGGCGGGGCGATGTCGGCCGCGGTCACGAGGCCCGGGCCCTGCTTGCGCAGGTACATCACGACCGGCTCGTCGTGCTCGCTGGACACGACCAGCTGCTTGATGTTGAGGATGAGGTCGGTGACGTCCTCCTTGACGCCCGGCACGGTGGTGAACTCGTGCAGGACACCGTCGATGCGGATGGACGTGACGGCCGCACCCGGGATCGAGGAGAGGAGCGTACGGCGAAGCGAGTTGCCGAGCGTGTAGCCGAAGCCCGGCTCCAGCGGCTCGATGACGAACCGCGAGCGGTACTCGTCAACAACCTCTTCGGTCAGCGAGGGACGCTGAGCGATAAGCATGGTGTGTTTCCTTCAGTCGTGGACGCCCGCTATTTGACGTCCTCGGATAGTGCAAGGGTACGGGCGGCACGCCCCCGAAGAGCCGTACCGCCCGAGAATCCCTGCGAAAAGCAGCCGTGCGTCAGACGCGGCGGCGCTTCGGCGGACGGCAGCCGTGCTGCGAATTCCCGGGGGACGACCCCCGGACCCCCAGCAGACTGCCGGCCCGTCCGCAGCCGTGCGTCAGACGCGGCGGCGCTTCGGCGGACGGCAGCCGTTGTGCGGCGTGGGGGTGACGTCCTGGATCGAACCCACCTCGAGGCCGGTGGCCTGGAGGGAGCGGATCGCGGTCTCACGGCCGGAGCCGGGACCCTTGACGAAGACGTCGACCTTGCGCATGCCGTGCTCCTGCGCGCGGCGGGCGGCCGACTCGGCGGCCATCTGCGCGGCGAAGGGGGTGGACTTGCGCGAGCCCTTGAAGCCGACGTGGCCGGCGGAGGCCCAGGAGATCACGTTGCCCGAGGGGTCGGTGATCGAAACGATGGTGTTGTTGAACGTGCTCTTGATGTGGGCGTGCCCGTGAGCGACGTTCTTCTTTTCCTTGCGGCGCACCTTCTTGGCAGCGCCCTGACGACCCTTGGGGGGCATGTCTTACTCCTACGGGAGGTGGTCGGTCCTACAGCGAAGACCGTGGACAGTCGTCCGCTGCGGACTACTTCTTGCCCGGCTTCTTCTTGCCGGCGATGGCGCGACGCGGGCCCTTGCGGGTACGAGCGTTCGTGCTGGTGCGCTGGCCGTGGACCGGCAGACCGCGACGGTGGCGCAGACCCTGGTAGCAGCCGATCTCGACCTTGCGGCGGATGTCGGCCTGGATCTCGCGGCGGAGGTCACCCTCGGTCTTGAGGTTGGCGTCCACGTACTCGCGGATCTTGACCAGGTCCTCCTCGGACAGGTCACGAACGCGGGTGTTCGGGTTCACACCGGTGGAGGCGAGGGTCTCCTTCGCCAGGGTGCGGCCGATACCGAAGACGTAGGTGAGTGCGACCTCCACGCGCTTGTCGCGCGGGATGTCAACACCGGAAACGCGTGCCATTCAATGGCTCCTGTGTGTTCGGGGGTCTTCCGCAGTGCCGTTCCCGGCCGCCGTACGAGGTACGTTCCGGGTCCCCGGCCCCCGCCGGAGGTGTCGCCGGCCCTGTCAGGGCTTGGCGGGCACTGCGTATGTACGAATTTGCTCGCGTCGCGCGAAGAACTGCGGAGGTGCAGGTCGGCGTGCGTCAGCCCTGGCGCTGCTTGTGGCGCAGGTTGTCGCAGATGACCATGACCCGGCCGTGACGGCGGATCACCTTGCACTTGTCGCAGATCTTCTTGACGCTCGGCTTGACCTTCATGGGATGTGAGGTTCTCCGGGTCAGTGCCACCGCCCCACAGGTGGGGCGCGACAAGATCTACTTGTATCGGTAGACGATCCGCCCACGCGTCAGGTCGTACGGAGACAGCTCCACGACGACCCGGTCGTCCGGGAGGATACGGATGTAGTGCATCCGCATCTTGCCGGAGATGTGCGCGAGGACCTTGTGACCGTTCTGGAGCTCCACCTTGAACATGGCGTTCGGCAGGGACTCGATCACGGTGCCCTCAATTTCGATGGCACCTTGCTTCTTGGCCACGCTTCGCCCTTCGAATCGGCTACCTTGATCGACTCTCGTCGCCGTGTGCGGACACACGGGTACACGAGAGCCGACGCATCAGTCTACGTCAGGCCCCTGGAAAACACGAATCCGGAGAGCTTGCCCACCGCCGGAGATCGTTACCCCATCCCGGCGGCCCGGGCCGACGCGACCGTCAGGCCAGCGGGTCCGGGGCCGCCGTGACACCCAGCTCCGCGAGCTTCGCCCTGCCGCCGTCCGGGGCCGTCAGGACGAGCGGGCCCTCCTCCGTGAGGGCGACCGAGTGCTCCCAGTGGGAGGACCAGGTGCCGTCCGTCGTGATGACGGTCCAGTCGTCCTCCAGGACCTCCGTGCGAGGCGTACCGAGCGACACCATGGGCTCGATCGCGAGGCAGAAGCCGGGCACCAGCTTCGGGCCCTTGCCGCGCTTGCGCGAGACGTAGTTCAGCAGGTGCGGGTCCATGTGCATCTCGGTGCCGATGCCGTGGCCGCCGTAGTCCTCGATGATCCCGAACTTGCCCAGGCTGTGCTCACCCGTGGCCGGGCGCGGCTGGCGGCGGATGTAGGACTCGATCGCCTTGGAGATGTCCACCAGCCGGTTGCCGTTCTTCATGGCGGCGATGCCGGCCCACATGGACTCCTCGGTCACCCGGGAGAGCTCGATCAGCTCCGGGGCGTGGCCCGAGCCCACGAAGGCCGTGTAGGCGGCGTCACCGTGCCAGCCGTCGACGATCGCCCCGCAGTCGATGGAGATGATGTCGCCGTCCTTCAGGACGACGTCGTCGCTCGGGATGCCGTGGACGACGACCTCGTTCACCGACGTGCAGATCGTCGCGGGGAACCCGCCGTACCCCAGGAAGTTCGACTTCGCCCCGTGGTCGGCGATCACCTTCCGCGCGACCTCGTCCAGGTCCTTGGTCGTCGCGCCCGGCACCGCGGCCTCACGCGTAGCCGCGTGGATGGCGGCGACGACCAGCCCCGCCTCGCGCATCTTCGCGATCTGCTCGGGAGTCTTGATCTGCACCATGACGGCTGACGCCTTTCCAAAGGGAGAACGGGGTGACCTCACAACGATACGGCGGTACGACAGCGGCCGCGGCGCCCCGAGGGGCACCGCGGCCGAAGTACGGCAGCAACGTGGTACTACGCGGCCTTCTCGCCCCGCAGTGCCTCCATCGCCCGCCCGGTGACCTCGTCGACCTTGCCGAGCGCGGAGATGGTGACCACCAGGCCCTGGGCCCGGTAGTAGTCGATGATCGGCTCGGTCTGCGTGTGGTAGACCTCCAGCCGCTTGCGGACGGTCCCCTCGGAGTCGTCGTCGCGCTGGTACAGCTCGCCACCGCAGACGTCGCAGACACCTTCGGTCTTCGGCGGCGCGTACGTCACGTGGAAGACGTGGGCGCTGTCGTTGCGGCAGATGCGGCGGCCCGCGATCCGCTTCACGACCTCGTCCTCCTCGACCTCCAGGTCGAGGACGGCGTCCAGCTTCATGCCCTCGCCGTCGAGCATGGCGTCCAGCGCCTCGGCCTGGGCCACGTTCCGCGGGAAGCCGTCCAGCAGGAAGCCGTTCACGGCGTCCGGCTGCTCCATGCGGTCCTTGGCCATACCGATGGTGACCTCGTCGGGTACGAGGTTGCCGGCGTCCATGTACGCCTTGGCCTGCTTGCCCAGCTCCGTGCCCTGACTGATGTTGGCGCGGAACAGGTCGCCCGTGGAGATGTGCGGGATCGACAGGTTCTTGGCAAGGAACGCGGCCTGCGTTCCCTTGCCCGCACCGGGCGGTCCGACGAGGACGATACGCATCAGCGGAGGAACCCTTCGTAATTGCGCTGCTGGAGCTGGCTCTCGATCTGCTTCACGGTCTCCAGCCCCACACCCACGATGATGAGGATGCTCGTCCCGCCGAACGGGAAGTTGGCATTGGCGCCACCGAAGCCTGCCAACGCCATCGTCGGCACAAGAGCGATCAGACCCAGATACAGCGAGCCCGGCCAAGTGATCCGGTTGAGCACGTAGCTCAGGTACTCGGCAGTAGGTCGACCAGCCCGGATACCCGGGATGAAGCCACCATACTTCTTCATGTTGTCCGCGACTTCCTCGGGGTTGAACGAGATCGCCACGTAGAAGAAGGCGAAGAACACGATCAACAGGAAGTACACGGTGATGTAGTAGGGGTGGTCACCCTTGACGAAGTGGGCTTCGATCCAGGTCTTCCAGCCGGACGTCGAGTTCGAGAACTGGGCGATCAAGGCCGGGATGTAGAGCAGCGACGAGGCGAAGATGACAGGAATCACACCTGCCTGGTTCACCTTGAGCGGGATGTAAGTGGACGTACCGCCGTAGGACCTGCGGCCGATCATGCGCTTCGCGTACTGCACCGGGATGCGGCGCTGGGCCTGCTCGACGAAGACGACCAGGGCCACCATCACGAAGCCGATCAGGATGACGGTGCCGAACTCGATCCAGCCCTGGGCGAGCTTGCCGCTCACCTTGATGGCCCACAGGGCGCCCGGGAAGCCGGCGGCGATCGAGATGAACATCAGGATCGACATGCCGTTGCCGATGCCGCGGTCGGTGACGAGCTCGCCGAGCCACATCACGACGGCGGTGCCGGCGGTCATGGTGATGACCATCAGGATCGTCACGAAGATCGACCGGTCCGGGACGACCTGACCCGCCACCGTGCAGCCGCTGAAGAGGGCGCCGGTACGGGCGGTGGCCACCAGGCCGGTGCCCTGGAGGATCGCGAGGGCGATCGTCAGGTAACGCGTGTACTGCGTGATCTTGGCCGTGCCCGCCTGTCCCTCCTTCTTGAGGGCCTCGAGGCGCGGAATGACGACGGTCAGCAGCTGCAGGATGATGCTCGCCGTGATGTACGGCATGATGCCGAGCGCGAAGATGGTGATCTGCAGAAGCGCCCCGCCGCTGAACAGGTTCACCAGGCCGAGCAGGCTGTTGCCGCCCTTGCTGGCCTCGTCCACGCACTGCTGGACGGACTGGTAGTCGACACCGGGTACGGGGATGTGGGCCCCGAGCCGGTAGATCACGATGATGCCCAGCGTGAAGAGCAGCTTCTTGCGCAGGTCGGGCGTCTTGAACGCCCGGGCGAACGCGGTGAGCACGGTGCCTCCTGCGACCCCCGCGTTACGCGCGTGAGGGTGACGGTTTTAGTAAGTGAGTAGATACAAACACGGCAGCCTTACGCCACGGGGGCAGACTGCCGGGACACTAACAGCGGCTACCATACCCGGCCGCCACGCCCGCGTGAAACGTCGCTGAGGCACGTCAACCGCGGGTTGGGCGAAACCCCTCGGGCAACCGGTCGACCGGCCCCTCCCGGGGCAACGACCGAGCGGCCCGGATTGACACCCGGCTCGCGCCGCAGGTGGCCAACATGTCCGAAACCCGCCCCTGCCGCCCTCCGATCGGCCGCCCCGGACGCCGGTTCGTACGCGCCGCGGCCCCGCCCTCACGCCCCCGGGGGGAGCCGACCGGGCACGGGAACGCGAAAGAGCCTGGCCGACGCCCCACGAGGGGGTGCCGGCCAGGCTCTTTTCCGTCAGTGTCCGTCAGGACAGAGCTCAGACGAGCTCGGTGACGGTACCGCCAGCGGCGGTGATCTTCTCCTTGGCGGAGCCGGAGACGGCGTCAACCGAAACCTGCAGCGCCACGGAGATCTCGCCCTGGCCCAGGACCTTGACGAGGCTGTTCTTGCGCACCGCGCCCTTGGCGACCAGGTCGGCCACCGTGACCTCGCCACCCTCGGGGTAGAGGGAGGCGAGCTTGTCCAGGTTCACGACCTGGTACTCGGTGCGGAACGGGTTCTTGAAGCCCTTCAGCTTCGGAAGGCGCATGTGGAGGGGCATCTGCCCACCCTCGAAGCGCTCCGGAACCTGGTAACGGGCCTTCGTGCCCTTGGTACCACGACCGGCCGTCTTACCCTTCGACGCCTCACCACGACCCACACGGGTCTTGGCGGTCTTGGCGCCCGGGGCGGGACGGAGGTTGTGGACCTTCAGCGGGTTCTGCTCCGCCATGTCAGTCGACCTCCTCGACCGTCACGAGGTGGCGGACGGTGTGCACCATTCCGCGGAACTCGGGGCGGTCCTCCTTGACAACCACGTCGCCCAGGCGCTTGAGGCCCAGGGAACGCAGGGTGTCGCGGTGGTTCTGCTTGCTGCCGATGTACGACTTCGTCTGCGTGACCTTGAGGCGAGCCATTACGCACCCGCCCCTGCACGCGCACGGAGGAGAGCCGCGGGGGCGACGTCCTCGAGGGGCAGACCACGGCGAGCCGCGATCTCCTCGGGACGCTGCAGGCCCTTGAGGGCCGCCACGGTCGCGTGCACGATGTTGATCGCGTTGGACGAGCCGAGCGACTTCGACAGGATGTCGTGAACGCCGGCGCACTCGAGCACGGCACGCACCGGGCCACCGGCGATAACACCGGTACCGGGGGAAGCAGGCTTGAGCAGGACGACGCCCGCGGCCTTCTCGCCCGTGATCGGGTGCGGGATGGTGCCCTGGATACGGGGGACCTTGAAGAAGTGCTTCTTGGCCTCCTCAACACCCTTGGCGATGGCGGCCGGCACCTCCTTGGCCTTGCCGTAACCGACACCCACGGTGCCGTCACCGTCGCCCACCACGACCAGCGCGGTGAAGCTGAAGCGACGACCACCCTTCACAACCTTGGCGACGCGGTTGATCGCGACGACGCGCTCAACGTACGCGGTCTTCTCGGCGGCAGCAGCGCCGCCGTCACGGCCCTTCCGGTCCCGCCGCTCGCCGCCACCGGCACCGCTTCCGCGGCGCTGGGGTCCAGCCATTGGAATTACCTCTCTTCGTTTTCCGCTGAGCTACGGAACCGGCTCAGAACTTGAGCCCGGCTTCGCGGGCGGCGTCCGCCAGGGCAGCGATGCGCCCGGCGTACTGGTTGCCGCCACGGTCGAACACGACAGCCTCGATGCCGGCGGCCTTGGCACGCTCGGCCACGAGCTGGCCGACCTGCTTCGCCTTCGCCGACTTGTCGCCTTCGCCGCCGCGGATGGACGCGTCCAGGGTGGACGCCGACGCGAGGGTGTGACCCGCGATGTCGTCGATGACCTGAGCGGTGATCCCGCGGTTGGAGCGCGTGACGACCAGGCGCGGACGCTCGGTCGTACCCGCGATCTTCTTGCGGATGCGGATGTGGCGACGCTTCAGAGCAGCGCCCTTGTAGGCCTTGCCCTTGGCAATCTTTACGCCGTATGCCATGGCTTACTTACCAGCCTTTCCGACCTTGCGGCGGATGACCTCACCCGCGTACTTCACGCCCTTGGCCTTGTAGGGGTCGGGCTTGCGAAGCTTGCGGATGTTCGCGGCGACCTCGCCGACCTTCTGCTTGTCGATGCCCTCGACCGAGAACTTGGTCGGCGACTCGACCTTGAAGGAGATGCCCTCGGGGGCCTCCACCAGGATCGGGTGGCTGTAGCCGAGCTGGAACTCCAGGTTGGAGCCCTTCGCGGCCACGCGGTAACCGACACCGCTGATCTCGAGCGCCTTCGTGTACCCCTGGGTCACACCGGTGATCATGTTGGCCACCAGCGTGCGGGACAGGCCGTGGAGGGCCTTGTTCTGACGCTCGTCGTTCGGACGGGTGACGTTGAGAACGCCGTCCTCGCCCTTAACGATCTCGATCGGCGCGGCGACGGTGTGGCTCAGGGTGCCCTTGGAACCCTTCACCGTGACCGTGCGGCCCTCGATGGTGACGTCCACGCCGGCGGGAACCGTGATGGGGAGCTTGCCAATACGCGACATTAGCTTTTCCTCCGTTCCCGACTACCAGACGTAGGCGAGGACTTCCCCACCCACGCCCTTCTTCTGCGCCTGCTGGCCGGTCAGGAGGCCGTGGGACGTGGAGATGATCGCCACGCCCAGACCGCCGAGGACCTTCGGCAGGTTGGTGGACTTCGCGTAAACCCGCAGACCGGGCTTCGAGATCCGCTTGATGCCCGCGATGGAGCGCTCACGGTTCGGACCGAACTTCAGCTCGAGGACGAGGTTCTTGCCGACCTCGGCGTCCTCGACCTTCCAGCCCGTGATGAAGCCCTCCTGCTGGAGGATTTCCGCGATGTGAGACTTGATCTTGCTGTGCGGCATCGTCACGGAGTCGTGGTACGCCGAGTTCGCGTTCCGCAGACGCGTAAGCATGTCTGCGATGGGATCAGTCATGGTCATGAATTGGCCTTCGGCCTCTCTCGCCGGGGTTTCCTGTATGCGCCATCCCTCTCCCCACTCATGGGCGGGACGGGTGCGGTGCGGGGACCTACGGCGTAGTAAGTCGTACGGGCGGCAGGCGCCCAACCCCACAAGCCTACGACATGCGGGGCGGGGCTCCTGCCGACCAGATGCTTACCGAGAGTCCTGGATCAACCCGAAAGGGCTGTTACCAGGAGCTCTTGGTCACGCCCGGCAGCTCGCCACGGTGAGCCATCTCACGGAGGCACACGCGGCACAGGCCGAACTTGCGGTAGACGGAGTGCGGACGACCGCAGCGCTGGCAACGGGTGTACGCGCGCACGCCGAACTTGGGCTTGCGGGCAGCCTTCGCGATGAGAGCCTTCTTCGCCATCTCGCTTACGCCTCCTTGAACGGGAAGCCGAGGTGACGGAGGAGCGCACGGCCCTCTTCGTCGTTGGTCGCCGTGGTCACCACGGTGATGTCCATACCCCGGACACGGTCGATCTTGTCCTGGTCGATCTCGTGGAACATGACCTGCTCCGTGAGACCGAAGGTGTAGTTGCCACGGCCGTCGAACTGCTTGGGGGACAGGCCGCGGAAGTCGCGGATGCGCGGGAGCGCGAGCGACAGGGTGCGGTCCAGGAACTCCCACATGCGGTCGCCACGGAGCGTGACGTGGGCACCGATCGGCTGGCCCTCACGCAGCTTGAACTGCGCGATGGACTTGCGGGCCTTCGTGACGGCCGGCTTCTGACCGGTGATCGTGGTGAGGTCCTTGATGGCGCCCTCGATCAGCTTGGAGTCGCGGGCGGCGTCGCCCACACCCATGTTGACCACGATCTTCACGAGGCCGGGAACCTGCATGACGTTCTCGTACGAGAACTCCTCACGCAGCTTGCCCGCGATCTCCTCGCGGTACTTCGTCTTGAGACGCGGAGTGGTGGTGGTAGCCATCAGATGTCCTCACCCGTCCGCTTGGCAACGCGGATCTTGTTGCCCTCGTCGTCGAAGCGGTAACCGACGCGCGTGACGACCTTGTTGCCGTCCTTCTCCACGACGAGCTGAACGTTGCTCACGTGGATGGGGGCCTCGGTGGTCACGATGCCACCGGTCTGGGAACCGCGAGCGGTCTGACCGGCCTTGGTGTGCTTCTTGACCCGGTTGACACCCTCGACCAGGACACGGTCCTCGCGGGGGAAGGCCGCGATGACCTTGCCCTGCTTGCCCTTGTCCTTACCGGTGATGACCTGGACCAGGTCGCCCTTCTTGATCTTCATGCTTACAGCACCTCCGGCGCGAGCGAGATGATCTTCATGAACTTCTTCTCGCGCAGCTCACGGCCCACCGGGCCGAAGATACGGGTGCCGCGAGGGTCGCCGTCGTTCTTCAGAATGACGGCGGCGTTCTCGTCGAAGCGGATGTACGAGCCGTCCTGGCGGCGGCGCTCCTTGACGGTGCGAACGATGACCGCCTTGACGACGTCACCCTTCTTCACGTTGCCACCGGGGATCGCATCCTTGACGGTGGCGACGATGACGTCACCGATGCCCGCGTAGCGGCGACCGGAACCACCGAGAACACGGATGCAAAGGATCTCCTTGGCACCAGTGTTGTCGGCGACACGCAGTCGCGACTCCTGCTGGATCACGTCTATCTCCTGATTGTCTGCCGGTTCCCGGCAGGGGCGCCTCTGACGAGGTCAGCCCCTGCCGAGCCTGGCGGAACGAACTTGGGGGAAACCCCCCAAGCGATTACTTGGCCTTCTCGAGGATCTCGACGACGCGCCAGCGCTTGCTCGCGGACAGCGGCCGGGTCTCCATGAGGAGGACACGGTCGCCGACACCCGCGGCGTTCTGCTCGTCGTGCGCCTTGAGCTTGTTCGTACGGCGGATGACCTTGCCGTACAGCGCGTGCTTGACACGGTCCTCGACGGCGACGACGACGGTCTTGTCCATCTTGTCGCTGACGACCAGACCCTCACGGGTCTTGCGGAAACCGCGCGCTTCCTTGTTCTCAGTCACGTTGCTCTCGCTCATCAGGCGCTCTCCACCGTCTCGATGCCCAGCTCGCGCTCGCGCATCAGGGTGTAGATCCGGGCGATGTCCTTACGGACGGACTTGAGCCGACCGTGGTTCTCGAGCTGCCCGGTCGCCGCCTGGAAACGGAGGTTGAACAGCTCTTCCTTGGCCTCGCGGAGCTTGGCGACAAGCTCCTCGTTGCCCAGCTCGCGCAGCTCGGACGCCTTGGTACCGGCCGACATCACAGCTCACCTGCCTCGCGCTTGACGATCTTGCACTTCATCGGCAGCTTGTGGGCGGCACGAGTCAGGGCCTCACGCGCGATCTTCTCGTTCGGGTAGGACAGCTCGAACATCACCCGACCGGGCTTGACGTTCGCGATCCACCACTCCGGAGAACCCTTACCGGAACCCATGCGGGTCTCGGCAGGCTTCTTCGTGAGCGGACGGTCCGGGTAAATGTTGATCCAGACCTTGCCGCCACGCTTGATGTGACGGGTCATCGCGATACGCGCGGCCTCGATCTGGCGGTTGGTCACATAGGCCGGGGTGAGGGCCTGAATGCCGTACTCGCCGAACGCAACCTGCGTGCCACCCTTGGACATACCGTTGCGCTTGGGGTGGTGCTGCTTGCGGTGCTTGACCCTACGGGGGATCAGCATTTCGGTCAGGCCTCCGTTCCGGTGCTCTCAGCCGGAGCGGCAGCGGCGGCCTCGGCCTTGGGGGCCTCGGCGCCGGCAGCCTGCTGCGGCTTGCGACCGCGACCGCCACGCTCGCCACCGCGGCCACCACGGCCGGCGGGGCGGTCAGCGCCAC
This sequence comes from Streptomyces sp. NPDC041796, assembly GCF_055590785.1. NCBI lineage: Bacteria > Bacillati > Actinomycetota > Actinomycetes > Kitasatosporales > Streptomycetaceae > Streptomyces > Streptomyces sp. NPDC041796. The sequence continues at coordinate 106,823 of NZ_JBVJAH010000020.1, forward strand.
CACGGGCCGGGCGGTTGCCGGCGCGGGCAGCGGCGTTCTCGGCGCGGACCTCGGCGATGTTCTTGACGTCGCCCTTGTAGATCCAGACCTTCACGCCGATGCGGCCGAAGGTGGTCTTGGCCTCGAAGAAGCCGTACTCGACGTTCGCGCGCAGCGTGTGCAGCGGCACACGACCCTCGCGGTAGAACTCCGAGCGGGACATCTCGGCACCGCCGAGACGGCCACCACACTGGATCTTGATGCCCTTGGCGCCCGCCTTCATGGCCGACTGCATGCTCTTACGCATGGCGCGGCGGAAGGAGACGCGGGAGGACAGCTGCTCGGCAACGGCCTGGGCGACCAGCTGAGCGTCGACCTCGGGGTTCTTGACCTCGAGGATGTTCAGCTGGACCTGCTTGCCCGTGAGCTTCTCGAGGTCACCGCGGATGCGGTCGGCCTCGGCGCCACGGCGGCCGATGACGATGCCGGGACGCGCGGTGTGGATGTCCACCCGCACGCGGTCACGGGTGCGCTCGATCTCAACCTTCGAGATGCCGGCGCGCTCCATGCCGGACGTCATCATCCGACGGATGGCGACGTCTTCCTTGACGTAGTCCTTGTACAGCTTGTCGGCGTACCAGCGCGACTTGAAGTCGGTGGTGATGCCGAGCCGGAACCCGTGCGGGTTTACCTTCTGGCCCATTACCGGGTTCCTTCCTTGCTGCTGACGACCACGGTGATGTGGCTGGTCCGCTTGCGGATCCGGTAGGCACGGCCCTGGGCACGCGGACGGAACCGCTTCAGGGTCGGGCCCTCGTCGACGTACGCCTCGCTGATGTACAGCGAAGAGGCGTCCGTGTGGTCGTAGTTGTGCGCGGCGTTGGCAATGGCGCTGTCCAGCACCTTGCCCACCGGCACGCTCGCGGCCTGCGGGGCGAAACGCAGGACCGCCTGAGCCTCCGTGGCGTCCATGCCACGGATGAGGTCCACCACGCGGCGGGCCTTCATGGGCGTGACGCGGATGTACCGCGCCTGGGCCCTGGCTTCCATGGTTGTCCCTTCAGTGTCTGACACGTTCGTCATGGTCTTTCACCCCGCTACTAGCGGCGCTTCGACTTCCGGTCTTCCTTGACGTGACCCCGGAAGGTGCGCGTCGGCGAGAACTCGCCGAGCTTGTGGCCGACCATCGACTCGGTGACGAACACCGGGATGTGGGTCTTGCCGTTGTGCACCGCGATCGTGTGGCCGAGCATGGCCGGGACGATCATCGAGCGACGGGACCAGGTCTTGATGACGTTCTTGGTGCCTGCTTCGTTCTGAGAATCCACCTTCTTGATCAGGTGGTCGTCGACGAAGGGCCCCTTCTTGAGACTGCGCGGCATCTAAACCCGCTCCTAGCGCTTCTTGTTCGTCTTGCGGCGGCGGACGATGTACTTGTTGCTCGCCTTCTTGGGAGAACGAGTACGACCCTCCTTCTGACCCCAGGGGGAGACCGGGTGGCGACCACCGGAGGTCTTGCCCTCACCACCACCGTGCGGGTGGTCGACCGGGTTCATGGCCACACCGCGGACGGTCGGGCGAACGCCCAGCCAGCGCTTGCGGCCGGCCTTGCCCCAGTTGATGTTCGACTGCTCGGCGTTGCCGACCTCGCCGATGGTGGCGCGGCAGCGGACGTCGACCAGGCGGATCTCACCGGACGGCATGCGCAGGTGGGCCATCTGGCCCTCCTTCGCGAGCAGCTGCACGGAGGCACCCGCGGAGCGGGCGAACTTGGCGCCACCGCCGGGACGGAGCTCGATCGCGTGGATCGTGGTACCGACCGGGATGTTGCGGAGCGCCAGGTTGTTGCCGGGCTTGATGTCGGCGCCGGGGCCGTTCTCGACCCGGTCGCCCTGGTTCAGGCCACGCGGGGCGATGATGTAGCGCTTCTCGCCGTCCACGTAGTGGAGGAGCGCGATGCGCGCGGTGCGGTTCGGGTCGTACTCGATGTGAGCGACCTTGGCCGGCACGCCGTCCTTGTCGTGACGACGGAAGTCGATCACGCGGTAGGCGCGCTTGTGGCCACCGCCCTGGTGACGGACGGTCACACGACCGGTGTTGTTACGGCCGCCCTTGCTGTGCAGGGGGCGGACCAGCGACTTCTCCGGCGTGGACCGCGTGATCTCGACAAAGTCGGCGACGCTGGAGCCACGACGGCCCGGAGTCGTCGGCTTGTACTTGCGGATACCCATTTCTCAGTCCTCGTCCGATATTCGGACGATCCAGACCGCCGTTAGGCGGTCGGACCGCCGAAGATGTCGATACGGTTGCCCTCAGCAAGGGTCACGATGGCGCGCTTGGTGTTCGCGCGCTTACCGAAACCGGTGCGGGTGCGCTTGCGCTTGCCCTGACGGTTGATCGTGTTCACCGACGTGACCTTGACCGAGAAGACCGCCTCGACGGCCTGCTTGATCTGGGTCTTGTTCGCGGTGGGCGCCACGATGAACGTGTACTTGTTCTCGTCGAGCAGCGCGTAGCTCTTCTCGGAGACAACCGGCTTGACGAGAACGTCGCGCGGGTCGGAGAAGGTCTTGCTGGTGATCTCGGCCATCAGGCCTCGCTCCCCTCGTTGTCAGCGGCCTTGGGGCCAGACACGAAGGACTCGAAGGCGGCCTTGGTGAAGACCACGTCGTCGGAGACGAGCACGTCGTACGTGTTCAGCTGGCCCGGCTCCAGGATGTGCACCTGGGGCAGGTTGCGGGCGGACAGCCACGCGGCCTCGTCCGAGCGCTCGGCGACCAGGAGCAGGTTCTTGCGCTCCGAGATCTTGCCGAACAGCGTCTTGGCGGCCTTGGTGGACACCGCGCCCTCGACCACGCCGGAGACGACGTGGATGCGGGAGTGACGCGCCCGGTCGGAGAGGGCACCGCGCAGGGCGGCGGCCTTCATCTTCTTCGGGGTGCGCTGCGAGTAGTCACGCGGCACGGGGCCGTGGACGACGCCACCGCCGGCGAACTGCGGCGCACGGGTCGAACCCTGACGGGCGCGGCCGGTGCCCTTCTGGCGGTACGGCTTCTTGCCACCACCGCGGACTTCGCCACGGGTCTTGGTCTTGTGCGTGCCCTGACGGGCAGCGGCCAGCTGTGCGACGACGACCTGGTGGATCAGCGGAACGCTGGTCTTCGCGTCGAAGATCTCCGCGGGGAGCTCGACGGTCCCGGCCTTGTCGCCTGCCGGCGAAAGGATGTCAATGGTGCTCATCGGTTACCTCAGGCCCCCTTGGCCGCGGTACGGACCAGGACGAGGCCGCCGTTCGGACCAGGAACCGCACCCTTGATCAGGAGCAGGCCCTTCTCCGCGTCAACGGCGTGGACGGTCAGGTTCTGGGTGGTGACCCGCTCGTTGCCCATGCGGCCCGCCATGCGGAGGCCCTTGAACACACGGCCCGGGGTGGCGCAGCCACCGATGGAACCGGGCGAGCGGTGCTTGCGCTGGGTACCGTGTCCGGCGCCCAGGCCACGGAAGTTGTGGCGCTTCATGACACCGGCGAAGCCCTTGCCCTTGCTCTTGCCGGTGACGTCGACCTTGACGCCCGCCTCGAAGACCTCAGCGGTGATCTCCTGGCCGAGCGTGTACTCGGAGGCGTCAGCGGTGCGGATCTCCACCAGGTGGCGGCGCGGGGTGACGTCGGCCTTGGCGAAGTGACCCTTGAGGGGCTTGTTCACCTTGCGCGGGTCGATCTCGCCGAAGGCGATCTGGACCGACTCGTAGCCGTCGATGTCGTTGGTGCGGACCTGGGTGACGACGCAGGGCCCGGCCTTGACGACGGTCACCGGGACGACCCGGTTGTTCTCGTCCCAGACCTGGGTCATGCCGAGCTTCTCGCCCAGGACGCCCTTAATGTTCTTAGCCATCTCGCGCGTCACCTCAGAGCTTGATCTCGATGTCGACGCCGGCCGGCAGGTCGAGACGCATCAGCGAGTCAACCGTCTTCGGCGTGGGGTCGAGGATGTCGATGAGGCGCTTGTGCGTGCGCATCTCGAAGTGCTCGCGCGAGTCCTTGTACTTGTGCGGCGACTTGATGACGCAGTACACGTTCTTCTCAGTGGGCAGCGGCACCGGGCCCGCGACCGACGCACCAGTGCGCGTCACCGTCTCGACGATCTTCTTCGCCGACGAGTCGATGACCTCGTGGTCGTAGGCCTTGAGCCGGATGCGGATCTTCTGTCCCGCCATGGCTACTCAGTAGTCCTGTCTCTCGTAACGCTCTGGAACCTGGTGGGCCGCTTCTCCCCGGGCCTCGCGGCCTTGGAATCGCAGCCCCTCCTCCGACCCACGCGGTCGGGCGTGTCGCATCCCCTCTACGCAGATCTCCCGAAGGATTTCCCAACCGAGGGGGTGCGGGCCCGAGGACCGCAGGACCGGGGGCGGAACACCCACCGGGTGCCTGGTCGGCGCCCCGCTGACACTTCCCGGAAGATTCCCGTACGTCCGCCCCTGATCAGGGACGACGAGTACTGTGGGACTCGCTTCCGGTCCTCCCGGCGGGAGGCGCGCAGCATCGGCACTCAACCGAGCAACCCCGACAGTCTGCCATACGGGTCGCGGCCGACGCCAATCGAGCCGAAGAGATTACCCCGCGGGGTGTCCCTGTCAAACCGCGGCACGCCCCGCCACTGGCGGAGCGGCCGGTTCCGCATCCTGGGTGTCAGGTGCGGGTGACGGTGCCGCACTCCTGGGACATCTCGTCCAGGGGCTTGCTGCGGTCGTAGGGGTCGACCTCGCTGCCGGTGCCTCCGCCGTCCTCCCCTGCCACCAGGTCGGACATGAACTGCGGGTGCAGGAAGCCGTCGTCTCCGCGCGAGCAGTCGTCGTTCCCGGCGCTCTCGTTCATGCGCACGACATTCAGCTTGCCGGGCGTCGCACGGATCTTCGCGGGGTCGTACAGGGCGAGGGTCATCTGTCTGCGCACGACGGTGCGGGCCACCTCGGTGGCGCCGGGATCCGCCTTCACCACCGGGTGGACGAACGTGTAGTCGGCGTGCACCAGCACTTCGCCGTCCCGGTCGCCCTTCTCGTACGTCAGCCGGCCCCGGACCTTCACCACGGTGCCGGCCGGACGGACCTCGGACGGGTCGAAGCGGCTGAAGACCCACAGGGGGTTCCGGTCCGCTCCCGGGTCGGTGAGGGCCTTCTCCAGCATGGCGCGCCCGTCGGTCTGGAGCGGGTCCAGGAGCTCCAGCGCGGCCTCGGGTCGCTCACCCCTGAGTGTGGCGGGGTCGAGATTGGCGGCGACGAGCAGCTTCTTGGTGCTGTTCAGCGCGTGGGCGACCTGATCCTCGGACATTCCGCCGACGGCCTTCGCCCGGGGCACCACGATCCCCGCGGCGCCGTCCGCCCAGTCGGTCGCGGGCGAGCCCCGGAAGGGCTCCTTGAGCGTGGGCGTGTCGCCGCCGGCCGGGCCCGCCGGGGGCACGGCGGTGTCGGCGTACCCGGCCCCGCCCCCGGTCCCGAACCGGTCGGTGACCAGTTCCGGACGTACGGCGACGACCAGGAGGCCCGCCGCGAGCAGCAGTCCCAGCGCCCCGGCCAGGCGCCGGCCCCGGCGCGGGCGACCGTCGAGCTCCCGCCACGCCGGCCCGGTGCGCCACCCCTCGGGCTGGGTGCCGCGGGCGATCCGCGCGGCTCGCGCGGCACGCTCATCGGCCGACGGCTCCTTGGGGGCGGCCGCCGCGGCGCCCTCCTGGCCCGCCGCGCGGAGGAACCGCGCCCACTCCTCGTCGGACACGGACGGCCCTTCTTCGGGCCGCCCCTCCGGCGCGCTCGTCCCCACGGTCCCCACCCCCGCCATGCTGCTGACGCGAACATTTCATCACGTCGGCCCGGCGGCACCTTCCACGAGGAGCGCGATGCCGTCCAGCAGGGGCTTCAGGCCGAACTCGAACAGTGCGTCGAGGTCGAGGTCGTAGCCGTCCTCGAAGTCGGCGAGGGTGCGGGCGAGGGCCGGGTAGCGGCCGGAGCCGACGACCTCGCGCATCCCCGCCGCCTGGGTGTCCATCCACTCGTCCTCGGTGAGGCCGGTCGTGGCCTGTGCCTGCACCTCGCGCTCCAGGTTGACGGCGAGGCCCTGGACGTAGCTGTAGATCAGCAGGTGGACGTCGAACCGCGTCCTGGCGTCCAGGCCGATGCCCTCCAGGGCCCGGAGCACCCATTCGCCGTGGGTCATCAGGTTCGGCAGGACGAGCGGGCGGGTGAGCGGGCCGATCTGGGCCACCCAGGGGTGCCGGCGGCACACCTCCCACATGGCGCGCGCCCCGGTCTCGAGCCGGGCCCGCCAGCCCTCCGGTGGTTCGGCGGGGTGGGCGACCTCGCCGTACGCGGCGTCCGCCATCAGCGCGACCAGCTCGTCCTTGCTGCCGACGTACCGGTACGGGGACATCGCGGCCACCCCGAGGCGGGCGGCCACGCCCCGCATGGACAGGGCCGCGAGACCTTCGGCGTCGGCGATCTCGATGGCGGCGCGGACGACTCGGGCCCGGGTGAGTTCGGGCTCGGCGGTCCGCCCGGGGGCCGGTGGCTTCCTCGGTTCGGTGGACGCGCTCCCGGCGACGACGGTGCCGACACGGGGCCGCGCCTCGACGGCACCCTCCAGGCGCAGCGCGGTGAGCGCCTTGGTGGCGGTGGCGAGGGCGACGCCCCACTGGCGGGCGATCTGGCGGGTGGAGGGGACACGGTCGCCGGGGCGGAGGTCACCGTCGGCGATGCGCTGCCGGATGTCGCCGGCGATGCGGAGGTAGGGGGGCTGGTCACCCATGAACCGCCTCGATTCTTTTTCGTGGCCCGTCCGGCCTGTACTAGGGCAGAGCCTAGCAGCGGCGGTTCTCGATTCCGGCCCCTCTGACCTAGTACAGCACGCACAAATGTCCTGTTGGCAAGGGTGCATGTACGCCGTACATTCAGTGGCGTACACCGTCTCGAAGGGAGCTGGACCATGCAGTCCGTACTTGTTTCCGGTGCCGGTATCGCCGGATCCGCCCTCGCGCACCTGCTGCGCCGCCGGGGCTTCGCGCCCACCGTCGTCGAACGCGCGCCGGGGCTGCGCGCGGGCGGGCAGGCGGTCGACGTCCGGGGCGTCGCCCTGGAGGTGGCCGAGCGCATCGGCGTCCTGGAGCAGGCCCGGGAGGTCCGCACCCGGATACGCGGCATGTCGGTCCTGGACGCGGAGGGCACGGAGATCGACCGCTCCACGGAGTACGCCCTGAGCAGCGGCCGGCTGGACGGCGCCGACATCGAGGTGCTGCGCGACGACCTCACGCGACTGCTGTACGACCGGGCGCGCGGCGACGTCGAGTACGTCTTCGGCGACAGCGTCACCGCGCTCACCGAGGACGCCGACGGGATCGTCGCGGACTTCGCGCACGCCCCGTCACGCCGCTTCGACCTGGTGGTCGGCGCCGACGGACTGCACTCCACCGTGCGACGGCTCGCCTTCGGCCCCGAGGAGAACTTCGCGCGCCACCTGGGCAGTTACCTCTCGGTGTTCAGCGCGGACAACTTCCTGGGCCTGGACGACTGGCAGTTGTGGATGCGTGACGGTGACGCGGGCTTCGGGATCATGCCCGTACGCGGCAACCGCGAGCTGCGCATCGCCTTCGGCTTCGAGTCGGGGCCACTGGACGGCGGTGCCGACCTGAAGTCCCTGATCGTGGAGCGGCTCGCCGCCCTCCGCTGGGAGAGCGACCGGCTGACGAAGGCCGCGCTGGAGGCCCCGGACTTCTACTGCGACGCGATGGCCCAGATCCACATGGACCGCTGGTCCCGTGGCCGCACGGTCCTGCTCGGCGACGCAGGCCACTGCCCCTCCCCGCTCTCCGGGCAGGGCACGAGCCTCGCCCTGGTCGGCGCGTACGTCCTGGCGGACGCGCTGGCGGGGGCGGCCGGCGACCACGAGGCGGCCTTCGCCGCGTACGAGTCCCGCATGCGGCCCTTCGTCGCCGCGAACCAGGCCCTGGCGACGGAGAACCCGGGCGGCCCCGCGTCGGAGGAGTCGATGACGCGCGCCAAGAACGCGATCGCGCTGGAGGGCTGACCGGGCCACAGTGGGGACGTGCGTACGAGCGAGGAGATCTACCACCGGGTCCTGTGGGACCCCCGGTTCGATCCCGCCCGGTTCGTGATCGGCATCCGCCTGCGGGAGGGCGGCCCCGAGCGGATACGCCTGACCGACTTCGTACCGGGCGGCGAGATCCCGTGGCACCGGGTGCTGTTCTTCGAGGCGGACGGGGAGGTGGTGTGGGACCGGACCGGGGGCGTGGACCGGCTCGACGCGACCGGCGCCGGGCGGGTACGGGCCCTCGAAGTGCCGCCCACGCCCCGCACGGCGGTCGCGTGGCTGCCGCCCGACGAGCTGTGGCCGCCGATCCAGGCCGTCCGCCGGGACCACGACCCCCAGATCCACCGATGGCCGCCGCACGTGAACCTGCTCTTCGGCTTCGTACCCGAGGAGGACTTCCCGCGGGCGGCGCCCCTGCTGTCCTCGGCGGCGGCCGGGACCGCCCCCTTCGAGGCGCGGCTCGCCGGTGTCCACACCTTCCGGCACCGCAACGGCGCCACGGTGTGGCTGGACCCGGCGGCCGCGGACGACCGGCCGTGGGCCGGCCTGTACCGGGCGCTGCGCGTTCGCTTCCCCTCCTGCGGGGGCCGTCATCAGGGCTTCACCCCGCACCTGAGCCTGGGCCGCACCCGCCACCCCCGCGAGGCCGCCGCCGAGTGCGCGGAGCGGCTGGGTGCCTGGGGGCCACTCACCGCCCGGGTGAGTGACGTGGTGGTGCTGTCCCGGCGCGGCGACGAGCCGATGCGGGTCCGGGCGAGGGTCGCGCTCGGGACGGGCGAGGTGCGGTGGGCGGCCGGCTGAGGGGGCGTCTCCCGGGCACCTGACCGGCGCGGTCACGGCTGCCGCGACGGAACGGCGGGAGACCCGGCCGGCCCTGGGCCACCCCTCAACGCAGCCGATCGGCCTGCGCGGACCCCACCTCGGTGGCGAGGCGCAGGTACCGCTCGATCACCGCGAGCTCCTCGTCGGTGAAGTCGTCGAGGAGTCCCGCGAAGGCGGCGCCGGGCGCGTCCCACGCGGCCTCCGCATCCGGAGCACGCCGCGCGGTGAGCGAGACCCGGGTCCTCCTCCGGTCGTGCGGGTCGGGCCTTCTCTCGACCAGCCCGGCTCGCACCAGCCGGTCGACGAGTCGAGTGGCCGAACCGGAGGTCAGGCCGGTCAGCTTGGCGATCTCCCCCGTGGTCAGCGGTTCGGGTTCGAGACCGAGCAGGCTGACGCACTGCAGATCCGTAGGGTGCAGCCCCAGCCGGTCGGCCATGGCCTGGTTGAAGAGGGCGTAGGCAGCGTGCTGACGTCTGGCGGCCACGGTGACGGCCGCGACCAGCTCCGCACGATTCCGGTTTGACACGGGCTCTTCATCCACCCTTCAATTACCTGCGTCACGCAGATGATGTGTGACGCAGATTCTACTCCTCAGGAGGGACACTGTGAGCATCACCCTGCCCGCTGAGCGGATGCACGAGCTGTACGACCGCTGGTGCGAGTTATGGCGCGGCGACTTCAGCCATGCCCAGGAAATCCTCGACCCCGACTTCGTCGTGCACCAGGCACGACCGGACGGCAGCGACTCGGAAGCCCTGAAGGGCCCGGCCCGCCTGCTTCCCGAGATCGAGCAGACCATGGCGGCGTTCGGCGACATCACCATCACCGTGGACGTCGGGCCGATCATCCAGAACGACCTGATCGCGGCGCGGTGGACGATGCGCGCCCGTTACGCGGGTGGCCTCGACCGGGCCACGGCGCCGGTCGGCACCACCATCGCCTTCAGCGGCCACGACATCCTGCGGGTTTCCGGCGGCACGTTCGTCGAGTACTGGACCTGCACCGACGTGCTCGCCGGCCTCACCCAGCTCGGCGCCGTCTCCGGACCGAACGGCCCGGCCCAGTCCGTGCCGGACGTGCCAGGCGACAGCCCTTAGGCGCGAGCGGCGTGCACCACCAAGTCCGCCCCCGGCCCCGGCAGTCGCCCGGCCGGGGCGGGACGTCGGCGCCGACGCCGTACGGGACGCCCTGACCGCCAACCACCCTCGCCGGACAGTCCGTTCGCACCGTCGAGCAGGCCCCGGCTCCCCGCGGCGACCCGATGCGCGCGTCCCTCGAATTATGATCATCCGGGTCATCCACAAGGGGGAATCCGCATGCGCAAGACCATCACCACCACCGCCCTCGTCCTCACCGCCGCCCTGCTGACGGGCTGCGGTGGCAGCGACAGCAGCAGTGCGGACAGTCCGAAGCCGGCTTCGGACACACCGTCCGGGAAGCCGTCCGGGGCGGCGAAGGGCGACGGGCCCGTCAGCCACGAGGTCACCCTCGAAGTCCAGGGCACCGGGTCGGCGCTCGTGTACTACAACCTCGGCACCAACAAGGGCGAGCAGGTGACCCTGCCCTGGAAGAAGACGGCCACCATCACGTTCACGACCGAGGCCGAGAAAAAGGTCGGCACCGTGGTGTCCGTGGTGCCCGGGTCGGTGCAGGCTGCCGACGGCACGCTGAAGGCGGCGCCCTGTGCGATCACCGTCGACGGCAAGAAGGTCGCCGACAACAAGGGCGCCAACGACAAGGACGCCTCGTCCAGCATGTGCACGTACGCCCTGAAGTGACCGGCGACTGAACGCCGCACGGCATCAGGGCAACCCGCTCCTCCGATTTTCCGTCTAACCGACCGCAGAACGCGGTGGGTTACGCAAACGGGGGAAGCGGGACGTGGGCGAGATACGGGGAGCAGGGCCGCGCCCTGCCGTTTTGGGGGGGGGGGGGGGGGTCGCCTCCCCCCCCCCCCCCACCCGGGCGGGCAGTACCGGAGGGTGTGTGACCGCGGCCCCAAAACGAAAGGGGGGCACCACCGAGCCCCCTACCGAGGGGGCACCGACCCAC
>NZ_JBVJAH010000021.1:0-100065 GCF_055590785.1 Streptomyces sp. NPDC041796
GCTAACCCCCCCCCCCCCCCCCCCCCTCTCCCCCCCCCCCCCCCTCCCCCCCCCCCGGCCCCCCCCCCCCCCCCCCCCCCCCCCCCCGGCCCCCCCCCCCCCCCCCCCCCCCGCCGAGCGGCCGGCCGGTGTGGGTTCACTCGACGGCCAGTAGCCCTTCCCTGAGCCGCGCGGTGATCCGCGACAGCAGCCGCGACACGTGCATCTGTGACACACCCAGCACGGCGCCGATCTCCGACTGCGTCATCTCGTCCACGTACCGCATCTGCAGGATGCGGCGGTCCCGCTCGTCGAACTGCTCGATGAGCGGCTTCAGCGCCTGGACATTCTCGACGATCTCCAGCTCCCGGTCCGGCTCGCCCAGCCGGTCGCCGAGGGTTTCGGAGGAGTTGTCACCACCGTCGTCGAGCGGGAGGTCGATGGAGCCGGCGGTGTACCCGTTGGCTGCGACGAGCCCTTCGAGGATCTCGTCCTCCTCCATCCCCAGGTGCTCGGCCAGTTCGGCCGGGGTCGGAGAGCGGTCGAGGCGCTGGAAGAGCTCGTCGGTCGCGCGGGCGATGTCGATGCGCAGCTCCTGCAGGCGCCGCGGCACGTGCACCGACCAGCTCGTGTCGCGGAAGAACCGCTTGATCTCGCCGATGACGCACGGCATCGCGAAGGTCGTGAACTCGACCTCGCGGCTCAGGTCGAAGCGGTCGATCGCCTTGATCAGCCCGATGGTGCCGACCTGGATGATGTCCTCCATCTGGTCGGACCGGTTACGGAAGCGTGTGGCCGCGTACTTGACCAGGGAGAGGTTGAGCTCGATGAGGGTGTTGCGGACGTACTGGTACTCCGCGGTGCCTTCCTCCAGAACAGCGAGCCGGTCGAAGAATTGCTTCGAGAGCTCCTTCGCGTCCTTCGGAGCCACCTCGCCGGGGTTCCGGATCTCCGGCAGATCGGTGGTCGTCTGCTGCGCGGAACCGGTCGAGATCGTGGTCGCCATGGACACTGCACCCTCCCTTTCATCTCCGTACGTTCGCAAGGCGCGTGTACCCGCCTCAATCACACCCACGCGTACGAATTCGGCCTGACGCGAAAAAAGCGGAGTGGCCGCCTCTCGCACACGGCGAGGGACGGCCACTCCGACGGTCATGCCGACGGGCACTCCGACGGCAACTGACGAGGCGTCAGCTCCAGCTGGCGTGCAGCGGCTTGCCCTCGGCGTAGCCGGCCGCGCTCTGGACGCCCACGATGGCCTTCTCGGCGAACTCCTCCAGGGAGCCGGCACCGGCGTAGGTGCACGAGGAGCGCACACCCGCGATGATCGAGTCGATCAGGTCCTCGACGCCGGGGCGGGACGGGTCGAGGAACATCCGCGAGTGCGAGATGCCCTCCTCGAAGATCGCCTTGCGGGCCCGGTCGTACGCGGACTCCTCGCTCGTACGGTTGCGGACGGCGCGCTTGGACGCCATGCCGAACGACTCCTTGTACAGACGGCCGCTGGCGTCCTGCTGGAGGTCGCCCGGGGACTCGTACGTACCGGCGAACCAGGAACCGATCATCACGTTGGACGCACCGGCCGCGAGCGCCATGGCGACGTCACGCGGGTGGCGGACACCGCCGTCGGCCCACACGTGCTTGCCGTACTTCTTGGCCTCGGCGGCGCACTCCAGGACGGCGGAGAACTGCGGGCGGCCCACGCCGGTCATCATGCGGGTGGTGCACATGGCGCCCGGGCCCACACCGACCTTGATGATGTCCGCGCCGGCCTCGATGAGGTCGCGTACGCCCTCGGCCGCGACGATGTTGCCGGCGACGATCGGGACGTGCGGGTCGAGACCGCGAACGGCCTTGATCGCGGCGATCATCGACTCCTGGTGACCGTGCGCGGTGTCCACGACGAGCGTGTCGACGCCCGCGTCGAGCAGCTGCTTGGCCTTGCCGGCGACGTCACCGTTGATACCGACCGCGGCGGCGATGCGGAGCTTGCCGTTCGCGTCGACGGCCGGCGTGTAGAGGGTGGCGCGCAGCGCGCCCTTGCGGGTCAGGATGCCGGCGAGGCGGCCGTCCTTGTCCACGGCCGGGGCGTACCGGCGGTTGTGGTGGTCGAGGGTGTTGAACGCCTCACGGGGGTCGATGTCCGCGTCGAGCAGCAGCAGGTCGTCCTTGGACATGACCTCGGACAGCTGGGTGAAGCGGTCGACCCCGGACAGGTCCTCGTCGGTGACGACACCGATCGGACGCTGGTCGGCGTCGACCACGACACCCGCGTTGTGCGCGCGCTTGGGCAGCAGCGACAGCGCGTCGGCGACCGTCTGGTGCGGGTCGAGGACGATCGGGGTGTCGAGCACGTGGTGACGGCTCTTGACCCAGGAGATGACGTCGGTGACGACCTCGATCGGAATGTCCTGCGGGATGACGACGAGACCACCGCGCCGGGCGACGGTCTCGGCCATCCGGCGGCCTGCGATCGCGGTCATGTTGGCGACCACCAGCGGGATGGTGGTCCCGGTGCCGTCGGGGGCGGACAGGTCGACACCCTGGCGGGAGCCCACGGCCGAGCGGCTAGGCACCATGAATACGTCGTCGTACGTGAGGTCGTACGGCGGCTTCAGGTCATTGAGGAAACGCACGTGCTGAACATCCCAGTCGTTCGGAGTTGGCCCCCGGGCATTTCAGCCGGGGGGAAAACGCACGTACTTCATTCTCCCATGCACGTACACGCGTACGCCCCGGGCGAAAGCCACAGGCCCTGGAAGGAGCACTGGTGGTTTCCTCCAAGCCCGGGCCGAGCCGGCCGGGACACTCCCCGGAAGCGCTCCCCGCCACTGGGCGCACCACGTCGACGCGCGCACCACTTCGACGCGCGCACCAGGCCGACGCGCGGGCCGAGCGGTGGGTGCGGGCCGAGCGGTGGGGTGCGGCGGGGCGGCGGCGCCGGGGGCCACCGATCGGCGGCGCCGCCTCGTGGCGGTTACTCGTCCGGGTCCGCGCGGTCCAGTGCGGGGCGGGGGCCGGGGGTGAACTCGGTCAGGAGGTAGTCCGCCGCCGTCGTGTCCGTGACCAGGCTGGTGACCAGACCGGACCGCAGGACCGCGCCGATCGCCGACGCCTTGCGCTGGCCGCCCGCGATGGCCACGACCTCCGGAATGCGCCGGAGGCGGTCGGCCTCGACGGTGATGCACCGCTCGCCGAGGTCTCGCCCGACCCGGCGTCCGGACGAGTCGAACAGGTGGGCCGACATCTCGGCCGCGACGCCCAGCGAGGCGTAGTGCGCCCGCTCCTCGTCCGTGAGCATGTCGTGGACGGTCGAGATGCCCGGCTCCCAGGAGCCGATGGACACCGCCGCGACGGTGACCTTGTCGAAGTAGTCGAAGGCGCGGGCGATACCGGTCTGGTTGCGCAGCGCCGCCGCGGTCGCCGGGTCGGGCAGCAGCATCGGCGCGTAGATGGGGTGCGCCTCGCCGCCGGACACCTGGGCGGCACGCCGTACCGCCTCCACCGAGCCGCGCTCGGCGGTGCCGGCGTCGTACACGCCCGTGAGCTGGACGACCGTGCAGGGCGGCAGCCGGTCGAGGGCGGCCGCCATGTGGATGGTGGATCGGCCCCATGCGAGGCCCAGGACGTCGCCCTCCGCCACGAGCTCGCCGAGCAGGTCGGCCGCGACCTCACCCAGGTTCTCGGGGTCCGGGGAGGCGTCCTCGCCCTCCGGCGGGGACTCGACGACCACGGCGTGACGCAGCCCGTATCTGGCGCGGAGCGCGTCGGAGCGCTCGGCGTCGAGCTCGGCCGGTACGCGGATCTCGATGCGTACGAGGTCACGCTCGAGGGCGGTCTCCAGTACCCGGGCCACCTTGAAGCGGCTGACGCCGAACTCCTCCGCGATCTGGATCTTGGACTTGCCCTCGAGATAGAAGCGACGGGCCATGGCCGCCGCCTGCACGAGCTCCGCGGGTCCCATCCGCAGGGCTGGCCGTCCCGCCGACATAGCAGACACCGCGCTCTCCTCACTGCTGTTCACACTTCGGATCGCCATCCTTGCAGATCCGGCGGTCCGCGATCGGTCCTGTTGGGCTGCGTTCATCTGCCCGTGGCCCACCCGTGGCTCAGTGGCCGCACGCCCAGGCGGCCGTGGCGGTCGCCGCGGTGGCCTGTTCGCGCAGGGCCCGCACCGCGGCGGCCGGGTCCTCCGCTCCGTACACCGCGGAACCGGCGACGAAGACGTCGGCACCGGCCTCCGCGCAGCGCTCGATCGTGGAGGCCGAGACGCCGCCGTCGACCTGGAGCCACAGCTGCAGCCCGTGCTTGGAGATCAGCTCCCGGGTACGGCGGATCTTCGGCAGCATGATGTCGAGGAACGCCTGGCCGCCGAAGCCCGGCTCCACGGTCATGATCAACAGCATGTCGAGTTCGGGGAGCAGGTCCTCGAACGGCTCGATCGGGGTGGCGGGCTTCAGCGCCATCGACGCCCGTGCACCCTTGGCCCGGATCTCACGGGCCAGCCTGACCGGGGCGGCGGCCGCCTCGACGTGGAAGGTGACCGAGCCTGCCCCGGCCTCCACGTACTGCGGGGCCCAGCGGTCGGGGTCCTCGATCATCAGGTGGCAGTCCAGCGGGGTGTCCGTCGCCCGGGCGAGCGACTCCACGACGGGCACGCCCAAGGTGAGGTTGGGCACGAAGTGGTTGTCCATGACATCGACGTGGAGCCAGTCGGCGCCGTCGACGGCCTTCGCCTCCTCGGCGAGCCGGGCGAAATCGGCGGACAGGATGCTGGGGTTGATCTGGGCCATGTGCCAAGCCTGCCATGTCCCATGGGGTTTCTTTTACCCGATGCCCGGGTGACCTTGGCGGGACCCGTCACACTTGGCACATTCCTGGCGTATCGCTGTCCTCACGGCCTCACGGCCTCACGGCCTCGCGCTGTGCGCCGCAGCGGCGCCAGGTAAGGCCTCACGCCGTGCGCCGCAGCAGCGCCAGATACATGGCGTCGGTGCCGTGCATGTGCGGCCACAGCTGTACGTCGGGGCCGTCTCCGAGCGCCGGGACGCCGGGCATCAGGGGGCGGGCGTCGATCAGCTCGGCGCCGCCGTGCCTCTTGAGGACGTCGTCCACGACCACCCGGGTCTCGGCCAGGTGCGGCGAGCAGGTCGCGTACCCCACCACGCCGCCGACCCGGACCGCCTTCAACGCCTCGGTGAGCAGGGAGCGTTGCAGCGGGCCGAAGCTCTCCAGGTCCTCCGGGCGGCGCCGCCAGCGCGCCTCGGGACGGCGGCGCAGGGCGCCCAGGCCCGAGCAGGGGACGTCCATGAGGACACGGTCGAAGGAGCCGGGCCGCCACGGCGGGCGGGTGCCGTCGGCCGCGATGACCTGGTACGGGCCGGGGTTGCCGGACAGCGCCCGCTCCACCAGCCGGGCGCGGTGCGGCTGCTTCTCGGAGGCGAGGAGGGCGGCACCGCGCCCGGCGGCCAGGGCGCCCAGGAGGGCCGCCTTGCCACCGGGGCCCGCGCAGCCGTCGAGCCAGCGCTCGTCGGGGCCGTCGACCGGGGCGTTGGCGAGGGCGATCGCGACGAGCTGGCTGCCCTCGTCCTGGACGCCCGCCCTGCCCTCGCGCACGGCGTCGATCGCGCCCGGCTCGCCGCCCTCGGCGAGCCGTACCGCGTACGGGGACCAGCGGCCCGGCAGGCCGGCCTCCTCGCCCAGCACGTCCAGCAGCTCGTCCTTGGTGGACCGGCCGGGGCGGGCCACCAGCGTGACCTCGGGGCGTTCGTTGTCGGCCTCCAGGAGATCCTCGATGCCGGCGCGGCCGCCGCCGAGCGCGTCCCACAGCGCGGACACGATCCAGCGCGGGTGCGAGTGCACGACGGCCAGGTGGTCCTCGGCGTCCTCGTCGTACGGCGGGGCCACCTGCTCCACCCACGCGTCGAGGTCCTGCTGCGCGATCTTGCGGAGTACGGCGTTGACGAACTTGGCCCGTCCGTCGCCGAGCACCACCCGTGCCAGTTCCACGCTCGCCGAGACGGCCGCGTGCGTGGGGATCCGCGTGCCGAGCAGCTGGTGGGCTCCCAGCGAGAGCACGTCCAGCACGGGCGGGTCCACCTCGCGCAGCGGCCGGTCGATGCACGCCGCGATGATCGCGTCGTACGTGCCCTGGCGGCGCAGCGTCCCGTACACCAGCTCGGTGGCGAGCGCCGCGTCCCGGCCGTCGAACCCCTCCTTCTCCCGTGCCTTCTTCAGCAGCGGGGGCAGGACGAGGTTGGCGTACGCGTCGCGCTCGTCGACGGCGCGCAGCGCCTCGAACGCCAGGATCCGCACCGGGTCCTTCTTGGGGCGGCGGTACGGCTTGGGGGGACGGCGACGGGACTGCTCGCTCAAAAGGTGCTCCGCGTTTCGTGAGGCTCGAACCCTTTCAGCCTACGTCGGCCCCTCCCCCGTCTCCCACCGCCACCCTCGTGCGGCGGCACTACGCGCCGGCCCCCGCCTTCTCCCCCGGGGCGATCCGGACGCCCCGCGCCCAGTCGGCGCCGCGCATCGGCTTCTTGCCCTGCGGCTGGACCCACAACAGTTCGACCGCGTGCGAGCCGGTACCGACGTACACGTTGTTCTTGGCGGCCGACAGCTCACCGGGGGCGAGGTCCGTGCGGTCGGGGACGAGGGCGGCCTGGACGACCTTCAGGCGCTCGCCGCGGAAGAGGGTCCAGGCACCGGGGGCGGGGGTGCAGCCGCGTACGACGCGGTCGACGCGCAGGGCCGGGGCGGTCCAGTCGACGTGTGCGTCCTCGACGGTGATCTTCGGGGCGAGGCTGATGCCCTCGGCGGGCTGCGGGACGGCCTTGAGGGTTCCGTCCTCGATGCCGTCCATCGTCGCGGCGAGCAGCCCCGCGCCGGCGAAGGCGAGCCGGGTGAGCAGGTCGCCGCTGGTGTCGGTGGGGCGCACCTCCTCGGTGATGACGCCGAACACCGGGCCGGAGTCCAGGCCCTCCTCGATCTGGAAGGTCGACGCACCGGTCACCTCGTCCCCGGCCATGATCGCGTGCTGTACCGGGGCGGCACCGCGCCAGGCGGGCAGCAGGGAGAAGTGGAGGTTGACCCAGCCGCGCGCGGGTACGTCGAGGGCCACGCGCGGCAGCAGGGCGCCGTAGGCGACGACCGGGCAGCAGTCGGGCGCGATCTCGCGCAGCCGCGCCAGGAAGTCCTCGTCGCGGGGCTTCGCCGGCTTGAGGACCTCGATCCCGGCCTCCTCGGCGCGCTGGGCGACCGGGCTGGCGACGAGCCTGCGGCCTCGCCCCGCGGGGGCGTCGGGCCGGGTGACGACGGCGGCCACCTCGTGCCGGTCCGAGGCGATCAGGGCGTCCAGGGCGGGTACGGCGACCTCGGGGGTGCCTGCGAAGACGAGCTTCATCAGTGGCTGACTGCCTGTCTGTTCGGTGGCGGTGGTGGGCAACGCACCAGTTTAGGGGCCGTTCGGCGGGGGGCGTACGTCGCCTTGTGCGCCCTGGGCATATGCGGATACGCCCCCGCAGCGTGACCCCGACCACGGGTGGCGCGTTGGTCAAGGCAGATTGACCGAAACGGGCCGCCGCCACGGAGCGGCCCACCCCTTTCAACGCCGGTTCGAGAGGCTTGTAAATGGCCGACCACGCAACCCACGACGCCCAAGCCCGGGCGAGCCTGCACCTGCTGGTGCGGGACATCGAGCGGGTCCGCCGCCAGGTGGACGCACTGCGCACGCTCACCGCCCAGCTCGGCAATGTCTACCGCCCGAGGCGATCCGGCCCGTCCACGGGCTTCGTCGTCTACGGCAGGGCTCCGGCCCCCACCGTGCGGCTCGCCCAGGAACTGCGGGACAGCGTCGAGACCCTGGTGACCGCGGCGGTGGACTTCGACCGCTCGCTGGGCTTCTCGTGGGACGCGGTGGGCTCGGCGCTCGGGGTCACCAAGCAGGCGGTCCACCGCAGGTACGGCGCCCGGCGGGCGGCGGCCCAGCAGCCGGTGCCGGCGGAGGCCGAGCACGCCGTCGAGCCGGGTGGCACGCGCACGATGCCCTCGGTCCCGGCCGCGCGCTCGATGCCGCCCCAGCCCACGTCCGGCTCCCAGACCCTCCGCGAAGAGGTCCGCCCGAGCGCCTTCCCCGGCCCGCGCAACGGTTGACCCTCCCCCGGCCGCCCGGTCCCCCGCCGCAGGGGGCCGGGCGGCCGCCCCATGTCCTGGGACAGGCGCCCGGCCGGCGGGGGTAACGGCGTCGGCGGGGGTACCGGCGCCGCCGGCGGGTGGGGGTGGTGCCCCTCCGGGCTCACCTCCTCGCCGACGGCCTCGGGATGCGCGTCAGGGAGCGGACCAGGGTCGCCGGCCCTGCGGGGGCGACCCCGCACGGCCGGTGCGTCGCCGACTGGAGACCGGTGGGTGGGGGCACGGCTCCCCAGGGGTGGTGCGCCGACGGGGCCGGTCCGGAGGAGCCGCTCACCCGATGTCCGGCGGGTCCACCCGGACACGCACCGGGTCCGTGCCGCCCCGCGCCAGCCGCGCCGCCTGCGCCGCCTTCAGCGCGGCCGCCAGCGCCGCGCCGCTCCCGGGCGGAACCCGCAGCAGCACCCGCTCCCACACCTCGCCCGGCGGGGCGTCCCCAGGGCGGCGCGGCGCCCCCGGCGGCGCGGGCGGCAGCGGCACGGGGCCGAGCACCTCGGCCTCGGCGGGCAACTCGGCGGCGGCCAGGAACGCCGCCACAGCCTCCGCCCGCCCGGTCACGGCCGCCATCCGGGAGACCGGCGGGAAGCCCAGCTCCGCCCGCTCCGCCAGCTCGCGCTGGGCGTGGCCGACCGGGTCCCACCGCACCAGTGCCTGCACGGGCCGCAGCGTCGGCTCGGCCACGATCACGACGGTGCCGCCCTCGTCCTGGCCCCGCACCAGCGACGCCGCGTCCATCCAGCGCCGCAGCGCCTCCTCGCCGGCCCGCAGGTCGGCCCGCCCGAGCATGGCCCAGCCGTCCAGCAGCAGCGCCGCCGCGTACCCGCCCTCGGCGACCGGCTCGGCGCCCGGGGTGCTGACCACGAGCGCGGGGCGCCCCGGCACGGTGTCGAGGACGTGGTCCCGCCCCGACGTCCGCACCGGCACGGCCGGGAACGCCCGCCCCAGCTCCTCCGCCGTGCGCCGGGCGCCCACCACCTGGGCCCGCAGCCGGACGGACCCGCATTCCGCGCACGTCCAGTCCGGTGCGCCCCGCCCGCACCAGCCGCACCTCAACTCCCGCTGCTCCGGTGCCTCCAGGGGCCCCGCGCAGTGGCGGCACCGCGCGGGCGTCCGGCACCGCTCGCACGCCAGCCGGGGCACGTATCCCCGCCGGGGCACCTGGACCAGCACCGGCCCGGACTTGAGGCCCTCCCGTGCCGCCTGCCAGGCCAGCGACGGCAGCCGGGCCGCCCGCGCCGCCTCGTCGCGCGCCAGCTCCCCGTCGCCCACCGTCCGTACGAGGGGCGCGGCAGCCCTGACCTGGTCCCGGGGCGCCACCAGGGGCCGTGCCCAGCCGCTCTCGACGAGCTGGGCCGCCTCGACCGTGCAGCTGGTGGCGCCCAGCAGGAAGGCGCACTGGTCGTGCGCGGCGCGCAGCAACAGCACCTCGCGCGCGTGCGGCAGCGGCGCGTGCTGTTCGCTGTGGCTGGAGTCCCCGTCGTCCCAGATGGCCACCAGCCCCAGGTCCCGGACCGGGGCGAACATCGCCGCCCGCGTCCCGACGACCGCGCGCACGGCACCGCGCCGCACCGCGAGCCACTGCCCGTACCGCTTCTCGGGCCCGGCCTCGGCGGTCAGCACGGCGTGCCGCCCCTCCCCCAGGACGGCGGTCAGCGCCGCGTCCACCCGACCGGCCGCCCGCCCGTCGGGCACCACGACGAGCGCGCCGCGCCCCGAGGCGAGCGTGGCGCCGACCGCCCTGGCCAGCTCGTCCGCCCAGTGCGGCCCGGGCAGCGCGTTCCACACGGCCCGCGGTGACCGGCCGCGCGCGAGGGCCGCGAGGAACGCCGGGCCCTGTGCGTACCGCTCCCAGGTGCCGGGGTCCGGCGCGGGGGGTGGCGGCAGCGGCTGCGGCGACGGTTTGCGCTCGGCCTTCACATGGCGTGGCGGAACGGCCAGTTGCAGCACGTCCGCGAGGCTCCCCGCGTACCGGTCGGCCACCGCCCGCGCCAGTCCGAGCAGCTCCGCGTCGAGCACCGGCTCGGGCGACACGACGTCGGCCAGAGCCGCCAGGGGCCCGGAGTAGTCCGACTCGGCCCGCCGCTCGACGAGGAACCCGTCGATGAGCCGCCCGCCCTCGCGCCGGCCGTCCCGCACCTGATGGGCCCCCGCCCCGAACCGCACGCGCACCCGCACACCCGGCTGCGCGACGGCGTCGAGCTCCTCGGGCACCGCGTAGTCGAAGAACTGGTCCAGGTGCAGCACGCCCTTGTTCACCACGACCCGGGCGACCGGCAACTCCTTGGCCAGCGCGGCCCCCCGCCACGTCCTCGGCTTGGCGCGCGGGACCTTCGCCCTGCGCACGGTCTCCCGTATGAGCGCGAGCTGCTCGGGCGGCTCGGCCCCCCGGCCCCCGCCTTCCCGCTTCCCGTCGTCGCTGCTCACAGCCACATTCCTACCAGAGCCCACTGACACCGTCGGCTGTCACCGGCATGCGCTTGGATACCCCCGTGACCGTTCATGACACCGCGAAGCTGCTGCCGTCGATACCGGAACTGCGCGACCACTGCCGGGCCCTCGCCGTGCTGGAGGCGATCGTCTGTCCCGACGCGCGCTTCCGGCACCACGCCTTCGACGCGCACTGGTCCGCGACCGATGAGCTCGCCTCGATGAGCAACGGCGCGGGCGACGAGTACTCGATCGTCTTCGCCCCGGCGGGCGCGTACGTCCGGGGTTTCGACCACGAGTCGCCGATGAGCCCGTACGTCGAGGACTCGCCCTGGCCCGGCGTCGTCGACGAGGTCCCGGACGTGTTCCGGAAGTACGTGGACGAGCCGGCCTTCTCGGACGGCGCCGGGTTCCCTTCCGTGACGGCCTGCCTGTGGCGGACGGCCGACGACGACACCTGGCGTACGGGCACCATCGACTTCCCCGACGCCTGTGACCCGGACGGGTCGGACTACCTCTTCGAGCACCTGACGGACCGCTCCCCCGAGGCGTACCAGGACTTCGCCGTGCACATGCACGAGGTTCCGGTCGACCTCGACGCCGTACGGCACGTCCTGGCGCTGCGCCCCCTCACCGACGAGGTGGTCGCCGTCCTGAATCCGGGGCTCACCCTGGCCGGTCTGGCCGGCGACATGGCGGCCATCGGCTATCCGCGGCGGGGGCACTGAAACGCCGAAGTCCGGCACCCTCCGAGGGAGGTGCCGGACTTCGGGGACGGGTGCCCTACAGTCCCGCGGCCTTGCGCAGCGCGTCCACGCGGTCCGTGCGCTCCCAGGTGAAGTCCGGGAGCTCACGGCCGAAGTGGCCGTAGGCGGCCGTCTGGCCGTAGATCGGGCGCAGCAGGTCGAGGTCGCGGATGATCGCGGCCGGGCGGAGGTCGAAGACCTCGCCGATCGCGTTCTCGATCTTCTCGACATCGACCTTGGCGGTGCCGAAGGTCTCGACGAACAGACCGACCGGCTCGGCCTTGCCGATGGCGTAGGCGACCTGGACCTCGCAGCGGGAGGCGAGCCCGGCGGCGACGACGTTCTTGGCGACCCAGCGCATGGCGTAGGCGGCCGAGCGGTCGACCTTGGACGGGTCCTTGCCGGAGAAGGCACCGCCGCCGTGGCGGGCCATGCCGCCGTACGTGTCGATGATGATCTTGCGACCGGTCAGGCCGGCGTCGCCCATCGGGCCGCCGATCTCGAAGCGGCCGGTCGGGTTGACCAGCAGCCGGTAGCCCTCGGTGTCCAGCTTGATGCCGTCGTCCAGGAGCTGCTTGAGGACGTGCTCGACGACGAACTCGCGGATGTCGGGCGCGAGCAGCGACTCCAGGTCGATGTCCGAGGCGTGCTGCGAGGAGACGACGACCGTGTCGAGGCGGACCGCCTTGTCACCGTCGTACTCGATGGTGACCTGCGTCTTGCCGTCGGGGCGCAGGTAGGGGATGGTGCCGTTCTTGCGGACCTCGGTCAGCCGCTTGGACAGCCGGTGCGCGAGGTGGATCGGCAGCGGCATGAACTCGGGCGTCTCGTCCGACGCGTACCCGAACATCAGGCCCTGGTCACCGGCGCCCTGCTTGTCGAGCTCGTCCTCGTCGCCCTCGACGCGCTGCTCGTAGGCGGTGTCGACGCCCTGCGCGATGTCCGGCGACTGGGCGCCGATCGAGACGGAGACTCCGCAGGACGCGCCGTCGAAGCCCTTCTTCGAGGAGTCGTAACCGATCTCCAGGATCTTGTTGCGCACGAGCGTGGGGATGTCGGCGTACGCCTTGGTCGTCACCTCGCCGGCCACGTGGACCAGGCCGGTGGTGATCAACGTCTCCACGGCGACGCGGGAGGTGGGGTCCTCCCGCAGCAGCGCATCGAGAATCGTGTCGCTGATCTGGTCAGCGATCTTGTCGGGGTGACCCTCGGTCACGGACTCCGAGGTGAAGAGACGACGGGACACAACGCTCCCTGGGTTTGCAGCGGCTGCTGGCTGATCATTTGCGGACCGGCAGGGGGCTGCGCCCCGCGTCGTTCCGAGGACAGTTTATCGGGCGCTCTCGGCCGTTGGACCAGGTGTCTCGCACGGTGGGAGCGTGATCGGCCACATCTGCCGTGTCCACAGGAAGTGGATTGGCTCCCACCGCAGCCCGGAACGCCGGTTTTCGTGGGGTTTCATCCACCCAAAGGGGCGAATTCAGAAATTCATCCTGATTTGTCCGAGTCGCCGTTGCCGGAGCCGCCGAGCCGGGGCGCGACGAGGTCCCAGACGGTTTCCGCCAGGGCTTCCTTCGGGCCGTACGGTACGGCGGTCTCCCCGCCGTCCGCCGCCAGCACCACGGCCTCGTTCTCCTCCGAGCCGAAGGTCTTGCGCTCCCCCACCTCGTTCACCACGAGCAGGTCGCACCCCTTGCGGCGGAGCTTGTCACGACCATTGGCCAAAACATCATCCGTTTCGGCGGCGAAACCGACGATCACCTGCTCCGGACGGGCCCGTTCCGCCGAAATCTCGGCCAGGATGTCGGGGTTGCGCACCAGCACGATGGGGGCGGGCTCCTGGCCGTCCTTCTTCTTGATCTTGCCTTCGGCGTACGTGGCGGGGCGGAAGTCCGCGACCGCCGCGGCCATCACCACGGCGTCCGCGTCGGCCGCCGCCTTGAGCACCGCCTCGCGGAGCTGGACGGCGGTGCCCACGTGGACCACGTCCACGCCCGCCGGGTCCGGCATGCCCGTGTTGGCCTCGATCAGCGTCACCCGGGCGCCCCGGGCGGCGGCGGTCCTGGCCAGGGCGTACCCCTGCTTGCCGGAAGATCGGTTCCCCAGATAGCGCACGGGGTCCAGCGGCTCACGCGTGCCGCCCGCGCTGACCACGACGTGGCGGCCCGCGAGGTCGGGCTCGGCCGCGCCGCCGCGCGCGAGCACCCGTCGGCAGACCTCGAAGAGCTCGTCCGGGTCGGGCAGCCGGCCCTTGCCGGTGTCGACGCCGGTCAGACGGCCCACGGCCGGCTCGACGACCACGGCGCCGCGGCGCCGCAGCGTGGCGACGTTCTCCTGGGTGGCGGGGTGCTCCCACATCTCGGTGTGCATGGCGGGCGCGAAGACCACCGGACATCGGGCGGTGAGGAGCGTGTTGGTCAGCAGGTCGTCGGCGAGGCCGTGGGCGGCCTTGGCGAGCATGTCGGCCGTGGCCGGGGCGACGACCACGAGGTCGGCGTGCTGGCCGATGCGTACGTGCGGGACCTCGTGGACGTCCGACCAGACCTCGGTCGAGACCGGATTGCCGGAGAGCGCCGACCAGGTGGCGGCGCCCACGAAGTGCAGGGCGGACGCGGTCGGGACGACCCGTACGTCATGACCGGACTCGGTGAGCCGCCGCAGCAGCTCGCAGGCCTTGTAGGCGGCGATGCCGCCGCTGACCCCGAGGACGACCTTCGGCTTGTCCACTCAACGCCTCCCGGCTCCGGCTCGTTACTACGGTTCCATGACACACCACAGGCCCGGCGGGGTGTCCACCGGGCCTGTCATGACGTGCGAGTGGGGCGCCTACTGGGCCGGGCCCTCGATGGCCTCGGAGGTCAGCAGACCCGCGTTGATCTCGCGCAGGGCGATCGAGAGCGGCTTCTCGTGGACGTGGGTGTCCACCAGCGGACCGACGTACTCCAGCAGGCCCTCACCGAGCTGCGAGTAGTACGCGTTGATCTGACGCGCACGCTTGGCCGCGTAGATCACGAGGCTGTACTTCGAGTCAGTGGCCTCGAGCAGCTCGTCGATCGGCGGGTTGATGATGCCCTCGGGCGCGGTGATGGAAGAGGACACGCTCTACCTTCCGAAAAACTTCTGGAAAATGGGACAAAGATCAAACAACTTGCATCAAGGCTAGCAGCTCACGGGCCACGTCCTCGACGGAGGTGTTGACGAGGGTGGTGTCGAACTCGGACTCCGCGGCCAGTTCGATCTTGGCCGCTTCCAGCCGCCGCTCGATGACCTCCGGCGGCTCCGTGCCGCGGCCGGTGAGCCGGCGGACCAGCTCGTCCCAGCTCGGCGGGGCCAGGAAGACGAGCTGCGCCTCCGGCATCGACTCCCGGACCAGACGGGCGCCCTGGAGGTCGATCTCCAGCAGGACGGCCTCGCCCTTCTCCAGGCGCTCCTGCACGGCCGCGCGCGGCGTGCCGTAGCGATTGCCGGCGAACTCGGCCCACTCCAGCAGCTCGCCGTTGGCGATCAGCTTGTCGAACTCGTCGTCGGAGACGAAGTGGTACTGCACCCCGTCCCGCTCGCCGGGTCGCGGCTTGCGGGTCGTGGCCGACACCGACAACCAGACCTCGGGGTGGACCTTGCGCATATGAGCGACGACCGTGCTCTTGCCGACCCCGGAGGGGCCGGAGAGCACGGTCAGTCGCGGACGTACGTCCGGGGGCTCGGGGGCGGTCCCCCGGAATGTTGCAGCCATGGGGCGATTATTCCAGGTTTACTCCAGTGCCCCGGACGTCAGGCCCCGGTGCTGCCGAACTCGCGCTCCAGGGACGCGATCTGGTTGGAGCCGAGACCCCGCACACGACGGCTTTCGGAGATGCCCAGCCTCTCCATGATCTGCTTGGCGCGGACCTTGCCCACGCCCGGCAGGGACTCCAGGAGGGCGGAGACCTTCATCTTGCCGATGACCTCGTTCTCCTGGCCCTGCTTGATGACCTCCTGGAGCGAGGCGCCGGAGTGCTTGAGTCGATTCTTGACCTCGGCCCGCTCCCGGCGAGCCGCGGCGGCCTTTTCGAGCGCGGCTGCGCGCTGTTCAGGGGTAAGGGGCGGAAGAGCCACGCCTACGTCACCTCGGATGTCGAACTGTCGGATACGGACCGGTGAGGAACCTAGTCGGCCCACACCAGGGGAGCAACGAACAACGCAGTGCACGTTGGCTCTGCGACGGAGACTAGCGGCCATGGCCGCCAGAGTCAGCGAGAACAGCGGAAAAGTCCTGGTCAGCATCGACCTACCCAGACATTTGAGACATAACGACCCTGTTTTGCGCGCAGAATCCGACCATGCGGTTCGTCGCCCGGCCGAACGTGAGGTACGTCACGCACCGAACGACGGAACCCACGGTCACCTCGGGGTGACCGTGGGCTCTGATGATCTTGTGGGGCGGGGACGTCAGGCGCCGACCGCCGCCCGCACCTCGTCCGCGTACCGCTCCGCCGCCTCGCGCAGCGCCGCCGCGTCCGGACCGTGGCGCAGCACGCCCCGGCTGACACTCGGCACGACATTGCGCACGGCCGTGCCGAAGACGGCCGGCAGGTCGGCCGGGGTCGCGCCCTGGGCGCCGATGCCGGGCGCGAGGAGCGGGCCGTTGATGTCCAGGTCGTACGAGGACAGGTCGCCGAGCGTGGCGCCGACGACGGCACCGAAGGAGCCGAGCGGGGTCACGCCCGCGTTGTCCTCGGCGAGGTGGGCCAGCATGGTCGCGGCGACCGTGCGGCCGTCCTCGCGCAGCGCGCCCTGCACCTCGGCGCCCTCCGGGTTGGAGGTGAGCGCCAGGACGAACAGCCCGGCGCCGCTCTCGCGCGCCAGGTCGACGGCCGGCTTCAGCGAGCCGTACCCGAGGTAGGGGGAGACGGTGAGCGCGTCGGAGAAGAGCGGCGAGTCCTTGCGCAGGAACGTCTCCGCGTAGGCGGCCATCGTGGAGCCGATGTCACCGCGCTTGGCGTCCATGACGACCAGCGCGCCCGCGGCCCGCAGGTCCGCGACCGCCTGCTCCAGCACCGCGATGCCGCGGGAGCCGAACCGCTCGAAGAAGGCGCTCTGCGGCTTGAAGACGGCCACCCGGTCGGCGAGGGCGTCGACGACCGTACGCGTGAAGCGCTCCAGGCCCGCCACGTCGTCGTTCAGGCCCCAGGCGGACAGCAGGGAGCCGTGCGGGTCGATGCCGACGCACAGCGGGCCCCGGGAGTCCATGGCGGAACGGAGACGCGTACCGAAGGGTTCGAGCGGGCTCATACGGCGGCCTTTCGGGTGTCTGCGCCGACGGCCTCGGCGAGGGTGGCGTACGGGGAGGCGTTCAGCCGGGCCGCGAGGCCCTTGTGGACGGCCCGGGCGTAGAAGGGGCCCTGGTAGACGAAGGCGCTGTAGCCCTGCACCAAGGTGGCGCCGGCGAGGATGCGCTGCCAGGCGTCCTCGGCGTTCTCGATGCCGCCGACGCCGACGAGCGTGATGCGGTCGCCCACGCGCGCGTAGAGGCGGCGCAGCACCTCCAGGGAGCGCTTCTTGAGCGGCGCGCCGGACAGCCCTCCGGTCTCGCTCGTGAGGTACGCCGGGGACTTCAGGCCCTCGCGGGCGATGGTGGTGTTGGTGGCGATGATGCCGTCCAGGCCGAGCTCGACGGCCAGGTCGGCGACCGCGTCGACGTCCTCGTCGGCGAGGTCGGGCGCGATCTTGACGAGCAGCGGGACGCGGCGGTCGGTGACCGTGCGGTCGGCGGCCTCGCGGACGGCCGTCAGGAGCGGCCGCAGCGACTCCGTGGCCTGGAGGTTGCGCAGGCCCGGGGTGTTGGGCGAGGAGACGTTGACGACCAGGTAGTCGGCGTGGCGGGCGAGCCGCTCGGTCGACTTCACGTAGTCGGCGGCGGCCTCGGCCTCCGGGACGACCTTCGTCTTGCCGATGTTGACGCCCACGACGGTGCGGAAGACCGGCACGCGCGCGTGGAGGCGGGCGGCGACGGCGGCCGAGCCGTCGTTGTTGAAGCCCATGCGGTTGATCAGGGCGCGGTCCGGCACCAGGCGGAAGAGGCGCTTCTTGGGGTTGCCGGGCTGCGGTTCGCCGGTGACCGTGCCGATCTCGACGTGGTCGAAGCCGAGCATCGCCATGCCGTCGATCGCCACGGCGTTCTTGTCGAAGCCCGCGGCAAGTCCGAACGGGCCGTGCATCCGCAGGCCGAAGGCCTCGGTGCGCAGCTCCTTGTACCGGGGGGCCAGGGCGGCGGCCAGGAAGGTGCGCAGGACCGGGACGCGGGCGGCCAGGCGGATCCAGCGGAAGGCCAGGTGGTGCGCCTGCTCGGGGTCCATGCGCGTGAAGAACAGCCTGAAGAAGAGCTTGTACATGGTGTGTGGTGTCCTCATGAGGAGGGGGACACCGTTTGCCGGTGTCCCCCTCGTGGGCTGTTAGTCGCGGGCCGCGATCAGGTGCTGTGCGTGTTCCTGGAGGGAACGGACGCCCACTCCGCCGTGGTTGAGCGCGTCGATGCCCTGGACGGCGGCGGCGAGTGCCTGGACCGTCGTCAGGCACGGGACGCCGCGCGCCACGGCCGCGGTACGGATCTCGTAGCCGTCGAGGCGGCCGCCGGTGCCGTACGGGGTGTTGACGATGAGGTCGACCTCGCCGTCGTGGATGAGCCGGACGATGGTCTTCTCGCCGCCGGGGCCCTCCCCCTCGGACTGCTTGCGCACGACGGTGGCGTTGATGCCGTTGCGCTTGAGGACCTCGGCGGTGCCGGAGGTGGCCAGCAGCTCGAAGCCGTGGGCGACCAGCTCGCGGGCCGGGAAGATCATCGAGCGCTTGTCGCGGTTGGCGACCGAGATGAACGCGCGGCCCTTGGTGGGCAGCGGGCCGTAGGCTCCTGCCTGCGACTTGGCGTACGCGGTGCCGAAGACCGCGTCGATGCCCATGACCTCGCCGGTGGAGCGCATCTCGGGGCCGAGGACGGTGTCCACGCCGCGGCCGTGCACGTCGCGGAAGCGCGACCACGGCATCACGGCCTCCTTGACGGAGATCGGGGCGTCCAGCGGCAGGGTGCCGCCGTCGCCGCTCTTCGGCAGCAGGCCCTCCTCGCGGAGCTCGGCGATGGTGGCGCCCAGCGAGATGCGGGCGGCGGCCTTCGCCAGCGGCACGGCGGTCGCCTTGGACGTGAAGGGCACCGTACGGGAGGCGCGCGGGTTGGCCTCCAGGACGTACAGGATGTCGCCGGCCATCGCGAACTGGATGTTGATCAGGCCGCGCACGCCGACGCCCTTGGCGATCGCCTCGGTGGAGGCGCGCAGCCGCTTGATGTCGAAGCCGCCGAGGGTGATCGGGGGCAGGGCGCACGCCGAGTCGCCGGAGTGGATGCCGGCCTCCTCGATGTGCTCCATGACGCCGCCGAGGTACAGCTCGGTGCCGTCGTACAGGGCGTCGACGTCGATCTCGATGGCGTCGTCGAGGAACCGGTCGACCAGCACCGGGCGGGTCGGGGAGATCTCGGTGGACTCGGCGATGTACGCCTCCAGGCGCGCCTCGTCGTACACGATCTCCATGCCACGGCCGCCGAGCACGTACGACGGGCGTACGAGGACGGGGTAGCCGATCTCGTCGGCGATGGCCTTCGCGCCGGCGAAGGTGGTCGCGGTGCCGTGCTTGGGGGCGGGCAGGCCCGCCTCGGCGAGGACCTGGCCGAAGGCGCCGCGGTCCTCGGCGGCGTGGATGGCCTCCGGGGAGGTGCCCACGACCGGCACGCCGTTGTCCTTGAGCGCCTGGGCGAGGCCGAGCGGGGTCTGGCCGCCGAGCTGGACGACGACGCCCGCGACGGGGCCGGCGAGGGTCTCGGCGTGGACGATCTCCAGCACGTCCTCGAGCGTCAGCGGCTCGAAGTACAGGCGGTCGGAGGTGTCGTAGTCGGTGGAGACGGTCTCGGGGTTGCAGTTGACCATCACGGTCTCGTAGCCCGCGTCGCTGAGCGCGAAGGAGGCGTGGACGCAGGAGTAGTCGAACTCGATGCCCTGGCCGATGCGGTTCGGGCCGGAGCCGAGGATGATCACCGCGGGCTTCTCGCGCGGGGCGACCTCGCTCTCCTCGTCGTACGAGGAGTAGAAGTACGGGGTCTTCGCGGCGAACTCGGCGGCGCAGGTGTCGACCGTCTTGTAGACCGGGCGGACGCCGAGGGCGTGCCGGACCTCGCGGACGACGTCCTCGCGCAGGCCGCGGATCCCGGCGATCTGGGCGTCGGAGAAGCCGTGCCGCTTGGCCTCGGCGAGCAGCTCGGGCTCGAGCTTCTCGGCGGCGGCGAGCTCGTCGGCGATCTCCTTGATCAGGAAGAGCTGGTCGACGAACCAGGGGTCGATCTTCGTGGAGTCGAAGACCTCCTGCGGCGTGGCGCCGGCGCGGATGGCCTGCATCACGGTGTTGATGCGGCCGTCGGTGGGGCGCACGGCCTCGCGCAGCAGCTCGTCCTTGTCGCCGGGCTCGCCGGTGAAGGCGAACTGGCTGCCCTTCTTCTCCAGCGAGCGCAGGGCCTTCTGGAGGGCTTCGGTGAAGTTGCGGCCGATGGCCATGGCCTCGCCGACCGACTTCATGGTCGTGGTCAGCGTGGAGTCGGCGGACGGGAACTTCTCGAAGGCGAAGCGGGGGGCCTTGACGACGACGTAGTCGAGGGTCGGCTCGAAGGAGGCCGGCGTCTTCTCGGTGATGTCGTTGGGGATCTCGTCGAGGGTGTAGCCGACGGCGAGACGGGCGGCGATCTTCGCGATCGGGAAGCCGGTGGCCTTCGACGCCAGCGCGGAGGAGCGCGAGACGCGGGGGTTCATCTCGATGACGATGACCCGGCCGTCCTCGGGGTTGACCGCGAACTGGATGTTGCAGCCGCCGGTGTCGACGCCGACCTCGCGGATGATCGCGATGCCGACGTCACGGAGGATCTGGTACTCGCGGTCGGTGAGCGTCATCGCCGGGGCGACGGTGATCGAGTCGCCGGTGTGCACGCCCATCGGGTCGAAGTTCTCGATGGAGCAGACGACCACGACGTTGTCGTGCTTGTCGCGCATCAGCTCCAGCTCGTACTCCTTCCAGCCGAGGATGGACTCCTCCAGGAGCACCTCGGTGGTGGGAGACAGGGTCAGGCCCTGGCCGGCGATGCGGCGCAGCTCCTCCTCGTCGTGCGCGAAGCCGGAACCGGCGCCGCCCATGGTGAAGGAGGGGCGGACGACGACGGGGTAGCCGCCGAGCGTCTCGACGCCCTTGAGGACGTCGTCCATGGAGTGGCAGATGACCGAGCGGGCGGACTCGCCGTGGCCGATCTTGGCGCGGACGGCCTCCACCACGCCCTTGAACAGGTCGCGGTCCTCGCCCTTGTGGATCGCCTCGACGTTGGCGCCGATCAGCTCCACGCCGTACTTCTCCAGCACACCCTGCTCGTGCATGGAGATCGCGGTGTTGAGCGCGGTCTGGCCGCCGAGGGTGGGCAGGAGCGCGTCGGGGCGCTCCTTGGCGATGATCTTCTCGACGAACTCGGGGGTGATCGGCTCGACGTAGGTGGCGTCGGCGATCTCCGGGTCGGTCATGATCGTCGCGGGGTTGGAGTTCACCAGGATGACCCGCAGGCCCTCGGACTTGAGGACGCGGCACGCCTGGGTGCCGGAGTAGTCGAACTCGGCGGCCTGGCCGATGACGATCGGGCCGGAGCCGATGACCAGGACGGACTGGATATCGGTGCGCTTAGGCACGCTCGGCCTCCATCAGGGATACGAAGCGGTCGAAGAGGTACGCGGCGTCGTGCGGGCCGGCGGCCGCTTCGGGGTGGTACTGGACGCTGAAGGCCGGCTGGTCGAGCAGCTGGAGGCCCTCCACCACGTTGTCGTTGAGGCAGACGTGGGAGACCTCGGCGCGGCCGTAGGGAGTGTCGGACACGGTGTCGAGGGGGGCGTCGACGGCGAAGCCGTGGTTGTGCGCGGTGACCTCGACCTTGCCGGTCGTACGGTCCTGCACGGGCTGGTTGATGCCGCGGTGGCCGTACTTCAGCTTGTAGGTGCCGAAGCCGAGCGCGCGGCCCAGGATCTGGTTGCCGAAGCAGATGCCGAACAGAGGCGTCCTGCGCTCCAGGACGGCCCGCATGACGGAGACGGGGCCGTCGGCGGTGGCGGGGTCGCCGGGGCCGTTGGAGAAGAACA
Source organism: Streptomyces sp. NPDC041796 (assembly GCF_055590785.1). Taxonomy (NCBI): domain Bacteria; kingdom Bacillati; phylum Actinomycetota; class Actinomycetes; order Kitasatosporales; family Streptomycetaceae; genus Streptomyces; species Streptomyces sp. NPDC041796. The sequence continues at coordinate 21,524 of NZ_JBVJAH010000021.1, forward strand.
CACCGTCGGGGTTCACGGCGTACACGTCCTCGGCGGTGGCGGTGGCGGGCAGGACGTGCACCTCGATGCCGCGCTCGGCCATCCGGTGCGGGGTCATGCCCTTGATGCCGAGGTCGACGGCGGCGACGGTGAACTTCTTCTCGCCGATCGCGGGGACGACGTAGGGCTCCTTGGTCGCGACCTCGGCGGCCAGGTTCGCGCCCTTCATCTGCGGGGCGGCCTGCACCTTGACGAGCAGGGCGGCGTCGTCCGCGATGGCCTCGCCGGAGAAGATGCCGACGCGCATGGCACCGCGCTCACGGAGGTGGCGGGTGAGGGCGCGGGTGTCGATGCCGCTGATGCCGACGACGCCCTGGGCGGCCAGCTCCTCGTCGAGGGTGCGGCGGGAGCGCCAGTTGGACGGGACGCGGGCGGGGTCGCGGACGACGTACCCGGAGACCCAGATCTTCTTGGACTCGGGGTCCTCGTCGTTCACACCCGTGTTGCCCACGTGCGGCGCGGTCATCACGACGACCTGGCGGTGGTACGACGGGTCGGTCAGGGTCTCCTGGTAGCCGGTCATGCCGGTGGAGAAGACGGCCTCGCCGAAGGTCTCCCCCACGGCCCCGTAGGCACGGCCGCGGAACGTGCGGCCGTCCTCCAGGACGAGTACGGCGGGAGTCTTGGCGGCTCCCCTGGTGGAGGTGGTCATCGTGCGACGCCTTCCGTCGTAGTGATCATGGTGTTCAGGGTGTCGACCCAGGTGGTGTGGTCCGCGGCCCGGTCGGAGCGGAAGCCGGAGTCGATCAGGGTGTCGCCGTGCTCCCAGGTGACGATCAGCAGGCCGCCCTCGGCGAGGACCTTGCCCGCGATGCCCTTGTCGAGCCGGGCCCCGCGCAGCCGGCCGGCCGGTACGAAGAAGTCGCGCGCCCCGGGGCGTACGACCTCCAGGCCCTCGTCGGTGAGCGTCAGCTCGACGCGGCTGCGGGTACCGAGGCCGTGGGCGACGATCCGGTCGAGCCACTGCCCGGCCGTGGTGGAACCGTGGTAGCGGCCGGTCATCGTCAGTCTCGCCGCACCGGGCGCGTCCGGCGCGCTGGGGAGGTCGGGGATGCCGGACTGGAGGCTGCCGCGCCACTTCCACCCCTGGCGCATCAGCCAATAGACGAGCGCGATGAAGAGCAGCAGTCCGGCGACCCAGCCGAGCCGGGCGGCCCAGTCGGTCACCTCCGCCGACTTCTGCTCCGCCGCGATGTAGATGAGTGTCACGCCAGCTTCCCGTCCATGAGCGTCGCCCGGCCCCGCAGGAAGGTGTGGGTGACGCGACCCGGCAGCTCGCGGCCCTCGTAGGGGGTGTTGCGGCTGCGGGAGGCGAAGCCCGCGGGGTCCACGACACCACGGTATGCCGGATCGAGCAGGGTGAGGTTGGCGGGCTCACCAGCCGAGACGGGGCGGCCGTGGCCGGTGGCGCGGCCGATCCGCGCGGGCGAGAACGACATGCGGTCGGCGACGCCGGCCCAGTCCAGCAGCCCGGTCTCGACCATCGTGTGCTGGACGACGGAGAGCGCGGTCTCCAGGCCGACCATGCCCATGGCGGCGGCGGCCCACTCGCAGTCCTTGTCCTCGTGCGGGTGCGGGGCGTGGTCGGTGGCGACGATGTCGATCGTGCCGTCGGCCAGGGCCTCGCGCAGCGCCATCACGTCGCGCTCGGTGCGCAGCGGCGGGTTGACCTTGTAGACCGGGTTGTACGAGCGGACCAGCTCGTCCGTCAGGAGGAGGTGGTGGGGGGTGACCTCGGCGGTGACGTCGATGCCGCGGGACTTGGCCCAGCGGACGATCTCGACGGAGCCGGCGGTCGACAGGTGGCAGATGTGGACGCGGGAGCCGACGTGCTCGGCGAGCAGCACGTCGCGGGCGATGATCGACTCCTCGGCGACGGCCGGCCAGCCGCCGAGGCCCAGCTCGGCGGAGACGACGCCCTCGTTCATCTGGGCGCCCTCGGTGAGGCGGGGCTCCTGGGCGTGCTGGGCGACGACGCCGCCGAAGGCCTTCACGTACTCCAGGGCGCGGCGCATGATCACGGCGTCGTCGACGCACTTGCCGTCGTCGGAGAAGACGGTGACGCCGGCGGCCGACTCGTGCATGGCGCCCAGCTCGGCGAGCTTCTTGCCCTCCAGGCCGACGGTGACGGCGCCGATGGGCTGTACGTCGCAGTAGCCGTGCTCCTGGCCGAGCCGGTAGACCTGCTCGACGACACCGGCGGTGTCGGCGACCGGGAAGGTGTTTGCCATGGCGAACACGGACGTGTAACCGCCGGTGGCGGCCGCGCGGGTGCCGGTGAGGACGGTCTCGGAGTCCTCCCGGCCCGGCTCGCGGAGGTGGGTGTGGAGGTCGACCAGGCCGGGCAGCAGGATCTTCCCCTCGGCCTCGATCACGGTGGCGCCGTCGGCCGGCAGGCCCGTGCCGACCTGGGCGATGGTCTCGCCGTCGATCAGGACGTCCTGGGCCTCGCCGCCGAGCACCTTCGCACCACGGATCAGGATCTTGCTCATCTGTCTTACTTCTCCTCGGTACGGGTGTTGGCGGCGGACTCGTTGCCGCCCAGAAGCAGGTAGAGGACGGCCATGCGGATCGATACGCCGTTGGCGACCTGCTCGACGACCGTGCAGCGGTCGGAGTCGGCGACCTGGGCGGTGATCTCCATGCCGCGCACCATCGGGCCGGGGTGCATCACGAGGGCGTGTTCGGGCATCTTCGCCATGCGGTCGCCGTCGAGGCCGTAGCGGCGCGAGTACTCGCGCTCGGTCGGGAAGAACGCGGCGTTCATCCGCTCGCGCTGGACCCGCAGCATCATCACGGCGTCGGACTTCGGCAGGGTGCTGTCGAGGTCGTACGACACCTCGCAGGGCCAGGTCTCGACGCCGACGGGGACGAGGGTGGGCGGGGCGACGAGGGTGACCTCGGCGCCGAGGGTGTGCAGCAGGTCGACGTTGGAGCGGGCGACCCGGCTGTGCAGGACGTCACCGACGATCGTGATGCGCTTGCCGGCCAGGTCCTGGCCGAGTCCCGCGTCCCGGCCGATCAGCCGGCGGCGCATGGTGAAGGCGTCGAGCAGGGCCTGGGTGGGGTGCTGGTGGGTGCCGTCGCCGGCGTTGATGACGGCCGCGTCGATCCAGCCGGAGGTGGCCAGGCGGTAGGGGGCACCGGAGGCTCCGTGCCGGATGACGACGGCGTCGACGCCCATCGCCTCCAGAGTCTGCGCGGTGTCCTTGAGGGACTCTCCCTTGGAGACGGAGGAGCCCTTGGCGCTGAAGTTGATGACGTCGGCGGAGAGCCGCTTCTCCGCGGCCTCGAAGGAGATGCGGGTACGGGTCGAGTCCTCGAAGAAGAGGTTGACGACCGTGCGGCCGCGGAGGGTGGGCAGCTTCTTGATCGGCCGGTCGGCGACCCGGGCCATCTCCTCGGCGGTGTCGAGGATGAGGACGGCTTCGTCGCGGGTGAGGTCGGCGGCCGAGATGAGGTGGCGCATCATCGGGGGGTTTTCTCCGGTGTGTGGAGGTCGAGTGCCGGGAGGTGACCTGTTCTGGGACAGGCCCAGCAGGCGTGCGGGCGCGCAGCGGCGGCACGCCGTACGAAGGGGTCGTACGGGGGTGCTACTGCTCGCCGGCCGGAGCGGTGGGGGCGGTCTCCCGCATCCCGAGCAGCACGGTGTCGCGACCGTCCTCCTCGGCGAGCTGGACCTTGACCGTCTCGCGCAGCGACGTGGGGAGGTTCTTGCCGACGTAGTCGGCGCGGATGGGGAGTTCGCGGTGGCCCCGGTCCACGAGGACCGCGAGCTGGACGGCGCGCGGGCGGCCGATGTCGCCGAGCGCGTCGAGGGCGGCGCGGATGGTGCGGCCGGAGAAGAGGACGTCGTCGACGAGGACGACGAGGCGGCGGTCGATGCCGTCACCGGGGATCTCGGTGCGGGCGAGCGCTCGGGCGGGCCGCATCCGCAGATCGTCGCGGTACATGGTGATGTCGAGCGAGCCGACCGGCACCTTGCGGCCGGTGATCTGCTCGAGCTTGTCGGCCAGGCGGCGGGCGAGGAAGACGCCGCGCGTGGGAATGCCGAGGAGGACCACGTCGTCGGCGCCCTTGGCGCGCTCGACGATCTCGTGGGCGATACGGGTCAGAACCCGGGCGATGTCGGGGCCCTCGAGAACAGGGCGTGCGGCATCGGACTGCTGAATGGCGTCCATACGAAACGGACCTCCTTCTCCGCCTCACGGGACGGACCTTAAAGGACGTCGGAATTGCGCCACCCACGGTACCAGGGCCGAGCGGGTGCTCCCGTCCGGGATGTGGAAGACCGTCGGTACGGACCATTCGGCTTGACGCAGCCAAGTAACGCTGCGTAACCTCACAGTGAGTTACCAGCCTTCGTCCCGGGAGCTATATGTCCAGCGAATACGCAAAACAGCTCGGGGCCAAGCTCCGTGCCATCCGCACCCAGCAGGGCCTCTCCCTCCACGGTGTGGAGGAGAAGTCCCAGGGCCGCTGGAAGGCCGTGGTGGTCGGTTCGTACGAGCGCGGCGACCGTGCCGTGACCGTGCAGCGCCTCGCCGAGCTGGCCGACTTCTACGGCGTCCCGGTGCAGGAGCTGCTGCCGGGCACCACGCCGGGCGGGGCCGCCGAGCCGCCGCCGAAGCTCGTCCTGGACCTGGAGCGCCTGGCTCACGTCCCCGCGGAGAAGGCGGGTCCGCTGCAGCGTTACGCCGCGACGATCCAGTCGCAGCGCGGCGACTACAACGGCAAGGTGCTGTCCATCCGGCAGGACGACCTGCGCACACTGGCGGTCATCTACGACCAGTCGCCCTCGGTGCTGACCGAGCAGCTCATCAGCTGGGGAGTGCTGGACGCGGACGCGCGCCGTGCGGTGGCGCACGAAGAGGCCTGATCCCCGGGCCCGCCACAGCAGAAACGTTGCCGCCGGGTGCGGAGGGGCCCTTGGGTGCTCCTCCGCCCCGGCGGTTTTCATGCCCGCCCCGGTCCCGGAGCATGCCGAAGGGCCCGCCGCGCATGTGCGCCGCGGGCCCTTCGGACAGGTACGGGTGCGGGTCAGTCCCGGCGGAGCTTCGGCTTGAGGTCCTTGAAGCGGGCCATCATGCCGTTGACGAACGACGGGGACTCGTCGGTGGAGAACTCCTTGGCGAGCTGCACCGCCTCGTCGATCACCACGGCGTCCGGGGTGCCGTCCACCCAGACCAGCTCGTACGCACCGAGGCGCAGGATGTTGCGGTCGACGACCGGCATCCGGTCGAGCGCCCAGCCCTCCGCGTAGGTGGCGATGAGCTCGTCGATCCGTCCGGCGTACTGCGCGTACCCCTCGACGAGCTCCATCGTGTACTCGCTGACCGGCGGCTGCCGGTCGTCGGACCGGGCGTGCCGGACCCAGTCCGCGAGGACCTCCTGCACGGACGCACCGCGCTGGTCGGCCTCGAAGAGGATCTGGAAGGCGCGCTTACGGGCCTTGTTCCGGGCAGCCACGGTTAGCTGTTCACCCGGCCGAGGTAGCCGCTGTCGCGAGTGTCGACCTTGATCTTCTCACCGGTGGTGATGAAGAGCGGGACCTGGATCTGGTGGCCGGTCTCCAGGATGGCCGGCTTGGTGCCACCGGTGGAGCGGTCGCCCTGGACGCCCGGCTCGGTCTCCTGGATCGTCAGCTCGACGGCGGCGGGGAGCTCCACGTAGAGCACCTCGCCCTCGTGCGTGGCGACGGTGGCGGTGAAGCCCTCGATCAGGAAGTTCGCGGCGTCGCCGACGGCGGCGCGGGAGACGTGCAGCTGGTCATAGGTCTGCATGTCCATGAAGACGAAGTACTCGCCGTCCATGTACGAGAACTGCATGTCGCGGCGGTCGACGGTGGCCGTCTCGACCTTCACACCGGCGTTGAACGTCTTGTCGACGATCTTGCCGGAGAGCACGTTCTTGAGCTTGGTGCGCACGAAGGCCGGGCCCTTGCCGGGCTTGACGTGCTGGAACTCGACCACGGACCAGAGCTGGTCGTTGTCGAGCTTGAGCACCATGCCGTTCTTGAGGTCGTTCGTGGAAGCCACGGTTGCGGAATCTCCTGGACTGACGCTGGTGGACGACCGAGGCGTGGTGCGTCACGCGCTACAGCGCGAGCAGCTCCTTGGTCGTGATGGTGAGTAGCTCGGGTCCGCCGTCCGCCTCCTGGCGTACGACGAGCGTGTCATCGATCCGGACGCCGCCCCGGCCCGGGAGGTGGACCCCCGGTTCGACGGTGACCGGCACGCAAGCGTCCAGTTTACCCATGGCGCCGGGTGCCAACTGCGGGTCCTCCTCGATTTCGAGCCCCACCCCGTGTCCGAGGAAGGGCGCCAGGCACTCGCCGTACCCCGCCGCGTCGAGGATATGGCGGGCGGCACGGTCCACGTCCCCGTACGCGGCTCCGGGGGTCAAGGACTCGCGGGCGGCCCGCTGAGCGGCGAAGACGAGGTCGTACAGCTCGATCTGCCAGTCGGCGGGCGAGGTGCCGATGACGAAGGTGCGGCCGATCTCGCAGCGGTAGCCGCGGTAGTTGGCGCCCAGACAGACGGAGAGGAAATCGCCTTCCTCGACGCGGCGGTCGGAGGGCCGGTGGCCGCCCCGGCCGGCGTTGGGGCCGGTGGCGACGGAGGTGGGGAACGCGGGTCCGTCGGCGCCGTGGTCGACGAGGCGGCGTTCCAGTTCCAGGGCGAGGTGACGTTCGGTACGGCCGACGAGGATCGATTCGAGGAGTTCACCGAGGGCCTGGTCGGTGATCTCCGCCGCGATCCGGAGGCAGGTGATCTCGTCCTCGTCCTTGACGATCCGCTCCTGCTCGATGGCGCCGCCCAGGTCCGCCAGGCGCACCTGGGGGGCGACCGCGCCCATCGCACGGTGACGCGCCACGGTCAGGTGGTGCTCCTCGACGGCGAGCACGTCCGCCCCCGCCTCGCGGGCGAAGCCGACCGCCTCGACCGCCGGGTCGGGCCCGGCAGCGGGGAGCGCGACGAGCCGCAGCTGCTCGTCGAGGCGCCCCTCCACCGGGTCCCCGGACGGCGTACCGGGACACAGCAGGACGTCGTCACCGGCGCCCAGCAGCAGGACGGCCCCCGGGGGCGCGCCGCCCGCGAGATACCGGACGTTGGCGGGGCGGGAGACCAGGGCCGCCGCAGAGCCGGACGCCGCGCACCGGTCACGCAGCCGCCCTCGGCGGTCCGCAAACACCTCTGACATGCCCCGAGCCTACGAGCGCCCGCGCGGGTCGGCAGGTCGGGCGGGCCCGACCGGGGGCGGAGGGGGCTGCGGGCGGCGGCATTGTCGCCCGTACGGGCCGGAAGCGGCATCCTCCACGCGTCCCGTCCCTCCCGGAGGAAACCCGGGGATCCACGGCCCCCTCCCGGAGTATTCGGGCAGGTACTCGCGGGGGACGCGTCGGCGGCGGGGCGACTGGGAGGCTGAGCGCACCGGGCCGCTCCCGGCGGCCCCAGGGAGGGAGAAACATGATCCCCAAGCAGTCGGCCGTGCGCGGCGCCCGCCGTACCGCCTTATGGATGACCGCCACCGCGCTCGTGGGAGCGAGCGTGGTCGCTTTCGCCCCGGTCGCGTCGGCCGCCCCGTCGCCGCGGACGTCCCCGGTGGTGACGGCAGACCGGTCACGGCCCGTGGACCTGGGGGCCGACCTCCAGGCACTGGTGGAGCGGGCTGGCGTGACCGCCGCGCTCGCCGAGGTGCGCGACCGGGGCCGCGTCGAGTGGCGGGGAGCGGCGGGCACGGCCGACCTGCGGACCGGCGAACGGGCCCGTGCCGACGGGAGGTTCCGGATCGGCAGCGTCACCAAGACGTTCGTCGCGACGGTGGTGCTCCAGATGGTGGCCGAGGGCAGGATCCGGCTGGACGACCCGGTGGAGCGGTACCTGCCGGGCCCCCTGCCCCACGGGCGCAGCGTCACCGTCCGGCAGCTGCTCGACCACTCGAGCGGTATCCGCGACTACCTCGACGACCCCGAGTTCCTGCTGGCGGACGAGGCCGCCGTACGCCGGTTCGTCGAGGTGGACCGGTGGCGGACGTACACCCCCCGCGCCCTGCTGGACGTGGCCGACCGCCACTCCGCCTACTTCCCGCCGGGCCAGGGCTGGAAGTACTCCAACACCAACTACGTCCTGGTGGGGATGCTGATCGAGAAGGTGTCCGGCCGGACGTGGCAGCAGGAGGTCCAGCGGCGGATCGTCCGGCCGCTGAAGCTGGACGACACGTTCATGCCCACCACCTCGCCACGGATCCCCGGCCACCACGCCAAGGGGTACTTCCCGCTGCCCGAGGGCCCGGTGGACATCAGCCGGCTGAACCCCAGCGTGGCGGGCGCCGCCGGGGCCGATATCTCCTCCACCGACGACCTCAACCGGTTCCTCGCCGCCCTGCTCGGCGGACGGCTACTGCCCAGGGCCCAGCTCGCCCAGATGCGCCAGACCGTCCCCGCCCCCGAGCTGGGGGCTTCGTACGGCCTCGGCATCATCCGCTACGAAACCGCCTGTGGCCCGGTGTGGGGTCACCCGGGAGGGATCCCCGGCTACCAGACGTTCCTCCTCGGCACCGAGGACGGCCGGCGCCAGGTGGCCCTGTCGGGCAACCCGTACGGCGAGGACTCCAGCGGAGGGGCGGTGCTCGAAGGCCTGCTGGACAAGGCCCTGTGCGGGCCCGGTGACCGGCCGGCGGGTGCGCTGCTGCCGCCGTCCGCCGCGGCGCCGGCACGGCTGCGGTAGTCAACCGCGGAAACCGGGGTATCCGGCGGACCGGACACTGTCGCCACGGTTCGAAGGAGTCTCCATGCCGACCAGCACCGCCACCACGACCACCGACGTCGTCGAGCTCATCCTGCGGGACCACCGCCGGATGGAGGAGCTGTTCCGGGCGATGCGGAACGTGCAGGCCGACCGGGAGGGGGCGCTGCAGGAGTTCGCCGCCCTGCTCGTGGCCCATGCCACGGCCGAGGAGAGCGAGGTCTACCCCGCGCTGCGGCGTTACAAGAACGTGGACGACGAGGACGTCGAGCACAGCGTGCACGAGCACGAGGAGGGCAACGAGGCCCTGCTGGCCCTGCTCGAGGTCGAGGACACCGGCTCCGAGGAGTGGGACGAGAAGCTCGAGGAGCTCGTCACGGCGGTCAACCACCACGCGGACGAGGAGGAGCGGACTCTCATCAACGACGCCCGTGAGAACGTCTCCGCCGAACGCCGCGCGGAACTCGGCGCGGCGTTCGCGAAGGCGCGGGCGGAGGCGTTGGCGGCCGGCTGCGGCAGCGTGGAGAACGTACGCCGGCTGGTGAAGTCGTCCTCCCACTGAGCGCCGGGGCCGAGTCGTCCTCCCACTGAGCACCGGGGCTGCGCACCGCTCCGCTACGCGCGTGTACCGCCGTGGACGGCTGTCGTCCACGGCGGTACGCGCGTTCGGCGCCTAGAAGGACGGCGGGCTGGCTATGGCGCGGGCGAGGACGTCGTCCAGGACGCGGGCGGTGGTCTCCACGTCGTACTTGGAGTTGTCGATGATCGGCAGCCCGGAGCCGTACCAGCCGGCCATCCTGCCGTGGATGCCGGCGACCTCCTCGTCGGAGAGGCGGCGGTTTCCGGTGCGCTCGGCGTTGCGCTCCAGGACGATCTCCAGACCGGGCAGCAGGACCACCGGGAGGAGGCCCGGGCCGACGTGGCGCTTCCAGCCGCCGAGGCCCACGACCGGGCGGTCGGGGAAGACGGCGTCGTCGAGGATGCAGGAGATGCCGTTGGCCAGGAAGTTCCGCGCGGCGAATCCGCAGGTGCGGCGGGCCAGGCGGTACTGCGCCTCGGACTGGTCGTTCCAGCCGGACTGGGGGTCGGCGAAGCCGGCGCAGACCCATTCGCGGACGTCGTCGAGGCTGATGTGCGCGGTGGGAACCCGGCGGTTGCCGGCCCAGTAGCGGGCGACGGTGGTCTTCCCCGCGCCGGCCGGGCCGATGAGGAGGACGGCGAGCGTGGCGGTCCCCGTGCCGGTGCCGTGTTCGGCGGGCGGCGGCGCCGGAGCGGCGACCGGAGTGCCGGACGGGAGGTGGATGTGACCCGTGGCGTCCCGCGGCGGTGCGGGGGGTGCCGCCCAGCCGGGCGCGGGTGGCGCGGGGACCGCCGGGGGTGCCGGTGCGGCCGGGGGCGGGGCAGGTGGTCCCTGGGGCGGCGGCGGGCCCGGGTGATGGGCGGCGGCCTGGTTCATCCATCCGGCGGCTGCGTGCCCCGGCTGGTGGGGCGGCGGCAGCGGAGCCCCCACTGCATGCTGCATCCGGTGCCACTCCGTCTCGTGCGACTGACGTTGATCGGGCGCCCGTTCGGGTCGCCGTTACCGAACCGTACCCTCCCCGGCCGTTGTTGGGACAAACGACCGGGGACGGTTCGACGTGCCCGGTCAGCCGGAGAGTTCGTCGGCGAGGGCCCGCAGGGCGAGCCGGTAGGAGCCGATCCCGAAACCGGCGATGGTGCCGCTGGCGACCGCCGCGACCACGGAGGTGTGACGGAACTCCTCCCGCGTGTACGGGTTGGAGATGTGCACCTCGATGAGCGGCGCGGTGCGCTGGGCGGCCGCGTCCCTCATCCCGTACGAGTAGTGCGTGAAGGCGCCGGGGTTGATGACGACCGGGATGGAGCCGTCGGCCGCCTCGTGCAGCCAGCGGATCATCTCGCCCTCGTCGTTCGTCTCGCGTACGTCTACCTCGAAACCGAGCTCCTTGCCGAGGGCGCGGCAGGTGTCCACCAGGCCCGCGTAGGAGGTCGCGCCGTACACGTCGGGCTCGCGCGAGCCGAGCCGGCCGAGGTTGGGGCCGTTGAGCACCAGCACCTTGCGGCTCATGAGGCGACCTCGCCGTACGCGGCGACGAGCACGGCGGGGTCGGGGCCTTCGAGTACGGTCGGCTTGGCGAGACCGTCGAGGACGATGAACCGCAGCAGGTCGCCGCGGGACTTCTTGTCGACCTTCATGGTGTCCAGCAGCTTGGGCCACTGGTCACCGCGGTAGGTGAGCGGGAGGCCGACGGACTCCAGGACCGTGCGGTGCCGGTCGGCGGTGGCGTCGTCCAGCCGGCCCGCGAGACGGCCGAGTTCGGCCGCGAAGACCATGCCGACCGAGACGGCGGCACCGTGACGCCACTTGTAGCGCTCGTTCTTCTCGATGGCGTGGGCGAGGGTGTGGCCGTAGTTGAGGATCTCCCGGAGGCCGGACTCCTTGAGGTCGGACGAGACGACGTCCGCCTTGACGCGGATCGAACGCTCGATGAGCTCGGCGGTGTGCGGGCCCTCGGGCGTACGGGCGGCGGCCGGGTCCTCCTCGATGAGGTCCAGGATCACCGGGTCGGCGATGAAGCCGGCCTTGATGATCTCGGCCAGGCCGCTGACGTAGTCGTGGACCGGCAGGGAGTCCAGCGCCGCGAGGTCGCACAGGACGCCGGCCGGCGGGTGGAAGGCGCCGACGAGGTTCTTGCCCTCGGCGGTGTTGATGCCGGTCTTGCCGCCGACGGCCGCGTCGACCATGGCGAGGACGGTGGTGGGGACGGCGATCCAGCGCACTCCGCGCAGCCAGGTGGCCGCCACGAAGCCGGCGAGGTCGGTGGTGGCGCCGCCGCCCACGCCGACGATGACATCGGTGCGGGTGAAGCCGGTCTGGCCGAGCGCCTTCCAGCAGTACGCGGCCACCTCGGCCGTCTTGGCCTCCTCGGCGTTCGGCACCTGGATGGCGACCGCCTCGTAGCCCTGCTCGGCGAGGTCGGCGCGCAGCGCCTCACCGGTGTCGGCGAGCGCCTCCGGGTGGATGACGGCGACGCGCTTGGCCCGGTCGCCGATCAGGCCGGGCAGCTCGCCGAGCAGCTGCCGGCCGACCAGCACCTCGTACGGGTCGGTGCCGGCCGTGCCGCCGACCTGGATACGGGTCACTGCCTGGTCAGTCACTTCTTCAGCTCCAGTGCGTCGAGGACCGCCTCGGCGACCTCTTCGGGGGTCTTGTCGTCGGTGGCCACGACCACCCGGGCGACTTCGGTGTACAGGTGGCGCCGGGCCTCCATCAGCTCGCGCCACTGGCGGCGCGGGTTGACGGCGAGCAGCGGGCGGGCGGTGTTCAGGCCGACGCGTCGGACCGCTTCCTCGACGTCCATCGACAGGTAGACGACGGGGAGCCCGGAGAGGCGCTCCCGGGTGCCGGCGTCGAGTACGGCGCCGCCGCCGAGGGCGAGGACGCCCGTGTGCTCGGCGACGGCGGCCCGTACGGCCTCGCGTTCGAGGGCGCGGAAGTGTTCTTCCCCGTCCTCGATGAAGATGTCGGAGATCTCGCGTCCCCCGGCGGCCACGATGTCCGCGTCCGTGTCCCGGTAGGGCACGCCGAGCCGCTCGGCGAGCAGCGCGCCCACGGTGGACTTGCCGGAGCCCATCGGCCCGACCAGGACGATCAGCGGGCCGGTGCTCACCGGATGTGGAGGTTGTCGAGGTACGAGCGGACGTTGCGGCGGGTCTCCGCCACGCTGTCGCCGCCGAACTTCTCCGCGACGGCGTCCGCGAGGACCAGGGCGACCATCGCCTCGGCGACGATGCCGGCGGCCGGGACGGCGCAGACGTCGGAGCGCTGGTGGTGCGCGGCGGCTGCCTCGCCGGTGACGACGTCGACGGTCTTGAGGGCCCGGGGCACGGTCGCGATGGGCTTCATCGCGGCGCGTACGCGCAGCAGCTCGCCCGTGGTCAGACCGCCCTCGGTGCCACCGGAGCGGCCGGAGGTGCGCTTGATGCCCTCGTCGGTGGCGACGATCTCGTCGTGGGCCTTGGAGCCGGGGACACGGGCCAGGTCGAAGCCGTCGCCGACCTCGACGCCCTTGATCGCCTGGATGCCCATCAGGGCGGCGGCCAGGCGGGCGTCCAGGCGCCGGTCCCAGTGGACGTGCGAACCGAGGCCGACGGGCACGCCGTAGGCGAGGACCTCGACGACGCCGCCGAGGGTGTCGCCGTCCTTGTGGGCCTGGTCGATCTCGGCGACCATCGCCTTCGACGCGTCCGCGTCCAGGCAGCGCACCGGGTCGGCGTCCAGCTTCTCGACGTCGGCCGGGGTCGGGTACACGCCGTACGGGGCCTTGGCGGCGGCCAGCTCCACGACGTGCGACACGATCTCGATGCCGGCCGTCTCCTTGAGGTACGAGCGGGCGACCGCGCCCAGCGCGACGCGCGCGGCGGTCTCACGGGCGCTGGCGCGCTCCAGGACCGGCCGGGCCTCGTCGAAGCCGTACTTCTGCATGCCCGCCAGGTCGGCGTGGCCGGGCCGGGGCCGGGTCAGCGGGGCGTTGCGGGCCAGTTCGGCGAGCTCGGCCGGGTCGACCGGGTCGGCCGCCATGACCTTCTCCCACTTGGGCCACTCGGTGTTGCCGACCATCACGGCGACGGGCGAGCCCATGGTGAGGCCGTGGCGTACGCCGCCGAGGAAGGTCACCTCGTCGCGCTCGAACTTCATGCGGGCGCCGCGCCCATAGCCGAGGCGCCGACGGGCCAGGTGGTCCGCCACCATCTCCGTGGTGATCGGGACACCGGCGGGAAGACCCTCCAGCGTCGCCACCAGTGCGGGGCCGTGCGACTCCCCCGCGGTCAGCCAGCGCAACCTGCTCAACGGTGCTCCTCATGCTCGCGCCTCGACTGCGACGGCGCGACCGGGTGCGCGGCCCCGGCCCGCCTTCCCCGATCCTCCCACGTCCGGGCCCGGGCCCGGTGCCCGGTCCAGAACGCGGACGCCCAGTCCGCCACACGGACACCCGGGGCCGCCAGGGGCGGACGGCGGTCCGGGGCCGTCCGGGATCACCCCGGCTCCTCCCCGTCGTCCGGCCGGCGGCGCCTGTCCGGCGGCGAGGCCTATCCGGCGAGGGCCCGTTCCCCGGCGGCCCTCATCACCGCGAGCGGCGCGGGGCTGCGGCCGGTCATCTGCTCCACCTGGAGGACGGCCTGGTGGACGAGGAGGTCGAGCCCGCCGACCACCGCTCCCCCGCGGGCCGACCAGGCGGCCGCCAGCGCGGTCGGCCACGGGTCGTACAGCACGTCGAAGAGGGTGCCCGGCCGGTCGGGGACCGCGGCGGCGAGCGCGTCGGTCGTCCCGGCGGGCGTCGTGGCGATCACCAGCGGCGCCCGCAGACCCTCGGCCGCCCGGGCCCAGTCGTCGGTGCGCACCTGGATGCCGAGCCGCTCGCCCCAGCCGCGCATCTCCGCGGCGCGGCCCTCGCTGCGTACGTACGCGGTGACGGGCCCGCTGCAGATCCGGGACAGCGCGGCGAGCGCGGAGGACGCGGTGGCGCCCGCGCCGAGCACGGCGGCGGTCTCCACCTTCTCCACGCCCCGTTCCCGCAGCGCGGCGATCATGCCGGGGATGTCGGTGTTGTCGCCCACGCGGCGGCCGTCCTCCGTGAAGACGACCGTGTTGACGGCCTCGACGGAGGTGGCCGTCGCGGTGATCTCGTCGAGCAGCGGGATGACGGCCCGCTTGAGCGGCATGGTCAGCGACAGTCCGGCCCAGGACGCGTCCAGCCCCTCGAAGAACGCGGGGAGCCGGGCCTCGTCCACCTCGTACCTGTCGTACGACCAGTGCGTGAGGCCCAGCTCCGCGTAGGCGGCCCGGTGCAGCACCGGGGAGAGGGAGTGGGCGATCGGCGACCCGAGTACGGCGGCGCGCTTCCCGGTGCGCACGGTGCTCACGGTGCTCGCGGTGCTCACTGGCCGGACTTCTCCCGTTCCTTTTCGTATTGCTCGACGTTCCGGTTGTGTTCCTCGTTCGTCACCGAGAACACCGTCTTGTCCTCGTTGATCGAGACGAAGTAGTACCAGGGGCCGGGTGTCGGATTCAGCGCGGAATTGATGGCGTCGACACCCGGATTGCTGATGGGTCCGGGCGTGAGGCCCTTGATGTCATAGGTGTTGTACGGATCGTCGATCTTGCGCAGATCCGCGACCGCACCGACGTCGAGGGTGCTTTCTTCCTTGATGTAATTGATGGTCGAGTCGAATTCGAGCCGCCCGACCGTCTCGATGTTGTTCGGCTTGAGGCGGTTGTAGACGACCCGGGCCACCTTGTCGAAGTCGTGCTTGTACTTGCCTTCGACCTGCACCAGGCTCGCGACGGTCAGCAGTTCCCACGGACCCTTGAGGCCGAGGGACTTGGCCTTCGTCTCGATGTCGAGCTTGCCGTATTCGGCGTTCGCCCGGGCGACCATCTTCCTGAGGACGTCCTCCGGCTTGGTGCCCTTGGCCACCGGGTAACTCGCCGGGAAGAGGAACCCTTCCAGCGGGTCCTTGAGATCCGGATGGCCGGTGGCCCAGGCCGGCAGGCCGAGGTTCTTCGCTTTCGCCTTGGCGACCGACTCGGTGGTGCCCGGTTTGAGTTCCAGCTTTTTGTCGATCTCCGCGTAGACGTACGCGCTCCGCTTGCCTTCCGGAATGGTGAGGGCGTTCCGGTTCTCCGGATTCAGCATGGCCTCGACGGCGCTGGCGGCGGACATGCCCTTCTTGAGCGTGTAGACGCCGTCCTGAATGCTCTTGCCCTTGGGGTTCTTCTCCTGGGCGGAGACGAAGGCGCCCTTGCTCTTGACCACACCGCTCTCCACGAGCAGTGCGGCGATCTCGTAACCGCCCGCGCCCTTGGGGATCTCGACCTGAACGGTCTCGTTCGTGCCGTCCCCGGTGAAGTCCGGTGCCGCCCCGAACTGACCCTGCCAGAACTGGTAGCCGAAGTAGCCCACGCCGCCGGCACCGCCCGCCATGACGAGGGCGACGACCAGGCAGGCCAGGCCGTTGCGGCTCTTTTTCTTCTTCTGCTTGCCGCCCCGGCGGTCCTGGCCACCGCCGCGCCTCGATCCGGCCGCCTCGTCGTCGTAGCCGTCGTCCTCGTCGTCGGCGCCGTCCGAGAAGAACGGGTGGTTCTCCTCCTCCGGCTCGTCGCGCACCGGCTCCGGCTCGGGCTCGGCCCGCCGCTGGCCCGGGGGCTGCGGCGGTGGGTACGCCTCGGGGGTGCCGTACAGGTCGGGGGCCTGGGCGCCGTACGGGTCGGCCGGGGCCGACGTCCCGTAGGGCATCGCGGCCTGCTGGCCGGTGTCCCAGCCGCCGTTGTCGTACGGCTGCCCCGCGTAGGTCTGCTGGGGGTAGCCCTGTTGAGGGTGCCCCTGCTGGGGGAACTGGCCCTGCTGCGGGTACTGACCCTGCTGGGCGTGGTGGTCCTGCGCCCCCTGGTAGTGCTGGTCGCCGTAACCCTGCTGCGGCTGCTGCTGGTACGGGTCGTGCTGGTTCCCGTACTGCGTCTGCTGGTAGTAGGCCTGCTGACCTTCCCACCCCTGGTGCCCGTGTTCCGGGTCCTCGGGGTGCCACGGTTCGGAGCCGGAGCTCCGGCCATACTCAGTCATCGATCCCCAAACAGCCGCGAGGCGTCCGGACGATCCGCCTCTACGTAGCGCGGCGACTGTTCGAACACCGCCGCGTAGCGGGGAACGTTACCGTATCGCGATCAGATGACCACTTCGACGCTCTCTCCGGGCGGATTACCTGATACCCGTTCGGACTCAAGAGCGTTCTGAAGGATGATCACAGCGGCTGCCTGATCGATGACAGACCGGCCCTTTTTGGACTTCACGCCCGATGCGCGCAGCCCTTGAGTGGCCGTCACTGTGGTCATCCTCTCGTCCACGAGTCGTACGGGGACGGGGGATGCCCCACGGGCGAGCTCCTGCGCGAAGGCGCGGACCTTGGCCGCGGCCGGGCCCTCGCCCCCGCTGAGGGAGCGAGGGAGCCCGACCACGATCTCGATCGGTTCGTACTCCTCGGTGATCTGCTTCAACCGCCGGTGGGCGGCCGGGACATCGCGTCCCGGCACGGTCTCCACCGGCGTGGCGAGGACCCCGTCGGGGTCGCAGGAGGCGACCCCGATCCGGGCGTCCCCGACGTCGATCGCGAGCCGGCGGCCCCGTCTCATCAGACGGTGTCCGCGACGAGCCGCTCGACGGCGGCGATGGCGTCGCCGACGGCCTCCGCGTTCTGACCGCCGCCCTGGGCGACGTCCGGCTTGCCACCACCGCCGCCGCCGAGGGTCTTGGCGGCGGTACGGACCAGGTCACCGGCCTTGAGGCCGCGCTCACGGGCGGCCTCGTTGGTGGCGATGACGGTGAGCGGACGGCCGTTCGCCGTGGTGAACAGGGCGACGACGGCCGGGCGGTCACCCGGGATACGGCCACGCACGTCCAGGACCAGCTTGCGCAGGTCGTCGGCGCCGGTTCCGTCCGGGACCTGCCCGGTCACCAGGGCCACACCACGGACGTCCTGGGCGCCCTGGGCGAGACCGGCGGCGGCCTGGAGCACCTTCTCCGCGCGGAACTTCTCGATCTCCTTCTCGGCGTCCTTGAGCTTGGCGAGCATGCCGGAGATCTTCTCCGGGAGCTCCTCGGGACGGCCCTTGACCAGCTCCTGGAGCTGGGCGACGACCGTGTGCTCCCTGGCCAGGAAGTTGTACGCGTCGACACCCACGAGGGCCTCGATGCGGCGCACCCCGGAACCGATCGACGACTCGCCGAGCAGCTTCACCAGGCCGAGCTGGGCGGTGTTGTGGACGTGCGTACCACCGCACAGTTCCTTGGAGAAGTCGCCGATCGTGACCACACGCACGCGCTCGCCGTACTTCTCGCCGAACTCGGCGATGGCGCCCTGCCGCTTGGCCTCGTCGATCGCCATGACCTCGGCGTGCACGTCCAGCTCGCGGGCGAGGACCTCGTTGATCTTCTGCTCGACGTCGGTCATGACCGCCTGCGGCACGGCCGACGGCGAACCGAAGTCGAACCGGAAACGACCGGGCTGGTTCTCCGAACCGGCCTGGGCGGCCGTCGGGCCCAGCGCGTCGCGCAGCGCCTGGTGGGTCAGGTGCGTGGCGCTGTGGGCACGGGCGATGGCGCGGCGGCGCCGTACGTCGATCGTGGCGTACGCGGTGGCCCCGACGGTCACCTCGCCGACCTGGACCGAGCCCTTGTGGACGGAGACGCCCGGGACCGGCTGCTGCACGTCGCGCACCTCGATGACGGCACCGCTGTGCAGCCGGATGCGGCCGGTGTCGGCGATCTGGCCGCCGCCCTCGGCGTAGAACGGGGTGCGGTCGAGGACGACCTCGATCTCGTCACCCTCGGTGGCGGCGGGCGAGGGGACACCGTTGACGAGCAGGCCGACGACCGTGGTCTCGCCCTCGGTGTTGGTGTAGCCCACGAACTCGGTGGCACCGGAGGTGTCGGCGATCTCGCGGTAGGCGGAGACGTCGGCGTGGCCGGTCTTCTTGGCCCTGGCGTCGGCCTTGGCACGGTCCCGCTGCTCCTGCATCAGGCGGCGGAAGCCGGCCTCGTCCACGGACAGGCCCTGCTCGGCGGCCATCTCCAGGGTGAGGTCGATCGGGAAGCCCCAGGTGTCGTGGAGCAGGAACGCCTTGTCGCCGGAGAGCACCGTGCCACCGGCGGCCTTGGTCTCGGTGACGGCGGTGTCGAGGATGTTGGTGCCGCCCTTGAGGGCCTTGAGGAACGCGGCCTCCTCGGCGAGGGCGACGGTCTCGATGCGCTTGCGGTCGGTCTCCAGCTCCGGGTACTGCTCGCCCATCGTCTTGATGACCGTGTCGACGAGCTCGCCGACGACCGGGCCGGTGGCCCCGAGCAGACGCATGTTGCGGACGGCGCGGCGCATGATGCGGCGCAGCACATAGCCGCGGCCCTCGTTGCCCGGCGTGACGCCGTCGCCGATGAGCATCACGGACGTACGCATGTGGTCGGCGACCACGCGCAGTGAGACGTCGCTCTCGTGGGCCTGGCCGTAGCGCACACCGGTGAGCTCGGTGGCCTTGTCGATGACGACCTTCAGGGTGTCGGTCTCGTACATGTTCTGTACGCCCTGGAGGATCATCGCCAGGCGTTCGAGACCGAGGCCCGTGTCGATGTTCTTGCTCGGCAGGTCACCGAGGATCTCGAAGTCCTCCTTGGAGGTGCCCTCGCCGCGCTCGTACTGCATGAAGACCAGGTTCCAGATCTCCACGTACCGCTCGTCGTTGACGGCCGGGCCGCCCTCGACGCCGAACTCGGGGCCGCGGTCGTAGTTGATCTCGGAGCAGGGGCCGCACGGGCCGGGGACGCCCATGGACCAGAAGTTGTCCTTCTTGCCCAGGCGCTGGATGCGCTCGGCGGGAACGCCCACGACGTCACGCCAGATCTGCTCGGCCTCGTCGTCGTCCTGGTAGACGGTGATCCAGAGCTTCTCGGGCTCCAGGCCGTAGCCGCCGTGCTCGACGGAGCCGGTCAGCAGCTCCCAGGCGAGCTTGATGGCGCCTTCCTTGAAGTAGTCGCCGAAGGAGAAGTTGCCGCACATCTGGAAGAACGTGCCGTGGCGGGTGGTCTTGCCGACCTCTTCGATGTCCGGCGTGCGCACGCACTTCTGCACGCTGGAGGCGCGGGTGTACGGCGGCTTCTCCTCACCCAGGAAGTAGGGCTTGAACGGCACCATGCCGGCGTTGACCAGGAGCAGAGTCGGGTCGTCCGCGATGAGCGACGCCGAAGGGACGACGGTGTGCCCGCGCTCCTCGAAGAAGCTCAGCCAGCGGCGGCGGATTTCAGCCGACTCCATCAGTGGTCCTCATTCCGGTTGTACGAGTGGTTGTGGGGATACGGGGGGCGGGCGCCGTCCCGGGGACTGTCGAGGGCCGCGGCGCGGCGCGGCGCCGGGAGAGCGGGGTCGTCGACGGGTGCCTCCAGGCCCAGTGCCTCGCCCAGTTCGGCCTCGCGCTGGAGCATGCCCGCCCGGACGTCGAGTGCGAACTCCTTGAGCCGGTGGCCGGCCTCGACCGCCTTGTCGGCGGCCTGGGCGGCGAGGCTCTCCGGGGTCAGCTGCTTGAGCTTGCGATTGACCTTGGTGGTGGCCCACACGCCGGCTGCGGCGCCCGCGGTGAACCAGAAAGCACGGCGGAACATCCCTTGCGTCAGCCCTTCCGCTTCCGGCCCCTGGCTCCCGGCACCGTACGGCCGACGATCACCGTACGCCGGGGCTGCTCGGCCGGCCTGTCGTTCTTGTTCCGGCTCATCGCCCGGCGCACGCCGTAGCCGAACGCCGCGACCTTGACGAGCGGTCCGCCGAAGGTGGAGGCGACCGTCGTGGAGAGCGCGGAGGCGTTGGAGGTGACTTCCTGGACGTCCGACGCGATGGCGTCGACCCGGTCGAGCTGCGTCTGCGCGGAGCGCACGGTGGCGGAGGCGTCGGCCAGCAACGGGACCGCCTGCTCGGTCACCTCGGCCACGAGTCGGGTGGTCGCCCTGAGCGTCTGGGCCAGCCTCACCAGCACCACGGCCAGGAAGGAGACCAGGATCGCCCAGAAGACGGCAACCAGAATCCCGGCAACCTCTCCACCGGTCACTGCGCACCGCTCTCTGCTCGTCGGTCGGTCGTCGCGTATGTCGGACGCCGTGAAAAGTCGTTCTCCGAGCCTATCGCGCCGACGCTCGCTCGCCGTACCGCATTTGCCGCGCAGCGCGTTACGGCTGCGCGGAGGCGGACCTGCGCGGTCCGATTGTACGGACCGCGTCGACGCCAGTACGCTCCGTGTTCCATGCGACGGAGCAATCTGCCGGCGGAGCTGAACCGGTTCGTCGGACGTGACGGCGACATCGGTGAACTGAAGCGGCTGCTGGCGGAGTTCCGGATCGTCACGGTGATCGGCGTGGGCGGTGTCGGCAAGTCCCGGCTGGTGCTGAGGGCGGCCGCGCAGATCGCCGACGATACGGAGAAACGCTACTGCGACGGGGTCGTGCCGGCGGAGCTGGCGACGCTGCGCGATCCGGGACTGCTGGAACAGGCCCTGCTGGACGCGCTCGGCCTCACGGACCACACCCGCAGGCCGCCGCGTGAGGTACTGCTCGAGCACCTCGCCGGCCGTCGGCTGCTGCTGGTCCTCGACGGCTTCGAACATCTCGCGGACGAGTGCGCCGGTCTCGTACGGGAGTTGCTGCGCCGCTCCCCCGGGCTGGCCGTGCTGGCCGCCGCCCGCTGTCCGCTGCGGCTGGACGGCGAGGCCGTGCTGCCGCTCGCGCCTCTGCCGGACGCCGACGCGGTACGGCTGTTCACCGACCGGGCCGCCGCGGTGGCGCCGCGGCTCCGTGTCGAGGACACCGGCGCGGTACGGGAACTGTGCCGGCGCCTCGACGGGATTCCGCTGGCCCTGGAGCTGGCCGCCGGCCGGCTGCCCGTACTCACCGTCGACCAGATGCTGCACCGGCTCGACGACCGGTTCCGGCTGCTGACGGGTGGCGCGCGGGGCGCGCTGCCCCGGCACCGGACGCTGCGGACGGCGATCGGCTGGAGCCATGAGCTGTGCACGCCCCGGGAACGGCTGCTGTGGGCGCGGCTGTCGGTGTTCGCCGGCCCCTTCGACCTGGAGGCGGCGGAGTACGTGTGCGGCGGCCCGGAGCTGCCGGCCGAGGGGGTGCTCGACGTGCTCGCCGAGCTGGTGGCGCAGTCGGTCGTGGGGCGTGAGGACACGGCGGCGGGCGTGCGCTACCGGATGCTGGACACGGTCCGGGCGTACGGGGCGGAGTGGCTGACGGCGCTGGGCGACGAGGCGCGGATACGGCGCCGGCACCGCGACTGGTACATGGGCCTGGCCACCTGGTGCGAGCTGGAGTGGTTCAGCCCTCGCCAGGCCGAGGTGGCCGCCTGCGCCGACGGTGCGCTGCCCAACCTGCGGGCGGCTCTGGAGCTGTGCCTGGAGGCGCCCGACGAGGCACACCTGGCGCAGCACCTGGCCGCGACGCTCTGGTTCTCCTGGGTCGGCTGCGGGCGGCTGGCGGAGGGACGGCACTGGCTGGACCGGGCGGTGGCCCTGGACTCGGGCCATGACGAGGCCCGGCTCCGGGCGCTGTGGGTGCTGGGGTACGTGGCGATCCTGCAGGGCGACAATCCGGCGGCGGTGGCGGCGCTGCACGAGTGCGGACAGGGCGCGGCCCGTACGGGCAACGCGCTGGCGGCCGCGTACACGACCCATCGCATGGGCTGCCTGGCGCTGCTGTCGGACGACATGCAGCGCGCCGAGGAGCTGCTGGCGCGGGCCCTGACCTCGTACCGCGAGCAGGGGGAGCTGAACAGCCAGGTCCTGATGGGCCAGGTGGAGCTGGCGATGGCGAAGGTCTTCCTGGACGACCTGGAAACGGCCGTGGAGCTGTGCCGGGAAGTGCGGGATATCTGCGAGGACCGGGGCGAGCGGTGGACGCGGGCCTACGCGCTGTACGTCCTGGCGTACTCGGCCTGGACCCGGGGCGAGCACGGCGAGGCCCGGGAGCTGCTGCGGGAGTGCATCACCATCGACCACCAGTTCAACGACCTGGTCGGACTGGTCCTGGCCATCGAGCTGCTCGCGCTGGTGACGGCCGCCGAGGGCGACCCGGCGGAGGCGGCGGTGCTCCAGGGCGCGGCCGCGCCGATGTGGGAGGCGGTGGGACCGCCGCTGTTCGGCTCCGGCTACTTCAGCGCGCCCCGGGCCCTGTGCGAGCAGCGGGCCGGCGAGGAGCTGGGCGCGGAGCGGTTCCGGTCGTACGTCGCGGAGGGCGGCGCCCTGTCGCTGGACGCGGCGGTGGAGCGGGCGCTGTCGGGCCGGCCGCCGCTGGACGGGGTGCCGTCGCCGCGGCACCGGTCGCGGTCACGGCCTCGGCCGCGCCCTCCGCGTCCGCGGTGAGCGGTCCGGGCCGGGCCGGCGGCCTGGGCCGGGCTCCCGCGAGCGGGCGGGCGGCCCGCACGCCCCCCGCCACCGGACGGCGGGGCGCCGGGAACGCGGGAGCCCGCCGCTCCCCGGAGGGAACGGCGGGCTCGACAACCGCGTGAGGGCTACGTCAGCGGGCGTAGTACTCGACGACGAGCTGCTCGTCGCAGATGACCGGGATTTCCTTGCGGTTCGGCTCGCGGTCGAGGCGGAAGGCCAGGGCCTTCAGGTTGACCTGGAGGTAACGCGGGGTCTCGCCGTCGGGGGCGAAGCCACCCTCACGCGCCACCTGGAACAGCGTCTTGCTGCGGCTGCGCTCGCGGACCATCACGACGTCGTCGGGGCGCACGCGGAACGACGGCTTGTCGACCTTGCCACCGTTGACCTCGATGTGGCCGTGGACGACCATCTGGCGGGCCTGGTAGATGGTGCGGGCGATGCCCGAACGCAGGACCAGGGCGTCGAGACGGCGCTCGAGCTCGACGACCAGCGCCTCGCCCGTCTTGCCCTCGGCCTTCTTGGCACGGTCGTAGGCGCGCGCCATCTGGCGCTCGCTGATGTCGTACTGGGCACGCAGACGCTGCTTCTCGAGCAGACGGACCTTGTAGTCCGAGTTCTGCTTGCGGCCACGGCCGTGCTCGCCCGGCGGGTAGGGGCGGGCCTCGAAGTACTTGACGGCCTTCGGCGTCAGCGCGATACCGAGCGCACGAGACTTCTTGACCTTGGGACGCGACTGGTTAGGCACGTTCTCCAGACCTCCGAAATAGGTTAGGCTTACCTTAATCAAGGAGATCGCATGTCGAGCCCTGGGAACACCACGCGCATCACAGACAGCAGCACAAAGAGCGACGCTCCTGCTTCGCAGAGCATCGATGTGACGGAGGTCCGATCAGCTCATGGTCAGCCGCGTCCCAGCGGGCTTGAAACCGCCCGGATGCCGTCAGCAGCCGAGCGCACACGAACTCTCGTACAGAGTACATGCTCCGCGGTGCTCATCCTGCCGGGGGCCGACGGGGCCCGGCCGGAGGAGCTGATGCCGGAGGCGCGTGTGGTCGGCACGGACGGCGAGGTCTTCCTGCTGTTCCCCGCCGACGCCCCGGCCGTACGGGCCGCCACGCACGCGCAGGACGACGAACTGCCCGCCGTGCTGGAGCTCACGGACGTCGCCCCGGTCGCCGTCCCCGACCGCATCCGGGGGCGGGCCTGGGTCTCCGGCTGGCTGACGTGCGCGCCCGGTGTCGCCGAGCCCGGACACATGATGCTGCGCCTGGAGGTCGGCGAGGTGTACGTCGACGACCTGTGGGGCGACGCCGCGGTGAGCCCCGAGGACTTCGCCGACGCCCTCCCGGACCCGCTCACGTCGTACGAGACCGAGCTGCTCCAGCACCTCGCCGCCGCCCACGACGACCATGTGCAGGGGCTGAGCGGACTGCTCGCGCACCGCGCCGACGTACGGCGCGTGGCGCCGCTGGCGCTGGACCGCTTCGGGCTGCGGGTGCGCTGCCGGGACCAGGAGGGGCGCTCCTTCGACGCGCGCTTCGACTTCCCCGAGCCCGTGCGGGACATCCATGGGCTGCGGCGTGCGATGCATGCCCTTTTCGAAGCGGCGCAGGGCTGATCAGACGGTCCCTTCACCGCGCAGCCGCTCGCGCACCTTCTCGACCACGTCCGCGTACCGCGCCTCCGCGCCGTAGCGCGTCGGCTCGTAGTAGCGCCTGCCGTGGATCTCGTCCGGGGCGTACTGCTGGGCCGCGATGCCGCCCGGCACGTCGTGCGGATACACGTATCCCTGGGCGTGGCCGAGCTTGGCCGCGCCCTTGTAGTGCCCGTCGCGCAGATGGGGCGGCACCGGGCCCGCCAGGCCGTTGCGCACGTCCGCACGGGCCGCGGCTATCGCCGTGGTCGCGGCGTTCGACTTCGGGGCCAGGGCGAGGGCGATCGTGGCGTGGCTCAGGGTGAGGGCCGCCTCCGGGAACCCGATCATGGCCACTGCCTGGGCGGCCGCGACCGCGAGGGGCAGGGCGGTCGGGTCCGCGAGACCGATGTCCTCACTCGCCGAGATCATCAGGCGGCGGGCGATGAAGCGGGGGTCCTCGCCCGCCTCGATCATCCGGGCGAGGTAGTGCAGGGCCGCGTCGACGTCGGAGCCTCGAATGGACTTGATCAGCGCGCTGGCCACGTCATAGTGCTGGTCGCCGTCCCGGTCGTACTTCACCGCGGCCCGGTCCACCGTCTCCTCGAGGGTGGCGAGGGTGATCTCGGCTTCCTTCTTCGCCAGGGCCGCGCCGGCCGCGGCCTCCAGCGCGGTGAGCGCCCGGCGGGCGTCGCCGCCCGCGATCCGCAGCAGGTGGGACTGGGCGTCCTCGGGCAGAGTCACCGCGCCGTGCAGGCCGCGCTCGTCGGTGAGCGCCCGCTTCAGCAGGCCCCGGATGTCGTCGTCCGTGAGCGGTTCGAGGGTCAGGAGGAGGGAGCGGGAGAGCAGGGGGGAGATCACCGAGAAGTACGGGTTCTCGGTGGTGGCGGCGATGAGGGTGACCCAGCGGTTCTCCACGGCCGGCAGCAGGGAGTCCTGCTGGGCCTTGCTGAAGCGGTGGATCTCGTCGAGGAAGAGCACCGTCTCCTTGCCGAAGCCACCGGCCGCGCGGCGGGCACCGTCGATGACCGCGCGGACCTCCTTGACCCCCGCGGTGATCGCGGACAGCTCCACGAACCGCTTGTTGGTCGCCTTCGACACGACGTACGCCAGGGTCGTCTTGCCCGTGCCGGGCGGACCCCAGAGGATCACGGACGAGGCACCGGCCGGTCCCCCGGCGCCTTCACCCACCAGTCGGCGCAGGGGTGACCCCGGCTTCAGCAGGTGCTGCTGGCCGACGACTTCGTCCAGGGTGCGCGGGCGCATCCGGACCGCCAGCGGGCTGCTTGACGGGTCCTTCTCCTGGCGTTCTTCGGCTGCGGCGGTAAAGAGGTCGGGCTCCACATCCAGAAGCGTATGTCAGCCCACTGACAGTGGGTCCGGGGCGGATCAGCCCGTCCAGAAGTCCCACCAGCGGGTCAGGACCAGCATCCCGATGATGCCGATGTGCAGGACGGGCAGCACCCAGGTGAACTCGTCGAGGAAACCGCGGATCGCGCGCGGCGCGGGCAGCAGGCCGTGGCGCACGTTGTGCGAGGTGACGTACCAGAACATGACGATGGTGGCGACCCAGGCGAGACTGCACCACAGGCACAGCGCGTTGATCTCGTACAGCGACTGCTGCATCAGCCACATGCAGAAGCCCACGCCGAAGAGCGTGCCGGCGTTGAGTCCGAGCCAGTACCAGCGGCGGTAGCGCGCGCCCGCGAGGAGGGCGACGCCGATGGCGACGACCATGCCGTAGGTGACGAGCCCCAGCATCGGGTTGGGGAACGGCGGCCTGGTCGCTCTTCATGATGTTGCCGCAGGAGACGACCGGGTTCAGGCTGCAGCCCGGGGTGAAGTTCGGGTCCTCCAGCAGCTTGAACTTGTCGAGCGTGATCACCCACGCCGCGAGCAGTCCCGCCGCGCCCGTGATCACCAGCATCCAGGCGAAGGCCCGGCTGCTGCCGACCGTCGTGCCCCGGCCGGAGGAGACGTCGTCAACCACTGCACTCGTCATGGGGGATCATTCTGCCGCATCCCGACTGGTGTCCGCCGTTCGGTGGACATAAGGACACCCCGGCCGGGGGCCGGGGTGTCCGTAGGTCACACGAGTCGCGAACCCAGCTTCTCGACGAGTCCGTCGAGGGCCACCGGCTCCTGCTCGCCGGACTCCATGTCCTTGAGCTGGGCCACTCCCTCGGCGAGGTCCCGCTCGCCGAGCACGAGGGCGTACCGGGCGCCACTGCGGTTGGCGGCCTTCATCGATGCCTTGAGGCCCTTGCCGCCGTACGCGAAGTCCGTGGCGACCCCCGCCTTGCGCAGCCCGGTGACCACGCCGAACAGCCGGCGCCGCGCCTCCTCGCCGATCGGCACCGCGAACACGCTGGTGGTGGCGGGCAGGTCGAGGGTGACGCCCTCGGCCTCCAGCGCCAGGACCGTGCGGTCCACGCCCAGCGCCCAGCCCACCGACGGCAGGGCCGGGCCGCCGATCATCTCCGACAGCCCGTCGTAGCGGCCGCCGCCGCCCACCGCCGACTGCGAACCGAGGCCGTCGTGGACGAACTCGAACGTGGTCCGGGTGTAGTAGTCCAGGCCCCGCACCAGCTTCTCGTCGTCCTCGAAGGCCACGCCCGCCGCCGTCAGCAGCTCGCGGACCTCGGAGTGGTACGCCTTGCAGGCCTCGCACAGGTGGTCGCGCAGCAGCGGCGCGCCCACCAGCTGCTTCTGGACGTCCGCGCGCTTGTCGTCGAGGACCCGCAGCGGGTTGATGTCGACCCGGCGGCGGGTGTCCTCGTCCAGGTCCAGCCCGCGCAGGAAGCCCTGGAGGGCCTCCCGGTAGACGGGGCGGCACTCCTTGTCGCCGAGCGAGTTCAGCAGGATGCGGAAGTTCCGCAGGCCGAGCGAGCGGTACGCCTGGTCGGCGAGGATGATCAGCTCGGCGTCCAGCGCCGGGTCCTCGGCGCCGATCGCCTCGGCGCCCACCTGGGAGAAGTGCCGGTAGCGGCCCTTCTGCGGACGCTCGTAGCGGTAGTACGAGCCCGAGTACCAGAGCTTGACGGGGAGGTTGCCCGCCTTGTGCAGGTTGGCCTCCAGCGCCGCGCGCAGCACGGAGGCGGTGCCCTCGGGGCGCAGCGCGAGCTTGTCGCCGCCCTTGGTCTCGAAGGCGTACATCTCCTTGGTGACGATGTCGGTGGACTCGCCGACACCACGGGCGAACAGCTCGACGTTCTCGAAGCCGGGGGTCTCGACGTACCCGTAGCCGGAGTTCTTCAGCGGCGCGGAGATCGCCTCGCGGACGGCGAGGTACGTCGCGGAACGCGGCGGCAGCAGGTCGTAGGTGCCCTTGGGGGCCTGGAAGGTACTCACGGGACTCGTCTCGTCACATTCCTCGTCGGGGAGCGGGCGACGCTCCCTGGCCGGCCGCCACCTCGCGCAGGTAGGGGTTGGTGGCGCGCTCGCGGCCGATGGTCGTCTGGGGGCCGTGGCCGGACAGCACCACGGTCGAGTCGTCGAGCGGCAGGCACACGCGGGCCAGCGATTCGAGCATCTCGGCCATGTCACCGCCCGGCAGGTCGGTGCGTCCGATGGAGCCGGCGAAGAGCAGGTCGCCCGAGAAGAAGACCGGCGGGACGTCCGCGGCCTCGGGCATCCCGAAGGTCACCGACCCCTTGGTATGGCCGGGCGCGTGCGACACGGTCAGCTCCAGGCCCGCGAGGCTCAGCTTCGCCCCGTCGGTCAGCTCGTGGACGTCGTCCGGCTCCCCCACGGTCAGCTCGCCCATGAGCGGCATGCCGATGGAGCGGCCGAGGGCCTTGGCCGGGTCGCTCATCATGTACCGGTCGGCGGGGTGGATCCACGCGGGTACGTCATGGGCGCCGCAGACCGGGACGACGGAGGCGACATGGTCGATGTGGCCGTGGGTCAGGACGACGGCCACGGGCTTGAGCCGATGCTTCTTGAGCGTCTCCTCGACACCTTGGGCCGCCTGGTGGCCCGGGTCGATGATCACGCACTCCTCGCCTGCGGCGGGGGCGACCAGGTAGCAATTGGTGCCCCAGGCCCCGGCGGGGAACCCGGCAATGAGCACGATCGTCCTTAGTGAGTCGTCCGGCACGTGTCGTCCGGTGGAGGAATGCAGCAGATCAGAGCCTACCGGCGCTGCTCATTCCACAGCCAACCCGTATACGGTACGGGCACACTCGGCCAGGACAGGAACAGACGACCGACAAGGAGAAGACCCGGTGGTCACCAGCGATCAGCGGCGGCGCCAGCTCGCCCGGGAGAAGTTCGAGCGGCAGCAGAAGCGCCGGGAGGAGGCGCGGCGCAAGGCCAGGCGCCGCACCAGGATCATCGTTTCCTCGGTCGCCGTGGCGCTGGTCCTGGGAGCGGGGGCGTACACGAACTTCCGCACGGAGTCCGCCGCGGACGCGAAGAAGCCCGTCGAGTTCCCGTCGCCCTCCGAGAGCGAGAGTTCCACGCCGGAGCCCAAGATGGCCGTGGACGCCAAGGCGAAGTACACGATGGCGCTCACGACCGACCGCGGCGCCGTCTCGATCGCGATGGACGCCGCGAAGACGCCCCGTACGGTGAATTCGTTCAAGCACCTGGCCGACAAGAAGTACTTCGACAACACGAAGTGCCACCGCCTGACCACGAAGGGCATCTTCGTGCTCCAGTGCGGCGACCCCAAGGGCGACGGTTCCGGCAGCCCCGGTTACACCATTCCGGACGAGAACCTCGGCGCGCTGGGCAAGCCGGGCGCGGACGGCACGGTGACCTTCAAGGCCGGCACGGTGGCGATGGCCAACACCATGCAGCCGAACACCGGCGGCAGCCAGTTCTTCCTGGTCTACAAGGACACCAAGCTGCCTCCGCAGTTCACCCCCTTCGGCACGATGGACGCGGCCGGTCTGAAGGTCGTCCAGGACGTGGCCAAGGGCGGGGTCGAGGGCGGCGCCACCGACGGTGCCCCCAAGAAGGCCGTCACCATGGAGAAGGCCACGGTCAGCAAGAAATGAGTCACGGCGTGAACCGCCGAATTCGGTCGCGCTGAGTGCGGACAGCCGGGCTGCCGGTCGCCTAGATTGGCGTTGTGCAGCGCGGCCTGGATTGTCGCGTTGTGGAGGGCGGGCGAGGCCCGTCAGGGAACTGTGGACGATGCCCGGGGGAGACCGCCCTCGCCGGCATCATGTGGAGGAGGCGCTGTGAGCAGCGACCCGTGGGGCCGCGTCGACGAGACGGGCACCGTGTACGTGCGTACAGCCGACGGCGAGAAGGTCGTCGGATCGTGGCAGGCCGGATCTCCCGAGGAGGCACTGGCCTACTTCGAGCGCAAGTACGAGGGCTTGGTTGTCGAGATCGGCCTCCTCGAGAAGCGGGTGAAGACCACCGACCTGTCGGCCAAGGACGCCATGGCCGCGATCGACCACATCCGTCATCAGGTGGACGAGCACCACGCCGTGGGTGACCTCGACGCGCTGCGCAAGCGGCTCGACAAGCTGGTCGAGACGGTGGACGCGCGGCGCGAGGAGCGCAAGGCGCAGAAGGCGAAGCAGACCGACGAGGCCCGGCACGCCAAGGAGGCGCTGGTCGCCGAGGCGGAGGAGCTGGCGCAGAGCGAGCAGTGGCGGGCCGCGGGTGAGCGGCTGCGGGCGCTGGTGGACACCTGGAAGGGCCTGCCGCGGCTCGACCGGAAGTCCGACGACGAGCTCTGGCACCGTTTCTCGCACGCCAGGTCGGCGTTCTCCAAGCGACGCAAGGCGCACTTCGCGTCGCTGGACGCGCAGCGCGAGGAGGCCCGCAAGGTCAAGGAGAAGCTGGTCGCCGAGGCCGAGGCGCTGTCCGGCTCCACCGACTGGGGCGCGACGGCCGCCCGGTACCGCGAGCTGATGGCGGAGTGGAAGGCGGCGGGCCGCGCTCAGCGCGAGCACGAGGACGACCTGTGGAACCGTTTCCGCGGCGCTCAGGACGTCTTCTTCGCGGCGCGCAGCGAGGTCTTCGCGGAGCGTGACGCGGAGCAGGCGGAGAACCTCAAGCTGAAGGAGGAGCTCGCCGGCGAGGCCGAGAAGCTGCTCCCGGTGACGGACCTCAAGGCGGCTCGCGCGGCGTTCCGGTCGATCAACGAGCGGTGGGAGGCGATCGGTCACGTACCGCGCGACGCCCGTCCGAAGGTCGAGGGCCGGATGCACGCCGTGGAGCGGGCGATCCAGGAGGCCGAGGAGACCGAGTGGCGTCGTACGAACCCCGAGGCACGGGCGCGTGCCGCGGGTCTGACGGGTCAGCTGCAGGACGCGGTCGACAAGCTGCAGAAGCAGATCGACGCGGCCCGTGCGGCGGGCAACGACGCCAAGGCGGACAAGCTGGCGCGTGAGCTGGAGGGTCGGCAGGCTCTGCTGGACCAGGCGCTGAAGGGTCTGCAGGAGTTCGGCGGCTGACGCCGGCCGGCGCGTACGAAGAAGGGCCTCCCCGGGCGGGGAGGCCCTTCTTCGTACGCGGTTACGGCCTGCGGGCCGAGGTCACGCGGTAGACGTCGTACACGCCCTCCACGCCCCGGACCGCCTTCAGGACGTGGCCCAGGTGCTTGGGGTCGCCCATCTCGAAGGTGAAGCGGGAGGTGGCCACCCGGTCGCGGGAGGTCTGGACGGCCGCCGACAGGATGTTGACGTGCTGGTCGGACAGGACGCGGGTGACGTCCGACAAGAGCCGGGAGCGGTCCAGGGCCTCGACCTGGATGGCGACCAGGAAGACCGAGGACTGGGTGGGCGCCCACTCGACGTCGAGGATCCGCTCCGGCTGCTGCGACAGCGAGTCCACGTTGACGCAGTCGGCGCGGTGAACCGATACGCCACTGCCCCGCGTGACGAACCCGATGATCGGGTCGCCGGGCACCGGCGTACAGCAGCGGGCCAGCTTGACCCAGACGTCCTCGACGCCCTTGACGACCACACCCGGGTCGGCCTTGGCGCGGCGCTTCCCGCGGCCGCGCGACGGCGGCGCCGACTCGGCGATGTCCTCGCTGGCGGCCTCCTCGCCACCGAGGGCCTGCACCAGCTTCTGGACGACGCCCTGGGCGGCGACGTGTCCCTCGCCGATCGCCGCGTACAGCGACGAGATGTCGGGGTAGCGCATCTCGTGCGCCAGGGTGACCAGCGAGTCGCCGGTGAGGATGCGCTGGATCGGCAGGTTCTGCTTGCGCATGGCGCGCGCGATGGCGTCCTTGCCCTGCTCGATCGCCTCGTCGCGGCGCTCCTTGGAGAACCAGGCGCGGATCTTGTTCCGGGCGCGGGGCGACTTGACGAAGCCGAGCCAGTCGCGGGAAGGTCCGGCGCCCGCGGCCTTGGAGGTGAAGACCTCCACCAGGTCGCCGTTGTCGAGGGTCGATTCGAGCGGTACGAGCCGTCCGTTGACCCGCGCCCCTATGGTGCGGTGGCCGACCTCGGTGTGGACGGCGTACGCGAAGTCCACGGGAGTGGCGCCCGCGGGCAGCGCTATGACGTCACCCTTCGGGGTGAAGACGAAGACCTCGTTGCGGGACAGGTCGAAGCGGAGCGACTCCAGGAACTCGCTGGGGTCCTCGGTCTCCTTCTGCCAGTCCAGTAGCTGGCGCAGCCACGCCATGTCGTTGATGTGGTCGTCCTTGCCGGCCTTCTTCGGCACGTCGGTGCGCACCTTGGAGGCGCCGGCGACGGCCTCCTGCTTGTACTTCCAGTGCGCGGCGATGCCGTACTCGGCGCGGCGGTGCATGTCGAAGGTGCGGATCTGCAGCTCGACGGGCTTGCCGTTGGGTCCGATGACCGTCGTGTGCAGCGACTGGTACATGTTGAACTTCGGCATCGCGATGTAGTCCTTGAACCGGCCGGGGACCGGGTTCCATCGCGCGTGGACGGTGCCGAGGGCGGCGTAGCAGTCGCGGACCGTGTCGACGAGGACGCGGATGCCCACCAGGTCGTAGATCTCAGCGAAGTCCCGGCCGCGGACGATCATCTTCTGGTAGACGCTGTAGTAGTGCTTCGGCCGGCCGGTGACGGTGGCCTTGATGCGGGCGGCCCGGAGGTCGGCCTGGACCTCGTCGGTCACTATGGCGAGGTACTCGTCCCGCTTGGGGGCCCGCTCGGCGACGAGGCGGACGATCTCGTCGTACATCTTGGGGTAGAGGATCGCGAAGGCGAGGTCCTCCAGCTCCCACTTGATGGTGTTCATGCCCAGCCGGTGGGCCAGAGGCGCGTAGATCTCGAGGGTCTCGCGGGCCTTCTTCTCCTGCTTCTCCCGCTTGAGGTAGCGCATGGTGCGCATGTTGTGCAGGCGGTCGGCGAGCTTGATGACCAGGACGCGTGGGTCCTTGGCCATGGCGACGACCATCTTGCGGACGGTCTCGGCCTGGGCGGCCTCGCCGAACTTGACCTTGTCCAGCTTGGTGACGCCGTCGACGAGGAGGGCGACCTGGTCGCCGAAGTCCTTCCGGAGCTGCTCCAGGCCGTACTCGGTGTCCTCGACGGTGTCGTGGAGGAGGCCTGCCATCAGGGTCGCGGGGTCCATGCCGAGCTCGGCGAGGATGGTGGTGACGGCGAGGGGGTGCGTGATGTACGGGTCGCCGCTCTTGCGCTTCTGGCCTCGGTGCCAGCGCTCCGCGACCTGGTAGGCGCTCTCGATCTGGCGGAGCGTCGACGTCTCGATCTTCGGGTCGTTGCTGCGGACTATGCGCAGCAGGGGCTCCAGGACCGGGTTGTACGGCGACGATCGCTGGACGCCGAGACGGGCGAGGCGGGCGCGCACGCGGTTGGACGAGCCGCCGGAGCGGGCGACGGCGGGCGGCGTGGGCTTGGGGGCCGAGACGGGAGCCGGGCCTTGGGCGCGCTGCGGCGTGGCCGGTTTCGCGTCCGCCGTCCTGTTCTGCGCGGCCTTGTCGGGGGGCGTGGCTGGGGGCGCCGCGGCCTTGTCGGCCTGCTGGTCGGGCTTCGCGGCGGAGAGTGGCTGGGCCTCGTCTGGCAAGAGCGCTCCTCGTGCGGGTCCGGGTCCCCCGGTCAGGCCCGGAATCCCATGGTACTGACCTCGGACGGGCGGCTTCCCCTCGGACGGGGACACGATCGCTCCTCGGCCGCACGCCGAACAACGCGAAACGGGCACCCGGTGTTCCGGGTGCCCGTTCCTGTGCCGTATGCACGCTGGTCAGAGCGTGATCAGCGCCTCCAGCGGGGCGCCGGCCAAGGCGGGCTCCAGGCGGGCGCGGCCGCCCAGGAACCCGAGCTCCATGAGGACGGCGACGCCCGCGACCTCGGCCCCGGCCCGCCGGATCAGCTCCAGCGAGGCCTCGGCGGTGCCGCCGGTGGCGAGGACATCGTCGATGACCATGACGCGGTCACCGGGGAGGAGGTCCTCGGCGTGCACCTCGATCTCGGCGGTGCCGTACTCCAGCTCGTACGCCTGGCTCAGCGTCGCCCCCGGGAGCTTGCCCGCCTTGCGCACCGGGACGAAGCCCAGCCTCGCGGTGACGGCGACCGGCGCGGCGAGGATGAAGCCGCGCGCCTCCAGGCCGACGATCTTCGTCGCGCCGTGCCGGACGCACAGCTCGGCGAGGGCCTCGGTGAGGGCGGCGAACGCCTCCGGGTCCGCGAGCAGCGGCGTGATGTCCTTGAACGTCACGCCGGGGATGGGGTGGTCCGCGACGTCCCGGATCCGGCTGAGCAGCAGCTCCTGCGTGGTGACGGTCATCGACGCCGGCCCCGTCCCCGGGTGGGCTGGCGGCGCTGGCCGACCACGGCGCCGGCGGGTGCGGCGTCCTGCTCGTCGTCCTGCGCTTCGGCGGTGTCGGCGTGCTCGGTGGAGTCGTCCTCGGAGGTGCCCTTCGAAGCGGCCTGGGCACGCTTGGCGAGGACGCGCTTCTTCAGCGCCTTCATCTGCGGGTCGCGTTCCTTGAGGTCGGCGACGAGCGGCGTGGCGATGAAGATCGAGGAGTAGGCACCGGCCGCGAGACCCACGAACAGCGACAGCGAGATGTCGTTGAGCATGCCCGCGCCGAGGACACCGCCGCCGATGAACAGCAGACCGGCCACCGGCAGCAGCGCCACGACCGTGGTGTTGATGGAGCGCACCAGGGTGCTGTTGAGGCTGCGGTTGGCGATCTCGCTGTAGGTCCAGCGGGTCTGCTTGGTGATGTCCTTCGACGCCTCCTTGAGACCGTCGAAGACGACGACGGTGTCGTAGAGGGAGTAACCGAGGATCGTCAGCAGACCGATCACGGTGCCCGGGGTGACCTCGAAGCCCACCAGGGCGTAGATGCCGACGGTGATCGTCAGGTCGTGGATCAGGGCGATCAGCGCGGCGATGGCCATGCGCCATTCGAAGGCGATCGCCAGGTAGATCACGACGAGGACCATGAAGACCCCGAGGCCCGTCCAGGCCTTGTTGGCGATCTGCTCGCCCCAGCTCGGGCCGACGATGTCGGCGGTCAGGTCGTTGGTGGCGACACCGAAGTCGGACGCCAGCTCGGTCTTGATCTTGTTGGATTCCGAGGTGGTCACATCGCTGATCTGGATGCGCAGACCACCGCTGCCCAGTTCCTGGACGATCGGGATGTGGCCGGAGATCTCCTCCGCCGTCTCCCGCGCCTCCTCGGTGGACACCGAGAGCTTGGGCGTGGTGACGACGACGCCGCCCTTGAACTCGATGCCCATGTTGAGGCCCTGCACCATCAGTCCGGCGATGGCCGTGATGGTGATCAGGATGGAGACGCCGTACCAGAGCATCCGCTTGCCGACGAAGTCGTACCCGACCTCACCGCGGTACAGGCGAGCGCCCATGCTGCCGAGTCGTGACATCTCACGCCTCCTTCGGTTCGGTGGTGGCGGAGACGCGCCGCGAGCGGCGCAGCGGGGGCTTGGCTCCCAGCCGCTTCGGGTCCAGGCCCGACCACGGGTGACCACTGCTGAAGAACTTGGTGCGGGCCATCAGCGTCATCAGCGGCTTGGTGAAGAAGAACACCACGACGACGTCGAGGAGGGTCGTCAGACCCAGGGTGAAGGCGAAGCCCTGCACCTTGCCGACGGTCACGATGAACAGCACGGCCGCGGCGAGGAACGACACGAAGTCGGAGACCAGGATCGTGCGCCGGGCGCGCGGCCAGCCGCGCTCGACGGCGGGCCGCAGGGTGCGGCCCTCGCGGATCTCGTCCCGCACCCGCTCGAAGTACACGATGAACGAGTCGGCGGTGATACCGATGGCCACGATCGCACCGCAGACGGCCGGCAGGTTCAGCGCGAAGCCGATGGCCGGGCCGAGCAGCGACATCAGCGCGTAGGTCAGGACCGCCGACACCAGGAGGCTGAGGAGCGCGATGACCGACAGGCCTCGGTAGTAGACCACCAGGTAGATCACGACCAGCGCGAGACCGATGGCACCCGCGACGAGTCCGGCCTTGAGCTGCTCACCACCGAGCGCGGCAGTGACCGTGGTGACGCTCTCCTGCTCGAACGACAGCGGGAGCGCGCCGTACGACAGGATGTTGGCGAGGTCGGTGGCGGAGGCCTGGTCGAAGCTGCCGGAGATCTCGGCGCTGCCACCGCCGATGACGCTGTCCACGGACGGCGCGGAGACGACCTGGCCGTCCAGGGTGATCGCGAACTGGTTCTGCGGCTGCGGCTGGCTCGCCAGCTTGCCGGTGGTTGCGGCGAACTTCTTGGTGCCCGCGTCGGTGAAGCCGAGCTGGACGATCCAGCGGCCGCGCTGCGGGTCGAGGACGCCCTGCGCCTCGTCGACGTCCGTTCCGGCGACCTCGGCGGGGCCGAGGATGTACTTGGCGTCGCCCTCCTGGCCACAGGCGACGGTCGGCTTGGCCGGGTCCGCGTTCTGGGCCGGGTTGGGCACCTCCTTGGTGTCCTTCTTCGGCGTGCAGTCCAGAGCGGCGAACTGCTTGTCGAGCGCGGCGATCGCCGCGGCGCCGGAGGCGGAGGGCTGCGGGGCAGGCGGGGTGGCCGGCTTGCCCGACGGGCTCGCCGTGGGGCTCGGCGACTCGTCCTTCTTCAGGGCCTCGGGGACGGCGCGGCCCTGCGTGGTGGCGCTGGGCTTCGGGCTCGGCGGGGTCGACGCCTTGCCGCTGGGCTTGCCGCTGGGCGTGGCGCTCGGCGTGCCGCCGGCGGACGGGTCCGGGAGCGGCGCGCTGCCGGAGACGGCGAGGACCGGGCGGAAGTACAGCTCGGCGGTGGTGCCGACCTGCTTCTGGGCCTTCTCGGAGTCGGTCGCCCTGGGGATGTTGACGATGATGTGCCGGTTGCCCTGCTGCTGGACCTCGGCCTCCGAGACACCGAGACCGTTGACACGGCGCTCGATGATGCCGATCGCGGTCTGCATGTTGGTGTTGTTGACCGCGTTCGGCTTGCCCGGCTCGCTCTCGGCCCGGAGGGTGATGCTCGTGCCGCCGGCGAGGTCGATGCCCAGGCGCGGGGTGAGGTCACCCGACCAGAACATCCCGCCGATAAGGGCGCCGATGGCGATCAGGATCGCGGCCAGGGCTCGCCCCGGCTTGCCCTGCCCCCCCGATGCCGGCCCTCGGCCCTTCTTGGGTGCTGCCACCTTCTCGTTTCTCCCTGTCCAACCGCCGCTACGCCGGGTGAGCGTCGGGGCGGCCACGAAGTGGTGTGGGGAATCCCCCGCGTGTGTCGGCACGGAACGGACCGCGCACGCCGGTGGGCGACGCGGTCCGTCTGCACGCCTTACTTCGCGTCGGTGTCGCCGTCGTTCTTCTCGTCGGCCTTGGCGTCCTTGGCCTCGGGAGCGGTGTCGCCCTCGCCGGCCGCGTCCTTCTTGCCCAGGTCGATCTTCGCGTCGTCGGCGACGACGGCGGTGTCGACGGCGTCGGCCTCGGTGAGCGAGGAGGCGTCGTCCGGCACGACGGTGGTGTCGGTCTTCAGGTCACCGTCACCGTGGACGATGCGGTTGTACTCCTCGTCGTCGAGGACGGCACCGACGGCGTTCTTGGCGTACACGGCGTGGACTCCTGGAGCGACCTCCAGGAGGACCGTGTCGTCGCCGACCTCCTTGACGGTGGCGTACATCCCCCCGATCGTCCGTACGCCGGTTCCGGGCTGCATCTGGTTGCGCATTTCCACCGCCTGCTGCTGCTTCTTCTTGGCAGAGCGGGTCATCAGGAACATGGCCCCGATGAGGACGATGAACGGCAGGAGAGTCACGATACTCACGGGACGACAAATCCTTCGCACGGTCGCGGGGAACCGCGGCCTGATCTTCGGGGGTGGGTACGCCGCCCTGAAGGGTCGGCATCGGCGGAGTCTAGGCGAGTCCGCATCAATGGAACAACGCCCAGCATGGCACCGCGGTTCCTGGCCGGGCGAGTGTCCTCGCCGTCACGCCCCGAAGAGCCCCTGTTGTCCCCTTCCCGGGCCGCCTGCCTGCGGCGGTACGAGGCCGAGATGCGTCCACGCGGCGGGCGTGGCGACCCGGCCGCGGGGGGTGCGGGCGAGCAGGCCCTCCCGGACGAGGAAGGGTTCCGCGACCTCCTCGACCGTCTCGCGCTCCTCGCCCACGGCGACGGCGAGGGTGGACAGTCCGACCGGTCCGCCGCCGAACAGCTTGAGCAGGGCCCGCAGCACCGCCCGGTCCAGCCGGTCCAGGCCGCGGTCGTCCACCTCGTACACCTTGAGGGCGGTGGCGGCGATGTCGCGGGTGATCAGGCCGTCGGCCTTGACCTGGGCGTAGTCGCGGACGCGGCGCAGCAGGCGGTTGGCGATGCGGGGCGTGCCGCGGGAGCGGCCGGCGATCTCGGCGGCGCCGTCGGCCTCGATCTCGACGTCCAGGAGCTGGGCGGAGCGGTGGATGACGCGCTCCAGCTCGGCCGGCGCGTAGAACTCCATGTGGGCGGTGAAGCCGAACCGGTCGCGCAGCGGAGGCGGCAGGAGGCCGGCGCGGGTGGTGGCGCCGACGAGGGTGAAGGGCGGCAGCTCCAGCGGGATGGCGGTGGCGCCGGGGCCCTTGCCGACGATGACGTCGACGCGGAAGTCCTCCATGGCCATGTAGAGCATTTCCTCGGCGGGCCGGGACATCCGGTGGATTTCGTCGAGGAAGAGGACCTCGCCCTCCTGGAGGGAGGAGAGGATCGCGGCGAGGTCGCCGGCGTGCTGGATGGCGGGGCCGGAGGTGATGCGGATGGGGGCGCCCATCTCAGCAGCGATGATCATGGACAGGGTCGTCTTGCCGAGGCCGGGGGCGCCGGACAGCAGGACGTGGTCGGCGGTGGCGCCGCGGGCCAGGGCCGCCTTGAGCACCAGGTCCAGCTGCTCGCGCACGCGTTCCTGGCCGACGAACTCGGCCAGTGACTTGGGCCGCAGGGCGGCTTCGACGGCCTGGTCCTCCCCGTCGGCGGACGCCCCGACGAGCCGGTCGGCGGAGCCGGCGGCCGGCGTGCTGCTGGTGTCGGTGTCGTCGTCCCAGTTCACTGCGGATTGCCTCGTGTGGTCATGGCGGCGGGGCCGCTCGGGTGGTGAGGTGCCGGACGCTGCTCCCGGCCGGGCGCGAGCACGCGGGTCACCGGGTGCGGTTCAGGGTCTGGAGGGCGGCCTTGAGCAGTCGTCCGATCTGGGGGTCCCCGCCTTCCGCCTCGGCCTGCGGGGTGACGGCGGCCACCGCCTCGTCGGCCTCGCGCGTGGCGTAGCCGAGGCCGATCAGCGCGGCGTGGAGCTGGTCGCGCCAGGACGCGGTGACCGCCGTCCCGATCCCCTGCCTGCCGATGTGGGCGCCGACCGGCTCGCCGAGCCGGTCCTTCAGCTCCAGCAGCAGCTTCTGCGCACCCTTCTTCCCGATGCCCGGCACCGCCGTGAGCGCCTTCTCGTCGCCGGACGCCACCGCGACGCGCAGCGCGTCCGGGCTGTGCACGGCGAGCATGGCCTGGGCGAGGCGCGGGCCGACGCCGCTGGCGGTCTGGAGCAGCTCGAAGACCTGCCGCTCGTCGTCGTCGGCGAAGCCGTACAGCGTCAGGGAGTCCTCCCGGACGACCAACGACGTGGCGAGCCGCGCCTCCTGACCCACCCTCAACTCGGACAGGGTGGTGGGCGTGCACTGGACGGCCATGCCGATGCCGCCTACCTCGATCACGGCGGTGGTCGGGGCGAGGGCGGCGACCGGGCCGGAGACAAAGGCGATCATGCGAGGTGGCCTTTCCGTGCGTGGTGTGCGGCGACCGCCTGCTGCAGACGGTTCTGGGCGGGGGCCCGCCATATGTGGCAGATGGCGAGGGCGAGGGCGTCGGCGGCGTCGGCGGGCTTGGGCGGGGCGTCGAGCCGGAGCAGCCGGGTGACCATGGCACCGACCTGGGCCTTGTCGGCGCGGCCACTGCCGGTGACGGCGGCCTTCACCTCGCTGGGGGTGTGCAGGGCGACGGGGATTCCGCGGCGGGAGGCGCACAGGATGGCGACGGCACTGGCCTGGGCGGTGCCCATCACCGTACGGACATTGTGCTGGCTGAACACGCGCTCCACCGCGACCAGTTCGGGCCGGTGCTCGTCCAGCCACTCCTCGATGCCGCGCTCGATGGCGACGAGGCGGTGCCCCGTCTCGGCGTCCGCGGGCGTACGGACCACACCCACCCCGAGCATGGTCAGCGGACGCCCGGCGACGCCTTCGACGACGCCGACACCGCACCGGGTCAGGCCGGGGTCCACCCCGAGAACGCGCACGCCGCCACCCCTTCTTCGCTCAGCTGTTTGTGCAGGCTATCGGGTGGCACTGACAACGACGCGACGGGCCGACGGGGTGTGTTCCCGTCGGCCCGTCGCGTTCGTGCGTGGCTCAGGCGTCGACCTTCGCCATGACGTCGTCGGAGACGTCGAAGTTGGCGAAGACGTTCTGCACGTCGTCGCTGTCCTCCAGCGCGTCGATCAGCTTGAAGATCTTGCGTGCGCCCTCTTCGTCCAGCTCGACCTGCATGGTCGGGACGAAGTTGGCGTCGGCCGAGTCGTAGTCGATGCCGGCCTCCTGGAGGGCGGTGCGGACCGCGACCAGATCGGTGGCCTCGCTGAGGACCTCGAAGCTCTCACCGAGGTCGTTGACCTCCTCGGCGCCCGCGTCGAGGACCGCGCCGAGCACGTCGTCCTCGGTCAGCTCACCCTTGGGGACGATGACGACGCCCTTGCGGTTGAACAGGTACGACACCGAGCCCGGGTCGGCCATCGAGCCACCGTTGCGGGTCATGGCGACGCGCACGTCGGAGGCGGCGCGGTTGCGGTTGTCGGTGAGGCACTCGATGAGCACCGCGACACCGTTCGGGCCGTAACCCTCGTACATGATCGTCTCGTAGTCGGCGCCACCGGCCTCGAGGCCGGCGCCGCGCTTGACCGCGGAGTCGATGTTCTTGTTCGGGACCGAGCTCTTCTTGGCCTTCTGGATGGCGTCGAAGAGGGTGGGGTTGCCATCGGGGTCGGCGCCGCCGGTGCGGGCCGCGACCTCGATGTTCTTGATCAGCTTCGCGAAGAGCTTGCCGCGCTTGGCGTCGATCACGGCCTTCTTGTGCTTCGTCGTAGCCCATTTAGAGTGGCCGGACATCTGCCTGTCTCCTTCGCGTAACCAATTTCTGAACGAACCCCAGAGATCCTACCGGGATCGGGTCAGGCCGCCGCGCGCACCATGTCGACGAACAGGGCGTGCACCCGGTGGTCGCCGGTCAGTTCGGGGTGGAACGACGTGGCGAGGGCATTGCCCTGCCGTACGGCGACGATGTGGCCGTCGTGCTCGGCGACGACCTCCGCCTGCGCGCCGACCGACTCGACCCAGGGTGCCCGGATGAAGACGCCCTCCACCGGACCGCCCTCGATGCCGGTGACCTCGACGGCCGCCTCGAAGGATTCGTTCTGACGCCCGAAGGCGTTGCGGCGGACGATCATGTCGATGCCGCCGAGCGTCTCCTGGCCCGAACGCGGGTCGAGGATCTTGTCGGCCAGCATGATCAGGCCGGCGCACGTGCCGTAGACGGGCATGCCCGCCTTGATGCGCTCGCGCAGCGGCTCCATGAGGCCGAACAGATCGGCCAGCTTGGAGATGGTGGTGGACTCGCCGCCGGGGATGACCAGGCCGTCGACCTCGGCGAGTTCCTCGGGGCGCCGGACCGGCCTGGCCACGGCGTCCGCCGCGGCCAGGGCGATCAGGTGCTCACGTACATCGCCCTGGAGAGCCAGGACACCGATGAGCGGAGTGGTCATTACCAGCCCCGGTTCGCGTAGCGCTCGGCCTCGGGGAGGGTGTCGCAGTTGATGCCGACCATGGCCTCGCCCAGGTTGCGGGACGCGTCCGCGATGATCTTCGGGTCGTCGTAGAAGGTGGTGGCCTTCACGATGGCGGCGGCGCGCTTGGCCGGGTCGCCGGACTTGAAGATGCCGGAGCCGACGAAGACGCCCTCGGCGCCGAGCTGGCGCATCAGCGCGGCGTCGGCCGGGGTGGCCACGCCACCGGCGGAGAACAGCACGACCGGCAGCTTGCCGAGCTCGCTGACCTCCTTGACGAGCTCGTAGGGAGCGCGCAGCTCCTTGGCGGCGGCGTACAGCTCGTTGTTGTCGAAGCCGCGCAGCTTGGCGATCTCGTTCTTGATCTGGCGCAGGTGGCGGACGGCCTCGACGACGTTGCCGGTGCCGGCCTCGCCCTTGGAGCGGATCATGGCCGCGCCCTCGGCTATGCGGCGCAGGGCCTCGCCCAGGTTGGTGGCGCCACAGACGAAGGGGGTGGTGAAGGCCCACTTGTCGGAGTGGTTGACCTCGTCGGCCGGGGTGAGCACCTCGGACTCGTCGATGTAGTCGACGCCGAGGGACTGCAGGACCTGGGCCTCGACGAAGTGACCGATGCGGGACTTGGCCATGACCG
This sequence comes from Streptomyces sp. NPDC041796, assembly GCF_055590785.1. Classification (NCBI taxonomy): domain Bacteria; kingdom Bacillati; phylum Actinomycetota; class Actinomycetes; order Kitasatosporales; family Streptomycetaceae; genus Streptomyces; species Streptomyces sp. NPDC041796. Next base: position 63,774 of record NZ_JBVJAH010000021.1, read on the forward strand.
GGATGGAGACCGCGTCGATGATCTCCTCGATCATGTTCGGGTCGGACATCCGGGCCACACCGCCGTCCTTGCGGATGTCGGCCGGGACCCGCTCGAGGGCCATGACGGCGACGGCGCCGGCATCCTCGGCGATCTTGGCCTGCTCGGCGTTGACCACGTCCATGATCACGCCGCCCTTGAGCTGCTCGGCCATGCCGCGCTTGACGCGGGCGGTGCCGGTCTCGGGGGACTGCGGGGTGTTGATGGTGGACACGGATGACCTCACTCAAGAAACGGGGCGGTTTCAACTACACCGAGGAAACCGGGGCCACCCAGTCCACATCAAGGGCCAATAGTGAGCCGGTGGCTCGTTTTCCCGAGGTCAGCCGCTCCCGGGACGGTCCGCCAGGGCCGTCGGCGGCTCGTCGTCCATCTCGAAGGCCAGCGGGAACGGGGCGTGCCCGGCCAGCCGGAACCAGCGCACCTTGCGGTGCCGGCGCAGCGCCCTGGCCGCCCGTACGGCGTCGTTGTGGAACCGGCGGGCCATCGGCACCCGGCGCACCGCCGCCGCGAGCTCCCCGGCAGCCTGCTCGCCACCCGGGGCCTCCCGCACGGCCTCGACCTGCTCGGGCTCGCCGAACACCGCCCGCAGCGCCTGGCTCAGCTCGCTCTCGGCGACCTCCCGCTGCTCCTCCTCGGCCTGCCGGGCGGCGTGCGCGGCCTCGTACAGCACGATCGACGCGGCCGGGTCGAGCACGCCCGAGGTGGCCAGCTCCTGGGCGACCGAGGCGCGGCGCAGGAGCTGGGCGTCGAGCGCGGCGCGGGCGGCGTCGATCCGGGCGTGCAGCCGGTCGAGCCGCCCGGCGGTCCAGCTCAGGTAAAGGCCGATCGCGACCAGGCCGACGACGATCCAGATGAGGGTTTCGATCACGGGCGGAAGGCTACCCGGGCGCCGGCGCGTCCCCTTCCCACACCGACCGGTCGTGCGCGAACAGCACGCGCCGCGGCCCGAAGGCGGCGATCCGTTCCAGCCAGGGCGGCCACGGCCCGTCGGCCCCGGTGCCGCGGGCCATCTCGTCCGACGCGTACTGCGACGCGAAGTCGTACGCCTGCCCCGCGAGCACCACCGCGCCCTCCGCCCCGGACACGACCAGCGACTGGTGCCCGGCCGTGTGGCCCGGCGTCGGTACGACGTGGATCCCCGGCCACACCTCGGCCTCGCCGTCGAGCTCCTCGTACCGGGCGCCGGGGAAGTCGACCAGGGCGTCGATGGTGTAGTCGCCCGCGCGGGCGGTGGCCAGTTCGGTGCGCTGTACGAGGACGGGGCGGCCGGCGAGGAGCGGGTTGCCGCCGCAGTGGTCGAAGTGGAGGTGGCAGTTCACCACCAGGTCGATGTCGCCCGGGGTGACGCCCACGGCGGCCAGGGCCTCCGCGAGGCTCCGCCGCCGCGGCCGGTACCGAGCCTCCGCCTCCGGGTCACCCTCCCCGAGCCCGCTGTCGAACAGCAACAGGCCCCGCTCGTGCCGCACCAGATACGCGAGCACGGGCTCCACGCGCGGATGTGCGGTGCCCGCCTCGGCGGCTGAGCGGACGAAGTACCCCAGATCCAATCGGCGAATGTCCATGCGGCCCATGCTGACGGTCCCTGCCCGGCGTCCGGCAAGGGGTGGGGCCGTGCGGGTTCGTCCCCGCCGAGGAGGGGGGTCCCCCTGCTCGAGCGAAGCCGAGAGCTTGGGGGAGGCAAGGGGTGAGCTCCCTTTCCGTACCCAGGGCCGCCGGCCTCGAGGAGACGAGCCCGGAGGGGCCACGCCCCCAACCACCGAGGGTGGCCGCCGCTCGGGCACCGCCCCCGGCGAACCGGGAAAGGGCACCGCCCCGGGTGGAACCGCCACAAAGGCACCGCCCCAGGCCGCACGCCGTCCCGCCTCAGTCCCGCGCCAGCCCCCACCGGGCCCGCAGGCCGAGCCGCTCGTCGGTCGCCACCGACGCCGCGCCGTCCGTCACCGTCTCGTACACGGCCAGGATGTCCGCGCCGACCGTCGACCAGTCGAAGCGGCGGACGTGGGCGCTGCCGCGCTCCCGCAGCTCCTGGCGCCGGTCCTCGTCGCCGAGCAGGCGGATCGCCGTTTTCGCGAGCGCGTCGGCGTCCTCGTTGGCGAACAGCTCGCCCGCCGCGCCCTGGTCGAGGACCTGCGCGAACGCGTCCAGGTCGCTCGCCAGGACCGGCGCGCCCGCCGACATGGCCTCGACCAGGATGATGCCGAAGCTCTCCCCACCCGTGTTGGGCGCCACGTACACGTCCACGCTGCGCAACAGCCGCGCCTTGTCCTCGTCGCTGACCATGCCGAGGAACTCCACGCGCCGGCGCATGTCGGCCGGGAGCGACGCGACGGCCTCCTCCTCGTCGCCCCGCCCCGCGACCAGCAGCCGGGTGTCGGGGCAGGCGGCGAGGATCTTCGGGAAGGCCTTCATCAGGACCGGGAGGCCCTTCCGCGGTTCGTCGATCCGGCCGATGAAGCCGAGTGTGCCGCCCTGCCACTCCGCCTTCGGCTCGGCTGTGGCGAAGAAGTCGACGTCGACGCCGTTGGGGATGACGACCGCGTCGCCGCCGAGGTGCTCGACGAGCGTCCGGCGCGCGTACTCGCTGACCGCGATCCGCGCGCTGATCTTCTCCAGCGCGGGCTGGAGGATCGGGTACGCGGCGATCATCGCCCGCGACCGCGGGTTGGACGTGTGGAACGTGGCCACGATCGGGCCCTGCGCCGCCCAGCAGGACAGCAGCCCCAGCGACGGCGAGGCCGGCTCGTGGATGTGGATCACGTCGAACGTGCCGTCGTGCAGCCAGCGCCGCACCCGCGCCGCCGACAGGAAGCCGAAGTTGAGCCGGGCGACCGAGCCGTTGTACGGCACGGGTACCGCCCGCCCGGCGGAGACGACGTACGGCGGCAGCGGCGTCTCGTCGTCGGCCGGGGCCAGCACGGAGACCTTGTGGCCCAGCCGGATCAGGTGCTCGGCCAGGTCCCGGATGTGGAACTGGACGCCGCCCGGCACGTCCCAGGAGTACGGGCAGACGATGCCGATCCTCACGCGCCGGGTCCCTTCGCGGGGTCCAGGTCGGCGAGCCACAGCCGCTGGAGCATGTGCCAGTCCTCGGGGTGGTCGGCGATTCCGGTGGCGAACGCGTCGGCCAGGGACTGCGTCATGACCGCGGTCCGCTCCTGGCGCGTGCCCGTCAGCGGCACGTCCACCGGCGGGTGCACCCGCCCCTTCATCGTCGACGCCTCGTCGTACCAGAGCGTCACGGGCAGCAGCAGCGCGCCGGTCTGCTGGGCCAGCATCGCCGGTCCGGCGGGCATCCGCGCCGTCTCGCCGAAGAACTTCACCTCGACGCCCGACGCCGACAGGTCCCGGTCGGCGACCAGGCACACCAGCCCGCCCGCCCGCAGGCGCCGCGCCAGCGTCCCGAAGGCGGAGCCACCGGTGTGCGGCAGGACCTCCATGCCCAGCGACTCGCGGTACGCCACGAACCGGTCGTACAGCGTCTCCGGCTTCAGCCGCTCGGCGACCGTCGTGAACGGCACGCCCAGCGCGCGGGTGACCCACACGCCCGCGAGGTCCCAGTTGGCCAGGTGCGGCAGCGCCAGGACGACGCCCTTGCCCGCGGCCAGGCCGTCCGTCAGGTAGTGCACGTCCTCGATGCCGAACGCGTCCTTGACGCGCTTCGCGCTCCACGCAGGCAGCCGGAACGACTCCATCCAGTAGCGCATGTACGAGCGCATCCCGGCCTTGGACAGTTCCGCCAGCCGCTGTGGGGAGGCGTCCGGCACCACGCGCGCGAGGTTGGCCTCCAGGCGCAGCACCCCTTTGCCTCGCCGCTTCCAGGCCGTGTCCGCGATACGCCGGCCGAGCCCTGCCGCCACCGGTTCCGGCAGCTTCTTCACCACGGTCCAGCCGAGCCCGTACAGCGCGTCGGTCAGCCGGTCACCCACCGCACTCATGTCGCCTCACTCCCCCTGGCACCGGGCTCGCCCACCTCGTGGGAACCCGACGCCGCGTCCGCCTCCGCCGACTCGCGTCGTACCGTCACCACCCGCTGCCCCAGCGTCACCGCACTGCCCACGGCAACCAGCCACAGCGCGATCGGCAGCAGCACCTGGATGCCCGGCACACCGAACCCGTGCAGTCCGGCCAGGCCCGCCGCCACCAGGGAGACCACGAGCCGTTCCGCCCGCTCGACCAGTCCGTTGACGGCGACCGGCAGGCCGATCGACTCGCCGCGCGCCTTGGTGTACGACACCACCTGGCCGCTCGCCAGGCAGAAGATGGACACGGCACACAGCACATTGTCGTCGCCCTTGCCCGCGTACCACAGCGCGAAGCCGCCGAAGATCGCCCCGTCGGCGACCCGGTCGAGGGTCGAGTCCAGGAAGGCGCCCCAGCGGCTGGAAATCCCGGCCTGGCGGGCCATGTTGCCGTCCACCAGGTCGGAGAAGACGAACAGGGTGATGACGATCGTGCCCCAGAAGAACTCACCCCGGGGGAAGAAGACCAGCGCGCCCGCCACCACGCCGGCCGTGCCGATCAGCGTGACGGCGTCGGGGCTGACCCCGCGGCGGAGCAGAAACGCGGCGAACGGTGTGAGAACACGCGTGAAAAATGCACGCGCGTACTTGTTCAGCATGGCCTTCCCGAGGGGTCGGTGGGCCGCGCGGCCCCTACGGCCACCGGCTGGCCCATCGTAGCCAGGCAGCGGCACCCACCACCCCGGGGCACCCTGCTCCCGTCGCGGTGTCGGACGTATGGACGCAACCTGGCCTGAGTGGAAAGCTCGAAAGACGACCGCGGGCACCGCCGGAGCTGCCCAAGGAGGCTCCCCCGCGCCCGCGCCCCCCCACCTCCACCGTGCACCCGTGCACTCGCGATCAGGAGGAAGAATCATGGGCGACAAGGCGAACGCACACCCCGGGGCCGCCGGCAGGGCAGTAACGGCCGACCAGCCCTCATCGGTACGGAATGTGGTGCTGGTCGGCCACAGCGGATCCGGCAAGACGACCCTGGTCGAGGCCCTCGCGCTGACCGCCGGAGCGGTCAACCGGGCCGGCCGGGTCGAAGACGGCGGCACGATCTCCGACTACGACGAGATCGAACACCGCCAGCAACGCTCCGTACAGCTCTCCCTCGTCCCCCTCGAATGGGACGGGTACAAGATCAACGTGCTGGACACTCCGGGATACGCCGACTTCGTCGGGGAGCTCAGGGCCGGTCTGCGTGCCGCGGACGCGGCCCTCTTCGTCGTCTCGGCCGCGCAGGAGGCCGACGCGATCGCCGGCTCCTGCCGCATGGTGTGGGAGGAGTGCGCGGCGGTCGGCATGCCCCGCGCCATCGTCGTCACACACCTGGACACCGCGCGCGTCGACTTCGACGAGCTGACCCGGGTCCTCGCCCGGATCTTCGGCGGTGACGACCCCGACGCCATCCTGCCGCTCTACGTCCCCGTACTGGGACCGCAGACGCCCGACGGGCACGCGCCCGCGACCGGGCTCGTCGGACTGCTCACCCAGAAGATCTTCGACTACTCCTCCGGCGAACGGAAGGAGAACCCTCCCGACGACGCCCAGCTCCCGCTCATCGCGGAGGCCCGCAACCGTCTCATCGAGGGCATCATCGCCGAGAGCGAGGACGAATCCCTCATGGACCGCTACCTCGGCGGCGAGGAGATCGACCTCAAGACCCTCATCGACGACCTGGAGAAGGCCGTCGCCCGGGGCAGCTTCCACCCGGTCCTCGCCGCCGCGCCCGCCGCACCCGGCGGGAAACAAGGCCTGGGCACCGTGGAGCTGCTGGACCTGATCACCCGGGGATTCCCCACACCCCTGGAGCGTGAGGCGCCCGCCGTCACCACCCCCGACGGCACACCTCGCCCCCGGATCACCTGCGACCCGGACGGGCCGCTGGTCGCCGAGGTCGTCAAGACCTCCTCCGACCCGTACGTCGGCCGGATCTCGCTGGTACGGGTCTTCTCCGGATCCCTCCGCCCCGACGAGACCGTCCACGTCTCCGGACACGGCCTCGCCGACCGGGGCCACGAGGACCACGACGTCGACGAGCGGATCGGCGCGCTCTCCGCGCCCTTCGGCAAACAGCAGCGGCAGCTGAACCGCTGCATCGCCGGCGACCTCGCCTGCGTCGCCAAACTGTCCCGCGCCGAGACCGGGGACACGCTGTCCGCCAAGGACGACCCGCTCCTGATGGAGCCCTGGACCATGCCCGATCCGCTGCTGCCGCTGGCCATCCAGGCGCACAGCAAGGCGGACGAGGACAAACTGTCCCAAGGGCTCTCCCGGCTCGTCGCGGAGGACCCGACCATGCGCCTCGAACAGAACCAGGACACCCACCAGGTCGTCCTGTGGTGCCTGGGTGAGGCGCACAAGGACGTCGCGCTGGAGCGGCTGCGCAACCGGTACGGCGTGCAGGTCGACGTCGTCCCGCACAAGGTGTCGCTGCGCGAGACCTTCGGCGGCAGGGCCGCGGGGCGGGGACGGCACGTCAAACAGTCCGGCGGGCACGGGCAGTACGCCATCTGCGAGATCGAGGTGGAGCCGCTGCCGCCCGGTTCGGGCATCGAGTTCGTCGACAAGGTCGTCGGCGGTGCCGTGCCGCGTCAGTTCATCCCGTCCGTGGAGAAGGGCGTACGCGCCCAGGCCGCCAAGGGCGTCGCGGCCGGCCACCCGCTCGTCGACGTGCGGGTCACCCTCCTCGACGGCAAGGCGCACTCGGTCGACTCCTCCGACGCGGCGTTCCAGACGGCCGGCGCCCTCGCGCTGCGCGAGGCGGCGGCGGACGCCCGCATCGACCTGCTGGAACCGGTCGCCGAAGTGCAGGTCCTCGTACCGGACGAGTTCGTCGGCCCCGTGATGAGCGACCTGTCCGGCCGGCGCGGGCGCGTCATCGGCACCGAACAGGCGGGGCAGGGCCGGACGCTCGTACGGGCCGACGTGCCCGAGATCGAGATCGGCCGGTACGCCGTCGACCTCCGCTCCATCTCCCACGGCACGGGCCGGTTCGACCGCGCCTACGCCCGCCACGAGGCGATGCCCCCACAGGTCGCCGAGAAGGTCCGTGAACGCACCGAGAGCTGACCGCCGTTTGCCGTGCCGCCCGCCCAACTCCGTTGCGGCGGGCGGCATTCTGCCAGTCCGCCGACGCATGGCCGACCCCCTCGATAGGCTGTAGTGCCCAGCTCAGCAGGTGTGCGGAGCACAGGGGTTGGGAACAGACCGCAGTGCGGACACACGCGGCGATGGGGGCGGCGAAGTGACAATGGACAGTTTCGGCCCCGGGGCACAGGTCCCGCTCCAGGGCTCGGCCGGACAGACCGTGGCGACGCACGCGCTGGCCTCGGCCGCGTACCGGGAGAACGTCGAGGTCGAGGAGATCCTCAAGGCCAACAACGAATGGCACGAGTCGACCGTCACCAAGGGCAAGTTCTCGCTCTTCAAACCGACCCTCGGCGAGGCGTTCTCCCGTGCCGTCCAGGTCCGGATGCTCGGCGGTGCCCGCAAACCGCTCATCCAGTCCTTCGGCACCGAACCCCAGCCGGTCGTCGAGCACTGCCTGGCCGCCACCAACATCCGCAAGCAGCGCGACAAGCGGCTCACCCTCATCACCCTGGTCTTCGGCGTGCTGTTCCTGCCCGGCACGCTGGTGTGGCTGACCGTCTTCCAACTGCGCCGCACCCTGGCCGGAGGCGCCTCCGGCAAGCGCTCCGGGGCGATGGGCTCCCTGCTGCTCGTCGGAGTCGGCATCCTGGCCGTCCTCTTCCTCTTCCGGTTGCCCTTCACCGGCATCCCGGCGCTCTACCTCCGCGCGATGTTCATCGCCCCGGTGATCGGCTGGTTCCTGGCCAAACGGATCTGTGAGGCGACCGCGAAGGACCTGCGAGCCCGCTGGGACTCCCTGCTCAGCGGAGGTGGCGGCATCGGCCCCAAGATCCCCGAGGCCGTACCGCACGATCCCAACGAGACCGCCGCCGAGGAGCTGCGCCAGCAGCTGGAGAAGCTCACCGCCGAGCAGCGCTCCAACGTGGTCTTCTACGCCGGCCCCAAGGGCATTCTCGGCATGGGCACCCGCTGGGGAAGCTGGCACCTCGCGGAGGAGCTCGTCCCCAAGGAGGGCAAGGAGATCCACGCCTTCCGCACCTGGGACGTCATCCGTCCCATCCACGACGAGCTCAAACTGCTGGAGCGCGGCACCCTCAAGACCGGCTTCCCCACCCCGTCCGTCCACCACTGGATCGTCACCCCCGTCGGGGAAGGGGCGAAGGAGGTCGCCCGGCCCGAGGGCGAGGACATCGTGGCGTACCAGGTCAAGCCGCACGAGATACAGCGCATCTGCAACGAGAACCAGTTCGGCAAGGGCAACCGCCACTACCTGGGCGTGCAGTTCGTCCTGTGGGACGGGCAGCTGGTCCTCACCATGATGGTCACCGTCACGGCGCTCCTGCACACGCTCCGCATCGAGGTCACCGGTCACGCCCTCGGCCCCGTGCACGGCCTCTTCACGACGAAGCCGGAGCCCAAGAAGAAGACCGTCTCCAAGACCGTCCGGTTCTGGGAGACCAAGGAGATCCCGCTGCCGCTGATCGACAACGACGAGGTCGTACGTCTGGCGGTCCGCGCGCCTTTGACCTGGTTCCCGCCGGTCCTCGACTTCCTCGGCGGCAAGCTGGTCCTGCCCGAGCCGTTCGGCCTGCGGCACGCCTGGGCCTCCCAGCCCTGGCGCCACCGCTTCATGGCCGACGACGCGATCCGCGCCGCCACGCCGGTCATGCGGGCCGTGCACACCGCGACCATCAAGATGCTCGACGAGCACGGCGTGGACACCGAGCGCTTCAGCAACCGGTCGATGGTGCTCAGCGGCATGGTCCAGGACCCGATGCCGAAGAAGGCGGACACCTACGACGCGTGAGCGGACCCTGTCCGGCCGGTCCAGCCCTGATCGGGCCCGATCGGCCGGAGGGGACCTAGGCGGTGGGCCACGCCTCGGCCAGCATCCGGCGCGTGTCGCCGAGGAGCTGGGGCAGCACTTTGGTGTGGCCGACGACCGGCATGAAATTGGTGTCGCCGCCCCAGCGCGGCACGATGTGCTGGTGGAGATGGGCGGCGATCCCGGCGCCGGCGGATGTGCCCTGGTTCATGCCGATGTTGAAGCCGTGCGCGCCGGACGCCGTCCGCAGCGCGCCCATCGCCTGCTTGGTGAGCTGCGCCAGCTCGGCCGTCTCGGCGGCGTCCAGGTCCGTGTAGTCGGCGACGTGCCGGAACGGGACGACCATGAGGTGCCCGCCGTTGTACGGGTACAGGTTGAGCACGGCGTACACCGTCTCGCCCCGGGCGATGATCAGACCGTCCTCGTCGGACTTGGCCGGGATGGTGCAGAACGGACAGCCGTCATCGGCACCGGGACCGGTGGGCTTGTTCTCCCCCTGGATGTACGCCATCCGGTGGGGCGTCCACAGGCGCTGGAACGCGTCAGGCGTCCCGACTCCGATCTGCTGCTCCGGCTCAGTCGTCATGAGAGCCAGCATATTCGCCGCCGGTGGAGCCGGAACCGCCGAGGGGCGGCCCCGGCAATCGGGACCGCCCCTCGGCGACGACGTCACACCTGGACGCGACGCTCCACGACGTCGGCGATCTTCGCCAGCGCCTCCTCGCGCGGGATGCCGTTCTCCTGCGAGCCGTCGCGGTAGCGGAAGGAGACCGTGCCCGCGTTCATGTCGTCGTCACCGACGATGATCATGAACGGGACCTTCAGCTTCTGGTGGTTGCGGATCTTCTTCTGCATCCGGTCCGAGGACGCGTCCACCTCGACCCGCAGGCCCTTCTTCTTCGCCTCGGCGGCGAACTCCTGGAGGTAGTCGACGTGGGCGTCGCCGATCGGGATGCCGACCGCCTGCACCGGGGCCAGCCACGGGGGCATGGCGCCCGCGTAGTGCTCCAGCAGCACCGCGAAGAACCGCTCGATCGAGCCGAACAGGGCGCGGTGGATCATGACCGGCCGCTGCCGGGAGCCGTCCGGGGCGGTGTACTCCAGGTTGAACCGCTCCGGCAGGTTGAAGTCGAGCTGCACGGTCGACATCTGCCAGGTCCGGCCGATGGCGTCCTTGGCCTGGACGGAGATCTTCGGGCCGTAGAAGGCCGCGCCGCCCGGGTCCGGGGTCAGGGGCAGGCCCTGCTTCTCGGCCACCTGCCGCAGGGTCTCGGTGGCCTCCTCCCAGATCTCGTCCGAGCCGACGAACTTCTCCGGGTCCTTGGTGGACAGCTCCAGGTAGAAGTCGTTCAGGCCGTAGTCGCGCAGCAGGTTCAGGACGAAGGTGAGCGTCTTGTCGAGCTCCTCCGCCATCTGCTCCTTGGTGCAGTAGATGTGCGCGTCGTCCTGGGTGAAGCCACGGGCGCGGGTCAGGCCGTGCACGACGCCGGACTTCTCGTACCGGTACACGGTCCCGAACTCGAACAGGCGCAGCGGCAGCTCACGGTAGGACCGGCCGCGCGCGTCGAAGATCAGGTTGTGCATCGGGCAGTTCATGGGCTTGAGGTAGTAGTCCACGCCCTCGTCGAGCTGCATGGGCGGGTACATGCCCTCGGCGTACCAGTCGAGGTGACCGGAGGTCTCGAAGAGGCGGCCCTTGGTGGCGTGCGGGGTGTAGACGAACTCGTACCCCTCCTCCTCGTGCCGGCGGCGCGAGTAGTCCTCCATGACGCGGCGGATGATGCCGCCCCTGGGGTGGAAGACGGCGAGGCCGGAGCCGATCTGGTCCGGGACGGAGAAGAGGTCCAGCTCGGTGCCGAGGCGGCGGTGGTCGCGCTTCTCGGCCTCGGCGAGGAAGTCCAGGTGGGCCTTGAGCTCGTCCTTGGACGGCCACGCGGTGCCGTAGATGCGCTGGAGCATCGGGTTCTTCTCGCTGCCGCGCCAGTAGGCCGCCGCGTTGCGCATCAGCTTGAACGCCGGGATGTTCCGGGTGGTCGGCAGGTGCGGGCCCCGGCAGAGGTCCTTCCAGCACAGCTCGCCGGTCTTGGCGTCGAGGTTGTCGTAGATGGTCAGCTCGCCGCCGCCCACCTCGACGTCCGCGCCGTCGTCACTGGACGCGGAACCCTTGATGCCGATGAGCTCCAGCTTGTACGGCTCGCCCGCCAGCTCCTCCCGGGCGGCCTCGTCGGTGACCACACGGCGGGAGAAGCGCTGGCCGCGCTTCTGGATCTCCTGCATCTTCTTCTCGATGGCCTTGAGGTCATCGGGAGTGAAGGGGCGCTCGACGTCGAAGTCGTAGTAGAAGCCGTCCTTGACCGGCGGACCGATGCCCAGCTTGGCCTCGGGGAACAGCTCCTGCACGGCCTGCGCCATCACGTGCGCGGTGGAGTGGCGCAGGATGTTCAGGCCGTCCTCGGAGGAGATCTCGACCGGCTCGACGGTCTCGCCGTCCTTGATCTCGTACGCCAGGTCCTTCAGCTCGCCCGCGACCCGGGCGGCGACGATGGTGCGCTCACCGGCGAAGAGCTCGGCAGCCGTAGTGCCCGTCGTCACCACGCGCTCTTCCCGCTCGGAATCGCGTTGGATGATCACACGGACGTCTGACACCGGTCTCTCCTGACTGAAGGGGAAGCGCCGCGTTCAGCTCGCGCACGCCGTACCGCATGGTACCGAGCCGCCCGGCCCGCCCGCGAAACGGTTTCCCCCTCCCCACGCCTCAGTCCCCCGGCCCGCACGCCTCCCCGAAGAAGCCCAGGTTCTCGTGGAGCGACTTCATCAGACGGTCCCGCTCCGCCTCGTCGACCTGCACCGGCACCACCCCGGAGGCGTCCGTGAGCCGCCGGAAGCCGCCCCGGCTCTCCAGCCGGCCCGCCACCCGGATGGGCAGCCCGACCAGGTGCGCGTGTCCGGCCGTGCGGTAGGAGTCCTCGTCCAGCGCCACCCGTACGTGCGGCACCTCCGCCCCGGCCAGCACGCGCAGCCGCACCGTGCCCGCCCCGCGCGGCCCCGAACGGCGCATCCGTACGACCGTCCCGGTGATGCGCACCGGGACGGACGGCTCGTCCTGGAGGTACCGGGCGCCCGCCTCCCGCAGCGCGGGCAGGTCGCCCGGCGAGAACTCGACCGGCTCGGGCCGCGCCGCGCACCCCTCCGGTACGCCGGCGGCGGGCGCCCACGCCAGAGCGATCCGGGCCCCTTCGGTGCCACGGACGAGGGAGATCAGCGCCTCGGTCAGCTCCCGGCTGACGCCCGCCTCGACGGCGGAGTCGAACGCGTCGGGCCTGCCGGTGGCCCGCTGGTAGTCGACGGCCTCACGGGCGGCGTGCAACGCGTGGTGGAGCCGTGCCGTGACCGCCCGGCCGGGGTCGACCGGCACGAACGCGGTGAGGCCGCGCCCGCCCTGGACGTTGCCGACGAGGACACCCTCCAGCGAGGCCTGGGCCTGCCGCCGGTGCCGGGCACCGTGGTAGCCGGTGCGGCCGCGCACCGCGAGCGCCCCGGCCAGGAGGACCTGCCGGGCGGCGGAGCGGAGCTGCTCCTGCACGGTCCACGAGACGGTGCCGGACGGCCCCTGGGGGACGTCCCGCCACCAGCGGACCTCGTCGCTCGGCACGGTCAGGCCGACGAGGACCTCGCGCGCGGAGGGCGCGGCACAGCGGGACAGCGCCGTGAGGGCCTCGCCGATGAGGTCCTCGCAGTCGGGGAAGGCGCTGCTCTCGGGGACCAGGAGGCTGGTGGCACCGGCGCCGGGGCCGGGCGGGGTCCAGCGGCTGTAGCGTCCGGGGGCTCCACCGCGGCGGCGCCAGCCGTGCCGGTCCAGCAGGGCGCCGAGCACGCGGGGGTCTATCTGGGCGGGGTCGAGTGGGCCGCCGGGGGCCGGAGGGGCGTGGGGGATCGTGGGGTGCGGCCGCATGGGCTCGTCGATCGGCCGGTGCATCAGGGTCTTCCTCCCGCCCCGACCCGGGTCATGATCTCGCAGAGCGCCCGGTCGTCGAATATCCGGTTGGTGGGGATACGCACGGTGGTGCGGCGCCTGCCGGTGACCGGGTGGCCCGCGAGGTTGGTCCAATAGCAGCAGTGCCGCAGATCGAGACGGTCGTGGCCTGCGCGCAGCCACTCCTCCTGGGTCCTGGGCACGATCATCACGACGAGGATCTTGTGCACCGACACGGGGGTGCGGGCGAGCTTGACCAGGTGGTCGTTGTCGAGGGTGAAGGAGAACGTGGGGCCCGGCGGGCGGGGCGGGATCTGGTAGGTGCATTTGAGCTGCACCTTGATGGTGACCTCGTCGTCCACGGTGTGCCCGGGGGCGCTGTGGCTGACGTGCCAGTCGATGCCGTTGTCGGGAAAGGGCTGGGAGAGCGAGCACCCGGCGGCGGCCGCGACCGCGTGGAGATAGCCCACTTGGAGGGTCTCCATGCAGGCGGTGGTGGCGAGTGCGCCCCGCAGCGGTGCGATCTGCTGGGGCAGCAGCCCACCGGGTTCGGGCTGCGCGAGCGCCATGGCTCCTCATGCCTTCCAGGCCGGCGACGGGGCGTCAGTTCGACGGCCCCTCACCTGTGTTGTCACCACGTTGCGTACGGTGCAAACGGCGCGGGTATCACCGTTTCGGGCAGGGGGATCACGCCATCTGCCGGGCACGCGCGAGGAGTTCGGGGTATGACGCTCTGGTATGAGGGACCCCTGGTCGCATTCGACACGGAGACCACGGGAGTTGACGTCGAGCGGGACCGGATAGTGTCGGCCGCCGTCGTCGTCCAGGACGCGGCGGGCGGACGGATCCGGTCCACCCGGTGGCTGGTGAATCCGGGCATACCGGTCCCGCCCGCCGCGACCGAGGTGCACGGCCTGACGGACGATCACCTTCAGCGCAACGGGCGCTGGCCTTCGCCCGTGATGGAGGAGATAGCGCGGCAGTTGGCCGAGCACTGCGCGGCGGGCCGGCCACTGGTGGTGATGAACGCGCCGTTCGACCTGACGCTCCTGGACCGGGAGCTGCGCCGGCACCGCGCCTCGTCGCTCTCCCGGTATCTGCAGAACGTCCCGCTGTGCGTGCTGGATCCGCGCGTGCTGGACAAGCATCTGGACCGGTACCGCAAGGGCCGCCGCACACTGACGGACCTGTGCGCCCAGTACGAGGTGGAGCTGGAGGGCGCGCACGACGCGGCGGCCGACGCGGCGGCGGCGCTGGAGGTGGTCCGGGCGGTGGGGCGCCGGTTCGCGTCCCGTCTGGAACGGCTGTCGCCGGCGGAGCTGCACACCCTGCAGGCGGTGTGGCACGCCGCCCAGGCGCGGGGCCTGCAGGCGTGGTTCGCGCGCAACGGTTCACCGGAGGCGGTGGATCCGGCGTGGCCGCTGCGTCCGGAACTGCCGGCGGCGGCCTGACGAGGACGGTCCGACGCGCCCGGCCGGGAAAGCGTGAAGGCCGGTCCGTGAGTCACGGACCGGCCTTCCCCGGTGGGCGATACTGGGTTCGAACCAGTGACCTCTTCGGTGTGAACGAAGCGCTCTCCCACTGAGCTAATCGCCCGGGAACGCACTGAACCATACAGGTCCGGGCCCGTTTCCTTCAAACCGCATGGACGTGCGCGGCCAGCCCGCGGCGTCCCGCTCGCATCATCAGCGCGTGGTTGGCGAGGAAGAAGGGCCGGCCGGGCACGGCGAGGCGGCGCATCAGCGGTTGCCGGACGTCGACCTCCTGCTCGTAGACGGCTCGTGTGCCGCCCCGGGCGGGCGAGGTGAGGGTCCAGCGGGCCCACCCCTCGAGGTCGCCCGCGAGCGCGGTCTCCAGGACGCGCGCCACGGGGTCACGGCGCCGTTCGGTGAGGGTGACGACGATCTCGTACGGCAGGAAGGACCGGAAGCGGGCGGTGCCCGTGCGCTCGTCGAGCCGGGTCACCTCGCGCACCTGCGGCCACCAGGAGGGGTACTCCTCGGGCCGCTCCAGGACCGCGTAGACGGTGTCCGGCGCAGCGGGCACGTCCCAGACACTGCGGAAACGGTAGTGGCACCAGTTCATGGGGCAAGTCTGCGCCGGTGGCCCGTACTCATGGCGCATCTGAGTACCCACGCTCATGCCGGGCGATGTGGTCCGGGCCACACTCCGCTCATGAACACTGTGCCGTCACCGGCCGCGGAGCTGGTGATTCTGGACCGCGAGCTGGCCCAACTCGACGCCCGCCGCGCCCATTTGCTGGCCCGCAGGGCCTGGCTGCTGAGCGTGCTGCACGCACCGACGGCGGCGCCGGCCGCTCCGCCCGGTCCCGTCGCCGAGACCGCGCCGCGCAGTGCGCAGAACGTGCTGCTGACGCTGGGCGGTGTGCTGCTGGCGGTCGCCGCGGTGGCCTTCACGCTGGTCAGCTGGGGGCATTTGGGCATCGGTGGCCGCTTCGCGGTGCTCGCCGTGGTGACGGCCGGCACGCTGGCCGCGCCCGTCGTACTGCTGCGCCGCCGACTGGCGTCGACGGCGGAGGCGGTGGCGTCGCTGGGTCTGCTGCTGACGGTGCTGGACGCGTACGCGGTGCACCGGGTGGCGCTGCCGGCCATGGACGCGGTGGGGTACGCGGCGGTCGCCTCGGCCGTACTGGCGGCGCTGTGGGCGGTGTACGGCGTGGGCGTGGGCGGGCTGCGGGTCCCGCTGCCGGTGGCGGTGGTCGCCGGACAGCTGCCGTTGCCGCTGTGGGCACTGGCGTCGGACGCGGATGCGCTGACCGTGTGCTGGGCCCTGCTGGCGACGGCCGGGCTCGACGGGGCGGTGGCCCTGCGGGCCCGGCGGGGTGCCGTCCGGGTGGTGGCGGCCGTGGCGGCCTGTGTGACGGGCGGGTGGGCCGTGACGGCCGCCGCCTGGTTCTCGGTGCTGGGCGGCGGGGCCGGACCGGCGGGGTTGCTGCTGGTCGCTGCGGCGCTCGCGCTGTACGCGGCATGGCGCGCCCCGGCCGGGGCGGAGGCCTGGGCCGTGGCGTCGGCGGTGGCGGCCGGGCTGGTCGCGGTGGCCGGTGGCGGCGGGCTGGTGCGGGAGGCGCTGCCGGAGGTGTGGGCGGCACCGGGGGCGTGGGCCGTGCCCGGGTACCTGCTCGTGGCGGTGGCGGTGTGGGCGGGCGCGGTACGCGGCGGGGTGCCGCGGGGAATGCGGCGCGGCCTGCTGGGTGCGTCGGCGGGCGTGCAGGCGCTGGCCGTGGCGTGGGCGCTGCCGCAGGTGGCGGCTCCGCTCTCGGGCGGCCGGCCGGGCGTTTCCTGGTCGGTGGTGGCCGTGCTGGTGACGGTCGCCGGGGTTCTGGCATCCCTGCGGTTCCTGTGGGCGCGCTGCGGGGCGCTCGCCCTGGCGTGGGCGGCGGGGATGTCCCTGCCGGAGGCCCTGTCGCTGCCGTACGCGGCCACGTCGGCGGCCCAGTTGACCCTGACTGCCGCCTTCCTGGCCTTGGCGGTACGCCCGTCCGCGCTGACCGCCCACGTGGCCGGAGAGCCGGAGGCGGAGGACGTGCTCGGCGGCGCGGCCCTCGGCGGGGCGCTGCTCGGCGCGGTGGTCGTGACGGTCGGCGCGTGGGGTACGGACACGGCTGCGGTCACCGTCCTGGGGGCGTTGGGCGCCCTCCTCGCCGGCGCGGCGGTCCTCGGCGGCGGACCGCGCCGGGCGGTCGCGGCGTGTTCCGCCGTGGTGGCGGCGACCGGCTTCGTGTGCGCCGTCGCCGCGGCGGTGGACCTCCCGGCGCACCAGACCGGCGTGGCCCTGGTGGCCGTGCCGGTGGCGACGGCGGCACTCGGGGCGTGGCTGCGTCACCGGCCGGTCGCGGTGCCGGTCGAGCTGACGGGCGCGGCGGCCGGTGCCCTGGCGGTCGGGTTCGCGTCCACGCACCTGACCGTCCTGGCGCTCGTGCTCGCCCTGTGCGGTGTGGTGGCGACCGCCACGGCGCTGCGCCCGGAGCGGCGCCCGGTGGCCGGGTACGCGGCCACGGCGCTGTTCGTGACGGCGGCCTGGGTGCGGCTGGCCGCCTCGGGGGTGTCCGCCCCGGAGGCGTACACACTGCCGGTGACGGTGCCCGCGCTGGTGGTGGGCGTGCTGCGCCGGCGCCGCGACCCGGAGGCGTCGTCGTGGACCGCGTACGGTCCGGGGCTGGCCGCGACCCTGCTGCCGAGCCTTGCCGCGGCGTGGGGCGACGCGGGCTGGCCGCGTCCGCTGGCGCTCGGACTGGTGGCGCTCGCCGTGACGCTGGCCGGTGCCCGGCTGCGGTTGCGGGCGCCGCTGCTGCTCGGCGGAGCGGTACTGGCCCTGGACGCGCTGCACGAGCTGGCGCCGTACGTCGTCCAGGCGGTCGGCGCGCTGCCGCGCTGGTTGCCGCCCGCGCTGGCCGGTCTGCTGCTGCTCGCGGTGGGCGCGACGTACGAGCAGCGGCTGCGCGACGCCCGGCGCCTCCGTGACGTCCTGGGCCGGATGGGCTGACCGGGGGACGCCGAAGGCCCCGGAGACGGATGGTCTCCGGGGCCTTCGGTCCGGGTGGTGGGCGATACTGGGTTCGAACCAGTGACCTCTTCGGTGTGAACGAAGCGCTCTCCCACTGAGCTAATCGCCCGGGCGCACGGCAAACATTACCGCATGTCAGCCTGTGCCCAGGACCACCCTGTGGGGCCGCCGTCAGATGTTCCAGGGCAGGGCGAGCCCGTACTTCCAGAGGTACACACCGATCAACACCGCCATGATCACCAGACCGACGGTGGTGAGGATGATGTTGCGCCGCCGGACCTTCGGGTCGAGTGCGCGCTGCGCGGCCTCGGTCACTTTCCGCTTGGTCCAGCGGAGCACCAGCTGCGCCCAGACGAACTCGGTCGCCCAGATCGCCATGCCGCCGAAGATCACCACCCAGCCGGGTCCTGGCAGCACCAGCATCGCGGCACCGGCGGCCACGACCGCGAGGCCGACGACGAAGACGCCGACCTGCCAGCTGACGTGGAGCGTCCTGCGCGCCTTGATGAAGGCGGGCGCCCGCGAACCGAGTGCCGGTTCCACGGTCACCTCTTCCGTCACGTCCCCCGTGGCGGGTGCTGTGGTCACCGGTCGGGCGACCTTGCCCCGCTCGTCACTCTCCGCATTCATGAGGCCCAACCTACCCGACGAAGACCGAGGACCGGAATGGATGCATAACTGCCGCTTGCACACCGCCATACGAGGTACCTCAAGGGCCACAAAACAGACAGAGGGGTTTACAACGGCACCGTAGGTGGCATGTCGATTTCGCCGACGTGCGAATCCCCGAGCGCACACTGAGCGAAAGGCCCTGGCGCTTATGAACACCACGGTCAGCTGCGAGCTGCACCTGCGCCTCGTTGTATCGAGCGAGTCCTCACTGCCTGTACCGGCGGGCCTGCGGTATGACACGGCCGATCCCTATGCCGTGCACGCCACCTTCCACACCGGAGCCGACGAGACGGTCGAGTGGGTGTTCGCCCGCGACCTCCTCGCCGAAGGGCTCCACCGCCCCACAGGCACCGGCGACGTCAGAGTCTGGCCGTCCCGCAGCCACGGTCAGGGCGTCGTCTGCATCGCGCTGAGCTCCCCGGAGGGCGAAGCCCTGCTCGAGGCCCCCGCGCGCGCCCTGGAGTCGTTCCTGAAGCGGACCGACGCCGCGGTGCCGCCCGGCACCGAGCATCGTCATTTCGATCTCGACACGGAGCTCTCGCACATCCTGGCCGAAAGCTGAGGCCAGGCCGCCAGCCGCACGGCGCCGTCCGACTCGGGGCGACGGCGCCGCGCGGAGAGCTCGCACGGCCGTGAACGGCCGGGTACGGCGACACCGGCGCCGTCATCGCGGAAACCACCGCGGTGACGGCGCCGGCGCCGTTTCCGGCCGTCCGGCACCGCGCTCCCCCGGACACCGCCCCGGTGCCCGCGGCACGAGCCGCTAGAGTCTGCGCACATCCGGCGGGCGCCCGCCCGCGGCAGGCCAGGGAGCGAATCGTGCTGATCCCTCACGACACCCGGATCGCGCTCGACACCGTCGTCGATCTGCTGAACACCGCGCCCGAAGGCGGACAGGGGGACGGGCTCAGGGACGTCGCGGCGCTGTACGCCTTCGTACGGGACCACGACGTCAGTGGGGTCGGTCAGCTCGGCGAGCAGGACCTGCGGGCCGTACGCGACGTACGAAAACGATTCGCCGACGTATTCGCCGCGCCCGACGCGCGGGACGCCGCCGAGCTGATCAACCAGCTGGTGGCCGCCGCGGGCACCACACCCCAGCTCACCGACCACGACGGCTACGACTGGCACGTGCACTACTTCGCGCCGGGCGCGTCGGTGGCCGACCACCTGGCCGCCGACTGCGGCATGGCGCTCGCGTTCATCGTGGTGGCCGGTGAGCAGGAGCGACTGCGCCACTGCGAGGCGCCGGACTGCGGGCGGGCCTTCGTCGACCTGTCACGGAACCGCTCGCGCCGCTACTGCGACAGCCGTACCTGCGGTAACCGACTCCATGTGGCGGCGTACCGGGCCCGCCGCAAGGAGGCGGCGGCCGGCTGAGCCGGGACCCGTCAGCCCCGCGCTCACAGGACGAACAGATCGTGGACGGCCGCCATCAGCAGCAGGCAGCCGATCACCGCCAGGAAGATCATCAATGGCGGCTGGGAGAGGGCGAACAGGCATCCGCGTCGCTCCTCGAAGGCCGGGTCGGTGGCATCGGTGGGGGCGGGGGTCGACTCCCGCGAGGTTTCGAGCATCTCGGTGCCGATCATGGCGCAGCGGAGCGCCCCGTGAACGGCGAACGCCGATGATCGGCAAGGGAGTTCACCCCATCCCGTGGCCCCTGCTCAGATGCCGTGCTTCTTCAGGATGGCCTCGATGTCGCTGAAGTCGTCGGCCGGCTTGGCGGTGGCCCGGTCACCGGCCTTCAACGGCGGCGCGGACGCGGCCGGCGCGACCGGCCGCCGCCCGTCCTGACGGCCCTGAACCTTGCGCTCCTTGCGCTCCTTGCGCGTGGAGCCGCCCCGGCGCCGCTCGACCGCCCGGGTCGTCATGAACAGCGCCCAGGCCACTCCCAGGACGGCGAAACCGGCCCACGCCACCGGGCTGAAGGCGGTCCCGGCCAGCCACTCCACGGTGCCGGTCATCACCAGACCGGCCGGCACGAGCGCGTACGCGGCGATACGGGTCGCGGCGAGGAACCTCTTGCGGTACGCGGTGATCGCCGCGATGGCCAGCCCGGCCGCGGACGCGGCGGAGCAAATCGTCTCGGCAAGCATCCGGTCCTCCAGGCGGGCGTGGGGCGGTACGTCCCTTCCATCCTGCACCGCGCGGGCACCCCGGGGCCATGGCGCCCACCGGCTCGGGCAAGGATCTCCGGGACATCTCCGGGGCCCGCCTCCTCCCCAGGTCCCGGTTGGGGCGCCGCCCGCCCTCCTGGAAGACTGGCCCCATGAGCGACTCCACCACCGACCGCACCGCACCGCCCGTCGTCCTCGACGTCTGGTGCGAGCTCCAGTGCCCCGACTGCCACGCCGCCCTGGAGGACCTGCGCACGCTGCGCGCCCGGTACGGGGACCGGCTGGACGTGCGGCTGCGGCACTTCCCCCTGGAGAAGCACAAGCACGCCTACGCCGCCGCGCAGGCCGCCGAGGAGGCGATCGCGCAGGGGCGGGGCTGGCCCTACGTGGAGGCGGTGCTGGCCAGGAACGACGAGCTGGCGGCCGAGGGCGAACCGGTACTGATCGACACGGCACGGGAACTGGGCCTGGACGCCGAGGAGTTCGACACGGCCCTCATCGACGGCCGCCACCTGCTGATCGTGGACGCCGACCAGGCGGAGGGCAAGGCGATCGGCGTCACCGGCACCCCCACGTACGTGATCGGCGGCGAGCGCCTCGACGGCGGCAAGAGCCAGGAGGGGCTCCGCCGGCGCATCGAGGAGATCGCCGACCGTCTCCTGGCCGAACCGGGCGGTCAGCTCTAGGAGCTCAGAGCAGCGGCTTGAAGGCGTGGACGCGCGTCGTCCGGTAACCGAGCGACTCATAGAGCCCGATGGCCGGGGCGTTGCCCGCGAAGACGTGCAGCCCGATCCGGCGCTCCCCCGCCGTCAGGGCGATCCGCTCGGCGAGCAGCATCAGGGCGCGCCCGTACCCCTTGCCGCGCTGGTCGTCGGCGACCTCGATGTCGTACACGAACGCGCCGACCTCGCCGGGTGTCAGCTCCAGGCGGCCGGTCCACAGGTGCCCGACGGGAGCGTCGTCGTGGACGGCGACGTGGAACGTGGCGCCCTCCGTGGCGAGCCCGTCGGGCAGGTACTCGCGGCGGCTCGCCTCGGCCCTCGCCCTCGCCTGCTCCTCCGGAACGCCGTGCTCGGCCCAGCTGCGCGCGAAGCGCTCCATGGACCGGACCTCCCAGTCCTGGTACTCCGCCGCCGTCATGGTCCTGACCGCGACGTGCGCGGGCAGCTCCGGTGGCGGCCCGGTGAGGTCCTTGGCCATGTTGCGGCTCCGCTCGGTGTAGCCGAGGGCGGTCGCCATGCGCAGCGCCATGGTGGCGTCGGCCGGTACGGAGACCGAGACCTGCTCGCATCCCCAGCCCCGCAGGACCTCCTCGGCGGCGAGCGCGGCCACCGTGCCGCGGCCCCGCCGCCGGTCCGGCTCGTCGATGTGGAGCGCCCGGATCACTCCGGCCGCCCGCCGCCCGGTCCCGGGCAGCGTGCCGAGCTCGACGGCGCCCACGCGGCGGCTGTTCACACAGACGTCGTAGGTGCGCGATCGGGCGCCGTCGGGGGTCTGCTGGAGCGGCCCGGCCGGCCGCAGGGTGGTGGTCATCGCCAGTCTTCTACCCACCCCGCGACCACGGGCTCACATCTGCGACGCGCGCTCCGCGAAGATCCGCATGGCCTTGGCGGTGACCGGCCCGGGGGCGCCGGGCAGCTCGCGCCCGTCGACGCGGTGCACGGCCTGGACGTCGCGGAGGGTGGAGGTCAGGAACACCTCGTCGGCCCGCTCCAGGACGTCCATCGGCAGGTCGGTCTCGTGGGCGCCGGTCCATTCGACGGTCAGGGCGCGGGTGATGCCGGCCAGGCAGCCGGAGGCGAGCGGCGGGGTGTGGAGCTGTCCGCCGAGGACGACGAAGACATTGGAGCCGGTGCCCTCGCAGAGCTGTCCGACGGTGTTGGCGAACAGCGCCTCGCTCGCGCCCTGTTCATGGGCCTTGGCGAGGGCGACGACGTTCTCGGCGTACGAGGTGGTCTTGAGTCCGGCCAGGGCGCTGCGTTCGTTGCGCGTCCAGGGAACGGTGATCACGGCGGTGGTGTCGGGCCGGGGCTTGGTCTCGCCGAGGGCGACGACGAGGGTGGGGCCGGCGTCACCGCGGTCGGAGCCGAGCGGGGAGAGCCCTCCGGTGTAGGTGATCCGCAGCCTGCCCAGCGGCATGGGGTTGGCCTCCAGCACGGCGGCGCAGGCGCGGCGCACCTCGTCGAGGTCCGGGTCGGGCAGGCCGAGACCGCGCGCGGAGCGGGTGAGCCGCTCCAGGTGGGGCTCCAGCGCGAAGGGCCGGCCGTCCACGGCCTTGAGCGTCTCGAAGACGCCGTCGCCCACCGTCAGGCCGTGATCCAGCACGGAGACCCTGGCGTCGTCCGCTTCGTGCAGCCCGCCGTTGACCCACAGCTTCATGTCCCGATGGTCCTTCCGCTCGCCTCGTACGTTCCCGACGCTACCGCGAGCAGCCGGGAGGCCTTCAGTTCGGTCTCGTCCCACTCGCGCTCGGGGTCGGACCCCCAGGTGATGCCGGCGCCGGTACCGAAGCGCAGCACTGGTTCCCCTTCCCCTCGGTCGATCCAGAAGGTGCGTATGCCCACGGCCAGCTCTCCGGTCCGCCGGTCGGCGTCGACCCAGCCGATGCCACCGCAGTAGGGTCCCCGGGGTGCGGTTTCCAGGGCCTCGATGATCTTCAGGGCACTGGACTTGGGGGCGCCGGTGACCGAGCCGGGCGGGAAGGTGGCGTCGAGGAGGTCCTTCCAGCCCGCCTTGGGCGTCAGGTCGCCGCGCACGGTGGAGACCAGGTGCACGAGGCCGGGGTGCGCCTCGACGGCGCACAGCGCGGGAACGGTGACCGACCCGGTGGCGCAGACCCGCCCCAGGTCGTTGCGGACGAGATCGACGATCATCACGTTCTCGGCGCGGTCCTTGTCCAGGAGGTCCTGGGCGGTCCTGCCGGTGCCCTTGATCGGGCCGGATTCGACGGTGAAACCGTCACGCCGCAGATAGAGCTCGGGCGACGCGGTGGCGATCTCCACACCGTGGGCGGGCAGGCGAATCGTTCCGGCATAGGGGGCGGGGTTGCCGCGCGCGAGGAGCGCGGTGAGCGCGTCCACGTCGGCGGCCGGGTCCGGCAGCGGTGCGGAGAGCACCCGGCACAGGTTCGCCTGGTAGACCTCGCCGGCCGCGATGTGCTCGCGGATCCTCCGCACACCGGCGGTGTACGCCTCGCGGTCGAGCGAGGACGTCCAGTCACCGGCGGCGGGCCCGCGCCAGGCACCGGGGACGGGCCCGGGCACCGGAGCGGGGCGGACGTCACCGAAGCGGGCGCAGGTCAGACGGCCTTCGAAGTCCGCGGAGACGGCCCAGAAGCCTGCGGAGTCCAGGGCCTCGGGGTCACTGGTGACATCCCGCAGGTCGGTTGCGACGAGGCCGCCGAAGCGGGCCAGAGGAGCGAGGTCGTGCACGGATGCGAGTCTATGGCGGCGGCGGGCCGGACGGCGCGGACGTCCTGTGGACCTGGTGCGGAGCGGGGTCGGCGCAGCACGCTGGGCAAACGCGTTTTTGTACTGGCCCGGGAATCCGCTAGAGTTCAACACGTCGCCGGGACGCGCAAGCGGAACGGAACCGACAAGCGGACGTGGCTCAGTTGGTAGAGCATCACCTTGCCAAGGTGAGGGTCGCGAGTTCGAATCTCGTCGTCCGCTCGAAGTGGGGGATCATTCCCGAACCCCTGCACTCCTGGTGGAGTGGCCGAGAGGCGAGGCAACGGCCTGCAAAGCCGTCTACACGGGTTCAAATCCCGTCTCCACCTCCAAGGACGATTAGCTCAGCGGGAGAGCGCTTCCCTGACACGGAAGAGGTCACTGGTTCAATCCCAGTATCGTCCACTGGATCTTCGGATCCCCCGCGCGATTAGCTCAGCGGGAGAGCGCTTCCCTGACACGGAAGAGGTCACTGGTTCAATCCCAGTATCGCGCACGCAGTGCCCATGATCTTCGGATCATGGTCCCGAGGACGATTAGCTCAGCGGGAGAGCGCTTCCCTGACACGGAAGAGGTCACTGGTTCAATCCCAGTATCGTCCACCACCCGGAAGCAACGGGCGCGTCACGCGGCCGGGGCTTCCGTCGTACCCCGTCAGGACGAGAAGAGCATCCGCCCGAAGCTGCGGCGGTGGCCGTGGTGCCCGTGGTGCGGAGCACCCCACGCCGGTGCGTGAGCGGCCGGCGGCGCGGGCGGGGCCTGCTGGACCCACTGCGACTCCAGGCGCGTCAGGGCCTCCAGCTCACCGAAGTCCAGGAAGATCCCCCGGCAGCCGCTGCACTGCTCGATCTGGACGCCATTGCGGTTGTAGGTGTGCATGGGGGCATGGCACTTGGGACACTGCATGCTCGGCTCAACTCCTCGCCGTTCGGATGGTGTCAACACCCTACGACGCGGACACGGCGTCCAACTCGGGTGGGAGTGTCGCGATTCTGGTACAAGCTTCCACCACACTCACCTCCACCTCGTCCAACTCCCGCTCCTCGGCGGTGCTCTTGGCGATGGCGAGGGCCGCCGTCTGGACGGTCAGCGCGCGGGCGGGCACGTCGAGCCGGGCCCAGGGATCCCCGTCGGCGGGTACGGCAGGTCCGCCGGCCGCCCGGTACGCACCGAGGAAACGCTCCCACACGCCGGGCGCCAGCAGCCCGGCCGCGTACCAGGCGGCGGGCCGGGCGAGGTCCCAGGCGGGGTCGCCGAGCCCCAGGTCGTCGACGTCGATGAGCAACCAGGGGCCGGTGGCGGCGGGGTGGCGGACCAGCTGGCCCAGGTGGAGGTCGCCGTGACAGACCGCGCCCGCCCCGGGCCAGGGCGCCTCGTCACGCGCCCAGGCAGGCAGCCGTACCCACGCGGCCAGCACCGGCGCCGCCGCCGGGTGCGGGCCCGCCGCCCTCATCCGCGCCACCGCCCGTGCCGCCTTGGCCGGCCCGCGCATGGGCGGCAGGGCGGGCAACTCGGCGAGCGGTACGGAGTGGAGGCGTGCGAGCAGCGCGGCGGCCTCCTCCCAGGGCGCGGCGTCAGGGTCGTCGGGGTCGACGGGACTCCCGTAGGGCCAGGCGCTGACCGGCCGCCCACGCAGCTCCCGGGCGTTGGCCGGAAGCGGCGGCAGAAGGACCCCGGCGAGACGCGGGTGGGCGGCGACGGCGAGGCGGGCGCGGTGGGCGGCGGGCTCGGTGTCCGGGGCGTGCGCCTTGGCGACGGCGTCACCGTGGCGGACGACCGTACCGTCGGAACGATGCGCCAGAACGGTGGCGCCGCACGCCCGGCAGGTCTGGTGGGGCACAGCGCGCCGTGCGACGGCGTCGAGTTCCCGCACGAGCGGTTCGATCTCCTTCTGCACGCCCCGACCTTACGGGGTGCGCTTGGGACCGTGGGCCGGGGTCGGGGCCCCTCCGGGCTCACCTCCTCGCCGTCGGCGGGGTGCCCGGCCGGCTTCGTCACCGTTTCCCGCCGCCGATCGTCCCGCTACGCCCTGGGGGTGTGGGGGGACCCCCAGCGGGGGCGACCCTGCACGGCCGCACAGCGAGCCACCCCCGGCCCCGGGGAATCCGGCCCGCAGACCGGCGTACGACCGGGGTGTGGCCGTGCAGGGTCCCCCCCGCAGAGGTTGGCGGCGGAAAATGGGCTCCCAAGCGTCGTACCCAGGGCCGCCGGCCTTGAGGAGGTGAGCCCGGAGGGGCCGCGCCCCCCACCCACCGGCAGGCGCCGCACGCCCGGCACGGCCCCGGGACGGCCCCAAGACGGACAAAGCGGTGGCCGGCAGCTCCCCAGCTGCCGGCCACCGCTGCCGTCCGCCGCACCCCCGTCCCCACGGGGTTGTTGGCCGGATGTCCCCGGCCCGGGCCGCTCTCCCGGGCCCGGGGCGCCGCTCAGCGCCCCAGCATCACGCCCACGGACGACGCCTGTGTGACCACCGCGTCCCAGCCGCCGAAGACGACGACCAGGAGCGCGGCCAAGGGGAGCACCATGGCGGTCGCCACCAGCGGGTGGCGACGTCCCGACGTACGACCCTGCGTGCGGATCATCGACCGCGTTGCCGTGTGCGCCATGGTTCCTCTCCTGTCCAGTCCAGCAGCGGCGGGTGTCTGACCTCGGGGGACGAGTGCTGCACCCGCCGCTTGACTTCAACATTAGGGAAGCGGCGGCCCCGGCACGTCATGCCCGCGTACCCTTTGGCGGGCCTCCCGGAGGATGAGCCGTCACCGGTCGGCGTACTCCCCTGGGTGGAGACGGACCTCCGAAGGTCAGGGGTATTCCGGAGGGGCCACCGGGGCGGGTGACGTCCCTCACGTCCGGTCCGCCCTTCCGTACGGTCCGTCACCCCGTAGGGCCAACCCCCTTGGGAGGGGCGGGCATTGGGACGTCACCCGGCTCCACGACCCCGGCCGCCACCGACAATCGATCGGGCCGCGAGGGCGCGGCCTATGAGCGTGCCGGGGCGCGGGTACGTAAGCTGTGCCACGTCAAACGGACACCGGTGTAGTGGGGTGGGGCCTCCCCCACCGTAGGTAGGGGACGGACATGGCGATGATGCGGCTCCGGCGCGAGGATCCGCGTGTCGTCGGCTCATTCAGGCTTCACCGGCGGCTCGGCGCGGGCGGGATGGGGGTCGTGTACCTCGGGTCCGACCGGCGCGGGCAGCGGGTGGCCCTGAAGGTGATCCGGCCGGATCTTGCCGAGGACCAGGAGTTCAGGTCGCGCTTCGCGCGCGAGGTGTCGGCCGCGCGGCGGATCCGTGGCGGGTGTACGGCCCGGCTCGTGGCGGCCGACCTGGAGGCGGACCGGCCCTGGTTCGCCACCCAGTACGTGCCGGGTCCCTCCCTGCACGACAAGGTCGCCGAGGAGGGCCCGCTGTCGGCGGCCGACGTGGCCGCGATCGGCGCGGCGCTGTCCGAGGGGCTGGTGGCCGTCCACGAGGCCGGGGTGGTCCACCGGGACCTCAAGCCGTCGAACATCCTCCTCTCCCCCAAGGGCCCGCGGATCATCGACTTCGGCATCGCCTGGGCGACCGGCGCGTCCACGCTCACCCACGTGGGCACGGCGGTGGGTTCGCCGGGCTTCCTTGCGCCCGAGCAGGTGCGGGGCGCGGCGGTGACCCCGGCCACCGACGTGTTCGCGCTGGGCGCGACCCTGGCGTACGCGGCCATGGCGGACTCGCCGTTCGGGCACGGCAGTTCCGAGGTGATGCTCTACCGGGTGGTGCACGAGGAGCCGCAGTTGCACGGCGTGCCGGACGCGCTGGCGCCGCTCGTGCGGGCCTGTCTGGCCAAGGACCCGGAGGAACGTCCCAGCACCCTGCAACTGTCCATGCGGCTGAAGGAGATCGCCGCCCGTGAGGCGCAGGGCCTGTCCGACGTCCGGGCGTCGGCGCCCCGGCCGTCCGGGAGGGCCGTGGACGACCGGCCCACGGGGCGGTTGACCGAGCGCTACACGGAGCGCAACACACCGGGGCGGGGCCAGCGCACGCCCGCGTCCGGTTCCCGTGGCGGCCAGGCCGCGCGTGCCTCGTCGCCGCGCAATCCGGCACGTCCGCCGTCGCGGACCGGCGGTGGCGGCCGGACGGCGTCGAGGCCGGGCGTGCGCACGGGAGCGGGCGGTGCGCGCAGGCCCGCGAACCCTCGGCTGCTGAGGCAGCGGCTCTTCGTCTTCGTGGTCGTGACGCTGATCGTGCTGCTGGGGATCGCGGGGGCGCAGGGCCTCCAGGGATAGGTGTCCCGGCGGGTCAGGACTCCGGGCGGCCGGTGGCCACCGCGTAGAACGCGACCGCGGCAGCCGCGCCGACGTTGAGGGAGTCCACGCCGTGCGCCATGGGGATGCGGACCCACTCGTCGGCCGCCATCAGCGCCTTGGTGGTGAGGCCTTCGCCCTCGGCGCCCAGCATCAGGGCGACCCGCTCCAGGCAGTGCGGGGCCGCCGCGTCGATGCTCGTGGCCTTCTCGTCGGGCGTCAGCGCGAGCAGGGCGAAGCCCGCCTCCCGGACCGCCTCCAGCCCTCGCGGCCACGTTTCGAGGCGGGCGTACGGGACGGAGAACACGGCGCCCATCGAGACCTTGACCGACCGTCGGTAGAGGGGGTCCGCGCAGTCCGGCGACAACAGGACCGCGTCCATGCCGAGGGCGGCGGCGCTGCGGAAGATGGCGCCGATGTTGGTGTGGTCGTTGACGCCCTCCATGACGACCACCCGGCGGGCGCCGGTGAGCAGGGCGTCCGCCGAGGGCAACGGCTTGCGCTGCATGGAGGCGAGCGCGCCGCGGTGCACGTGGTAGCCGGTGACGCGTTCGGCGAGGTCCGGCGTCACCGCGTACACGGGCGCCGGGACCTCGTCGATGACGTCGCGCATGACGTCGACCCACTTGGCGGACAGCAGCATCGAGCGCATCTCGTACCCGGCCTGCTTGGCGCGCCGGATGACCTTCTCGCCCTCGGCGATGAAGAGGCCTTCGGCGGGTTCGCGCTTGCGGCGCAGTTCGACGTCGGTCAGGCCCGTGTAGTCGCCGAGGCGCGGGTCGTCGGGGTCGTCGATGGTGATGAGATCGGCCACAGGGTGATACTGCCTTGTCCGGTGTGAAGTGCCAACGGGGCTGGGTTACGTGGTGCTCTTGTGCGGGCCCTCGGCGACCACCGGGCCGATGACGATCACGGCGGGCGGGCGTACGTCCTCGCTCCTGACCCGCTCGGCCACCGTCGCGAGGGTCGCGTCGACCCGCCGCTGGGAGGCGGTGGTGCCCTCCTGGATCAGCGCGAGCGGGGTGTCGGCGGCCTTGCCGTGGGCGACCAGCGCCTCGGCGATCGCGCCGATCTTGTCGACGCCCATCAGGATGACCAGCGTGCCGGTCAGCTTGGCCAGCGAGGCCCAGTCCACGAGCGAGCGCGGGTCGTCGGGCGCGACATGGCCGCTGACCACGGTGAACTCGTGCGCGACGCCCCGGTGGGTGACCGGGATGCCGGCCGCGCCGGGGACGCTGATCGAGCTGGAGATACCCGGGACGACCGTGCAGGCGATGCCCGCCTCGGCGAGGGCCTGCGCCTCTTCCATGCCCCGGCCGAACACGAACGGGTCGCCGCCCTTGAGACGGACGACGGACTTGCCGGCCTTGGCGTGCTCGATGAGCGCGTTGTTGATGGCCTCCTGGGCCATGAACCGGCCGTACGGGATCTTCGCCGCGTCGATCACCTCGACGTGCGGCGGCAGCTCGTCCAGGAGGTCCCGGGGGCCGAGGCGGTCCGCGATCACCACGTCCGCCTCCGCGAGCAGCCGGCGGCCGCGCACGGTGATCAGGTCCGGGTCGCCGGGGCCGCCGCCGACCAGGGCCACGAAGGGGGTACGGGAGCGGTGGTGCGGCGCCGCGAGCGAACCGTCGCGCAGCCCCTCGACGATCGCGTCCCGCACGGCGGCGGAGCGGCGCGGGTCGTGGCCGGTGAGCACGGCGACGGTGACGCCCTCGCTGCGGCCGGTCGCGGGCGTCCAGGCGGTGGCGGCCTCGGCGTCGTCGGAGCGTACGCACCAGGTGCGGGTGCGCTCCGCCTCGGCGGACGCGCGGGCGTTGGCCGCCGGGTCGGTGGACGCGATCAGGGCGTACCAGGCGTCGGCCAGGTCGCCTTCCTCGTACCGGCGCTTGATCCAGGTGATCTCGCCGGCCTCCGCCATGGCCTCGACGGACGGCGTCGCGGACGGGGAGACCAGGGTGATGTCGGCACCGGCCGCGATGAGGGCGGGGAGGCGGCGCTGGGCGACCTGGCCGCCGCCGATGACGACGACGCGGCGCCCGGTCAGGCGCAGTCCGACGGGGTAGGCGGGGTGCTCGGCGTACTCGGCCATGGCGGTGCGGCTCCTCGGCGAGGCGGTGGTGCGGTGTGCGGAGCCGCTGCGACGGTGAAGCGGCTGGTGGGGCGGGGGTGGCGTGGGGGTGGCACGGCTGTGGGGACGCTGCGGACCACGATACGGTGCGCCCCGCCGGGCCGGTCGCGGGGCGGCGGGGAGAGCCGCTGGGCAGGCGCCCCCGCGCCACGCCGCGCCCGGGGTGCGGGCCGGGGCCTGCGGGGCGGAGGGGGGTGTGGGGGCGCGCGGCCCCCCCACCCGGCTACTTCTCGGTGACGCCCGCCGAGTCGAACGTCGCCACCTCGTGCATCGCGCGGGCCGCGCTCTGGATCACGGGGAGGGCAAGCAGGGCACCGGTGCCCTCGCCCAGGCGGAGGTCCAGGTCCACCAGGGGGCGGAGGCCCAGCTTGTTGAGGGCCGCCACGTGGCCCGGTTCGGCGCTGCGGTGGCCCGCGATGCAGGCCGCCAGCGCCTCGGGGGCGATGGCCCGGGCCACGAGGGCCGCGGCACCGGCGCTGACGCCGTCGAGGACGACCGGCGTACGCAGCGAGGCGCCGCCCAGGATGAAGCCGACGAGGGCCGCGTGCTCCAGGCCGCCGAGGGCGGCGAGGACGCCGATGGGGTCGGCCGGGTCCGGCTGGTGGAGCTCCAGGCCACGCCGGACGACGTCCACCTTGCGGGCGTGCATCTCGTCGTTGATGCCTGTGCCCCGGCCGGTGACCTCCGTCGGGTCGGCGTCCGTGTAGACGGAGATCAGCGCGGCGGACGCGGTGGTGTTGGCGATGCCCATCTCACCGGTCAGCAGCGCCTTGTTGCCGGCGGCCACCAGGTCGCGGGCCGTCTCGATGCCGACCTCGACGGCCGCGAGGACGTCCTCACGGCTGAGGGCGGGGCCGGTGGTGAAGTCGGCCGTGCCGGGCCGCACCTTGCGGGGCAGGAGGCCGGGCGTGGCGGGCAGGTCACCGGCGACGCCGACGTCGATGACGCAGACCTCGGCGCCCACCTGGTTGGCGAACGCGTTGCAGACCGCGCCGCCGCCGAGGAAGTTGGCGACCATCTGGGCCGTCACCTCCTGGGGCCAGGCGGTGACACCCTGGGCGTGCACTCCGTGGTCGCCGGCGAAGATCGCCACGGCCGCGGGCTCGGGGATGGGCGGCGGGCACATCCGGGAGAGGCCGGAGAGCTGGGCGGAGATGATCTCCAGCATGCCGAGCGCGCCGGCCGGCTTCGTCATCCGCTTCTGCCGCTCCCACGCCTCGCCGAGCGCCTTCGCGTCGAGGGGCCGGATGTTGGAGACGGTCTCCTGGAGCAGGTCGTGCGGCTCCTCGCCGGGCAGGGCGCGGCGGCCGTACGTCTCCTCGTGGACCACCCATGACAGCGGGCGCCGCTTGGACCAGCCCGCCTGCATCAGCTCGGGCTCCTCGGGGAATTCGTCGACGTACCCGACGCAGAGGTACGCGACGACCTCGAGGTGCTCGGGCAGGCCGAGGGCACGGACCATCTCGCGCTCGTCGAAGAAGCTGACCCAGCCGACGCCGAGGCCCTCGGCGCGGGCGGCGAGCCACAGGTTCTCGACGGCGAGCGCGGACGAGTACGGCGCCATCTGCGGCTGGGTGTGCCGGCCGAGGGTGTGGCGGCCACCGCGGGTGGGGTCGGCGGTGACGACGATGTTCACCGGGGTGTCGAGGATGGCCTCGATCTTCAGTTCCTTGAACTGCTTGGCCCGGCCCTTCGGCAGCGACTTGGCGTACGCCTCGCGCTGGCGCTGGGCGAGCTCGTGCATCGTGCGCCGCGTCTCGGCGGAGCGGATGACGACGAAGTCCCAGGGCTGCGAGTGGCCCACCGACGGCGCCGTGTGGGCCGCTTCGAGGACCCGGAGGAGGACCTCGTGCGGGATCGGGTCGCTGCGGAAGCCGTTGCGGATGTCCCGGCGCTCACGCATCACGCGGAGCACGGCCTCGCGCTCGACGTCGTCGTAGGCGGGGGCCGGGGCACTCTGGTCCGCGGGGGTGTCCGCCTGGGCGTCGGCGGGCGCGGGCGCCTCGGCGGCGTCCGTCTCCACGACCTCGGGCTGCTGCTCCACGGCGGGCGCGGGCTCCTCGGCCACCGGCTGCTCCTCCACGGCGGGCACGGGCTCCTCGGCCACCGGCTGCTCCTCCACGGCGGGCGCGGCCTCGGCGGAAAGCTGCTCCTCCACGGCGGGCGCGGGCTCCTCGGCCACCGGCTGCTCCTCCACGGCAGGCGCGGGCTCCTCGGCCACCGGCTGCTCCTCCACGGCGGGCGCGGGCTCCTCAGCCACCGGCTGCTCCTCCACGGCAGGCGCGGGCTCCTCGGCCACCGGCTGCTCGACCGCGACGGGCTGCTCCGCCACGGCCACCGGCTCGGGGACCACGGGCTCGGAAGTCGCGACCGGCTCGGCGATCGCGGCGGGAGCGGGCTGCCCGGCCACCGGCTCGGGGGCCACGGCCTGCTCAGGGGCGGTCGCCTCGGCGGCCACGGGCTCGGGGACGGTCACCGGGTGCTCGGCCGCGGGCTCGGGGGCAGCGGGCTGCTCGGCCGCGGCTGCCGGCTCGGGGGTCACCGGCTCGGCGGGGGCCTCGACCGGCTGGGCCGCGGGCTCCGGGGCGGGCTCGGCCGGGGCGGCAGAACCGCCGTCGCGGGGCGCCGGGACGGTCACGGCGCCCTGCGGGACGGGCTCCGGCGCCGGCTCGGGCGCGGCGGCGACCGGCTCGGCGACCTCGGGGGCCGGTTCGGGCGCCGGTTCGGCGGCGGGCGCGGGGGCCGACGGCGTCGGGGCGAGGTGGGGCGCGGTCGGGACGGAGCCCTCGACCGGCACGAACTGCCCGACCGGCGCGGGCGCCTGGTCCGGAACGACCGTTTCTGCTGTGGCAGGAAGCGGTGTCTGGTGCTGCTGGGGCTGCGGGGACCACGGCGCCGGGCTCTGCGGCGGAAGCTCGCCGACCTGCGGGCCGGGCAGCGCGGACGCGGGCTCCTCGCGCGGCACGTCCAGGTACTCCAGGCCGCCGGAGGTGGCGGGACCCGGCGTGGCCGTGGCGGGGTTGGCCGGGCCGCGATCGGCGAGCGAGCGGACGACACCGCCCGAGGCGTCGGGGACCGGGGGGCCCATGTGCAGCGGACGCCGCGCGTGCGCCGGGCCGGGAGCGGCGGCGGGAGCCGCTGCCTGGGCGGGCTCGGGGGCGGGAGCCGCTGCCTGGGCCGGCTCCGGCAGCCGTACGCCGGTCAGGTCGACCGACCCGGAGTCACGGCCACCGGCCTCGTGCGCGCCGGTCTCGTGCGCGCCGGTCTCGTGCGCGCCGGTCTCGTGGACGGCGGCCTCGTGCACGGCCGGCTCGTGGACGACCGGCTCGGAGGCGGCCGGCTCGGGGGCGGCGGCCTCGTGGACGGCCGGCTCGTACACCGGAGCGACCGGCTCGTGGACGACCGGCGTGGCCTGCGCGACCGGCTCGTACACGGGCTGCTGGGCCTGCTGGAGCCGGGCCTGCTGCGCCTGCTGCTCGGCGATCACGGCCGCGCCCACCGGGTCCACCGCCGCGGGGACGGTCGGGGGCATCGCCATGGGCGCGGGCGCCGGGGCGACGCCGGCGTGCGGCTCGCTCCAGGCTCCCTGCGACCCCGGCATCAGCAGGAGGTCGTCGTCCTCGGCGGCGTTCTCGGAGGGGTCGAGGAAGGTGTACGCGCCCGGAGCGGGGATGCCCGGCTGCTCCACCATGCCTGCGTTCTCCGGCTGCCCCTCGCCCGGGACCTGGCCGGTGTCAGTCATGCGTACCCCTCGCCCATCGGTTGTGCTCCTTCAGACCGTCGCCCGCCAACAAGAACGAGCATGCGCGCCGCGCGGCACGAAAGGCACGCGGACATCACGTATTGTCGCGGTCTTCTGCCGCCGTGGCAGCGGGATCCGCCGCCGTCGGCTGTGGACTGCGCCACGTTGCGCAACCCCCCGGTAACGCCGTACCACACCGGGGACCTGAAGAGGTCCCTTTTTTCCGGACATTGACGAACGCGTCGTCGAACGTCCGGCCGCCGTACAACGATCGGCCAGCCTACCTGCCGTGCCGTAGTGACATGGTCACGGGGAGGGCGTCGGCCTGTGGCCCGACAGCAGGAAGACGACGGAGCGGTCTCGTTCGGTCCAGGCGCCCGTGTCGAGTTCGACGGACTGGAGGAGGGCGCATTCGACCGCGTACCCGCCGTCCGCCAGGACCGCGCCGATGGCCTCGGCCTCGTCACGGGTGGTCGCGTGCGCGACGATCCGCTCGGGACGCCGGTCCGCGCAGGCGGTGACGACGGCCGCTCCCCCGCCCCCGACACGGACGACGTCGGGCTCGGGCAGCCGCTCCAGCACGTGCGGCGCGCGTCCCGCCACGGTCTGGATCTGCACGCCGAAGTGGCGTGCGGCGGCCTCGGTACGGGCGCAGGCGGCCGGGTCCTCGTCGACCGCGATCACGGCCGCGCCGAAGCGTGCGGCCTCCACGGCCAGGGCTCCGGCGCCGCAGCCGATGTCCCAGACGAGGTCACCGGTGCGCGGGCCGAGGCGGGCGAGCTGTGCGGAGCGGAGGCCGTCCGACTCGCCGATGCCGAGGTCACCGCCGTACGCGTGCGCGGGCAGCCCCCAGCCGCGTACCGCTCCGGGGTCCCGGCCCATCAGCCATCCGCCGCCCCCCTGGGTGGTGGCGGTGCCGCCGATGACGATGACGACGTTGGGGTCGCGCCAGGTGTGGTCGGCGACCTTGTCGGAGGTGAGGACGGTGACCTGCTCGCGTTCGGTGCCGAGTTCCTCGCAGATGACGAAGGTGCGGTGGACGTCGTCGAGGAGGAGGGCGAGTTCGGCGGGGCCGGCGCCCGGGGAGGTCAGCACGGCGACCTTCGGGTGGGCACGGCACACATTGACGGCGCGGCGCAGCGTGCGGGTGTGGGCGACGACGACCTGGGCGTCGTCCCACGGCATGCCGGCGCGGGCGAAGGCGGCGGCGACGGAGGAGACGGCGGGCACCACTTCGACCTCCAGGCCGTACTCGGGTGCGCGCAGGGTGCGTACGACGCCGAAGAAGCCCGGGTCGCCGTCGGCGAGTACGACGGCGGTGCCGCGGTGGCCGGCGATGCGGCGGGCGGCGAGGTCGACGCTGCCGAGGCGGATCCGTTCGGCGGCGGGCGGGATTTCCGGGAGCGCCAGGTGGTGGCCGGCTCCGGCCACCAGGGTGGCGGCCGAGAGGGCGGACCTGGCGGCCGCGGTGAGAGGCGAACCGTCCCAGCCGATCACCGTGACCCGGTCGGCCATCTTCGTCTGTCTCCTGGAGTGGTGTGGAGGTCGGGTGGAGTGCTGGTGAGCGTACCGGGTGTCAGTTCCAGTCGGTGAACGAGGAGTACCCGGCGTCGGCGAGCTGGTCGGCGGCGCCTTCGAGGTCCTCGGGGAGCAGGCTCCAGACGATCAGGTCGGTCCGGATGTCGGTCCAGCCGCCGTCCTCCGTCTGGGTGCGCGCTATCCAGGCGTTGCGCAGTACGCCCTCGCTGATGCAGCCGATCTTCTGGGCGACCTGCTGGGAGGCGGTGTTGTCGGCGGCGGTGCGCAGTTCCAGGCGTTCGAAGCGCTGGTCGCGGAAGAGCCATTGGGCGACGGCGAGGACGGATTCGGTGGCGTATCCCTCGCCGCGGGCCCAGGGGGCGGTGACGTAGGCGATCTCGGTGGCGCGGGTGCGCCAGTTGGTGTTCTGGAGGTGGACGATGCCGACGAGGCGCTGGGTGAGGAACTCGGTGACGGCGAGGACGACGCCGCGGCCCTCCGTGCGTTCCGCAGGAGCGATCCTGCGCACCCATTCCTCGGCGTGGGCCGTGGTGTAGGGGTGTGGCGCGGAGGTCCAGGCGACGACCATCTCGTCGTTCATCATCTCGATGTGCGCCGGGATGTCCGACTCCTCGTAGGGGCGCAGCACCAACCGTTCCGTGCTGATGGAGATGTCCGGAAAGGTGGTAGTCATGCGCAGCTCCATGCCGAAGACCGTCCGTAAAGGCCGTGAACGCACAGCATGCAGCATGCAGCCGGTTGTGCGCATGGCCGGGTCGGTACGGATTCGTCGATACGGATACGTCGATACGTCGATGCGTCGACACGGCAGAGGGGGCGGGGGGGGGGAGGGGGGGGGGGGGGGGGGGGGGGGGGGGGGGGGGGGGGGGGGGGCCCTCTTGGGGCGGGGAGGGG
>NZ_JBVJAH010000021.1:100075-108234 GCF_055590785.1 Streptomyces sp. NPDC041796
CCCCCCCTCCCCCCCCCCCCCCCCCCGCCCCCCCCCCCCCCCCCCCCCCCCCCCCCCCCCCCCCCCCCCCCCCCCCCCCCGGCGGCGCCCCCCCCCCCCTGGACCCGGGGGCCGAGGGCTACTTGACCGCTCCGAAGGCGGAGACGATGGAGCCGTCCTTGTAGGTGTCCTCGATGTACTTCTTCACCTCGGGCGAGTTGAGGAGCTTGGCGAGCTTCTGCACGCGCGCGTCCTTCTCGTTGCCCTTCTTGACGGCGAGGAAGTTGGCGTACGGGTTGCCTTCGGCCTTCTCCAGCGCCAGGGCGTCCTTGGCGGGGCTGAGCTTGGCCTCGATGGCGTAGTTGCCGTTGATGACGGCGGCGTCGACGTCGTTCAGGGCGCGGGGCACGGTGGCGGCCTCCAGCTCCTTGAACTCCAGGCCCTTCTTGTCCTTGATGTCGGACAGCTTGCCGTTGGCGCCGACACCGTCCTTGAGGGTGATGACGCCGTTGTCGGCGAGGAGCTTGAGGGCGCGGCCGCCGTTGGTGGTGTCGTTGGGGACGGCGACGGTCTGGCCGGGCTTGAGGTCACCCAGGGACTTCAGCTTCTTGGAGTAGAGGCCGAGGGGCTCCAGGTGGACGTTGACGACCGGGACGATGGTCGTGTCGTTCTTCTTGTTGAAGTCGTCCAGGTAGGGCTTGTGCTGGAAGTAGTTGGCGTCGACCTGGCCGCTCTGGGTGGCGGTGTTGGGCAGGACGTAGTCCGTGAACTCCTTCACCTCCAGCTTGAGGCCGGCCTTCTCGGCGAGGTTGTCCTTGACGAAGGTCAGGATGTCGGCGTGCGGCGTCGGGGACGCGGCGACGACGAGCGGCGTGGACTCGTCCGCCTTGCCGGAGCCGCCCTTGGAGGAGGACGGGTCGGAGGCCGTGCCGCAGGCGGTGAGGCCGAGGGCAAGGGCGGTGATGGTGGCGAAGGCGCCGGTGAGCTTGAGGTTCTTGCTGTTCTTACGCACGAAAAGTGCCTCTTTCTGGTGGTGCGGACATCGCCCGGACAAGGAGTGCGGGCTGTTCTGGGGTCCCCGGGGGGAAGTCAGGACGCGGTGCGGCCCCGGCGGGCGAGGAGGCGCACGGCGAGGTCGCCGATGAGCTGGATGATCGTGACGATGACGATCAGCAGCACCACGGTGATGAGCATGAAGTTGGTCTCGAACCGCTGGTAGCCATAGGTGATGACCTTGGAGCCGAGTCCTTCGCCGCCGACCGCGCCGGCCAGTGCCG
This sequence comes from Streptomyces sp. NPDC041796, assembly GCF_055590785.1. NCBI lineage: Bacteria > Bacillati > Actinomycetota > Actinomycetes > Kitasatosporales > Streptomycetaceae > Streptomyces > Streptomyces sp. NPDC041796. Next base: position 101,332 of record NZ_JBVJAH010000021.1, read on the forward strand.
AGTAGCTGATCAGGGTGATCACGGTGGTGGTGAGGGCGGCGACCAGGGACGGCAGCGCCTGCGGGAGCAGTACCTTCCACACGATCGTGGGGATGCCGCCGCCCATGGACTGGACGGCTTCGACGAGTCCGTGGTCGACCTCGCGGATCGCGGTCTCGACGAGGCGCGCGAAGAACGGGATGGCTCCGATGGAGAGCGGCACGATCATCGCGGTCGGGCCGATGAAGGTGCCGACCACGAGCGTGGTGACGGGGATCAGGGCCACCAGCAGGATGATGAACGGCAGCGAGCGGCCGATGTTCACGATCACGCCGATGACCTTGTTCACCGGCCGGTTCTGCAGCAGGCCGCCCTTGTCGGTCAGGACGAGGAGGACGCCCAGCGGCAGGCCGCCGATGACGGTGACGACGGTGGACCACAGCACCATGTAGAGCGTGTCGATGGTGCCCTGCTCCAGCAGGGGCCGCATCTCTTCCCAGGTCACTTCGCGATCTCCTTGACCAGGCCCTGCGCGGGCACGTTGCGTTCCTCGTCGATGACCTCCACCTGGAGGCCCTGTTCGCGCAGGAAGCCGACGGGGACGACGTTCTCCTCGTACCGGCCGGGCAGTTCGATGCGCATGCGACCGATCTGCCTGCCGCCGACGGTGTCCATGGCGGCGCCGAGGATCGAGATGTCGACGTTGTACGTACGGGAGAGCTGGGAGATCACCGGCTGCGTGGCGGCCTCCCCGTGGAACGTCACGTCGACGACCGTGCGGTCGGCGCCGGAGGCCTCGCCGGTCACCGGGAACAACTCGCGGGCCAGTTCGGAGCCGGGGGTGGCGAGCAGTTCGGCGACGGTGCCGGACTCGACGACGCGGCCCTGCTTCATCAGGGCGGCGGAGTCGCAGATCTGCTTGACGACGTCCATCTCGTGGGTGATGAGGAGAACGGTCAGGCCGAGCTGCCGGTTGAGGTCGCGCAGCAGTTGGAGGATGGAGCGGGTGGTCTCGGGGTCCAGCGCGCTGGTGGCCTCGTCGGAGAGCAGCACCTTGGGGTTGCCGGCCAGGGCGCGGGCGATGCCGACGCGCTGCTTCTGGCCTCCGGAGAGCTGGCCGGGGTAGGCCTTGGCCTTGTCGGCGAGGCCGACGAGGTCGAGGAGTTCGAGGGCGCGGCGAGAGCGTTCGGCGCCGGCGACGCCGAGGATCTCCAGCGGCAGCTCGATGTTGTCCTTGACGGTCCGTGAGGACAGCAGGTTGAAGTGCTGGAAGACCATGCCGATGCGGCTGCGCGCCCGGCGCAGGTCCTTGCCCGCGCGGCGGCCTCGTCCGGCGAGCGCGGTGAGGTCGGTGCCGTCGACCGTCACGGTGCCGGAGGTGGGGCGTTCCAGGAGGTTGACGCAGCGGATGAGCGAGGACTTGCCGGCGCCGCTCTGTCCGATGACGCCGAAGACCTCGCCTTCGCGGACATGGAGGTCGACGCCGTCCAGAGCGGTGACCTGGCGGCCTCGCGACTCGTAGACCTTGGTCAGGCCCTTGGTGGTGATCACAGGGGTTTCCGTCACTGTCGAGTGCACGGCGCGGTGTCCGCCGGGCACGGGGCATTCGTCGTTCCGACGCGCGGCACGGCTGTTCGGCGGGTGACCGGGGCACGTGCGCGGGGCAGGCCTGTCCGTCCGATCGCGTACGGAACACGGCGTGGCTGTCGGGTCTCGCTTCGGGGCGCGAGGCTCAGGCGGGGGCCCTCAGAAGGCGCACATTCGACACATACAACGAGCACCGGGCGTCGTGATCGCCTCGGTCGCAAGGGTGCGGGAGCTCGTCGTGGTCATGCGGGTCAGTAAACCAGACGCCCCTTCCAAGATCGGGCGGCTGTCCGAATAGCGGACGGCGCATGTGCGTCATACGGACGCCGCACCGACGTCAGGCGGGCTGCCGGGACGCCGCGGTGACGTCCACTCCACCGGCTGTGGCCTGCGCCGACACCTCGGAGAGGTCGGTGACCACGACATCGGCCACGAGGTCGCCGCGGTCGTGCGTTGTGGCCAAGGCCACGGTCGCCATACCGGCGGCGCGGCCGGCCGTCAGTCCGGCGGGAGCGTCCTCGAAGACCACGCAGCGCGCGGGGTCCACGCCGAGCTTCTCGGCGGCGAGCAGGTAGGGCTCGGGGTCGGGCTTGCCGCGCGTGATGTCGTCGGCGGTGATCACGACCGGGGCGTCGATCCCCGCCTCGCGCAGCCGCGCCTCGGCGAGGGGCCGGGTGGCGGAGGTGACGACGGCCCAGCGGCCCTCCGGGAGCGAGGAGAGCAGCTCCTCGGTGCCGGGCAGCAGTTCCACGCCACCCGGTACGTCCTCGACCTCGAGCTGCTCGATACGTGTGAGGGCCCCGCGTATCTCCGTGGACCGCCCGGCGCCCAGCAGCTCGGCGATGATCTCGACCGCGGGCCGGCCGTGCAGTTCGACGCGGGCGAAGACGTCGGGCGCGATGCCGTACTCCTCGGCCCACCGGTTCCAGCAGCGGTCCACGGACTCCAGGGAGGAGACGAGGGTTCCGTCGTTGTCGAACAGGAGGGCTTCGGCGTGGATCTTCATGGTCATGGAGCCTACGTTTCCGCTACCGGGGGCGGTCGCACCGGGTCTTTTGGCCCGTAATAGTCTCGGGCGCATGCTTGACGCCCTGACGGTCGCGGTCTCCGTGGCCGCGCTCGCCCTCGCCGCCTGGTGCGGCTTCGCCGCGTACCGGGACCAGCCGACGAAGGACTGGCACTTCATCGGCATGGCGGTGGTGACGGTGCTGGCCCTGGTGCAGCTGGTGGTGGGGATCGTGCAGCTGACGCGGGGCGAGAAGGCCGACGAGGGCACGGCGATCTTCCTCGCCTACCTGATCGGCGCGCTGTGCGCGGTGCCGGCGGCGGGGTTCATGTCGCTGGCGGAGCGCAGCCGCTGGGGCTCGGCGACCGTCGCGGCCGGCGCGGTGGTGCTGGCGGTCCTGGAAGTGCGCCTCTACGACATCTGGACGGTCTGAGGTGGCGGGGCGCGGTCTGGCCAAGGGGCCCGGCATGCTGCTGGTGTGGCTGTACGGGGTGATGTCGGTCGGCGCGGTGTCGCGGTCGGTGCTGCAGATCGCCACCGAGTTCGGCCGGGCGCCGCTGGCGTACACGCTGTCGGCCCTGGCGGCCGTGGTGTACGTGTTCATCACCTACACGCTGGTACGGGGCGGGGAGACGGCCCGCAAGGCGGCGCTGGTGTGCTGCGCCGCCGAGCTGGTGGGCGTGCTGACCGTGGGGACGTGGACGCTGGCCGATCCCGGCGCCTTCCCGGACGCCACGGTCTGGTCCGACTACGGATACGGGTACGTCTTCATCCCGGTGCTGCTGCCGGTGACCGGGATCCTGTGGCTGCGGAAGGCTAGGCGGCCTTCTCCAGCGTGACCAGGGTGAGGCGCGGGCCCACTTCCTGGGTGGCGACGGTCTCGTACCCCTTCTTGCGGTAGAGGCGCAGGTTTCCCTCGCTGCGGTGGCCGGTGAAGAGCTGGAAGCGCTTGGCGGCGGGGGCCGGGTCGCCGGCGAAGTGCCTCTCGATGGCGTCGAGGAGACGGCCGCCGAGTCCGTGGCGGCGCAGCCGCGGGTGGACGATGAGCTTGCCGATGGTCGCGGTGCCGGTGTCGTCGAGCTCTCCGCGTACGGAGGCGATGATCTCGTCGCCGAGCCGGGCGACGAGCGCGTGGCCGCGGTCGAGCTCGGCCTTCAGGTCGTCGAGTGACTGGGTGAGGGGTTCGATGGCGTAGTCGCCGTAGAGCTCGGCCTCGCTCTGGTAGCACAGGTATTGCAGCTTGAGGATCTGTTCGGCGTCCTGCGCGCTTGCCGCTGAGATGGTCACGCTCATGCCCATGTATGCATGCCTCCGGCTCACCTGGTCCGCCCTGGGGGTCTACCGCTCCTTTCCCCGATGTTCAGGAACGGCAACCTCTGCAGTGAGCATTCTGCGCAGGCATCCCAGGCAACGGGAACGCATGGGCCCCAAACTGCCTTGTGAGATACCCAACTCTCCTGCGATTTCCCGGTAGGTGGGGTCGGTGGGCGACAACATCGCAGTCAGCAGGCGCCGGCAGTGGACGGGGGTGCGGGCGATGGCGGTACGCAGCGCCCGGCGCCGTTCGGCGACGAGTGCGGCGTGCTCAGGCTCGGCGTCCGACACGGGCTCGTGGCTGGTGTACGGGAGTTCGCGCACGACGGTCCGGCGGGCGCGGCGGGCCTCGTCCCGGACCGCCCGGCGCAGCCAGTCCGCCGGCCGGCGCGGCAGGCCGGGGCCGCCGTCGAGGCGCTCCAGGAGCCTGAGCCATACGGCTTGTTCGAGGTCGCCCGGCTCCACACCGGCGGCCGCCGCCTCCGCCTCGGACTCGGCGGCGAGCAGCGCGGTGAGGGCGCCGACGAGTTCGGGGAGGGTGGTGGTGGTCGCGGTTGCGGTCGCGGTCGCTTCGGGAGGCGGTTGCGCGTGGCCGGGACGGGCGGGCGGCGTTGCGGGGCGGGGACGGGCGGGCGTTGCGGGGTGGGTCTGCGCGGGCGCTGCGGGGCGGGGCTCTTCGGGGGGTGTCATGCCGCCCACGACACCAGGGGGCCGCCCGGCGGTTGCCGCCCCCGCCCGAAACCGCCCGTCCGGGCGTCCTGGCCGGCGCTGCGGCTGACGCGCCCGGGGGTCTCTGGGCGTGGCGTGGCCGGGGCCGGCTGAGCCGCCCCCGGGGTGGCGTCAGCGGGCGCGGTGGTCCGCGGCGGCCAGCAGGCCGGTGTCCGGCTGGTCGGTGAAGATGCCGTCGATGCCGGTGGCGAAGTACGCCTCGTACGCGCCGAAGACGTCCCCGTACGCCGCCGGGTCCGAGCCGCGGCGGAAGTCGGCGGGGAGGAAGCTGTTCTCGTTGCGCAGGGTGTAGGGATGGAGGACCAGGCCCTTGGCGTGTGCGTCGCGCACCAGTGTGGTCGGCTTGCCCAGCTTGCCGTCCTTGTCCTTCGGGATGACCAGGTCCAGCAGGGGGCCGATTCCTTGCGCGTAGGACGCGATCCACTTCAGGCCCTCGGGCGTGATCAGGTCGGCGACGGTGCGCGGGTCGCCCGCCTCGCGGAAGTCCCAGGGGCGGTCGTCGGCCGTCCACAGCAGCACGACGCGCGGAGTGGAGACGAGCCGTGCCATCCGCTGCATGCTGCTCGGCTCGAAGGACTGGAGGAACGTCGGCGAGTCCGCGCCGTGGCGGCCGTAGCGCCGCAGCAGCTTGGCGAGCGGCTCCTCCAGGCCGAGGCCGAGCTTGCGGAAGTAGGTGGGGTGCTTGGTCTCGACGTACAGCCAGATCGGGCGGCCCCGGCGGCGGCCCTCCTTCTCGGCCCAGCGCAGGACTTCCTCGAAGGTGGGTATGGGCCAGCGGCCGTCGTAGACCGTGTTCTCCTGGCGAGTGCCGGGGATGCGTTCCTTGGCGCGGAGCGTCTTCAGCTCGGCGAGGGTGAAGTCCTCGGTGAACCATCCGGTCAGCGCGGTGCCGTCGACGGTCTTGGTGGTCCTGCGGGACGCGAACTCCGGGTGGTCGGCGACGTCCGTCGTCCCGGTGATGTCGTTCTCGTGGCGGCAGACCAGGTGGCCGTCCTTGGTCGGGACGAGGTCCTGCTCGATGACGTCCGCGCCCATGTCGAGGGCGAGCTGGTAGGAGCCGAGGGTGTGCTCGGGGCGGTAGCCGCTGGCGCCGCGGTGCGCGATGACCGTCGGGACGGGCAGGTGCCGGTACGCACCCGACGGGCGCCCGTGCGCCTGCGCCGCGGTGCCGCCCGCGCCCACGGAGAGGGCGGCCGAGCCGAGGACCGCCGCTCCCAGCACGGTCCGACGGCCGGGACTCCTGTGCGCACCCTGTGTCATGAAAGCTCCTTGGTGAACGATTTTCGGACTTTTGAGCGACTGTCGCGAGCCCTGATCGTAGGCAGCGGAGCCCTATGGCGGGCAGACCCACGGCGAACCGGGGGAAAACATGGGTCAACACTGCGTATCGACTCGGTTAACCCGGTGTGCGGCCGGGGGTGACCCACGAGTATCGTCCTCACCTGCACATACTGGTCACGTACGTGGTCGGCTACTTCGACGGAGGACTCGTTGTCCCGCTTCGCGCTCATCAAGGCAGTGCTCGGCCCGGTCATGCGCCTGATGTTCCGCCCCCGGGTGGAGGGCGCCGAGAACATCCCCGGTGACGGGCCGGTCATCCTGGCGGGCAACCATCTGACGTTCATCGACTCCATCGTCCTGCCGATCGTGTGCGACCGTCAGGTCTTCTTCATCGGCAAGGACGAGTACGTCACGGGCAAGGGCCTCAAGGGCCGGCTGATGGCGTGGTTCTTCACCGGCGTCGGCATGATCCCGGTGGACCGGGACGGCGCGAACGGCGGCGTGGCCGCGTTGATGACGGGGCGCCGGGTGCTGGAGGACGGCAACGTCTTCGGCATCTACCCGGAGGGCACCCGCTCCCCCGACGGCCGCCTCTACCGCGGTCGCACCGGGATCGCGCGCCTCACGCTGATGACCGGCGCTCCGGTGGTGCCGTTCGCGATGATCGGCACGGACAAGCTGCAGCCGGGCGGAGCGGGCCTGCCCCGCCCGGGCCGGGTGACGGTGCGTTTCGGCGAGCCGATGGAGTTCTCCCGCTACGAGGGCATGGACCGCGACCGGTACGTGCTGCGGGCGGTGACGGACTCGGTGATGGCCGAGGTGATGCGGCTGTCCGGGCAGGAGTACGTGGACATGTACGCCACGAAGGCGAAGGCGGCGTAAGCGGGCTCCGGCCGCGGGCACCTGACATGGGGCGGGGGGGGGGGGGGGGGGGGGGGGGGGGGGGGGGGGGGGGGGGGGGGGGGGGGGGGGGGGGGGGGGGGGGGGGGGGGGGGGGGGGGGGGGGG
>NZ_JBVJAH010000022.1:0-72367 GCF_055590785.1 Streptomyces sp. NPDC041796
CAAAACCCACCCACGACGGTAGAGCGGCCCGGTGCCCCCCTCCCCCCCCCCCCCCCCCCCCCCCCCCCCCCCCCCCCATCCCCCCCCCCCCCCCCCCCCCCCCCCCGGAGCCGGTCAGATGCCGCAGGTCAGCCCTTGCGGGACTTGATCTCCTCGGTCAGCTGCGGGACGACCTGGAAGAGGTCGCCGACCACGCCGTAGTCGACCAGGTCGAAGATCGGGGCCTCGGCGTCCTTGTTGATGGCCACGATGGTCTTCGAGGTCTGCATGCCCGCGCGGTGCTGGATCGCGCCGGAGATGCCGGAGGCGATGTAGAGCTGCGGGGAGACCGACTTGCCGGTCTGGCCGACCTGGTTGGAGTGCGGGTACCAGCCGGCGTCGACGGCGGCGCGGGAGGCGCCGACGGCGGCACCGAGGGAGTCGGCGAGCTCCTCGATGATCGAGAAGTTCTCGGCGCCGTTGACGCCACGGCCGCCGGAGACCACGATCGCGGCCTCGGTCAGCTCGGGGCGGCCGGTCGACTCGCGCGGGGTGCGGGAGACGACCTTGGTGCCGGTGGCCTTCTCGGAGAAGGAGACGGACAGGGCCTCGACGGCGCCCGCGGCCGGGGCGGCCTCGACGGGGGCCGAGTTCGGCTTGACCGTGATGACCGGCGTGCCCTTGGAGACGCGGGACTTGGTGGTGAAGGAGGCGGCGAACGCGGACTGCGTGGCCACCGGGCCCTCGTCGCCGGCCTCGAGGTCGACGGCGTCGGTGATGATGCCGGAGCCGATACGGACCGCGAGGCGGGCCGCGATCTCCTTGCCCTCGGCGGCGGACGGGACGAGCACGGCGGCCGGGGAGACGGCCTCGTACGCGGCCTGGAGCGCGTCCACCTTCGGTACGACGAGGTACTCGGCGAACTCGGGGGCGTCGGCGGTGAGGACCTTCACCGCGCCGTGCTCGGCGAGCGTGGCGGCGGTGGCCTCGGCGCCGGAGCCGAGGGCGACGGCGACCGGCTCGCCGATGCGGCGGGCGAGGGTCAGCAGCTCCAGCGTGGGCTTGCGGACGGCGCCGTCCACGTGGTCGACGTAGACGAGAACTTCAGCCATGGGACTTCAATCTCCTGCGATGCGAAGAGTCTGGGGGCGGTGAGTGGCTCGCGCGAGCCCTTAGATGAACTTCTGGCTCGCGAGGAACTCGGCCAGCTGCTTGCCGCCCTCGCCCTCGTCCTTGACGATCGTGCCGGCCGTGCGGGCCGGACGCTCCGCCGCCGAGTCGACCTTGGTCCAGGAGCCCTCGAGGCCGACCTCGTCGGCGTCGATGTCGAGGTCGTCGAGCTCCAGGGACTCCACCGGCTTCTTCTTGGCGGCCATGATGCCCTTGAAGGACGGGTAGCGGGCCTCGCCCGACTGGTCCGTCACGGACACGACGGCCGGCAGGGACGCCTCCAGCTGCTCGGACGCGGTGTCGCCGTCACGGCGGCCCTTGACGGTGCCGTCCTCCACGGAGACCTCGGAGAGCAGGGTGACCTGCGGGACGCCCAGGCGCTCGGCGAGGATCGCCGGCAGGACACCCATGGTGCCGTCGGTGGAGGCCATGCCGCAGATGACCAGGTCGTAACCGGTCTTCTCGACGGCCTTGGCGAGCACCAGCGAGGTGGCCATGACGTCGGAGCCGTGCAGGTCGTCGTCCTCGACGTGGACGGCCTTGTCGGCGCCCATGGACAGCGCCTTGCGCAGCGCGTCCTTGGCGTCCTCGGGGCCGACGGTCAGCACGGTGATCTCCGCGTCGTCCGCTTCCTCGGCGATCTGCAGCGCCTGCTCGACCGCGTACTCATCCAGCTCCGACAGCAGGCCGTCGACGTCGTCGCGGTCGACGGTCAGGTCATCGGCGAAGTGCCGGTCGCCGGTGGCGTCGGGCACGTACTTCACACAGACAACGATCCTCAAGCTCACGCCGGCTCTCCTACACATCGTCATAACTGGGCTGCCTTGTTGCACGCAGCATAGGCGCCTGATGGGACGGTTTCCGCTCGGGGCGGTGGACGCCCCTACCGAAATATTACTCGTCAGTACACCGATTGCTTTCCCGGTAAGCAAGCGCTTTGAACTGTGACCTTGCCAACGCTCCGTAACCGGGATCTCTCAGTCCCGCAGAGCGTTGAAGCGCCCTTCGTGGTACAGCAGCGGACGCCCCGCGCCGTCCGGGTCCCCGGCGACGACCTCGGCCACCACGAGACGGTGATCCCCGGCCGGGACACGGGCCACGACGCGGCACACCAGCCAGGCCAGCACGCCGTCGAGCAGCGGTACGCCCTCGGGTCCCGTACGCCAGCGCGTCGGCGCGCCGAAACGGTCGGCGCCGCTGCGCGCGAAGGTGGCCGCCAGCTCCCGCTGGTGCTCGCCCAGGACGTGGACGCCGATGTGCTCGGCCTCGGCGAGGACGGGCCAGCTGGAGGACGAGGTACCTACGCCGAACGAGATCATCGGCGGTTCGGCCGAGACCGAGGTGAGCGAGGTGGCGGTGAAGCCGACGGGCCTCTCCCCCTGGGCCGTGATCACCGCGACGCCCGCCGCGTGCCGCCGGAAGGCGGAGCGGAGCAGGTCGGGCGTGGCGGGCCGGTGTGCGACGCGCCGGGAGGCCGGGGCGGGGGCGGCGAGGTCGGGCGAGACCGTCATGGAGTGGTCCTTCTGCGGATGGCGCGGGGAGGGGGTCCGTGGCTGCTCAGACACCCGGACAGCGCGCGCTCGCGTTGCGGGCCAGGTCGACGTCGGCCCGCCCGTGGAGAAGGAGTTCCTGGGGCACGGCGCCAGCCTGACGATGGATGGCATGCACAGTCAAGGGCGTCCCGGGATGTGCGACGTGCGTCACGGCAGGTCGGGCCCGGGCGGCACGGTGCGCGTCACGGCAGGTCAGAGAACCTGCCCGAGCGCGCCGATCACATCGGCCTTACGGGGCTGTCCCGCCGCCTTGCGGACGATCCGGCCCTCTCCGTCGAGCACCAGCACGGTGGGGGTCCTGACGATCTCCAGCTCGCGCACGAGGGCGAGGTGCCGTTCGGCGTCGATCTCGACGTGGGCGACGCCGTCGATCATCCCCGCCACCTCGGCCAGGGTGCGCCGGGTCGCCCGGCACGGCTGGCAGAAGGCGCTGGAGAACTGCACGAGTGTCGCCCGCTCCCCCAGCTCCGCGCCCAGGTCGTCCCTACCCAGCGCTCTCCCGTGCACCCGCACCCCTGCCTCCCACCTCTCCCGTGACCGCTCGTCCTGTGTGGTGACGCCGGTGACGCCACTCACGGCAGCACGGCGGGGGGTCGAAGGATTCCCGACACGGGCATGAAACCCTGCCTGAGCGGACATGACGTGACGAGAATCTCGCTGTCCGGAGTCGTCAGGACTGGCCTGTACGGCGCACATGGTGCACGATCGGCCCAATGCCGGATACCTACGGCTGCGTAACTTCCGCCGGGAGAACCCTCCCCAGGCGCTGAAGAAGGGGTCTTCTCCAGATGGCAGAACTCGTCTATCGGCCGGTCATCGGCGCCGCTCTCACGATGTTCAAGGCGCTCGACCTGAAGATCGACACTCAGGGTTCGGAGAACATCCCCCGCACCGGCGGGGCCGTGCTGGTCAGCAACCACATCAGCTATCTGGACTTCATCTTCTCCGGGCTGGCGGCGCTGCCGCAGAATCGCCTGGTGCGGTTCATGGCCAAGGACTCGGTGTTCCGGCACCGGATCTCCGGGCCGCTGATGCGCGGGATGAAGCACATCCCGGTCGACCGCACACAGGGTGAGGCGGCCTACCGCCACGCCCTGGAGTCGCTGCGCGCGGGTGAGATCATCGGGGTCTTCCCCGAGGCGACCATCTCGCAGTCGTTCACGCTCAAGAGCTTCAAGTCGGGCGCGGCCCGCCTCGCCCAGGAGGCCGGCGTACCGCTGATCCCGATGGCCCTGTGGGGCACCCAGCGGCTGTGGACCAAGGGGCGGCCGCGCAACTTCAGGCGCAGCCACATCCCGGTCACGATCCGGGTGGGCGAGCCGGTGGAGGCGCCGGCCGACCAGTACGCGGGCGCGATCACCCGCCGGCTGCGCGAGCGGGTGCAGGAACTGCTCGAAGCGGCACAGCGCGCGTACCCGGTGCGCCCCAAGGACGCCGGCGACACCTGGTGGGTGCCCGCACACCTCGGGGGCACGGCGCCGACCCCGGCCGAGGTCCGCGAAGCGGGCTGAGGCGAGCCGGGGAGAGCGCCGCCCGGCTGGGAGCCACGGGTCCGACGAGAGCGCCGCGCGGCTGGTAGCTACAGCTCGGTGGGGAGCGTCCTGTCCAGGTGGGCCCGGTCCCGGGCCGCCTTCAGGGCGCCCAGGACCGCCGGATGCGGTGCCGCGTAGAGGACCGGGTGGTCCGCCTCACCGGCCTCGGGCCGCACGGTGAACGCCAGTCGCTCACGGTCCGCACCGAACTGCGCGTCGACACCCGGCTTGTTGCCGCGCGGGTCCTGTCGTACCCACCCCGCGCCCTCCGGCAGCCGCACCGCCACCAGTCCGTGCACCACCTCGAACCGCTGGTAGCACAGGGCGGCGGGGATGGATCGGGCGCGCAACAGCGCCACCAGCGCGTGGGCCTTGGCGTAACAGATCCCGGTGCGCTGCTCCAGCACGTCGGAGGCGCGCCAGGTGACGCGCGGATCGTCGGCGTCCATCGAGTGCGCGATCGTGTCGCGTACGAACTCGAAAGCGCCCTTGGCGTATGAGTATGCGTCGCCATGCTCGGCAGCGAGTCGGTTCACGACCTCGCGCACCTGCGGGTGCTGATGGTCGATGACCTCATCGGCGGCGAGATACGCCGATATCTGGGGCACGTGCTGGATCAGTTCCATGCCCGCCGACCATAGGGAAGCGGCCGACCGGAAGTCAATCACTTTCCGGTCGACCGCATACCTATACAGAAGCTGTCAGCGAGCCAGCTCTTCCTTCAGCGCCATGACGAACGCGTCGACGTCGTCCTCGGTGGTGTCGAAGGAGCACATCCAGCGCACGTCGCCGGCCGCCTCGTCCCAGAAGTAGAAGCGGAACCGCTCCTGCAGCCGCCGGGTCACCTCCTGCGGCAGCCGCGCGAACACCGCGTTCGCCTGCACGGGGTAGAGGATCTCCACTCCACCCACCGCCCGCACGCCCTCGGCGAGGCGCTGCGCCATCGCGTTGGCGTGCCGGGCGTTGCGCAGCCACAGGTCCTTGGCGAGCAGCGCCTCGAACTGCACCGACACGAAACGCATCTTGGACGCGAGCTGCATCGACATCTTGCGCAGGTGCTTCATCTGACGCACCGCGTCCGGGTTGAGCACGACGACGCACTCCCCCGCGAGCATGCCGTTCTTGGTCCCGCCGAACGAGAGGACGTCCACGCCGACCGCGTTGGTGAACGCCCGCATCGGTACGTTCAGCGAGGCGGCCGCGTTGGCTATCCGGGCGCCGTCGAGGTGCACCTTCATGCCCAGGCCGTGGGCGTGCTCGACGATGGCGCGGATCTCGTCCACCGTGTAGACGGTGCCCAGTTCGGTGTTCTGGGTGATCGACACGACCTGCGGCATGGCACGGTGCTCGTCGTCCCAGCCGAACGCCTGCCGGTCGATCAGCTCGGGTGTCAGCTTGCCGTCCGGGGTGGGGACGGTCAGCAGCTTCAGCCCGGCCATGCGCTCCGGCGCGCCGCCCTCGTCCACGTTGATGTGGGCGCTCTCGGCGCAGATGACCGCGCCCCAGCGGTCGGTGAGCGCCTGGAGGGCGGTGACGTTGGCCCCGGTGCCGTTGAACACCGGGTACGCCTCGGCGGTCGGGCCGAAGTGGCTGTGCATCACCCGCTGGAGGTGCTCGGTGTACACGTCCTCGCCGTAGGCCACCTGGTGGCCGCCGTTGGCGAGGGAGATGGCAGCGAGGATCTCGGGGTGGACGCCGGCGTAATTGTCACTGGCGAAACCCCGCACGGTGGGGTCGTGACGACGCCGGGCATCGGTCTTGGCGGCGGGGGTCACGGCTTGGGGGTCAGCCACAGGCGCTGTCCATTCACTTCCCGGGCGGGCTTGTCCCAGACGGCGGCGATCTCGTCGGCCAGATCCTTGACGTCCGTGAAGCCCGCGAACTTCGCGTTCGGGCGCTCGGCGCGCATGGCGTCGTGCACCAGAGCCTTCACGATCAAGATCGTAGCCGCGGCCTTCGGGCCGTCCTCACCGCCCGCCTTGCGGAAGGCGTCGCCCAGGGCGAGCGTCCACGCCTCGGCCGCTGCCTTGGAGGCGGCGTACGCGGCGTTGCCGGCGGTCGGCTTGCTGGCACCGGAGGCGCTCACCAGGACGTAACGGCCCCGGTCGCTGCGCAGCAGGCCGTCGTGGAAGGCGAGGGAGGTGTGCTGGACCGTCCGGATCAGCAGCTTCTCCAGGAGGGTCCAGTCGGCGAGGTCCGTCTCGGCGAAGGTGGCGCTGCCGCGCCAGCCGCCGACCAGGTGGACCAGGCCGTCGATCCGCCCGAACTCCTTCTCGGTCTTGTCGGCCCACTCCCGGGCGGCGCCCAGGTCGAGCAGGTCGACGGTGTCACCGATGACGGTCGCCCCGCCGTGGGCGTACCGGGCGGCGTCGACCGCCTCGGCGAGCCGCTGCGGGTCCGCGTCGGAGGCGACCACGGTCGCACCGGCCTCCGCGAGCCGCAGCAGGGCGGCGCGGCCGGCCGCACCCGCCGCTCCGGCCACCGCGACGACAGCGCCCTCGAGCGGGCCGCCGTTTCCGTTGCCCTTGCCGTTCATGGTCGTCGTCTCCTCCGTACGAGAGCTCACGCGGCAACCTTCTCGGTGGCCTTCTCGGCGGTGATGCCCTTGGTGGAGGCAATCACGTTCTTCAGCTTCTTGGAGAGGGCCTCATAGAACATGCTCAGCGGAAACTCGTCCGGAAGCACGTCGTCGACGAGCTTGCGCGGCGGCAGGCTCAGGTCGAGGGCGTCGGGGCCCTTGGCCCAGCGGGAGCCGGGGTGCGGGGCGAGGTAGGTGGAGACCAGGTCGTACGCGGCGAACCAGTGGACCAGCTTCGGACGGTCGATGCCGTCGCGGTAGAGCTGCTCGATCTCGCCGCAGAGCTGGTTGGTGACCTCGGGGGCCCGCTGCCAGTCGATCTTCAGTGTGTTGTCGGTCCAGCGCAGCACGTCGTGCTTGTGCAGGTACGCGAAGAGCAGCTGGCCGCCGAGGCCGTCGTAGTTCCGGTTGCGGTCGCCGGTCACCGGGAAGCGGAACATCCGGTCGAACAGCACCGCGTACTGGACGTCGCGGCCGTGCGGGTTGCCCTCGGCCTCCAGCTTCACGGCCTCCTTGAAGGCGGTGAGGTCGCAGCGCAGCTCCTCCAGGCCGTACATCCAGAACGGCTGACGCTGCTTGATCATGAAGGGGTCGAACGGCAGGTCGCCGTGGCTGTGGGTGCGGTCGTGGACCATGTCCCAGAGCACGAAGGCCTTCTCGCAGCGGCCCTGGTCGCCGAGCATCTCGCGGATGTCGTCGGGCAGGTCGAGGCCGAGGATGTCCACGGCCGCCTCGGTGACGCGGCGGAAGCGGGCCGCCTCGCGGTCGCAGAAGATGCCGCCCCAGCTGAAGCGCTCGGGGGCCTCGCGCACGGCGATGGTCTCGGGGAAGAGGACGGCCGAGTTGGTGTCGTACCCGGTGGTGAAGTCCTCGAAGGTGATGCCGCAGAAGAGCGGGTTGTCGTAGCGGGTGGCCTCCAGCTCGGCGAGCCACTCCGGCCAGACCATGCGCAGCACGACGGCTTCCAGGTTGCGGTCCGGGTTGCCGTTCTGCGTGTACATCGGGAACAGCACCAGGTGCTGGAGGCCGTCCATCCGGTTCGCGGCCGGCTGGAAGGCCAGCAGCGAGTCCAGGAAGTCCGGCACGGCGAAGCCGCTGTCGGCCCACTTGCGCAGGTCCGCGACGAGCGCACGGTGGTACGCGGCGTCGTGCGGGAGCAGCGGGGAGAGCTGCTCGACGGCGGCGATGACACGGTCGAGGGTGGCGTCGACGAGGGCACGGGAGGGCGCGCCCTCGGCCTCGAAGTCGATGGAACCGTCCGCCGACTGCCAGGGGCGGATCTCTTCCACGGCATTCTTGAGCTCGGGCCAGGCCGGGTGCTCGATCACCCTGGCGTCGGCGGACACGTCCCCGCCGGCAACATCCTGCACAAGAATTTCCGTCATCACACTTCCTCCACGGGAGAACCTCGCGTCAAGGCACCGTATCCATGGGTGGTTCTCCGCCACAAGGGGAGCAGGAAGAAAATATCCTGCCGACCCCCCATTGAAGCCGCTGTTTTTCCTGTCGTGAGCGAGCGATGCAGCGGCATCCACGGAGATGCGCCGTCGGTCGGGCGGCGGTACGGACGGCGCCGCCAGGGCACCGACGACGCGCCCACGCACGGGTGAAGAGGATCGCGGCACGCCGGGCGGGACCGGTAGGACGGACGGGTCCCTCGTTCCCCGTTCCGAGAGCCGTACGCCATGAGCATCCGAGCCGTTCTGGTCGCCGCCCTCCTGACCGGATTCCTCCTGGGCGTCGCCGTGCCCGGGGCGGAACACTCCGCTTCCCCGCGCGGGACGGGTTCCGTCCCGGGCTCGGATCGTTAGGCTGCGACGGTGCCGCGTGTGGCACGGCACCGCGCGGCAACCGCCGTCGACGGAAGCGAGAAGATCTTGAGTTTCCTCACCATCGGTCATCGCGGAGTCATGGGTGTCGAACCGGAGAACACCCTGCGGTCCTTCGTCCGCGCGGAGCACGCGGGCATGGACGTCATCGAACTGGACCTGCACCTGAGCAAGGACGGCGCGCTCGTCGTCATGCACGACGCCGAAGTGGACCGGACGACCGACGGCACCGGACCCATCGCCGACAAGACCCTCGCGGAGCTGAGGGAGCTCGACGCCGGGCTGGGCGAGCGGATCCCGGTGTTCGAAGAGGTCCTGGACGCCGTGCGGACACCGCTCCAGGCCGAGATCAAGGACGTGGCGGCCGCCCGGGCGCTGGCCGAGGTGCTGCACCGGCGCGATCTGGCCGACCGGGTGGAGGTGTCGTCGTTCCACGACGAGGCGGTCGCCGAGATCGCCCGGCTGGTGCCGGGGGTACGCACGGTCCTGATCGCCAGCCATTGGGGCGACGACATCGTGGCACGGGCCCGGGCCGTGGGCGCCGCGACACTGGCGCTGAACATCCGCCGCCTCACCCTGGAGACCACGGAGCGGGCCCGGGCGGCGGGGCTGGGAGTCATCGCCTGGGTGGTCAACACACCACAGCACCTGCGGCTCGTCCGCGCCCTGGAGCTCGACGGCGCGACCACCGACCACCCCGAGATCAGGCGTACGGGCCGCTTCACGGCCTGACGGCCGGCCCCGGCCGATCGCTCGCCCCGGCACCGGCCCGGAAAGCCCCTCCGGGCCGGAGCCCGCTCCGCCCCGTTCGTCAGAGGTGCAAGCCCCGTCCGTCACAGGTGTAACCGGAATGCGCTCGGGAACCCGCGACCTGGATCCAGTCAGGTCTTCTCGTACAGCGTGTCCCGGCCATTACCGGACACCGGAACGGACGCATATGAGCAGCGGTTTCATGGGTCCGGAGGGTTACGGCTCCGACCCGTTCAGCGAGTTTCTGGCCCGCTTCTTCGGGGGCG
The DNA here is from genome assembly GCF_055590785.1 of Streptomyces sp. NPDC041796. Lineage (NCBI taxonomy): Bacteria > Bacillati > Actinomycetota > Actinomycetes > Kitasatosporales > Streptomycetaceae > Streptomyces > Streptomyces sp. NPDC041796. Next base: position 9,658 of record NZ_JBVJAH010000022.1, read on the forward strand.
GGTCCGGATCGGCACCCGCGGGCGGGCGGCCCATCCCCCGGTACATCGACATTGGGCGCCTGATGAGCGAGCCCGCACGCCGGATGGTCGGCGACGCCGCCTCCTACGCGGCCGAACACGGCAGCACCGACCTGGAGACCGAACACCTGCTGCGGGCCGCCCTCGCCACCGAGCCCACACGTGACCTGATCGCCCGCGCGGGCGCGGATCCGGACGCCCTGGCCGAGGAGATCGACCGGACGGCGGGCGAGGGCCCCCCGCAGTCCCGGATCGCCGTCACGCCCGCCGTCAAGCGGGCGCTCCTCGACGCCCATGACCTGGCGCGGCACACGGGCGCCTCGTACATCGGTCCCGAGCACGTCCTCGCGGCGCTCGCCTCGAACCCGGATTCTGCGGCGGGGCGGATCCTGAACGCGGCCAAGTTCGACCCGGGCTCCGTGCAGGGCACCGGCGCCGCGCGCGGCGGGCCGGGCCCGTGGGTGGGCGACGCCGACCAGCGGCCGGCGCCCCAGCGCGGCACGCCGACGCTGGACAAGTACGGCCGGGACCTCACCGACATGGCCAAGGCGGGACGGATCGACCCGGTGATCGGCCGGGAGCTGGAGATCGAGCAGACCGTGGAGGTGCTGTCCCGGCGCGGCAAGAACAACCCCGTCCTGATCGGTGACGCCGGTGTCGGCAAGACGGCCATCGTCGAGGGCCTGGCCCAGCGCATCGCCGAGCACGACGTACCGGACACGCTGCGCGACCGCAGGGTCGTCGCGCTGGACCTCTCCGGAGTGGTCGCCGGCACCCGCTACCGGGGCGACTTCGAGGAGCGGCTGAACAACATCATCGAGGAGATCCGCACCCACTCCGGGGAGCTGATCGTCTTCATCGACGAGCTGCACACGGTCGTCGGCGCAGGCGCCGGCAGTGGCGGCGGCGACAGCGGCTCCATGGACGCGGGCAACATGCTCAAGCCCGCGCTGGCCCGCGGCGAGCTGCACGTCATCGGCGCGACGACGATGGAGGAGTACCGCCGCTACATCGAGAAGGACGCGGCGCTCGCCCGCCGGTTCCAGCCGATCCTGGTGCCGGAACCGAGCCCCGAGGACGCGCTGGAGATCCTGCGCGGCCTCCAGGACCGCTACGAGGCCCACCACCAGGTCCGCTACACCGACGAGGCGCTGCACGCCGCCGTCGAGCTGTCCGACCGGTACCTCACCGAACGGTTCCTGCCCGACAAGGCCATCGACCTGATCGACCAGGCGGGTGCCCGGGTGCGGCTGCGCACCCACGCGAACACCGACGTACGGGCGCTGGAACGGCAGGCGGAGCAGCTTGCCCGGGACAAGGACCAGGCGGTCGCCGCCGAACAGTACGAGCGGGCCATGGAGCTGCGCGACCGCATCCAGGAGGTCACCGGGCGGATCAAGGAAGGGCGCGTCGCCCAGCCGGCCGGTGACGGACCGTCCGTCGAGGTCACGGCCGAGGACATCGCCGAGGTGGTCAGCAGGCAGACCGGCATCCCCGTCAGCAGCCTCACCCAGGAGGAGAAGGAGCGCCTGCTGGGGCTGGAGGGGCATCTGCGGCAGCGGGTCATCGGGCAGGACGAGGCCGTCCAGGCCGTGTCCGAAGCGGTGCTGCGCTCCCGCGCGGGCCTCGCCGACCCACGGCGCCCGATCGGCAGTTTCCTCTTCCTCGGCCCCACCGGGGTGGGCAAGACGGAGCTGGCCCGGGCGCTCGCGGACGCGCTGTTCGGCAGCGACGAGCGGATGGTGCGCCTGGACATGAGCGAGTTCCAGGAGCGGCACACCGTCAGCCGGCTGGTCGGTGCCCCTCCCGGGTACGTGGGGCACGAGGAGGCCGGGCAGCTCACCGAGGCGGTGCGCCGTCACCCGTACTCGCTGCTCCTGCTGGACGAGGTGGAGAAGGCCCACCCGGACGTCTTCAACATCCTGCTGCAGGTGCTGGACGACGGGCGGCTGACCGACTCGCAGGGCCGCACGGTGGACTTCAAGAACACGGTCATCGTGATGACCAGCAACCTCGGCTCCGAGGCGATCGGCACCGGCCGCGGCATGCTCGGTTTCGGTTCGGCGGAGAGCGGGGCGGAGGGCGAGGCGATGCGGGAGCGGGCGCTGCGGCCGCTGCGTGAGCACTTCCGTCCCGAGTTCCTCAACCGGATCGACGAGATCGTCCTCTTCCGCCGCCTCGACGAGGACCAGTTGCGCCGGATCACCGATCTGCTGCTGGAGGAGACCCGGCGCCGGATGCGCGCGCAGGACGTCACGGTCGAGTTCGACCCGGAGGCCGTCGACTGGATCGCGCGGCGCGGCCACCAGCCCGAGTACGGGGCGCGTCCCCTGCGGCGCACGATCCAGCGGGAGGTGGACAACCGGATGTCCCGGCTCCTGCTGGACGGACGGCTTCCGGCGGGCGCGCGGGTGCGGGTGACCGTCGGGGACGGTCAGTTGGCGTTCCACACCGAGGAACCGCGGGAGCCGGGCGACTCCGGAACGCCGCGGGAGCGTCCCGCCGGGTCGGGGTCGCTGGGCAAGCCGGGGGCCATGGACCGGCCGCCCGGCACGCGGGGTGAGCCGGGTCCGTCCCTGGGCGACGCGGGCGGCCCCGCGCCCGCCGCCTAGGCGGCCGGGCCCTGGGCGAGGTCCTTCACCAGGAGTTCGAACCGGAGGTCGTCGCGCCGCGGCAGGCCGAACCGCTCGTCGCCGTACGGGAACGGGGTCATCCGTCCCGTACGGCGGTAGCCCCGCCGCTCGTACCAGGCGATCAGCTCGTCCCGGACCGAGATCACCGTCATGTGCATCTCGCGCGCGCCCCACTCGGCGGCGGCGAGCCGCTCCGCCTCCGCGATGACGCGCCTGCCCAGGCCCCCGCCCTGGAGGCCGGGGCGTACGGCGAACATGCCGAAGTACGCGGCTTCACCGCGGTGTTCCAGCTGGCAGCAGGCGATCAGGTCGCCGTCGCGCTCGACGACGAGGAGGCGCGAGCCGGGCGTGGCGATGACCTCGCGGACGCCCTCGGGATCCGTGCGCTGCCCCTCCAGGATGTCCGCCTCGGTCGTCCAGCCGGCCCGGCTCGAGTCGCCCCGGTACGCCGACTCGACGAGCTCGACGAGTGCGGGGACGTCGGCGTCGGTGGCGTCGCGGTAGGTCAGTTCGTCCGCGGCCCTGGGCGGTGCGGTGTCCATGGCTCTCCCTCACGGCTGTCGATCCCGCTGTGCAGGGTAACGCGCCCTGTTCGCGCTCCTCCTGTACGCCCCTGCGCTCGCGTGCGGCCTCGCCGGCCCGGGCATCGTCCCAGGAGGCGCGCCGTCGAGGGGGAGGTACGTCGTGCACGGACCCGCGATGTCCGGCTGGCTGCTGGTGGCCCTGTGCGTGGGGGCGGGTGCCTACTGCCTGGCGCGCACGAGGAGCTGTACGGGCCCCGAGCGCCGGGCGGCGCTGGACGAGGCGCTGATGGGTTTCGGGATGGCCGCGATGGCGGTGCCCGCGGCTGTGGTGGCGCCGCCGGAGTGGGCGTGGGCGGTGTACGCGGTGGTGTTCGGTGCCGCGTCGCTGCGCGCGCTGTGGTCGGCCAGGGGCGGCGCGGGTCACCATCTGCACCACCTGGTGGGGTCACTGTCCATGGTGTACATGGCGGTGGCGATGGCGGGGAGCGGCGCGGGGGCACACGGGGCACACGGGGCGCACGGGGCGGCCGGCGGGATGCCGCTGGTGACGGGGGCGCTGCTCGCCTACTACACCGTCTATGTGCTGGCGACGGGCCGGCGCCTGGTGCCGGTGGGGCCGGCCGGGCCCGTGGCCGGTGCGGCCGGTCCGCCCGGCCGTGGCCGGCCGTGGTCCGAGATCGCACTCGCCTGCCGGGTGTCGATGGGCCTGGCCATGCTGGCGATGCTGGTGGCCCTGTGACGGCCATGTCCGACGGCTTCGGAAATCCGCGGCACCCGCGCTTCGGATTCCGTGGTGTGCGTCACTTGACGTCCCAGCCCATACCGGTGGGTAGTCCGCCGCTCATATGGTGACTGCATGCTGGTCTCCCTCGCGCTGCTCGGGCTCGGCCTTCTCACCGCCGTGGCGGCTCCGCGCCTGCTGGCGCGGGTCGACTGGCCGGAGCGCGAGCCGGTCGTGGCGCTGTGGGTGTGGCAGTGCGTGGTGGCGGCGGTGCTGCTGTGTTTCGCGCTGTCGATGACGTTCAGCGCGGCGGCCGCCTGGCAGGCGGTCCGGGGCCATGTGTTCGCACCGGCTCCGCGCGCGGTGGTCGAGGCGTACGAACTGGGCGCCCACCGGCCGTGGTCGGCCGTTCTCGCGGTGCTGCTGGCGTGCGGCGGGCTGTGGACCGGCGCGATGCTCACCCGGGAGGTGCGCCGGGCAAGGGCCCGGCACCGGCGGAGGCGTGCCGAACTCCTCGTACAGTCACCGCTGTTGCCGGGTGAGGAGCCCGGCGCGGAGCCGCTGGTGCTGCTGGAGGGCGAGCGGCCGGACGCCTGGTGGCTGCCCGGCTCGGTGCCACGGCTCGTCGTCACCACGGCCGCGCTGCGTCGCCTGAAGGGTCATCAGCTCGACGCGGTGCTCGCCCATGAGCAGGGGCACGCGCGGGCGCGGCACGACTGGCTGCTGCACTGTTCGACGGCGCTGGCCACGGGCTTCCCGCAGATCCCGGTCTTCGCCGCGTTCCGGGACGAGATGCACCGGCTGGTGGAACTGGCCGCGGACGATGTGGCGTCGAAGCGGTACGGGCGGCTCACGATCGCCCTCGCGCTGGTGGAACTGAACGAGCACCGTGGGGTCTTCGGTCCGTGCCCCACGCCGGACGCCCAGCTACCGCACCGGGTCAACCGCCTGCTGACCGCCGAGCCCCGCCTCACGGCCGGGCGGCGCCTGCGGCTGACGGCCGCCGCCGCCCTGGTACCGGTGGTGCCGCTCCTGGTGGCGTTCGTGCCGGCCCTGGGAACGCTCCGGTAGCCAGAGGTACGCGGCGGGCGCCGCCCGTTCCGGACCCCTGGGCGCTCCGGCCGGTTCAGGGGGCCGGGGCAGGGCGCGCGACTGGCCGGATCCGGTGCCGGGGGCCGGTCACGCGGGGATACCCGGGCGAAGGTCGGGGAGGATCACCCCATGCACTCCCCCACACATTCCCGTTCCGCCTCGGCCGTCGCCCTGTGGACGGGCGCCCTCTCGGCCGTACTGCTGGCCCTCGTCTCCGCCGAGTGGGGACCGCTGGTCTCGTTCGACCGGGCGGTGGCGGACGGGATGCACGACTCCGCCGTCCGCAGTCCGGCCTTCACCGACACCAACCGGATCCTCAGCGACTGGGTGTGGGATCCGTGGGCGATGCGGGCGGTGGTCGTGGCCGGGGTGGTGTGGCTGTGGTGGCGCGGGGAGCGGCTCCTGGCCGTGTGGGCGGGGGCGGTGAGCGCGCTCGGCTCGGCCGTGCAGCAGCTGCTCAAGGCGGCGGTGGGCCGGGAGCGTCCGCGGTGGTCGGACCCGGTGGACTGGGCGCACTACGCGGCGTTCCCGTCGGGCCACGCGATGACGGCGGCGGTCACCTGCGGGCTGCTGCTGTGGCTGCTGGCCCGGTTCGGCGCGGGACCGCGGGTGAGGGCCGCCGCCCTGCTCCTCAGTGTCGTTTCCGTGGTGGGCGTGGGGCTGACCCGGCTGTACCTGGGCGTGCACTGGACGTCGGACGTGGTGGCCGGCTGGCTGCTGGGTGCGTGCCTCGTGGCCGTCGCCGTCCTGACGTACGAGCGGACGGCCGCGCGGAAGGAGTCGGCCGAAGAGTCACGGAGGGGTCTGATGCGCCAGGGCTGATCAGCGCCCACGCTACGGAACACCACGTCCGGAATCCGGACAGTCGGGCCTTGCCCGCACGTCAGTACGTGTCCGCCGGACCGGACGATCCCCCGCGTCGCCCGGTCCGGCCGGCACACCTCTGAGTATATTGGCTGTGAGCCAGTCAACGCAGGAGTTAAAGCATGTCCCCGCGCAGCGCATCGGTCAATGAAGAGCTGCGGCGGCGGTCGCGGGAGCGGCTGCTGCAGGCGACGGTGGAGCTGGTCGCCGAACGGGGGTACGAGGCGACGACGCTCGCCGACATCGCGGACCGGGCCGGGTCGGCGCGCGGACTGGTGTCGTACTACTTCCCGGGCAAGCGGCAGCTCCTCCAGTCGGCGGTGCACCGGCTGATGCACCGGACCCTGGAGTCGGCGCTGGAGCGCGAGCCGCGCAGCGAGGACGGACGGGAGCGGCTGGCGCGGGCCATCGACGCGATCCTGGGACTCGCGGTGGAGCAGCCTCTGCTGATGCGCACGCACATGGCCGGGATCCTCCAGGCGGAGGGGTTCGTCCAGGGTCCGGAGCAGCAGCGGCTGGCGTCCCTGCTGCGGGACACGGTGGACCGGTACGGGTCGCGGGACGTGGAGGCCGACTATCCGCTGCTGCGGGCGCTGCTGATGGGTGCCGTCTTCGCCGTGCTGCTGCCGGGGGCGCCGATGGCGCCGGCGCGGCTGCGTGCGGAGTTGTTCCAGCGGTACGGGCTGGACTGGGAGCTCGGCGTGCCGCCGGACGGGGAGCCGTCCGGCGCCACATCCGTCGCGCCGGGTCAGTCGTCGAAGTCGGCGAAATCGTCGAAGTAGTCCGGCTGCGTCTGCACGTTCAGCTCGTGCATCCGCACCCGCTTCGCCGGGTCGGTGCGACGGTCGTCGAGCCTGAGCACGTCGAAGCCCTTGACCATGTCGTTCGAGTAGATGTGGCCGTTGTAGTAGTACGCCGACCAGGAGCCGCCGCCGACCAGCTTCTCGGTGCTGAGCGGGCCGCGCTCGAAGTGGGCGATCTCCTCGGGCCTCGCGGAGTCCGTGAAGTCCCACACCGAGACGCCGCCCTGGTACCAGGCCTGGACCATGAGGTCCCTGCCCTTGACCGGGATGATCGAGCCGTTGTGCGCGACGCAGTTCTCGGTGTCCGCCTGGTGGCGGTCGATCTTGTAGTAGCTGCGGAAGACGAGCTTGCGCTTGTCGCCTTTGCCGACGATGTCGTAGATGCCGTCGGCACCGCGGTGGGGTCCGGTGGCCTCGTTGCAGGTGGCGGCGCCCCCGCCGCCCAGCTCGTCGGTGAAGACGACCTTGTTCGCCTTCTGGTTGAAGGTCGCGGAGTGCCAGAACGCGAAGTTGACGTTGTCCTGCACCTGGTCGATGACCTTCGGGTTCTCCGGGTCCTCGATGGAGAACAGGATGCCGTCGCCCAGGCAGGCGCCGGCCGCCAGGTCCTTGGACGGCAGCACGGTGATGTCGTGGCAGCCGGTGGTCTTGGAGACGCCGGGGTTGGTGGGCGCGCCCGGGTTGCCACCGCCGTCGGGGCCTTCGCCCGGGAAGAGCACGGGGAAGTTCACGATGGCGGCCTTTTCGGGCGCCTTGCGCGGCACCTTGATGACCGAGATGCCGTCGTGCGGCGGCCGGCAGTCGGGAAAGGCGGTGTTGGGCGAGTACGAGGAGACGTAGACGTAGACGTTCCTGCGCTCCGGCACGAGGGTGTGCGTGTGCGATCCGCAGGCGGTCTCGACGGCGGCGACGTACTTGGGGTTCCGCTTGTCGCTGATGTCGAAGATCTTCATGCCCTCCCAGGAGGACTTCTCCGTCGCGGGCTGCGTGGTGCTGTTGCAGGAGTTGTCGCTGCGAGAGGAGTCGGTGGAGAGGAAGAGGAGGTTGCCGGAGACGGATATGTCGTTCTGCGAGCCGGGGCAGAGGACCTGGGCGACGGTCTTCGGTGCTGCGGGGTTGCTGATGTCGAAGATCCGGAAGCCGTCGTAGTTGCCCGCGAAGGCGTACCTGCCCTGGAAGGCCAGGTCCGAGTTGATGCCGGGGAACGCTTCGCGCGGGACGTTGGCGAGGTGGGTGATGTTGTCGCTGTGGACGATCTCGTCCACACCGGGTATGTCGCCGGACCGGATCGCCGCGCGGGCTTCGGCCTGTTCCTGCGAGGAGACCGTGCCCTGTGGGGCGGGAGCGTCTCCGGGGTCGGGTACGGCGGCCGCGGGGCCGGCCGTGAGGAGTGCCGCGAGGAGCCCGGCCGCGGCGGTGGCCACGCCCAGACGTCTGCGTCGCACGTGAGTGGTGCGCAACGGGGTCACTGCGTCGTCCTCCCTTGTCTCCGTTCGGAGTTGAACGGGTCTCGGACCCCGGCAGTATCTTCCTTTGCATGCTCATCTCAATAGATGGCTACAGAGACTTAATGAAGGTGCTCGAGCGCAGCGGCGGTCCCAGCCAATCCACGTGCCTCTGGAGGTCTTCGTGTTCAAGCGCAGCGCTAGCGTCGCGGCAGCGGCCGTCCTGACCCTCGTACTCACCCTGTCGGCATGCGAGCCGAACCCCTCGGATGCGGGGACCGAACCGCAGACCAAGGCGGACGGCGGGACCGGCGGACCGGCGGTGGTGGCACCCGGGAAGCCGGGCGAGCCCGCGAGGACCCTGTCGCCGGAGGAGGCGCGCCGGGCGGTGCCGCCGGACACGCCGAACTCGGCGGACTTCACCTACGCGCAGATGATGATCGTCCACCACGGCCAGGCGCTGGAGATGACCGCGCTGGCGGCACAACACGCGACGTCCACGCAGGTGAAGCGGGTCGCCGCGCGCATCGCGGCGGCACAGCGGCCGGAGATCGGCGCGATGCAGGGATGGCTGGAAAACAACGGTGGACCCCGGCCCCACACGGGCCATGACCACGGCGCGATGCCCGGTATGGCCACCGAGGCCCAGTTGGAGCAGTTGCGGGGCGCGCGCGGCGCCGCGTTCGACGAACTGTTCCTGAAGCTGATGATCACGCACCATCAGGGGGCGGTCACCATGGCCGGCGAGGTGCTCTCGGAGGGGAACAACGTCCAGGTGGAGGAGATGGCCACCGACGTGGTCGCCCAGCAGACGGCCGAGATCAGCCGCATGCGCTCCATGTGACCGTGACCCGCTCACCGGGCGGTGACCCCTGGCCGGGCACCACCCGGTGGCCGTACGGCACACCGGCCGTTAAGATCATCATTTACGGCAGAAAAGCATGATCCTGCATATTTCGGCCCTATGGATAACGGGCTCCACGCCTTTGTCGCGGCACGCGCACGCGATGCCCCGTCAGCGCATGTCCGCGCGCACACCTCCCGCAGTCGGCGCGGCGGTGCGATGCTGGGAGTCCCTGCGGGAAGGAGCGCAACCGTGCTTCGTGTCGCCGTCGTCGGTTCCGGACCCAGCGGGGTCTACACCGCCCAGTCACTCGTCGAGCAGACCGCGGTGCCGGATGTGCGCGTGCACGTCCTGGACCGGCTGCCGTGCCCGTACGGGCTGGTGCGCTACGGGGTCGCCCCGGACCACGAGAAGATCAAGTCCCTGCAGAACAACCTGCGCACGGTGCTGGAGCACGAGCGGGTCGGGTTCGTCGGCAACGTCGAGGTCGGGACGCACGGGCTGACGCCCCAGCGGCTGCTGGAGCTGTACCACGCGGTCGTCTACTGCGTGGGCGCGGCACGGGACCGCCGCCTGGGCGTACCCGGCGAGGACCTGCCCGGAAGCTGCTCGGCGACCGATTTCGTCTCCTGGTACAGCGCCCACCCGGACGCCGCCGCGGACGGTTTCGTCCTGGGCGCCCGGTCGGCGGTGGTCATCGGTGTCGGCAACGTCGCCGTCGACGTCGCCCGCATCCTGGCGCGCGGGCCCGAGGAGCTGCATCCCACCGACGTACCGGAGACGGCGCTGGGCGCGCTGGCCGCGAGCCGGGTCCGGGAGGTGCACATGGTGGGCCGACGGGGACCGTCGCAGGCCAAGTTCACCACCAAGGAGCTGCGCGAACTGGGTGCGATGCCGCAGGCGCGGGTCGAGGTGGAGCCAGCGGACCTGGCGCTCGACCCGGCGTACGCCGATCCGGCCGGCCTTCCGGCGGTCAACCGGCGGAACGTGGAGGTGGTGCGCGCCTGGGCGGACGCGACCGGCTGGGAGCCACGCGAACGGGTCATCCGGGTGCGGTTCTTCCTGCGGCCGGTGGAGGTGCTGGAGCGGGGCGGCCGGGCGGCCGGAGTCCGTTTCGAGCGCACCGTTCCGGACGGTGCGGGCGGTGTGCGCGGGACGGGGGCGTACGAGGACATCGAGGCCGAGCTGGTGCTGCGGGCGGTCGGCTACCGCGGGGTGCCGCTGGAGGGCCTGCCGTTCGACGCGTCGCGCGGGACGGTGCCCCACGCGGCGGGGCGGGTGCTGCGTGACGGGGTGCCGTCGGCGGGCGAGTACGTCGCGGGCTGGATCAAGCGCGGCCCGACCGGCGTGATCGGCACCAACCGGCCGTGCGCCAAGGAGACGGCGGGCTCCCTCCTGGCGGACGCCCCGGCGCTGGCGCGGCGCGCGGTGGCGGACGACCCGCTCGCCACCTTGCGGACGTGGGGCCACCGGCCGGTGGAGTGGCCCGGCTGGCTGTCCATCGAACAGGCGGAGGCGGCTCTCGGGCGCACCCTGGGCCGTGGCTCGGTCAAGATCCCCGACTGGCAGGGCCTGCTCGCCGCCGCCGGCCAGGACTGACGCGGACCGGCGTCACACGGGGCCGAGGCGGGCGGCCTGGTTCTCGGCGGCGGCCAGGACGGTCTCCAGGAGGCCCGGGAAGAGCGCGTCCAGGTCGTCGTGGCGCAGGCCGTTCATCTTCGCCGTGCCGCGGTAGGTCTGGCGGATGACGCCGCTCTCGCGCAGGACGCGGAAGTGGTGCGTGGTGGTCGACTTGGTGACCGGCAGCTCGATGTACGAGCAGGCCACCTCCGTACCGGCGGCTGCCAGTTCCCGGACGACGCGCAGCCGCATGGGGTCGGCGAGCGCGTGGAGCACGTCTTCGAGGCGGATCTCCTCGCGCGCGGGGTGCGCGAGCTCGCGCGGGCTGGTCGCGGTGGTCACGGCTGCTCCAGATTCGTCGGGTGCCTCCATTGTACGAGAACCCTCGTAGTTTGACAGACGCCGTACTACGATGGTTATCGTACGAGCCGTAACCGGCCCCGCCCTGAATGGAGTCCGCCGTGAGCGCACTGTTCGAGCCCCGCACCCTGCGGTCGCTGACCATCCCCAACCGTGTCTGGATGGCGCCGATGTGCCAGTACAGCGCCGAGGCCTTCGGGCCGAACGCGGGTGTGGCGAACGACTGGCACTTCGCCCACTACGCGGCCCGCGCCGCCGGCGGCACCGGCCTGATCCTCCTGGAGGCGACCGCGGTGGCCCCCGAGGGCCGCATCAGCCCGTACGACCTCGGCATCTGGAACGACACACAGGTCGAGGCGCTGCGGCGGATCGTCGGCTTCCTCAAGAGCCAGGGCACCGTCCCCGGCATCCAGATCGGCCACGCCGGACGCAAGGCCTCCACCGACCAGCCCTGGAGGGGCGGCGCCCCCGTGGGCGCGGACGCGCACGGCTGGCAGCCGGTCGCCCCGAGCCCGGTGCCCTTCGACGACGGCCACGCGGTGCCGGACGAGCTGAGCCGGGAGCGGATCCGGGACGTCGCCGGGCTGTTCGCGGCGGCCGCCCGGCGCGCCCTGGACGCGGGTTTCGAGGTCGTCGAGATCCATGGGGCGCACGGTTACCTGATCGGCGAGTTCCTCTCCCCGCACAGCAACCACCGCACCGACGAGTACGGCGGCTCCTTCGAGAACCGCACGCGCTTCGCCCTGGAGGTCGTCGACGCGGTGCGCCGGGTGTGGCCCGAGGAGCTGCCGCTGTTCTTCCGGATCTCCGCCACCGACTGGCTGGAGGGCACGGCGGGCTGGACGGCCGACGACACGGTCCGGTTCGCCGCCCTGCTCAAGGAGCACGGCGTCGACCTGCTCGACGTGTCGACCGGCGGCAACGCGCCGCGCGTCCACATCCCCGTCGGCCCGGGCTACCAGGTGCCGTTCGCGGCGCGGGTGAAGGAGGAGACCGGGCTGCCGGTCGCCGCCGTCGGGCTGATCACCGAGGCGGAGCAGGCCGAGAAGATCGTCGCGAACGGTGAGGCGGACGCGGTGCTGCTGGGCCGCGAGCTGCTGCGCAACCCGTCCTGGGCACGGCACGCCGCCCGTGAGCTCGGCGGTGACGTACACGTGCCGGACCAGTACCACCGCTCGGTCTGACCTGGGGAAACGCCGTCTTCCGGGCCACTGTCGGTGGGTGGGTGCAGACTGGCCCGTATCCGCGACATAGGCGTCCAGGAGGTGTCGGTGATGACCGACGTACTACTGACCGTAGGCACCCGCAAGGGGCTGTTCATCGGCCGCAGGCGTGGCGGCCGGTGGGAGTTCGAGGGCCCGCACTTCAACGCGCAGGCCGTGTACGCGATCGGCATCGACATGCGCCGGACCACACCCCGGCTGCTGGTCGGCGGGGACAGCTCGCACTGGGGTCCCTCGGTGTTCCACTCCGACGACCTGGGGGCGACGTGGACGGAGCCGGTGCAGCCGGCCGTCAAGTTCCCCAAGGACACCGGGGCTTCGCTGGAGCGGGTGTGGCAGCTCCACCCGGCCGGGCCGGCCGCGCCCGGTGTGGTGTACGCGGGCACCGAGCCCGCCGCGCTGTTCCGGTCCGAGGACGGCGGGGAGACGTTCGAGCTCGTCCGGCCGCTGTGGGAGCACCCGACCCGGTCGCAATGGGTGCCGGGCGGGGGCGGTGAAGGGCTGCACACGGTCGTCACGGACCCGAGGGACCCGGACGCCGTGACGGTCGCCGTGTCGACGGCCGGGGTGTTCCGCACCCGGGACGGCGGCGAGAGCTGGTCACCGTCCAACCAGGGCGTGTCCGCCGTCTTTCTGCCGGACCCGAACCCCGTCTTCGGACAGTGCGTGCACAAGATCGCCCAGGACGCGGGCGACCCCGATCGGCTGTACCTGCAGAACCACTGGGGGGTGTACCGCAGCGACGACGCGGGCGCCAAGTGGACCGACATCGGCGCGGGGCTGCCCTCGGACTTCGGCTTCGCGGCCGTGGCGCATCCCCACCGCGCCGATGTGGCGTACGTCTTCCCCATCACGGCCGACTCCGACCGGGTCCCGGCCGAGCGGCGGTGCCGCGTCTACCGGACGAGTGACGCAGGCGGTAGCTGGGAGGCCCTGTCGGCCGGTCTGCCGGAGGGCGACCACTACGGCACGGTGCTGCGCGACGCGATGTGCACCGACGACGCGGATCCGGCCGGTGTCTACTTCGGCAACCGCAACGGCGAGTTGTACGCGAGCGCCGACGAGGGCGACAGCTGGCAGCTCCTGGCGTCGCACCTGCCGGACGTGCTGTGCGTACGGGCGGCGGTGATCGGCTGAGGGGGCCTAAGGCGTCCGGGAACCGCCCTTGCGCAGGAAGCGGCGCAGCCGCGTCAGAGGCCAGGCGTTGATGACGTCGTCCTTCGTGAGCCATCCGCGCTGTGCGGTTCCCACCCCGTAACGCATGTACGGCAGGTGCGTGACGGAGTGGGCGTCGGAGTTCACCGCGAACTTCACTCCGTACCGCTTGGCGCGCAGGATGTCCTCGTCGCGCAGGTCGAGCCGTTCCGGATGGGCGTTGATCTCCAGCGCGGTGCCCGTTCTGGCGCAGGCTTCGAAGACCTCGTCGAAGTCGGCGTCCAGCCCGGGGCGTTTGCCGATCCGGCGGGTGGTGGGGTGGCCGATGACGGCGACGTACGGGTTCTCGCAGGCCCGGACGAGCCGGCGCGTCAGGGCCTGCCTGCTCTGGTTGAAGTGCGAGTGGACGGAGGCCACGCACAGGTCGAACTCCGCCAGGAAGCCGGGAGGCCAGTCGACCTCGCCGTCGGGGTCGATGTTCAGCTCCGTGCCGTGCAGCAGGCGCATCCCCCCGTGTTTGCGGTCCAGTTCCCGCACGCGCTCTCGCTGCGCGAGCATCTTCTCGTCGGTCATGCGCTGCATGTACAGGTTGGGGGCGTGGTCGGTGATCGCGTAGTAGGCGTAACCGCGCGCGGCCGCGGCGGCGACCATGTCCTCCAGCGGGGCCAGGCCGTCCGTGAGGTCGGTGTGGGTGTGCAGGTCGCCCCTGATGTCCGCCTCCTGGATCAGGTCGGGAACCTCGTCCCGAAGCCCTGCCGCGATTTCGCCCCGGTCCTCGCGCAGCGGGGGCGGGATCCAGGGCAGGCCCAGCCTGGCGTAGATCTCCTCCTCGGTCTCGGAGGTGATCATGTCGCCGCTCTCGGCGTCGAAGAGTCCGTACTCGGAGAGTTTGAGCTTGTGGCGCACGGCGATCTCACGGGTGCGGATGTTGTGCGCCTTGGAGCCGGTGAAGTACTGCAGTCCCGCTCCCCAGGAGGCGGGCGGCAGGACCCGCAGATCCACCTGGAGGCCCTTGGTGGTGCGGATCGATGTCTTCTTCTCGCCGTGCGCGATGACTTCGGCGGTGTGCGGGAGGGCGCCGAGGGCCGCCATGAACGGCGCCGACTTCTCCGCCGCGACGAGGATGTCGATGTCCCCGATGGTCTCCTTCATGCGGCGCAGCGACCCGGCGTAGGCGCACCGCGCGCAGCCGGGCAGGGCGGACAGTTCGGCGACGATCTGTTCGGCGACGTCCATGGCGGCGCTGATGAGGATCCGGCCCTCGCCTGCCTTCTGCATCAGCGCGATGCCGTGGAGGATGTTCTTTTCGGTCTTCTCGCCGAAGCCCTTCAGGTCACGGAGCCGCTCCTGGTGGATGGCGTCGAGCAACTGGTCGACGGAGGTGATGCCCAGTTCCTCATGGAGCACCATGGCCTTCTTGGGCCCGAGCGTGGGGATGGTGATCAGCTCCCGGACCCCGGCGGGGATCGACGCCCTGGTCTCCTCGATCGTGGAGACCTGGCCGGAGTGGAGGTACTCGACGACCTTGTCCGCGATCGACTTGCCGACATTGGGGATGTCCCTGAGGCCCCTGGCGTCCAGCTTGGCGACGTCGGCGTGGTGGCCACCGATGGCACGGGCCGCCTTTTCGTACGCGCGCGCCTTGAAGGCGTCGCCTCCGGTGATGGCGATGAGGTCGGCGTACTCCTGGAGCAGCGCTTCGACCTCTTCGTTGGTTCGGGGCATACCTCCAGGGTGCTCCGGCGCGGCGGGCCGGGCACGCCGGTACCCCTCGGTGCGGGCGGATCATCGCGGCCCGGGCCAGGTCACGGCGGTGGCGGCCGTGGCGACGGCGACCGCCGCGAGCCGCCGGTGGTCGACGGTGTGCGGGGTGTCGGTCGGCAGGTGGTAGTGGGGGTTACGGAAGTTCGCCGTATCGGTGACCATCAGGGCCGGAATGCCGAGGTTCCAGAAGGCCGCGTGGTCGCTGCGGTCCAGGTGGGTCAGCGGGGGCACCACGAGTCCCGCGAGCGCGCCCAGTGGGCCCTCGGGACGCGGGTCGCACACCGTGACGCAGGACAGCCCGGGCCGTGTGGCCCGCGCCGCCGCACGCCAGAGATCGGCCGCCTCCCGCGTCGAGCGCCGGTGCACCACGAGGGCGAAGTCGCCGCGCAGCCCGGCCGAGCGGACCTCGCCGGCCACGCGGGGAAAGGCCCGCTCGAAGCCGGCCGGCATCTGCTGACTCCCGGGCGCCGTCGTGAAGTAGCCGACCGACTCCAAGCAGATCATGCCCGCGACGCTCCGGTTGCGTCGCAGCCACCGGGCCGCGACCCGGGAGCCGATCAAGCCCGGTTCCTCCATGTCGAAGACCATGAGGGTGACAGCGGACGACTCGGGCAGCCCGCCCAGGAGCCGCGCGACCTCCAGCAGCGCGGCCACCCCCGAGGCGTTGTCATCGGCCCCCGGACTGCCGTCGACGGTGTCCAGGTGGGCCCCCACGACCACGGTGGGGCGGCGCACGCCCCCGGGTGGTTCGGCCAGCAGATTCGCGCCGGCCAGTCGCGGATGCAGCCGGAACTCGAGCGGTAGCGCACGGTGACCGCCGCGGTCGGTGGAGCCCAGCCGCCACCGCACGTCGAACGGCCGGCGCGAGGTCCGCCAGCCCGCCGCGGCCAGTGCGGCCGTCACATGGGCCTCGGCCCGCAGCATGGCCTCGGGGGCGCGGGTCCGGCTGCGCGGGCGGTCGGCGAGGAACTCGACGTCCCGTCGCAGGCGCTGCGGGTCGGCACGCCGGGTCAGCTCGCGCACGAGCTCGGGTCCATGGGCCTGGGGCACGCCGTCACCGCCTCCCGCTCCCGGCTTCCCTGTCCCGGGTTCCCCCCTTCCCGCCGATGTCTCCTCACCGATGTCTCCCCCCGGTGGTCACGCAGGCGGATGCGGCGCCACGGACCTACGGTGGTGGGGGAGGCCGCCGGCACCGAAGCGCCGCGCCGCTGAGCAGGCCGAGGAGGTCGCTGCGATGGAGGATTACTTCGTCTGGACGACGACCCGTCGTATCAAGCCGGGCACCCTGGAGGAGTTCGAACGGGCCTGGCGGCCGGGTGCACACCCGGACGGCATGAGCCGTGCGTTCGCGTACTGGTCCGAGGACGGACTGGAGGTCACCGGAGTGTCGTTCTGGGACTCCAGGGAAGCGTGCGACAGCTGGCGGCAGTCCGACGCGGAAATGCGGCGGCGCGAGGCCATGGCCCCGTTCGTCGTCGAGGAGCGGGAGGCCTTCCTCCGCGGCGGCGAGCTGAGCATCCCGGAACGGTAGGAGCCGTTCCTCGCGTGGCGTCACGGCAACCCTCGCGTCTCGTCGCGCTACGGCACGGCGGGTTCCCCGCGTCGGGTCGCATCGCGTCGCGTGGCGTTACGGCAACCGCGTTCCCCGCGTCGCGTTACGGCAGCCGCCAGTCGATGGGCTGCGAGCCCTGCCGGACCAGGAGCTCGTTCGTCCGGCTGAACGGCCGCGAGCCGAAGAAGCCCCGGTCGGCGGACATGGGGGACGGGTGGGCCGACTCGATGGCGGGGAGGTCACCGAGCAGCGGACGGAGGTTGCGGGCGTCGCGCCCCCACAGCACGGACACCAAGGGCTTGCCCCGTGCCACCAGGGCCTTGATCGCCTGCTCGGTCACTTCCTCCCACCCCTTGCCGCGGTGCGCGGCCGGCCGGCGCGGCGCGGTGGTGAGCGCCCTGTTGAGCAGCAGCACCCCCTGCTCCGTCCAGGGAGTCAGGTCCCCGTTGGACGGCCGGGGCAGCCCCAGGTCGGAGTTCAGCTCCCGGAAGATGTTCTCCAGGCTGCCGGGCAGCGGACGCACGTCGGGCGCCACGGAGAAGCTCAGCCCCACCGCATGTCCCGGCGTCGGGTACGGGTCCTGTCCGACGATCAGGACCCGCACCTCGTGGAACGGCTGCTGGAACGCCCGCAGCACATGCGGTCCGGCCGGCAGGTAGGTGCGCCCGGCGGCGATCTCCGTACGGAGGAAGTCGCCCATCCCGGCGATGCGTTCGGCCACCGGGGCCAGGGCGTCCGCCCACCCCGGCTCGACGATTTCTTTCAACGGTCGTGCTGCCACGGGATGTCACCCTACCGGCCCATCGGGAGCCCGCCGAACGCCCGTGGGACGCGCCCCTCGTCCGCCCACCGGCGACATGATCCCGGCCGCTAGGCTGCCGCCGTCGTCACTCCCCTTCCCCTGGAGGCCGGTATGAGGTCGCGCGGGCGTTCCCGAGCGGGTGTGCGGCCCGGAAGTGCCGTATGAGCACCGGAGCGTGGGTGCTCGGTGTCGACTCCGGCGGGTCCGGGCTGCGGGTCGCACTCGCGACGACCGCGGCCGGGGGCGGCGTACGGGTCGTCGACAGCGTGGCGTTCGGGGATCCGGTGCGTACCGGGGCGGGCGGGATCGACGCGGGGCATCTGCTGGAGCGGCTCGTCCCCGCCGCCGAAGAGCTGCTCGGGCGGGCCGGTGCCGGCGGGCTCGCGGCGGTGGCGGTCGGGGCGGCCGGGATGGCGACGCTCGGCGACGACCTGCGCACCACGCTGCCGGGGGCGCTGCGCCGTTCGCTGAGGGTGGGCCGGCTGGCGCTGGCCGCCGACGCCGTCACCGCGTACGCCGGGGCGCTCGGGCAACGGCCCGGGGCGGTGGTCGCGGCGGGCACCGGTCTGATCGCGCTGGGCACGGACCTGTCCGGCTGGCGCCGCGCGGACGGCTGGGGGCACCTCCTGGGGGACTGCGGCAGCGGAGCGTGGATCGGCCGCGCGGGGCTGGAGGCGGCCCTGCGGGCCCATGACGGGCGGCGCGGCGGTTCGGCGGCCCTGCTGGCGCGCGTCGAGGCGGTGTTCGGGCCTCCGGAGACACTGCCGGGGCGGCTCTACCCGCGCGCCGACCGGCCGGCGGTGCTCGCCTCGTTCGCCCCCGAGGTGGCCCGGTGCGGTACGGAGGGCGACCCGGTGTCGGCGGGCATCCTGGCGCGGGCGGCCGGGCACATCGCGGAGGCGGCGGCCGCCGTCTGTCCCCCGGGTGGGGGCCGGGAAGTGGCGCTGACCGGCGGCCTGTTCACGATGGGCGACCCGCTCCTCGTACCGCTGCGGGCCGAGTTGGCGGAGCACCTGCCGCACGCCCGTACGACAGCCGCCGCCGGAGACCCGGTCGACGGCGCGCTCGTCGTCGCGGCGGCCCTCGCCACGGACACGCTCCGGCTGCCTCGTGAGCCGGGCATGCTGGAGACAACCACCCCGCAGCAGACTGATCGGACATAGCCGGACAGAGGACGCCTGACCGCCCCCTACCCAAGCGTCGGAGCAGGTAAAGCCAGTAGCATGCGGCGCCATGAGCTCCCCCACTGGGCCCGCTTCCGGCCTGCCTGTACGAATGCCGCGACCCCGACAGTCCGGGCGGCACCGTCGCCCTGAACCCGTGGCGGCCCCCGAGGGCGCGCCCGCGCTCGTTCTCGCCGTTCCCGGCGCCCCTTCCGCCGCTGTGCGCAGCCTGGCCGAAGAGGTCGTGAGCATCGCTCGTTCCGAGCTGCCCGGCCTGGAGGCCGCGATCGGCTTCCTGGACGGCGACGAGTCCGAGTACCCCACGCTGTCGGCCGTCCTGGAGCGGGCCGCCGCACTGCGTGTCGAGCGGTACGAGCTGGCCAGGGCCGCCGGACGCGAGGTCGCCGAGCCCCAGGGCCCGGCCGCCGTGGTCGTGCCGCTCCTGGCCGGGCCGAACAGCGCCCTGACGGACCGGATACGGCAGGCCGTCGCGGACAGCGGCGCGGCCGCCGAACTGACCGACGTCCTGGGCCCCCACCCGCTGCTCGCGGAGGCGCTGCACGTGCGGCTGTCGGAGGCGGGGCTGGCCCGTGCGGACCGGGCGCGGCTGTTCACGGTCGCCACGGCGGCCGACGGCATCGTGCTGGCGACGGTCGGCGGCGAGGAGGCCGTGCAGGCGGCCGGGATCACCGGCATGCTGCTGGCCGCGCGCCTCGCCGTGCCGGTGATGGCGGCCGCGCTGGACCAGGAGGGTTCGGTGGCGGCGGTCGCCGAGCAGCTCCGCGGCTCGGGCTCGATGCAGCTCGCGCTGGCGCCGTACCTCATCGGGCCGGAGCTGCCCGAGGGTCTGCTGGACCACGCCGTGAAGGCGGCGGACTGCCCGGTGGCCGAGGCGCTGGGCGCCTACCCGGCGGTCGGCAAGCTGGTGCTGTCGCAGTACACGACGGCGCTGGGCATCGCGCCGCAGCCGCAGGGGGCTCCTGTCCGCTGACGCGACGCGAGGAGACGTGACGCGAGGAGACGTGAAGCAGGGCCCGCACCGGATTCGTCCGGCGCGGGCCCTTCCGCGTAGGTCCTGATCCGTCCGAGGCGATTCGGCGGGGCGTTCGGGGGGGCGTTCGGGGGTCGTTCCGCGGGCCCTTCCGGGGCCGTTCCCGGTAGGCCTGACAGGCCCCGTGCGCCGCCCGCCCCTCCAGTGGGGCCTCAGCCGAAGGCCACGCAGCTCGCCGCCGGGGCCTCGATGGCGCCCGACCGGCTCGGCACACCCGTCACCGGGTCGATGTCGAACCAGGTGACGTCACCGGAACGCTCGTTGGCCACGTACAGGCGCCGCCCCTCCGGGTCCAGGGTGAGGGCTCGGGGCCAGTGCCCGCCGCACGGGACGGCCGTCACCGCCCGGAGCCGTTCGCGGGTCTCGTCGAGGGCCAGGACCGCGATGGTGTCGTCACCGCGCACCGCCACCCACAGGAACCGCCCGTCGGGGGCGGCGGCGATGCCGGAGGGGTGGTTCACGCTCTCCGCCGCCGGGACGGCCGTCTCGCCGACGGGCGCGAGAGTGCCCGCGCCCGGGTCCCATCGGCAGACGGTGAGCAGGGGGGCCAGTTCGGCCAGGACGTAGACGTGGCTGCCCGAGGGGTGGAAGACCAGGTGGCGGGGGCCGCTGCCCGGGCTCAGTGCCGTCTCGCGGTGCGGCGCCGGCTCGCCCGTCGCGGGGTCGAGGGCGAGGACGCGTACGGAGTCGGTGCCGAGGTCCACGCTCAGCGCCCAGCGGCCGCCCGGGGCCGGGACCACCTGGTGGGCGTGCGGCCCGGCCTGCCGGTCATGAAGCGGGCCGTTGCCGTGGTGCCGCAGCACGCTCGAGGCGGGTCCCGGGAGGCCGCCGGGGCCCAGCGGCAGGGCGCTCACGCTGCCGGAACCGTAGTTGGCGGTGAGCACGTGCCGCTGGACGAGCGCGAGATGTGTCGGGTGCGTGCCGCGTACCGGCGCCGGTTCGCCGAGCAGCCGGGGCGCGGGGCCCGTGACGTCGAAGACGGCGACCGCGCCCTCCTCGGTCTCGCTGACCGCGTACAGCACGTCGCCCCCGGGTGCGGGCACCAGGAAGGAGGGGTCCGCGACCTCGTCGGAGGCGCCCGTCACCGTCATCGCGCCCGTACGCCGGTCCACGGCGGCCGCGACGACCCCGGCTCCCCCCGCCGAGGTGAACGACCCGATGTATGCCCGCCGCCCGCCCCGCTGTGATGCGTCCGCCACCGCGCTGCCCTCCCCGCCCGCCGACCTCGATGCGCCCCCGACGCTAGCAGGTCTAGACCAAATGGTCGCGGGGTTCGGCGTTACGCGCCGATGAGCGGCTCCCGAGGGGAGGTGCGCAGCGGGGTGGCGAGCTCGGTGAGCGCGCGTTCCAGGCTGTGGAGGTGCGCCAACGCCGGTTCGGTCAAGGCGGCCGAGGCGTGGGGCGAGGCGTCGGCGGGAGCGGTGCGGGCCTCCCTGGCCCTCTCCGGGGTGGTGAGCGCTTCGACGGCCGTTTCCACGCGCCAGCACGCGGCGGCCAGGCGGGCGTCGTGGGACGCCTCCGGGTCCGCCGCGATGGAGGCCAGGCCGCGCACTTCGCGGGCGCACGCGTCGAGCAGGGCGAGGACCTGCCGGGCCCGGGCCTTGCGGGCGCGCAGCGGGCTCAGCGGGTGCACGAGCGGGGCCAGGGAGAGCCGTACCCGGCCGAGCAGGGATTCGAGTTCGGCGACGTGCGGGGAGGGGTCGGCGCCCGGAGTGCCGGACAGCCGCGCGGCGGCCTCGGCGGTGCAGACGTGCACGCAGCGCAGGGCGCGCTGGATCCAGGCGTCCGTCGTGGCATGGGTGGTGATGGGCAGCACGAAGAGCACCGCCAGCACCGCGCCGAGGGCCCCGACACCGGTCTCCATGGCCCGCAGCGCCAGCAGGGCCGGGTCCAGCACCCCCAGGAGCCCGTACAGCGCCCCGGCCATGAGCGTCACCGACAGCATCATCCAGGTGTAGGAGACGGCGGCCGTGTAGAAGATGCCGAACACGCAGACCGCGACCAGGACGGCCGTGGGGACGGCCGCGCCGCCCAGCGGGACGACGATCACGAGGCCGACGACGATGCCGATCAGCGTGCCGAGGACCCTGCGGAAGCCGCGCACCAGCGTCTCGCCGCGCGAGGCCGTGTTGACGAAGATCCACCAGGTGGCTCCGACGGCCCAGTACCAGCGCTCCCCGGAGAGCATCTGGCCGATCACCAGCGCCACCGCGCCGCCGACGGTCGCCTGGACCGCCTGACGCGTGGTGGTACGGGCGAGTCCCCGCCCCTCGGCCGGTACCTGGGGGGCGGGCGGAGGCAGGCGGCGCTCGTAGCACCACAGACCGAAGCGGACCGCCGACGAGGAGAGGAGCGACAGGGCGACGGCCGCGTACAGCTCGGGAAGCTGCCCGGGCAGGGTGTGGAGGAACTGCGTCACGAAGAACGTCATGAACGCGAAGACGCCGAGGGAGTGGCCGCGCGGCCCCCAGCGGCGGGCGTAGACGCCGGCTCCCATGACGGCGAGGAAGGCGGCGTCCCGCGCGACGGGGTGGTCGTGCAGGACGGCGGCGAGAGCGAGCACCGGGAACCCGACCAGGGGCAGCAGGGCGGTGGTGACCGCCTGTCCCCGGACCGTGGTGTCCGTGACGGTGAAGAGCGCGAGGAGCGCGGCGAGCCCTCCGGTGATGGCCGCCGCGAGGGAGTGTCCGGCGAGCCCGCACGCGGCCACCGCCACGCTGATGCCGAGGACGGCCCGGGTGGCGCTGCGCAGGCGCAGCCGCCCCGGATCCGGAGCCACGAACATCCTCTTCAGCACAGTTTCCCGCCCCTTTCACTCGTTTCGGACGCTTTCGACGTTCCGGCATGAAAAAGGCGCCGCGGGATCCGCAGCGCCATCGACGCCCCCATGACACCACTTTCCAGCCCGATGGCTCAACTCAACCCATCCAGACTGGGCCATTGGCCCTGCCCGGCGCGGGTCTATGCTGCCTGGGACGGGCCATTGGGCCAGCTCAAGGTGGGGCACGGCCCAGGACGAAGAACAGAGGGAAACAAGCCGACCGCCAGAACCCGTGTCAGGGGAGCGCACATGCCGACCACGACGAAACCCGGCCCGGCCCCGAGCCCGGCCCCGGACCCCTCGTCCCCACCGGACGGGAGCCATGGATCCGCCGGTGGCCCCGTCCCCTTCGCGCTACGGCACCGGCGTCTCGTATCCG
This sequence comes from Streptomyces sp. NPDC041796, assembly GCF_055590785.1. Lineage (NCBI taxonomy): Bacteria > Bacillati > Actinomycetota > Actinomycetes > Kitasatosporales > Streptomycetaceae > Streptomyces > Streptomyces sp. NPDC041796. The sequence goes on from NZ_JBVJAH010000022.1 coordinate 32,492, forward strand.
TCCTCGCCCTGCTGCTGATGATCCTTTCCGTGGCGGCGGGACGCGATGTGGCCGGTCGGCTGTCCTCGGGGGGCGTCGTGCCGCCCAAGGCGGAGTCGATGCGCGCGGAGGAGATCCTCCGCGGCGACCTCCGGGCCGGCAGGCCGGAGCTGGTACTCCTGGCCCGTACGGACACGCCCGCCGGCCGGGGGGTGGACGACCCCGCCGCCGTGGCTGCCGGCCGGGCGGTGGAGCGGCGGCTGGCAGCCGACCCCGGGGTCGAACGCGTCCAGTCCTACTGGACCGCGGGGCCCGCGGCGCCGACGTTGCGCGGGCGGGACGGGCGGAGCGCGCTGGTCCTGGCGTGGCTGCGCGGGGGTGACCGCGAGCGCGGCAGAACCGCCGAGCGGGTGGTGCCGGGAGTGACGGGCCGGTTCGGTCCGCTGGGGGTGACGGCCGGCGGCGAGGCGGCGACGCGGGTGGAGGTGGCCCGTCAGGCGTCCCGTGACGCCCGCGTGAGCGAGCTGGTCGCCCTGCCGGTCACCGTGACCCTCCTTCTGCTGGTGTTCGGCTCGCTGGTGGCCGCGGCGCTGCCCGTCCTGGTCGGGGTCTTCGCCGCGCTCGGCACCACGGCCCTGCTGCGAAGGCTCACCGATGTCACCGAGATCTCGGTGTACGCGCTCAACATCGGGACCGCGCTGGCCTTCGCCCTGGCGATCGACTACAGCCTTTTCCTGGTCACCCGCTACCGCGAGGAGCGTACGAAGGGCGCGGGGACCGCCGGGGCCCTGCAGACGGCGCTGCGCACCGCCGGCCGGGCGGTGGCGTTCTCGGCCGGCACCGTCGCGTGCAGCATGGCCGCCCTGCTCGTCTTCCCGCACCCGCTGCTGCGCTCCCTCGGCTACGCGGGGGTGGCCGTCACCGTCATGGCCGCCGTGGGGAGCCTGGTCGTGCTGCCGGCCGTGCTCGCCCTGCTGGGCGACCGGCTCGACCGTCTGGACGTGTTCACCCGCTGGCGCCGCCGCCCGGTGGCCGGCCGTGCGGCGACCCGGGGTCGCTGGGGGCGGGTCGCTCTGGCGGTGATGCGGCGGCCGCTGCTCACGGGGATCCCGGTCACGTGCCTGCTGGTGCTGCTGGCCCTTCCGTTCGCCGACGTGCGCTTCTCGATGTCCGACGACCGGGTGCTGCCCGCGAGCACGGCGGCCGGGGGCGTCGGCGCGGCGCTGCGGGACGATTTTCCCCACTCGCCGGTCGGGGCGACCACCATCGCGCTGCCGGGCCTCGACGCCCGGTCCCAGGCGGCGCAGTTGGACCGTTACGCGCGCCTGGTCTCCGCCGTGGACGGCGTGGCACGGGTGGACACGGCCACCGGCGCCTACCACGAGGGGCGCCTCGTCGCCCGCCCCTCGCCGTCGGCCGCCCGCTTCATGACGCCGCCCGGCACCACCGGGGACGGCACGTCACCCCGGCCCGCGGCGCCCGGCACCACCGGGGACGGCACGTCACCGCGACCCGCGGCGCCCGGGGTCGCGCCGCGGGGCGTGTACCTGTCGGTGACCACGGTCGGCGAGCCCGGTGATCCGGCGAACGCCGACCGGGTCGAGGCCATCAGGGACGTACCTGCGCCGGTGCGCGCCTGGGTGGGCGGTTTCGGCGCCAAGGTCGCCGATGTGCGGGGCGCGGTGGGCGACCGGCTCCCCCTCGCCCTGACCCTGGTGGGCGCGTCCATGGTCGCCCTCGTCCTGGGCCTGACCCGGAGGCCCGTCCTGGCCGTCAAGGCCCTCGTCCTCAACACGCTGAGCCTGTGCGCGACCTTCGGCGCGCTGGTGTTCGTCTTCCAGCAGGGACATCTGCGGTGGCTCGTGGGCGACTTCGTCACCACGGGCTCCCTCGACGTGCAGATCCCGGTGGTGGCCTTCTGCGTCGCCTTCGGCCTGTCCATGGACTACGAGTGCATGCTGCTGTCCCGCATCGTGGAGGAGCGCCGGGCGGGCGCGGACACGGTGACGGCGGTCGCCCGCGGGCTGGACCGTACGGCACGCCTCTTCACCTGGTCGGCCACTATTCTGGCGGTGGTGATGGTGGCGCTGGCGACCTCGGGCCTGGTGATCCTGAAGGCCGTGGGCGTGGGGCTCGCCCTGGCCGCCGTCCTCGACGCGACCGTCGTCCGGGGCCTGCTCGTGCCCGCCGTGATGAAACTGGCCGGGCCCGCCAACTGGTGGTCGCCGGCGTGGCTGCGCGGCAAGGGGGACGAGGCTGAGCCATTGGTACGGTGATCCCAGGAAGTGCCGTACCAAAAGGGGGTCGAGGCACCATGGCCGTGGACGAGCTGGACACCCGCATCCTCCGGCTGCTGATCGAGCAGCCGCGCACCAGCGTGCGCGAGTACGCGCGGATCCTCGGTATCGCGCGCGGCACCCTGCAGGCGCGGCTGGACCGGCTGGAGCGGGACGGGGTGATCACCGGTACGGGACCGTCCCTCTCCCCCGCCGCGCTCGGGCATCCGGTGCTGGCGTTCGTGCACATCGAGGTCACCCAGGGGCACTTGGACGAGGTGGGCGACGCGCTCGCCGCCATCCCCGAGATCGTCGAGGCGTTCTCGATCACCGGCGGCGGGGATCTCCTCACCCGGGTCGTGGCGCGGGACAACGGACACCTGGAGGACGTCATCCAGCGGCTGATCCAGCTGCCGGGCGTGGTGCGTACGCGTACGGAGATGGCCCTGCGGGAGCGGGTGCCGCACCGGCTGCTGCCCCTGGTGGAGGCGGTGGGCCGGGCCTCCGCCGGGCAGCGGTGAGCCCGCCCTTGGCATGCTGGGCGTCATGAGCACCTCTCGCGCCGCGGTCATCTTCGATCTCGACGGTACGCTGGTCGACAGTGAGCCGAACTACTACGAGGCGGGGCGACGGCTCCTGGAGCGTTACGGCGTCACGGACTTCGGATGGGAGCGCCACACCGACTTCATCGGCATCGGGACCCGCGAGACGCTGGAGATCCTCAAGGAGGAGTACGGGATCGACGCCCCGATCGAGGAGTTGCTGGCCGGGAAGAACCGGCACTACCTGGAGCTGGCGCGCGCCGCGACCGAGGTGTTCCCGCAGATGCGGGCGTTCGTCGAGCGCCTGCACCGCGCGGGGGTGCCGATGGCCGTGGCGTCCGGTTCCTCACGGGCGGCGATCGAGGCGGTCCTCGGCGGGACGGGCCTGGACGCGTACATCGCGACGACGGTCTCGGCCGAGGAGGTCGAACGCGGCAAGCCCGCGCCCGACGTGTTCCTGGAGGCGGCACGCCGGCTCGGGGTGGAGCCGGCGCACTGCGTCGTACTGGAGGACGCCCCGCCCGGCGCGGCGGCGGCCGAGGCGGCCGGGATGCGGTGCATCGCGGTGCCGTACGTGCCGGGAACGGTCGACGACCCCGCGTTCGCGGGCGCGGGCCTGCTGGTGCGCGGCGGCCAGGCGGAGTTCACGGCCGGGGCGGCGTACGCCTTCGTGATGGCGGGAGGGCGTGGCCCGAGCCGTTGACCGCCGGACCGGGCCCCGGGCCCTGGGGCCCCGCCTGCGCCCGCCGCCACCGGCCCCGCCCGGCCCGGCCCTACGCTGCGCCTCCACCGGCCCGGCCCGGCCTGCCCCCACCGGGGCCCGAAAACCCTTTGCCCGCGTCGGCGGCACACGACAGGCTTCGGGCCATGTCTGAAACCCGAACGGGCGGCTCGCGCGACGTGTCCGCCCTCTTCTCCCATGGGCGGCTGACCGCCATTCCGCGCAGACCGGCCCGGCGGGAGCAGTTGCTGGTCCACCTCACAGAGACCCTGTTCGAGCGGGACCGGTCCTATACGGAGCCCGAGGTCAACGAGGCGCTGCGCACCGTGCACGAGGACTGTGCCGCGCTGCGCCGCTACCTGGTGGTCGGAGGGATGCTCACCCGCACGCGGGACGGCGCCGGCTACCGGCGGGTGGGATAGCCGTCAGAACCGGGCGTGCGCGGTGATGTCCGCGCCGAACTGTTCGATCATCGCCGGCGTCACCGTCGGCCGGCACTGCGCGATGGCCTCCAGGTAGTCGTCGGTGCTCGCCCCGGGCGTCCGCACCTGGTCCTGGTCGCCCAGGTCCCGCTCGAACGCGGTCTGGGCGGCGATCCGGGCGGCGTGCTCGATGTCCGCCGGGGTGAACAGGTCGCTGGCGGCCACCAGGACGGACACGTCCACGTCGGACCGGCCGTCGGTGTACCGGGACCAGATCGCGGCGCGCGCCGCCTTGTCCGGCGTACCGATCGGGATGAGGTAGTCGAACCGGCCGGGGCGCAGGAACGCCGGGTCGAGCGAGCGGATGGAGTTGGTGGCACACACCAGCAGGCGTTCGTCGCCCTCGCGGAACCGGGGTATCAGCTTGAGCAGTTCGTTGGTGACCCCGTGCATTCCGCCGGGCTGCGCGGGCTCGGTGCGTACGGGGGCGATCTCCTCCACCTCGTCGATGAAGACGAGCACCCGCTCCAGCTCCGAGATGCGGGCGAACGCGCTGCGCAGCGCCGCCGCCAGGTTCCCCTCGTCGGCCAGCCGGGACGGCAGCAGTTCGACGAAGGGCCAGCCGAGCCGGGAGGCGATGCCGCGGGCGAAGGTGGTCTTTCCGGTGCCGGGCGGCCCGAACAGGGTGATGGCGCGCGGGGGCCGCACACCGTGCCGGGCGGCCCGTTCGGGCTGGGCGAGCGGCAGGACCACACGCCGCTCGATCAGGTCCTTCTCCGCCTCCATGCCGGCGACCTTGGCCCACAGGTCACCCGGCAGGAAGCTGCCGCCGAGGTCCTCCAGGAGGTTGGCGGCGGGCCCGTGCAGCGGCTCCACCTTCTCGAAGTACGCGACCGCGGGCTGCCGGGTGTAACCGGCGTTGAGCAGGCCCTCGCCCACGAGTTCCTCCTCGGGCAGGACGTAGGCGATCCGCCCCACCCGGGCGGCGACGAGGCGCCGCTCCAGCTCGACCAGCAGCGCGCTCGCCAGCCCCCTGCCGCGCCAGGCCGGCAAGATGGCGATACGCATCACCCAGGCGCGCTCCCCGGCCACGCACGCGAGTGCCGCCCCGATGGGCGCGCCCTGGTGGACGGCGACGACCGCCGGCTGTCGGGACGTCAGCGCGCCGATGCACTCGGCGAGTGAGAACACGGACTCCTGCCCGAGCTCGGCCGTGGTGTCGATCAAGTGGACGACGGCCGCGAGATCGCTTTCGCGGTAGTCGTGGATCAGCCAGTTCACCGGTACCACCCCTCGTTGTGCTGTTCCGGCGAGGCTAGGGGCCTCGGCGTGCCCGGTCCTGTGCCGCCGTGCACAAGGGAGCGGCGCCGACTACGACGTTGTGGACGTGGACGGCGACCGGGACGTGGATGACGACGAGGACGTCGGGACCGTGCACGGGCACGGGACGTGGATGAGACGAGGACGTCAGGACGGTGGACGTGACGGGTGCGCGGTCGCGAGGATCCCGGATGGCACACGGTTTCCGGGCGAAGGGTGACGGCACGCATGGCGAAACACTGGGCGGACTTCCAGTACGAGATCTACCTGAACGGCATGACCGGCGCCGTACCACGGCTGCCCACCGATCTCACGCGCCTCGAGGAGCTCACCGAGCGGCGCCTCGGGCCCGGCCCGGTCGGGTACGTGGCGGGCAGCGCGGGCAGCGGGAGCACGGCGGCCGCCAACCGGGCGGCGCTGGAGCGGCGGCGGATCGTGCCGCGGATGCTGCGCGACGTGCACGAGCGGGACCTGTCCGTCGAGGTGCTGGGCCGCGCGCTGCCCGCGCCGCTGGCGCTGGCACCCGTGGGGGTGCTGTCGATCATGCATCCGGACGCGGAGACGGCCGCCGCGCGGGCCGCCGCGGCGCAGGGCGTCCCGTTCACCCTGTCGTCCGCCTCCAGCACGCCCATGGAGGACGTCGCGGAGGCGATGGGTGACGCGGAGCGGTGGTTCCAGTTGTATTGGGCGAAGGACCGCGAGGTCACCCGGTCGTTCCTGACCCGGGCCAAGGCGGCCGGTTTCACCGTGCTGTTCGTCACGCTGGACACACCCCTGCTGGCGTGGCGGCCGCGCGACCTGGACCAGGCGTACCTACCGTTCCTGCACGGTGTGGGCACCGCCAACTACTTCACCGACCCGGCGTTCCGGGCGGGTCTGGCCAAGCCCGTGCACGAGGACCCGAACGCGGCGGTGATGCACTTCGTCGGCATGTTCGCGGACCCGGCCAAGACGTGGCCGGACCTGGAGTTCCTGCGGGAGAACTGGGACGGGCCGATCGTGCTCAAGGGCGTCCTGCACCCTGACGACGCCCGGCGCGCCGCGCAGGCGGGCATGGACGGCGTGGTGGTGTCCAACCACGGCGGCCGTCAGGTGGCCGGTTCGGTCGCCGCCGCCGACGCCCTGCCCCGCGTCGCCGAGGCCGCCGGTGGCCGGCTGTCCGTGCTGTTCGACAGCGGCATCCGCACGGGTGACGACATCTTCAAGGCGCTCGCGCTGGGCGCGGAGGCGGTGCTGGTGGGGCGTCCGTACGCGTACGGGCTCGGCCTCGACGGACAGGCGGGCGTGGAGCACGTCATCCGCTGCCTGCTCGCCGAACTCGACCTGACGCTCGCCCTGTCGGGGCACTCCACGCCCGGCACGCCGAGCCGCGACGACCTCGTGGAGGAGCCCGCGTGACCGCCCCGAAGAACGTGCTCGCCGTCGTGCCGCCCCATGTCGGCGGCCGCACCGCCGGTGCCGCGCTCGCCTCGGTCTTCCCCGAGAACGCCCGCGTCACGGTCGTCGAGGCGGCCGACGAGGACCCGGCGGCGCTCCGTGAGGCGCACGTCGTCGTCACCGCCCTCTCACCGGTCACCGCCGACCACATCGCCACCGCCCCGGACCTCGAACTCGTCCAGTGCGCCAGTCACGGTTACGACTACGTCGACGTGGACGCGGCCCGCGACCGGGGCGTCCCCGTCTGCACGATCGGGTCCAGCGGCGCGGAGCGGCAGAACGTGGCCGAGCAGACGTTCGCGCTCATGCTGGCCCTCGCCAAGCGGCTGATCCCCGCCCATGCGGCCCTGGTCGACGCCGACTGGGCGCTGCCGCGCCTCCAGCAGTCCCTCACGGAACTGTCCGGCAAGACACTCGGGATCGTCGGCCTCGGCCACATCGGCACGGAAGTCGCCCGCCGTGCGGTCGCGTTCGACATGAACGTCCTGTACGCCGGACGGCGGCGCGTCTCCCCGGAGACGGAGGCGCGCCTCGGCGGCGCCCGTCACGTCCCGCTCGACGAACTGCTCCGTACGTCGGACTACGTCACGCTCCACGTCCCGCTCACCGACGCCACCCGCCACCTCCTCGACGCCGAGCGCCTGGCGCTCCTCAAACCCACCGCGTTCGTCATCAACACGGCCCGCGGCGCCCTCATCGACCAGGACGCCCTCGCCGACGCCCTCGGATCCGGTGCCCTGGCCGGCGCGGGCATCGACGTCTTCGACCCCGAACCGCCCCAGCCCTCGCTGCGCCTCCTCAAGGCCCCGAATGTCGTCCTGTCCCCGCATGTCGGGGGCGTCACCCGCGAGACGGTGGTCCGTATCGCGCTGGCCGCCGTCCAGAACGTCGCCGACCACCTGGCCGGTAAACCGCCGCGGGACGTCGTCGGGTAACGGTCCTCAGCCGTCCTGGCCGGCCGGTCGTGCCGACCAGGACGTGAGAACCGCCCGCTCGGCCACGGGCTAACGTCTGCTCGCCGCCACCGCGACGACGCCGCCGAGGGCGGCGAGTGCCACACACAACGGCGAGTACAGGTAAGTGTTCAGCCGCTGGAATTCGACGGCGGCTCCGGAGTTCATGAAGTACCCGCCCACGCCACGTGCGAGCAGCACAACCACCAGGCCGTACATACCCACCAGACGCAGCCATGCGGGGCCGATCCCCGGGATGGATTCATTGACCATGAGGGTGAGCACAGCGCCACCGATCAGCGCCAGACCCACCAGGAAGGTACTCGGCCCGGGCGGCATCACGCCGTCGTCGCTGCCACCGATCGTCTTGGTGAACGTCACCACGTCTTTGAACGGCCAAGGGGAGAACACCCAAATGAAATGCAACACTCCGATTGCCGAGAGGACAACCGCTAAAGCCATGGGAGCCACAGTGCGGACCATATCCGGTTCCTTCAACTCAATGGCGTGCGCGGAACCAGTACAGAAAGGCCCCCGCCACACGCGGTAGGTCGCAACATTCGCCTTTCGCGTCCTTTGCATGATCCTACGCTCAGGCAAAAGGAACACGGATGCGGGGTGCCCAGTGACGCGCCTGGGCGCCTGCGAGCAATCCGGGGCTTGCAGGGGGCAGTTGACGCGGTCGGCGATCAGTCGCAGGGGCTCGGGGGCGCAGTGCGCCGGGGCGCGGTCGGCAGGGCGGAGAGGACGACGACCTGGATGCCGCTTCCGGTCCGACGACGGCGGGTACCGGGGCACCGGCGGCTGTCCCGCACCGCCGAGAACGGCCGTCTCCGGGGCACCCAGGGCCGTGCTCGGCTGGTGACAGAACGCATCCCCCGTCTTTTTCGGCCAGACCTCTACCCCGTGGCCGATTTCGGGTGCATGCTGTGGCCGCGGCGCTCGAATCCCCCGACGGGCAGCCGTTTCGGCTCCGCCCCGGCGTCCCCGCCTGGGCGGGGCCGCGCCGCCTCCCGGCTCCCCACGGGAGGCCAGGCGCATGCCCCCGAGCGACTGGAGGTCTGATGCCGAACGAGGACCACGCCAGGGCCCTGCCCCTCTCAGACGGATCCCCTGTCCGCACGATGACCGCGGCGACCGAGCTGACCCTCGCGGACGAGGAGCTCCTGGAGAGGTACCCGGCCGTCAGAGGGGTCGCGGAACGCTGGACCGCACTGGAGAGGGAACTACGAGAATCCCCCTGAGGACTGTCAAGGAAGGCGGCTCGCCACCTCTCCGGCTCGGAGAACGCTCAGTCGATACAGAACTCGTTGCCCTCGATGTCCAGCATCGGGATGCACGCGTCGTTCCCGTCGTACAGCGTTCGCACGTGTACCGCGCCGAGCGGGACCAGTCGTGCGCATTCGGCCTCGAGCGCGGCGAGGCGCTCTTCGCCCACGAGTCCGGTGCCGACCCGCACATCGAGGTGCAGCCGGTTCTTGGCGGCCTTCCCCTCGGGGACGCGCTGGAAGTACAGGCGCGGGCCCACACCTGAGGGATCTGTGCAGGCGAACCACGAATCCCGCTGCTCAGGTGGCTGCGAACGCCTGAAGTCGTCCCACGTGGCAAACCCCTCCGGCGGCGGCGGTACGACGTACCCGAGCACCTCGCACCAGAAACGCGCGAGGCGCTCTGGTTCGGCGCAGTCAAAGGTCACTTGGAACCGCTTGATCGCTGACATCGGCGCACCCTACCAGCGGCGCTCCACCCACGATCCAGCCCTGATCAGCCACCCTCCCGTGACTGACAGGGGAAGGGCGCCGGGATCATCCACGAAATCGACTTGGCGCTGCTGTCAGTGGCCTCTGTCAGGATGTCCCGGTCACCAACATGATCCGGAGAGACCATGGGCACCTGGGATGTCGGCCCCTTCGACAATGACACCGCGGCGGACTATTGCGGCGATCTTGACGACGCGGCCCCGGCCGAACGCGTGGGTATCATCCGCGGCACCCTCACACGTGTGATCGACACCGCGGACTACCTCGAAGCACCCGAATCCGAGGAAGCCGTAGCCGCGGCCGCTCTTGTCGCCGCGCAATGCCCCGGGGGTGAGCCGGCCGATCCTGTCTACGGCCCGGAAAAGCCCCTTTCTGATCTCACCGCCCTGCGTGATCTCGCCTTCCAGGCCCTCGGTCGCGTCATGACCGAGCCTTCCGAACTGATGGACCTCTGGGCCGAGTCGAGCGGCGGCCCCTGGCGCGCGAACATCCGGCGCCTGCAGAACGTGCTCCTGCCATCGCCCACGGGAGAACAGCTCAGCCTGATCTGAACTTCAGGATGCTGTTGAACCACGTCGCCCACATCACGGTCGGCCAAGTGCAGCACCGCGGCCGGGGCTTCGGGATGGCAGTGCGCACCCATCGTGGGGACCACGGACCAGGCGCGGCCCGGCGATCGCGGGATCTGCCCCGCGGATCTACGGTCGCACGTGGATCAGCGCGTGCGTGCCGCTCGTACGCCAAGCAGCCCCGGCCAGTTCGAGGGCGTCCAGCGTTCCCGGCTCCAAGCCGACGATGACGTCGGACTTCAGGGTTCGGAGCGCCGCGACGGCCCCGGGGAAGTACGCGGTGCGTTCGGCGAAGGGTGTTGTGGGGTGCCACAGCCGGTCGCCCACCAGGCGGCGGTAGTTGAGGTCGCCCTTGAGGATGGTGAGCGCGGCGCCCGCGAACTCGGCGCGAAGGTCGGCGGGCATCTCCTCGTACGGTAGGGGGGCGCAGAAGAACGGGTGGGTGCGGACCTCCAGGCTTCCCTCGGCCATGGCCTTCCAGAGCCGGCCGCCGATCCGGCCCGCTTCGCCGGGTGCCTCGATGAGACGGCGGAGGCAGTCGACCACGTCCGCGGTCATCGCGTCGGAGACGTAGTACGGGTAGGGCTTGACGTAAAGCAGGACCCGCTCGGCATGTCCGTGCTCGAGGAGGTGGTCGATGAGGACGAGGTCGGGGATCAGCTCCCGTCCCGCGTTGTCGGCCACCACGGCCACGGTGGCCGGGGTACCGGCGGGCAGGAGCTGCCACAACGTGGCGCTGTCGTCGGCGACCAGCGCCGAAACCACGGCGTCAGCCACTGCCGACTCCCCCGCCGAGAGACGGAAGCCGAGGTCTGCACGGTTGCCCCAGAGCGAGGCGTGCAGGAGGGCCGTGGCCCGCTCCTCCGCCGGAGCGCTCGCGAGCGCGTCGAGGGCCCGCAGCTCCTCCTCCACCGCGTCGCCTCGCAGTTCGGCCTGCTTGAACGGCGCGAACGGGTCCACTCCCTGCCATGGGCCGGTGCCGAAGTACCCGACCGCGCCGAGGAGCCTGCGGTAGAAGTAGCTCTCCGCCCACAGGAACGGGGCGTCGTACCACGAGCACCCGATGTGCTCCCGCCCCCAGTCCGTCCAGCGCTCGTGTTCGTGATCCCCGGGGGCGAGCGGCTCGACCACACCCTTGGTGATCTCGTCCAGCAGGGCGTCGAGGGCCTCGTGCTGCCGGCGGCCGTACGGGAAGGCGTCTCGTACCCGCCGGATGAGAGCAGGGTGGCGTTTGGCCAGCACACCCCAGGCGAACGAGCCGGGCTCGTTGCTCAGGATGACCGGCGCACCGACTGGGCGGGCGTCACTCACAGCCTCTTCACCCGAAGCGCGGGAGGACTTCTCTGTCATCGTGTCCAGGCCCTTCGCATGTCGCTCACGTGGCCATGATCCCCGAGGAGCATGCCCGCTGCCTGACCGGCTCTATCAGCCCAGGAAACTCAACCGCACCTGACGGTCCGGGTTGTCCTTGTTGGTGTCGACCACGCACACCGACTGCCAGGTGCCCAGCGCCATCTCGCCGCCGAGGACCGGGATCGTGGCGTGTGGGGCGATCAGGGCGGGGAGGACGTGGTCGCGGCCGTGGCCGGGGCTGCCGTGGCGGTGCTGCCAGCGGTCGTCGGCGGGGAGCAGGGTGTGCAGGGCGGCCAGGAGGTCGTCGTCGCTGCCGGCGCCGGTCTCCAGGATGGCCACGCCCGTGGTGGCGTGTGGCGTAAAGACGTTCAGCAGGCCGTCGCGGCCCGCCGCGACCTCCCGGAGGAAGGAGGCGCACGCGCCGGTCAGGTCGTGGACCGTTTCCCTGGTGCCGGTGGTGATGCGCAGCGTGCGGGTGGTGAATGCGTCGCTCATGCCTCCATGGTGACACCGTGTCGGTGTCCGCTGCTTGAGTCGGCGTGTCAGGCGAGGCGCCGTGGACGTGACGGATCCGCGGCGTCACGATGGGGGCATGGTGATCGATGACCCGTCGGGAGGGGGGTCGCTGCCCGGTGCCGTGGATGTCGTGGTCGTCGGTGGAGGTGTCGTCGGGCGAGCGTCGCGTTCCATCTCGCCGAGGCGGGGGCCGGACGGGTGTTGCTGGTCGAGCGGGACACGCCGGCGTCCGGGTCGTCGGGGAAGCCGATCGGCGGGGTGCGGGCGCAGTTCTCGGATCCGGTGAACGTACGGCTGGGGCAGCGCGCCCTGGAGGCGTGGCGGGCGTTTCGCGAGCGTCCCGGTGCCGACGTGGGGCTGGAGAGCGTCGGGTATCTGTTCCTCCTCGGGGACGAGGCCGAGGTGGCGACCTTCCGGCGGGGCATGGAGGTGCAGCACGCGTACGGCGTGCCCAGCCGCCTGCTGAGCCCCCACGAGGCGCACACCCTGTGCCCGTACGTCGACCCGTCGTCGATCGTGGCCGCCGCCCACTCCCCCGCCGACGGGTACGCCCTGCCCGGCGCGGCCGTGAACGGATACCTCCGGGCCGCCGCCGCGTTGGGGGCGTGCGTCGTGACCCGGTGCGCCGTGACCGGGATCGAGACGTCCGGCGGTGCGGTACGCGCGGTACGGACGACCGCCGGGACGGTCCGTACCGGAGCGGTGATCTGCGCGGCGGGCGCCTGGTCGGGGGCGGTCGGCGCGATGGCCGGGGTGGACCTGCCCGTCACACCGCTGCGGCGGCAGATCGCCCTGACCGGTCCTCTGGATCCGGCGCCGCCACGGGTGCCGTTCACCCTCGACTACGGCTCCACGCTGTACTTTCACGGCGACGGCGCCGGTGGCCTCGTCCTCGGGCTGTCGGACCCGCGCCAGGAGCCGGGTTTCGGGCGGGAGTTCGACGAGGGGTGGCTGGATCTCTTCCGTGAGGCGGCCGCCCGGCGCGCGCCCGCGCTCGTGGACGTGCCGGTGACCGGCGGCTGGGCGGGCCTGTACGAGATGACGCCCGACCGCAACGCGCTGATCGGCGAGGCGCCGGATGTCAGCCGGTTCCTGTACGCGACGGGCTTCTCCGGGCACGGCTTCCTGCAGGCCCCGGCCGTCGGCGAGGTGGTGCGGGACCTGCTTCTCGGCCGTACGCCGTTCGTGGACGTGGGGCCGCTGTCCGCGGGCCGTTTCGAGGGGGACCCCGCCGGCGTGTGCTCGGAGGCGCACATCATCTGAGGAGGCCGTATGACCACGTTCCTGCCCACCACCGACGAACTCCGCGCCCGCGCCGATGGTGCCCTACTGCGCTGCGGCGCCGAACCGCCCGCGTCCGGGGGCGAGGTGGTCTCGCGTACGCCGGTCACGGGCGGCGTCCTGCGCCGCCTGCCGGCCGCGTCGCCCGACGACGTGGAGCGGGCGGTCGGCGCGGCCGCCGGGGCGTTCCGGACCTGGCGCACGGTCCCGGCGCCCGTGCGCGGCGCGCTGATCAAACGGCTGGGTGAGTTGCTGACCGCGCACCAGGAGGACCTGGCCGAGCTGGTCACCGTGGAGGCGGGCAAGATCCGCTCGGAGGCGCTCGGCGAGGTGCGGGAGATGATCGACATCTGCGACTTCGCGGTCGGCCTGTCCCGTCAGCTGTACGGACGGACGATGGCGTCCGAGCGGCCCGGCCACCGGCTGTCGGAGACCTGGCACCCCCTGGGTGTGGTGGGCGTGGTCTCGGCGTTCAACTTCCCCGTCGCGGTGTGGGCCTGGAACACCGCCGTCGCGCTGGTCTGCGGCGACCCCGTGGTCTGGAAGCCGTCCGAGCTGACGCCGCTCACGGCGCTGGCGTGCGACGCCCTGCTGGCACGGGCCGCCGCCGACTCGGGCGCTCCCGCCGCCGTGCACCGGCTGGTACTCGGCGGGCGGGAGACGGGTGAGCGTCTGGTCGACGACCCTCGGGTGGCGCTGGTGAGCGCGACCGGCTCGGTACGGATGGGGCGGGAGGTGGCACCGCGGGTGGCCGCGCGGTTCGGGCGGTGCCTGCTGGAGCTGGGCGGCAACAACGCGGCGGTGGTCACCCCGTCCGCCGACCTGGACCTCGCGGTGCGGGGCATCGTCTTCTCGGCGGCGGGCACGGCGGGGCAGCGGTGCACGACGCTGCGCCGGCTGATCGTCCACGAGGACGTGGCCGACCACCTGGTGGAGAAGGTCGTCCACGCCTATGGGCAGCTTCCGGTCGGCGACCCGTTCGAGCCCAGGACCCTGGTCGGGCCGCTGATCGGCGAACGCGCGCGGCGGGCGATGGCGGAGGCGCTGGAGGAGGCGCAGGCGGACGGCGGCAAGGTGGTGACCGGCGGAGAGCGGGTGCTGGCCGACGAGGCGCCGGAGGCGTCGTACGTCCGGCCGGCGGTGGTGCGGATGCCGGGGCAGACCGAGGTGGTACGGCGGGAGACCTTCGCGCCGATCCTGTACGTGCTGACGTACCGCACTCTGGAGGAGGCGATCTCCCTGCACAACGGTGTCCCGCAGGGGCTTTCGTCGAGCATCTTCACGCGCGACCAGCGTGAGGCGGAGCGGTTCCTGGCCGCCGACGGTTCGGACTGCGGTATCGCGAACGTCAACATCGGCACGTCGGGGGCCGAGATCGGTGGGGCTTTCGGCGGGGAGAAGGAGACCGGCGGCGGCCGGGAGTCGGGGTCGGACGCGTGGCGTGCGTACATGCGGCGGGCGACGAACACGGTGAACTACGGCAACGATCTGCCGCTGGCGCAGGGAGTGCACTTCCTCTAGGCGCCGGGAAGATCCACGACCCCTCACGTGTTAGTAGAAACATGAACTACATGGTGGACGTGGTCGTCATCGGTGCGGGCCAGGCGGGGCTGTCCGCCGCGTACCACCTGCGGCGCGCCGGGCTGGAGCCGGACCGGGACTTCGTCGTCCTGGACCACGCCCCACGGCCCGGCGGCGCCTGGCAGTTCCGCTGGCCGTCCCTGACGTACGGCAAGGTCCACGGGATGCACGCGCTGCCCGGTATGGAGCTGACCGGCGCCGACGACGGCCGCCCGTCCTCGGAGGTGATCGGCGCGTACTTCGCGCGGTACGAGGAGCGGTTCGGGCTGCGGGTGCACCGGCCCGTCGACGTCGCGGCCGTACGGGAGGGGGAGGGCGGGCGCCTGCTGGTGGAGTCCTCGGAGGGGACGTACGAGACACGCGCCCTGATCAACGCGACGGGCACCTGGGACCGGCCGTTCTGGCCGCGCTACCCGGGCCAGGAGAGCTTCCGCGGGCGGCAGCTGCACACGGCGGACTACCCGGGGCCCGCGGATTTCGCCGGGCAGCGGGTGATCGTGGTGGGCGGTGGGGCGTCGGGGACGCAGCACCTGATGGAGATCGCCGAGGTGGCGGCGGACACGACGTGGGTGACGCGCCGGGAGCCGGTCTGGCGTGAGGGCCCGTTCGGTGAGGCGGAGGGCCGGGCGGCGGTGGCCCTGGTGGAGGAGCGGGTGCGGCGCGGGCTGCCGCCGAGGAGCGTGGTCAGTGTGACCGGCCTGCCGGTGAACGACGCGATCCGGCGGGCGCGCGAGCGGGGGATCCTGGACCGGGTGCCGATGTTCGACCGGATCACCCCGACGGGCGTGGCCTGGGACGACCGTGGGACGGTCGACGCCGACGTCATCCTGTGGGCGACCGGCTTCCGCCCGGCCATCGACCACCTCGCCCCGCTGCGGCTGCGCGAGCCGGGCGGCGGCATCCGTGTGGACGGCACCCGCGCGGTGCGCGACGAGCGCGTCCACCTCGTCGGGTACGGCCCCTCGGCGTCCACGATCGGCGCCAACAGGGCGGGCCGCGCGGCGGTACGCGACATCACCCGGCTGCTGGAGCGCCGGCCGGACCCGGTGCCGGCCTGACACCGGGGCGGCGGCGGGTGGTGTCACGCCCGGGCCCGCTCAGCGGATGGCGCCCGGAGGCGGCGGAGCGGGTCAGTTCGGGGCGCTCGCCCGGTGGGCGTTGAAGTCCTGGACGTTGCGCTGGTGCTCCTCGTAGCTGGCGGTGAAGCGGGTGTCGCCGGGCTGCACGGTGACGAAGTAGAGCCAGTCGCCGGCCGGGGGGTCGAGCGCGGCGTGCATGGCCTGCTCGCCGGGGTTGTCGATGGGCGTGGGCGGCAGCCCCTGCCGGTTGTACGAGTTGTACGGGTGGTCCATCCGGGTGTCGGCGTGCGAGGTGTCGATCGTGGAGCGGCCGAGCCCGTAGTTGAGGGTGGAGTCCATCTGGAGCGCCATGCCCTGGGCGAGCCGGTTGTGGACGACCCGGGCGACCTTGCCCATGTCCTCCGGGGTGTCGGCCTCGGCCTGAACGATGCTGGCGATGGTCACCATCTGGTAGAGGCTCACGCCGTTGCGCTGGGCGCCGGCGCTGATGCGTTTTGCCCCGAACCGCTCGTGGGCGGTCCTGACCATGTAGTCCAGCAAGCCGCGCGGCGTCGTCTTCTTGTACACCGGGTAGGTGGCGGGGAAGAGGAACCCCTCCGGGTTCCCCAGCGCGTCGGCCGGCAGCTTGAGCGTGCCGCCCTCGGCGACCTTCCGGGTGGTGCCCGGCGCCACCTTGAGCGCCTTGTCGGCCGCTTCGTACACCTGGCTCGCCCGCCAGCCCTCGGGGATGAGCAGCATCGTCGGTTTCTCCGGGGGCGGCGGCGCCGGGGGCTCCTTGAGGAGCAGCAACGGCACCAGTACCGCTGCGGCCACAACGACGGCCAGGCCTGCGCTCAGGGCCACCCAGCCACGGCGCGTCATGCGGGGCCGCCTGCGCGGGGGCGTGCCCTGCGGGGACTCGTTCACCATGCGGGCACGCTAACCCGAGACACCGGCATAACCCAGCAATTCAGACATTCGCCACCAGCGGGCGCACCCCCGGGGAACAAGCGAACAGGGGCTCGGATGTTCGCCCGAACGCATGATCGCCACCCGTTTCGCCGACCGGTCCGGCTGCGGCGCATGATGCCTACGGTGCACAAGCGACGGGATACAGAACGCGATTGCGCAGTCCCACACACGCATGGAGGCACAAGGAGAACGCACCACATGAACGTCATCACCGACCTGCTCGCCGGCGTCTTCCACTTCGTCGGCCGGCTCGTCTGACGAGCACCACCCCGGCACCGTCGCTCCCCCGTCCCAGGGAGCGGCGGCGCCGTCGCGTCGGGACCCCTCAGGACGCGGCCGGCTCCAGCTCCGCGTCACCGCGCACCAGCGCGGCATAGCGGCCGTCCCGCTCCATCAGCTCCTCGTGCGTACCGCGCTCGGCGATGCGCCCCGCGTCGAGGACGACGATCTCGTCGGCGTCCCGGATGGTGGAGAGCCGGTGGGCGATGGTGATGGTGGTGCGGCCGGCGGAGAGCGCGTCGATCGCCTGCTGCACGGCCTGTTCGGTGCGGGTGTCGAGGGCACTGGTCGCCTCGTCCAGGATCAGCACGGGCGGGTCCCGCAGGATGGTCCGGGCGATGGCCAGGCGCTGCTTCTCGCCGCCGGAGAAGCGGTAGCCGCGTTCGCCGACGAGGGTGTCGTATCCGTCGGGCAGGGAGGCGATGTGGTCGTGGATCTGTGCCGCTCGCGCGGCCGCCTCGATCTCCTCGTCGGTGGCGTCCGGCCGCGCGAAGCGCAGGTTGTCGGCGACGGAGGCGTGGAACAGGTACGTCTCCTGGGAGACCACCCCCACCCCGCGGGCGAGGCTGTCGAAGTCCAGGTCCCGTACGTCGACGCCGTCGAGCGTGACACGGCCGCCGGTGACGTCGTACAACCGGGGGACGAGATAGCTGAGCGTGGACTTGCCGGAGCCGGTGGGACCGACGACGGCCAGGCTGCCGCCCGCCGGTACGCCGATGTCGATTCCGCTCAGCGTCTCGCCGCTCTTCGCGTCGTACCGGAAGTCGACGCCCTCGAAGCGGACTTCGCCACGGATCTTCTCCAGCCGGACCGGCTCCTCGGGCTCGGTGATGTCGACCGGCAGATCCAGATATTCGAAGATCCGCTGGAAGAGCGCGAGGGAGGTCTGGATCTCGACGCCCGTCGAGAGCAGGCTCACTGCGGGCCGGAACAGGCCCTGCTGGAGCGAGACGAACGCGACGAGCGTACCGATGGAGATCGCGGGCCCGCCCGACTGGAACGCCAGACCGGCCGCCCAGTAGAGCAGGGCGGGCATCGCGGCCATGACGATCCCTATCGTCGACATCCGCCACCGGCCGGCCATCGAGGAGCGCACTTCGAGGTCGACGAGGCGCTCGGACTCGGTGGCGAAGGACCTGGTGAGGGAGTCCGCGCGGCCCATCGTCCGGCCCAGCAGGATGCCGCTGACCGAGAGCGACTCGGTGACGGTCGCGGCCATCGCGGCCATCTGCTTCTGCCGCTGCGTGGTGATCCTCTTGCGCTCCCGGCCGACCCGGCGGCTGATCCACACGAACACCGGCAGCAGGAGCAGCGAGACGACGGTCAGCCGCCAGTCGAGCGCCAGCATGGCGACGACGGTGGCCACGACGGCCGTCAGGTTGGACACCAGCGACGTCGCGGTGGAGGTGACGGTCGCCTGCATCCCGCCGATGTCGTTGGCGATGCGGGACTGGACCTCACCGGTGCGGGTGCGGGTGAAGAAGGCGAGCGGCATGCGCTGCAGCTGACCGTAGACGGCGGTGCGCAGGTCGTGCATGACGCGCTGGCCGACCGTGGTGGAGATCAGCGTCTGCAGCACACCGAAGACGCCGGTCACCACGGCGGTGAGGATCATGCCGAGGGCGAGCAGTGTGAGCAGCCCCGTGCGCCCCTGCGGGATCGCGGTGTCGAGGATCTCGCGGAGGAGGAACGGCGAGGCGACGGACACCAGTGACGAGGCGGCGACGAGCAGACCGACCACGGCCAGCCGGCCGCGGTAGGGACGGAAGAGCCGGAGGATGCGGCGGATCTGGGCCGGCGGCTGCTCCGGATCGGGTGGCGGTGGTGTCCATGTGGACTCGGTGTGGATGCGCATGGGCTCCTTCGAAGGTACAGCGGACATAGACGACTCGGAGAGGCCCGGGGAGGCCCGGAGAGGCGCTCGGGGGTGTGCGGAGGCATGGAGAGGCGCCGAGAGCCTTTTGAGAGGATAGCTCATTGTTACCTATCCTCACAATGAACATGGTCCTGATACGATCCGGTCATGAACTCCCCCGACCGCGACGGCCTGCTGGCCGAGCAACTGCTCCGGCTGACGCGGCGCCTCCACCGCAGTCAGAAGCGGCAACTGGAGTCGGCCGACATAGCCATCACGCCCGCCCAGTCACGTCTGCTGCGCACGGTCGCGCACTGGGACCACCCGCCCCGGATGGCCGATCTCGCCGCCCGCCTCGAGGTCGTACCGCGCGCCGTGACCAGCCTCGTGGACGGACTGGAGGCGAGCGGGCGGGTGCGCCGCGTCCCCGATCCGGCCAACCGCCGCGTGGTGCGGATCGAGCTCACCGACGCCGGGCGGGACACGCTGCGGCAGCTGCGCGTCGCGCGCCGGGCCGCCGCAGAGGACATCCTGGCTCCATTGACCGCCGAACAGCGCGAGGTGCTCGGCGGGCTGCTGTCCGCCCTGGTCGACGGAAACGCCGACGGAAGTGCCGACGCGAGTCAGGAGCGCCGCTGCTGACGCCGCGCGTGACGACCGGGCGGTGACGCCCGTGCCGTGACGACCGCGTTGCCTGTCGAGGGGAGCATGACATGCCGCTGCTGGAGCCGAATCCCGACGCCCTCCGCCCCGGCGCGCACCGCGGCCCCTCCCCCGACCGGGTGCCCGACCTCCTGGCACACGGCTCACCCGGACGGCTGCGCGACGAGCTGCGGGCCCTCCTGGGTGCCGAGAAGGTGCTGTGGCAGCTCTCCGACCTGGTCGCCTACGCATCGGACGCCAGCCCCTACCGCTTCGTCCCGCATGTCGTCGTGGTCCCGGAGGACGTCGACGACATCGCGGCCGTCCTGGAGTACGCGCACGCCAAGGGCCGCGAGGTGGTGTTCCGGGCGGCCGGGACGAGCCTCAACGGCCAGGCACAGGGCGAGGACATCCTGGTCGACGTGCGCAGGCACTGGGCGGGGATCGAGGTCCTGGACGGCGGCGCCCGTGCCCGCATTCGCCCCGGCACCACCGTCGCCCGCGCCAACGCGACGCTCGCCCGGTACGGCCGGGTGCTGGGCCCCGACCCGGCGAGCGCAGTGGCCTGCACGATCGGCGGGGTCGTCGCCAACAACGCGTCCGGGATGACGGCCGGCACGGCCCGCAATTCGTACCGCACCGTCGCCTCCCTCACCGTGGTGCTGCCCTCCGGCACGGTCGTCGACACGGGCGCCCCGGACGCCGACGACGCACTGGCGCGCGCCGAGCCCGGGCTCTGCGCGGAGCTGCTCGCCATCAAGGCGGAGATCGAGGCGGACCCGGGACTGGCGGCCCGTATCCGCGCCAAGTACGAGCTCAAGAACACCAACGGCTACCGGCTGGACGCCTACCTGGACGGTGCGACGCCCGCCGAGATCCTGCGCGGGCTGATGGTCGGCTCCCAGGGCACGTTCGGCTTCATCTCGGACGTCGTGTTCGACACCCTGCCGCTGGACCGCGAGGTGGCGGCGGCGCTGCTGTTCTTCCCGTCGCTGCCGGCCGCCGCGGCCGCCGTGCCGCGCTTCACCGAGGCGGGCGCGGTCGCCGTCGAGCTGATGGACGGCAACACGCTGCGGGCCTCGGTGCGGGTGGACGGGGTGCCCGCCGACTGGGCGCGGCTGCCCGGCCCGACCACGGCCCTGCTGGTGGAGTTCCGGGCCCCCGACACGGCGGCGCTGGAGGCCCGCGAGCGGGCGGCGGCGGATGTCCTGCGGGACGTCGAGCTGGTGGCGCCGGTGGCGTCGGTGACCAATGAGTTCACCCGGGACGCGGGCACGGTCGGCGGCTACTGGAAGGCCCGTAAGGCGTTCGTCGCCGCCGCGGGTGGCAGCCGCCCGTCGGGTACGACGCTGATCACCGAGGACTTCGCGGTGCCTCCGTCGCGGCTCGCCGAGGCGTGCGAGGCGCTGCTCGCGCTCCAGGCGGAGCACGGCTTCGACGCCGCCGTCGCCGGGCACGCGGCCCACGGAAACCTGCACTTCCTGCTGGCCTTCGACCCGGCCGACCCGGCCGACGTCGACCGGTACGCCGCCTTCATGGACGACTTCTGCAAGCTGACCGTCGAGCGGTTCGACGGCTCCCTCAAGGCCGAGCACGCGACCGGCCGGAACATCGCGCCCTTCCTGGAGCTGGAGTGGGGGCCGCAGGCCACGGAGCTGATGTGGCGAACGAAGCGGGCCTTCGACCCCGAGGGGGTGCTCGCCCCGCGGATCGTCCTCGACCGCGACCCGAGGGGCCACCTGCGCGGCCTGAAGACGGTGCCCCGGGTGGAGCCGATCACCGACGCGTGCATCGAGTGCGGTTTCTGTGAACCGACCTGTCCCAGCCAGCACCTGACGACGACACCCCGTCAGCGGATCGTGCTGCGCCGCGAGATGATGCGCCAGAGCCCCGGTTCGCCCGTCGAGGACAGTCTTCTCGCGACGTACGGCTACGCCGCGGTCGACACGTGCGCGGGCGACTCGACGTGCGCGCTCGCCTGCCCGGTGGGCATCGACACGGGCGCGTTGATGAAGCGGCTGCGGCACGCCCGCCACTCGGCCCGGGAGGAGCGGATGGCGGCGCTGGCCGCGCGGCGGTTCGCGGCGGTGGAGGCCTCGGCGCGGCGCGCGGTGGCCACCGGGCGTCGGCTCGGCGACCGGCTGCCCGCCTCGGTCACGGGGCTGCTCCGCACGACGGTGCGGCGGGACCTGGTGCCCGAGTGGCTGCCGGAGATCCCCGGCGCGGCCGCCGAACTGCCCGCGACGGAGCGGCCAGGGGCGGTCGCCGTGTACTACCCGGCCTGTGTGAACCGGATCTTCGGCGAACCGGAGGGGTACGAGGGGCCGTCCCTGCCCCAAGCGGTGGTCGCACTGTCGGAGCGGGCGGGAAAGCCGGTGTGGATCCCGCCCGATGTGGCGGGCACGTGCTGCGCCACGATCTGGCACTCCAAGGGGTACGAGGAGGGCGCCCGGGTGATGGCGAACCGGGTCGTCGAGGCCGCCTGGGGCTGGACCGCGGGCGGTCGGCTGCCGCTGGTCGTGGACGCCTCCTCGTGCGCGCTGGGCCTGGCCCGCGAAGTGGTGCCGTACCTGAGCGGCCGCAACCGCGAGCTGCACGCGGAGCTGACCGTGCTGGATTCGGTCGTCTGGGCCGGCGACGAACTCCTGCCGCACCTGACCGTACGGCGCAGGGCGGCCTCCGCGGTCGTCCACCCCACGTGCGCGATGCGGCACCTCGGCGACGAGGACCGGCTGCCCCTGATCGCGGCGGCGTGCTCCGAGGAGGTCGTCGTCCCGGACGACGCCGGCTGCTGCGCCTTCGCGGGTGACCGCGGGATGCTGCACCCGGAGCTGACGGAATCGGCGACGGCCCGGGAGGCGGCCGAGGTGACGGCGCGGACCTTCGACGCGTACCTCTCCGCCAACCGCATGTGCGAGATCGGCATGCACCACGCGACGGGCCGCCCGTACCACTCGGTGCTGCTGCAACTGGACCGCGCGACGCGCCCCTGACGCTCACGCCAGCAGGTCGAGCAGGGCCGCGCCGTCGTCCGTGAGGCACAGGCGGATCTCCCGGCCGTGGCGCAGCCGCCGCAGCAGGCCCGACCGGGCGAGCCGGTCGCAGTGGTAGGTGGCGGTGCTGACGGTGATGTGCGCGTGCCGCGCGGCCTCCGACACGGACGGCCGCCGGCGCGCGTGGCGCAGGAGCGCGGCGCGGACCGGGCCCAGCACGAGGTCCAGGCGGTCCCGTGCGGGCGGCGGGTCCCCCTCCGTGGACCGGTGCGCGAGCCGGCCCAGCCCCGGCAGCGGGTAGCCGATCCAGAGCAGCCCGGGGTCCTCGGCGCTGTAGGTGCAGGCGCCGAACCCGGACGCCAGCGGGACGAGCACGAACCGGCGCCGCCCGGGGCCGGTGGCGTGCTGCGGGCACGCGTGCGGCAGGTGGACCCGGCCGTCGGCGTACCGGACGGGGGCGCCGAGGTCGTTGACGACCGTGTCGAGCGCGCCGGTGACGGAGGCGACCCCGACGCGTTCCACTTCACGGCCCAGCAGTGCGTCCGCCTGGTGCCACAGCGGGGCGAAGGCGTCCCAGACGGACAGCGCCAGGGTGCGATAGGCGGTGAGGAACTCCCCGGGCCGGTCTGCCACGTCCCGCCACGCGGCGGGGAGGTTCTCGCCGAACCGCTCCTTGAGGTCCCCGAGCAGTGTGTCCGGGTCGAGGCGGTCCAGCTCCTCGGCGATCGATGTGGCCGCCCCGGTGCCCACGGCGGACGTCAGGGCGAGGGAGTCCGGCGCCCAGGGGTGACTCGCGGTGAGCAGCGCCCGCACGGTGGCCGCGGCATCGGCGGGCGCGGCGGCGCGGACGGCCCGGCGCCATTCCGGGGGTGTCCCGTGGGCGGCGCCGCCGAACGTGCTCGAGATGACCGAGAAGAGCGTCGTTCCCGGGTGGCGGCTGACGGACGGGCGCAGGTCCTCCACGAGACCGACGGGAACGGTCGCTGCCTTGGACATGTGTCCCCCGGGTGTCCTTCGGGCCGGTGCGCCGGTGCGCGGTCGGCCGGGAGCCTAGGCGAACGGCCGGTCGTGAGCGGGCCGTTGGCCGGATGAGAGGGGAGAACGACCGGAAACCCCCGCCGCGTGGGGCGGCGGGGGGCCGGCCAGGATCGGTCGAGCCGGTGTGCGGCAGGGGTGATCAGCAGGCGTTGACCCAGTCGTGCGACGAGATGTTGTCGTTCAGCGGCTGGCCGCCGCCGGTTCCGTTGTACGGGAAGTGGTCGTAGCGCATGTCCATCAGATAGCTGCCGTTGCCCAGGCAGTACCAGGCTCCGGTCTGGTCGGTGTGCCAGAAGAGCCGCACGTCCTCGTACGCGCCGGCGAAGCCGTTGTTGTGCACCGACGACGCCTGGTTGCGCATGTTCCGGTCGGCCCAACTGTCGCTGGGGCCGGCCCAGGTGGCCAGTCGTCCGCCCTTCCACGCGTGCTCCCACGCGTACAGGTAGCCGTCGGCCGCCGCGGTGGTGGTGCCGGCCGCCACCGCGGTGCCGGCCGTCGGCGCGGTGGCGGCGTGGGCCGCTGTGGGGACCAGGCCGATCGTGGCGGCGGCCAGCGCGGTGGCCATGAGGTGGGTGATGCGGTTCTTGGACATGGACTCTCCTCGTGTGATGCCGGGTGTCGGATGTCGGTGTCGGATGTCGGTGTCGGATGTCGGTGCATGGGCGGGCAACCCGTGTTCGTGCGCACGGGGGGTCATGGGGGGAGACCGCCGGTCAGCGGCCCAGAACGGCACGCGCCCGTGGCAGCGCGGCGGCCTGGAGGCGCTCCACGCGTTCCACGGCGGTGCGGTGCTCACGACGGAGTTCCCGGTCGTGGTGGTGGTCGAGGCGCTGGGCGACGGCGGCCAGGCCGCTGTCGTGTGCGCACCGCGCCTCCCGGACAGCCACGCGCACCTCGCGGGCCATGTCGGGGGCGCCCTTCCCGCCGAGGAAGGCGTCCCTGGCCTCGCGCGGGGTCCGGTACGGCAGGCCGTGCTCGCGCATGCACGCTGACCATGCCCGTACGGCTGCGGCGAACTCGGGTTCGGCGGTGACCCGCTGCCGCCTGATGCCGCCCAGGTTGTCGACGAGGGTGCTCGCCGCGTACCAGCCGGCGACGTCTCCGTACAGGGCGCGCCAGGCCGTCACCCGGCAGCCGTTGCCGCTGTGTCCCACGATGGCGCCGCCGGGCAGTTCGGCGCGCAGTCCCTGCCCGTCGGCGGTGCCGTTGAGGGCGGTCACGGCGGCGTGGCGGCGTTCCGGGGACAGGCCGCCGAGGTGGACCCGGTTGGGGTCCTGGCTGCGGAGCGCACGGACCCGCGGTTCGAGGACGCTGCCGTAGCCGTACCGCCCGGCCCATCGCGGGTCGTCGACGACGTACGGGAAGTCGCGCGCCTCGGGAAGCGGGTTCTCGGGCTTGGCCCAGTACCGGAACCCGGCCGCCGTCATGCACCGGCGCTGGAGTTCCTGTTCCGCGGCGTGCAGCAGGCTCCGCTGGGCGGTGGTGATGGCGACGGTCCCCGGTGGTGCCGGTTCCGTGCCCCCGCCCGCCGGAGCCCCGGCGCCCGCGTAGCCGGTGACGGCGAGAAGGAGGGCCGTCCCCGCCAGCGCCGTGGTCGTCAGCCGCCGCCGACCGCTTCGGCCCGGCCGCCGAGAGAACGTTCCACCCATGACTGATGTGCTCCTGACATACGTGGGTCACCAGGGCCCGGTGCCTCCGCCGCGAACCGGTCGCGGCCTGCCCGGTACCCAGGAGTCTCGCGGGGCGGCCCGCCGGCCCGACAGCCTTTCGAAGGCTTTCGAAGCGTGCCGCCGGGAGCCGCCGTACGGCCTCCGGTCCGGCACCGCGCGGCCGGGGTCGAGGCCGGTCCGGACCGGCGGGCGGTCCCGGCCGGGGCTCGACGTGGACGCCATGACGCCACCCCCGCACAAGAGTCCATGTGCTCGAAACAAGAGTCCAACCTGCCCTCTTGCGTACCACCAATCCCAACGGCCAGGGTCCTTGCCGGGATTCATGAACCAGCCGCGCACACAACGCACTGGAGGTTCGATGAACGACGCAGCACCCGGGAACCAGGACCGGTCACAGGACTCGCCCAGTCGCCGGACGGTTCTGCGGACCACCGCCGGAGCGGCGGGCGCGGCCGGACTGGGATTCGGCGCGCTGGGCGGTGCCCCCGCTGCCGCGGCCGAGCCCGCGGCGGCCGACACCGCCACCACTCCCCCGCGCCAGGGCCGCACCATGGCCGGCGTCCCCTTCGAGCGGCGCTCCACCGTCCGCGTCGCGATCGTCGGGCTCGGCAACCGCGGCGGCAGCATGATCGACCTGTTCCTCGCCGTCCCCGGCGTACGGGTGGTCGCCGTGTGCGACCCCGTGAGGGCCAAGACCGAACAGGCCGCCGCCAAGGTCGTGGCGGCGGGCCAGGCCGCGCCCGCCGTCTACGCCAACGGGGAGAACGACTACGAGAACCTCTGCGAACGCGGCGACATCGATCTCGTCTACGTGGCGACCCCGTGGGACGTCCACTTCGCCATGGCGAGGACGGCGATGCTGAACGGCAAGCACGTCGGCGTCGAGTGTCCCCTCGCCATGCGCCTGGACGAACTGTGGGAGCTCGTCGACCTCTCCGAACGCACCCGCCGCCACTGCATGCAACTGGAGAACTGCTGTTACGGCAGGAACGAGATGCGGGTCCTGCGCATGGCCCACGCCGGCAAGTTCGGCGAACTGCTGCACGGGGCCGGGGCGTACAACCACGACCTGCGGGGCCTGATGTTCTCGCCGACGTACTACGAGGGTCCCTGGCGCCGCCTGTGGCACACCCGGCTGCGGGGCGACCTCTACCCCAACCACGGTTTCGGGCCGGTCGCCAACTACATGGACATCAACCGGGGCGACCGTGCGGTCAGCATCAGCAGCTTCGGTACGCCCGCGCTGGGGCTGGCCGAGTACCGGGAGGCCAACGTCCCGCGCAGCGACCCGAGTTGGAAGGAGACGTACATCGAGAGCGACCGCACCATCAGCATGGTGCAGACGGCGAGGGGCCGGGTGATCCGGCTGGAGCACGATGTGTCGACCCCGCACCCGTACAGCAGGATCAACAGCCTGGGCGGCACGAAGGGCGTCTTCGAGGACTATCCGGCCCGGATATACATCGAGCCGGACCACACCGACGACCAGTGGGCCGACTTCTCGGCGTACGCCGGTGAGTTCGACCACTGGTTGTGGAAGGAGCACGCCAACCCGCCCGGCGGGCACGGCGGGATGGACTACATCATGGTGTACCGGCTGATGCAGTGCATGCGGCTCGGCCTGGTACCGGACTTCGACGTGTACGACGCCGCGACCTGGACGGCCCCGGTGCCCCTCAGCCACGCCTCCGTCAAGGCCAAGGGCGCGCCGCAGCGGATACCCGACTTCACCCGCGGCGAGTGGACGCGGGCTCGGCCGGGCGTGGACTCGGTCAAACCGGAGTGAGAGCCGCCCCGGCCCGGTCAGCTTCACCGGACGGACCGGGCCGGGCCGGGCCGGGCCCCGCACCGGTCAGCAGCGGGTGCGGTTCTCCGTGACCGTCCCCTGCGCCGTCCTCAGGCTCCGGTCGTAGCAGCCGCCGGAGCCGTACAGCCGGTAGCGCTCCGCACTGGTGCCGACGGCGTGCCGCTGGTCGCGCGGGACGCCGGTGGTGTACGTCGCGTCGCCCGTGTACGTGTCGTCGAGCCGTGACCAGCGCGTCCGCTGCCCGTTCCGGAGGGTCAGGGTGTCGGCCCGGTCGGAGAGCGCCAGCACGGTGCGCAGCCGGTCGCCGGCGCCGAGCGTCGTCTCGCCGTCCATGGTGTACGTGCGGTGGGTGCGGGTGCTGCCGCCGCCGCGGCTCACCGTCTCGTCGTCCCGCCACATCGCCGTCAGCGCGTCCCGGCTCTCGCCGTCGGTCCAGCGGTGTACGGAGGTGTGGGCGACGGCCCGGGTGACGGTCGTCGTGACGCGGCCGTGCGAGGTGTTCAAGTGACCGGCGACGGTGAGCCGGTGGGCGGCCCCGGTGTAGAGGCGGTGCTCCGGACCGGGCGTGTGGACGGAGGTGTTGGCGGGCGTGCTCTCCTCGTGCCGGGTGAGCGCGCCGGTGACGACCGCGCGGCCCTCGTCCTGCCGGACGAGCACGTTCGCCGGTGTCGACCAGCCGGTCCGTCCGGCCGGTACACCGGCGACGGTGACCTCCACGCGGTGCGGGCGGCCGTCGTTGAGCAGTGCGGCGAACGGCGTCAGATCGTAGACGACCGGCTTCACCTCGAAGGCGCGGGGGCCGGGTATGACGTACCAGAGGAAGGGGTTGGACCAGCCGCCCGTCCAGACCGTCGGGAAGGGCGCGGCGATCCCGGCGAGCCGTCCGTCGACGGAGATCCGCACCTCCCGGTGCGGTCCGCCCGCCGCCTTGCACGAGTAGGGGGCGGCGTCCGGGACGGTCATGTACCAGTACTCCTCGCAGCCGCCGCCGGAGCCGGTGGCGTACACCTCGGCGAGGATCCGTTCGGAGTTGCGCGGGACCGTCAGGGACGGGGTGCGGAGCGGGATCACCCGGTCGGGCGCCTCGGCGGACGGGGACGGGGTCCCCGCGTAGAAGGTCAGCGTCACCTCGACGTCGAGGACGCCGGTGTACGTCTCGTCGACGACGTTCCCGATGAGCATCTCCACCGGCTGCGGCCGGCGCAGGGTGTCGCTGTAACGGGTGATGTCGGTCTCCACCGACCAGGTGATGCCGTCGGGCGACGGCTGCGGTGTGGACGTACGGAACACTTCGACGCCGCCGATGGCGAGGTGGCCGAGCCGGTCGTACTGGCGGCCCTTCACCCGGCCGTCGAGCCGCAGGACGACCGCGCTCCACCGGTCACCGCAGCCCTTGGGGGGCGTGTAGGTGCCCTTGTAGGGCGTGAAGTCGCGGAACTGGGCCTTCGCGAGGGTCATTTCGCAGGTGGGTACGCCGGCCGGCCGGGGAACGGGCGGGGCGGCGGTGACCGGATCACGCCAGTCGGTGCCGAACTCGGCCGGTGGGTCGTGGGGCGTGGCGGACGCCGGGGCCGGTCCGAACAGCGCGGTGACGGTGAGCGCACCGCCCAGGAGCATGCTCATGACTCGTCGTTGCCTCATGGGCCGGGAGTGAAGCGCGGGGCGGCCGTCCGGCACCAGAAGGCGGTCGCGAACCTTGGCGCGTTCTGTGCGGTCCCACCGGAAATTCGATTGCCGACCGTGGGTCCGGAAGGCGAACCTTGCACGGTTTCCGGCTGCCGCGCCGCTCCGCCCACCCGTCGATGGAACCCCTGGGACGTCATGCAGATTCACCATCTTCCGTACGCCGATCCAGGTGACCCCGACGTCAGGTCGGGCACACGTTTCCTGCTGTGGCTGGGGCGCAACCAGGTGGGCGGGCAGGTCAAGACCCTGCTGTGGGGCCTGCTGCTGCACCTCGGCATCGCCGGGCTCCCGCTCGGGGTGGGTCTCGCCGTGCAGGCGGTGATCGACCGCTCGGGCGGCGGCCTGGCGCGGGCTGGCGCCCTGATCGCCCTGCTCGGCGCGGCCGTCGCGGTGGGCGACACGATGCAGCACCGCACGGCCGTCACCAACTGGATCACCGCCGCCGCCCGCGTCCAGCAGTTGCTGGCCCGCAAGACCGCAGAGCTGGGCTCGCTGCTGACCCGCCGGGTGGCCGCGGGCGAGGTCGTCGCCGTCTCCACGGGGGACGTCGAGAAGATCGGCTGGTTCGTGGAGACGCTGTCGCGGTTCGCCGCGGCCGCCACCACCCTGGTCCTGGTCTGCGTGGGCCTGGTGATCTACCAGCCGGCCCTCGGCGTCGTCGTCGCCGTCGGCGTGCCCGTGCTGGCGCTCGCCGCCCTGCCACTGCTGCCCCGCGCCACCCGGCGCGCGGACATCCAGCGGGAGAAGGCCGGCCACGCCACCGAGCTGGCCTCCGACACGGTCGCCGGGCTGCGCGTGCTGCGCGGCATCGGCGGCGAGGAGCTGTTCCTCGGCCGCTACCGCGAGGCCTCGCAGGAGGTGCGCGAGGCGGCCGTGCGCAGCGCCCGCATGTGGGCCCTGATCGCGGCGGTCCAGGTGCTGCTGCCGGGGCTGCTGCTGGTCGTGGTGGTGCTGTACGGGGCGAAGCTCGCCCTGGAGGGCCGGGTCACGGTCGGCGAACTGGTCACCGTGTACGGCGCGGTCACCCTCACCCACCACCCGCTGCGCAACTTCGAGGAGCTGGCCATGGCGTACTCCTTCTCGCGGCCCTCCGCGAAACGCGCCGCCCGGGTGCTGGCCCTGACGCGTACGACGACCACGACCGTGGCGGCCACGCACGAACGGCCGGGAGGGGACCTGTACGACCCGGTGACCGGGCTGCTCGCCCCGGCCGGGCTGTTCACCGCCGTGGTGTGCGGCGACCCGGACGCCGCGGGGAAGCTGGCCGACCGGCTCGGCGGCCACCCGTCCGAGGACCCCGAGGGCCACGTCTCCGTGCTGCTCGGCGGGGTGCCCCTGGACGAACTGCCCCTCGACACGGCACGCACCGCCGTCCTCGTCCAGGACAAGGACCCGGTCCTGCTGTCCGGCACGCTGGAGGAGCTGCTGGACGTGCCGTCGTCCGGAGGGGTCGGCGCCGAGGAGGCCCTCGCGGCCGCCCAGTGCGGTGACGTGCTGGACGCGCTCGCGCAGGCGTCGGTGGACGCCGACGGCGACCCGATGCGCACCCGGATCACCGAGCGCGGCCGGTCGCTCTCCGGTGGCCAGCGCCAGCGCCTGGCGCTGGCCCGGTCGCTGGTCACCGACCCGGAGGTGCTGGTGCTCGACGAGCCGACGTCGGCGGTGGACTCGCACACCGAGGCGCGGGTCGCCGCGGGCGTCCAGCGGTTGCGCACCGGCCGGACGACCGTGGTGCTGGCGTCGTCGCCGCTGCTCCTCGACCTGGCGGACCGGGTGGTCCTGGTCCACGAGGGCGAGGCGGTGGCGGTGGGTACGCACCGCGGACTGCTGGCCACGGAGGAGCGCTACCGCGCGGTGGTCACCCGTGAGACCGAAGAGGAAGCCCTTGTGGACATCGAGGAGTCGGCATGACCGCCCTGACCGGCATGGCACCGCCGCAGTACGATCCGGCGGCTCCCGAGTCGGCGGCCACGCTGCCGGTCGGCTCCCCCGCGACCGTACGGGCGTACGTGACCGAGCTGTTGCGCCGCCACCGCACGGCGTTCGCCGTGCTCGTCGCCGTCAACGCGGTCGCGGTCGTCGCCTCCATGGTGGGGCCGTACCTGCTCGGCTCGCTGGTCGACCGGCTCGCCGAGGGCGTGCGCGACCTCCATCTGCCGTTCACCGTCGGGGTGTTCGCGGTGGCGCTGGTCGTCCAGACGGTGTTCGTGCGGATGGTGCGGTTGCGCGGCGCGATGCTCGGCGAGGAGATGCTGGCCGATCTGCGCGAGGACTTCCTCGTACGGTCGGTGGCGCTGCCGCCGGGCGTGCTGGAGCGGGCCGGCACCGGTGATCTGCTGTCCCGGATCACGACCGACATCGACCGGCTGGCCAACGCCATGCGGGAGGCCGTGCCGCAGCTCGCCGTCGGCGTGGTGTGGGCGGGCCTGCTGATCGGCGGACTCACGGTGACCGCGCCGCCGCTGGCCCTCGCCGTGCTGGTGGCCGCGCCGCTGCTCGTCGTGGGCTGCCGCTGGTACTTCCGGCGGGCGCCCTCGGCGTACCGCTCGGAGGCCGCCGGATACGCGGCGGTCGCGGCCGTGCTCGCCGAGACGGTCGACGCGGGCCGGACGGTCGAGGCGCACCGGCTGGGCGCGCGGCGGATCGCGCTGTCCGACCGGCGGATCAAGGAGTGGACGGCGTGGGAGCGGTACACGCTCTTCCTCCGCTCGGTCCTCTTCCCGGTCATCAACGTCACGCACACCACGGTGCTGGCCGCCGTCCTGATGATCGGCGGTGTGTTCGTCCTGAACGGCTGGATGGGCGTGGGGCAGTTGACGACGGGCGCACTGCTGGCGCAGATGCTGGTGGACCCGGTCGGGATCATCCTCCGCTGGTACGACGAGCTCCAGGTGGCGCAGGTGTCGCTGGCCCGGCTGGTCGGCGTGCGGGACATCGAGCCGGAGTCCGGTGACGCGTCGGTACGGCCGGACGGGCGCGACGTGCGGGCGGACGAGGTGCGGTTCGGGTACCGCGAGGGCGTGGACGTGCTGCACGGGGTGTCGATGGAGGTTCCGCCGGGCACGCGGGTGGCGCTGGTCGGTCCGTCGGGGGCGGGCAAGTCGACGCTCGGCCGGCTGCTCGCCGGGATCTACGCGCCCCGGGCGGGGCGGGTCACCCTGGGCGGGGCCGCGCTGTCGGAGATGCCCGCCGAGCGGGTCCGGGAGCACGTGGCGCTGGTCAACCAGGAGCACCACGTGTTCGTCGGCACGCTCCGCGACAACCTGTTGCTCGCCCGGACGGGTGCGCGGGACGCGGAGCTGTGGGCGGCCCTCGGCGCGGTCGACGCGGAGGGGTGGGCGCGGGCGCTGGACGAGGGGCTGGACACCGAGGTCGGTTCGGGCGGCCTGGCGCTGACCCCGGCGCAGGCCCAGCAGGTCGCGCTGGCCCGCCTGGTGCTGGCCGACCCGCACACCCTGGTCCTGGACGAGGCGACGTCCCTGCTGGACCCGCGCGCCGCCCGGCACCTGGAGCGGTCCCTGGCGCGGGTGCTGGACGGCCGCACGGTGGTGGCGATCGCGCACCGGCTGCACACCGCCCACGACGCCGATGTGATCGCGGTCGTCGAGAACGGCCGCATCAGCGAGCTGGGCAGTCACGACGACCTGGTCGCGGCGGACGGCGCGTACGCGGCGCTGTGGCGGTCCTGGCACGGATAGGGCCCGGGGCGGGTGCTGCCCACGGCCGCCCGCCCGGGGGTCCGGGGGCGGACGCTGCCCCTGGACCCCCGGACCCCCGGACCCCCGGACCCCCGGACCCCGGCTCTCGGGCTCCGGGCCGGTCGATCAGCGGGTGCCGTGGACCTCCAGGGCCGCGCGGACGGCGGATTCCAGGGCGCCTTCGATCCAGGCGGGCTTGACCGAGGTGTGGCAGCCGGCGAAGTGCAGCGGGCCCTCCTGGGTGCGCATGTCCAGGAGGATCTCGGTGTGCTGGCCGGGCAGCAGGACGGAGGCCTCGCCGTAGGCGTACGGGTCGCGCTGCCAGCTCTGGGTGCGGCCGACGCCGGTGAAGAAGACCTCCAGCCGCTGCCCGTACACCTCCTGCATGCCGCACAGGGCCAGTGCGTAGCGGGCCTCGTCGTCGTAGGCGTCCCAGCGTCGGGCGTCGTCGGCCCAGCTGTAGGAGGCGAGGACGACTCCGCCGTCGCTGCCGGGGACCGGGTGGGAGGGGTTGAACATGAAGCGGTTGGCGTTGTCGGTGACCGACCCGCCGCCGATGACCCCGGCGGCCTCGGGCTGGTCGCGGGAGACGTGGACGTTCGCCGCGTAGTGGGTGCGCTGGTCGTCGGAGAGGTGGCCGCGGGGTACGGAGGGGTGGGCGCCCAGCAGCCGTCCGTCCGGCGGCACCTGGCCCTTGCGGTACCGGTCGTAGAGCCCGGGCTCCATGGCGTCGAGTTCGCGGCGCCAGTCGTCCTCGCCGAACTCCCACCAGCGGCGGCTGAATTCGAGGAGCACCTTGGTGGCGCTGTCGTAGTGCACCTCGGTGATGGCGCGTCGCTTCTCGTACGACAGCGGGGGTGAGATCTGTACGTGCCGGAGTCCGGAGAAGGGGATGGTGA
Organism: Streptomyces sp. NPDC041796; assembly: GCF_055590785.1. Lineage (NCBI taxonomy): Bacteria > Bacillati > Actinomycetota > Actinomycetes > Kitasatosporales > Streptomycetaceae > Streptomyces > Streptomyces sp. NPDC041796. The sequence continues at coordinate 65,799 of NZ_JBVJAH010000022.1, forward strand.
CGATCGCCGCGTCACCGGTGAACCGCTCGCGGACGACCTTGCCGTGGCGGCCTTCGGAGACCGTGTCGACGACGACCCGGTCGCCGGCGTCACGGGTCTCGATACGGGTGACGCGGCGGTCGAAGCGGACGCGGTCGCGGACCTGGCCGAGGAGCGCGTCGGCGAGGACGGCGGTGCCTCCCTCCAGCTCGTAGAAGGCGGTCCCGGGGCTGATCAGGGACGCGCCCATGAAGCTGTGCAGGAAGGCGAGCGGCAGCCGGGAGGTCATGTTCTCGAGCGTGCCGATCAGGTCGATCGTGCGCTCGTCGAGCCCCGCGTGCTCGGTGAGGAACCGGTACATGGACCAGTGGCCGAACCGCTGGACGACGCGGGCCCAGCCTTCGAGCAGCTGGGGCATCGGCTTGTCGGCCCGGGTGCCGTCGGGGCGCTTCACGCTGAACTCGTCGCGGACGGGGTCGAAGGCCTGGCGCACGATGTCCGCCGCCGGGACGTTCTCGTACTTCTTCGGCACCCCGAAGGAGCGGTTGATCGCCCGGGGGTCCTTGGCGTAGTCGGCGCGGCGGGCGCGGATGCCGTTGACGCGGATCCAGGTGCGGTAGCGCGGCGTGCCGTCGGAGTCGGTGTCGACGTAGCGGAAGGGCCGGCGTTCGATGCCGAGCTTGTCGATCAGCCCGATGACGAGCGGGTGGCTGCCGGGGATGCGCATGGCGCCGGCCTCGGCGTACTGCTTCGGGTCGGCGAACGCCTGCGCGGCGTTCTCGTGGCCTCCGGTGCGGAAGGTCTTGATGCGGCCGCCGGCCCGGTTTCCGTTGGCCTCGACGACGGTGACCCGGTGACCGGCGCGCGTGAGGAGGGCGGCGGCGGCCATCCCGGCCGGTCCGGCGCCGAGGACCAGGACCTTCTTGGGGGCGGCGGTGGCCTTGGGCAGTCCGCCGCCGAGCAGGATCTTCTCGTACGCCGGCACCAGGGGCCGGTCGTCCTGGTCGAGGACGAGCAGGGCGCGGGCGACGGCGAGGCAGGTCTGCCAGTCGGCGGTGGAGCCCCGCGGTGCGGGGGCGGCGGTGGCGGGGGGTGCGGTGAGCGCGGGCAAGGCGGTGGCGGCGGCCACGGCGCCCGTGCCGACGGCGAATTGACGACGCGTCAAGTCAGCGGAGTCCATGATCAGAAGAAAGCGGATCTTGGGGTTCCGCGCAGGGGCTTCGCCCCTCGTTCACCCGAATGAGGAGACCCGGCGACGAAAGGTCGGATGAAGCCCAGGCCGCGGCCCCGACCCACCCCGCCCAGCAGCATGAACGCGGGCATCAGCACCTTGAGCTCGGCCCAGCTCCCCGCGCGGAAGCGCATCCCCTTCGGCGGCCCCACCGGATACCAGCACTCGCCCCCGACCGGGATCGGCCACAGGATCGGGCAGCCCGAGACGGTCAGGGCGTCGCCGATGTCATGGACGAGGGCGCCCAGGACGCGTGGCCGAGCGCCGGTGAGCTGCCGGGACGCGTCCCGGACGCGTCCCGGACGACTGGACACCCGAACAACCCTCATCGAGGCCGATAGCGTGCGGGACGGCTCGGTGGGGACAGGCGCCGAACCGGTGCGGAATCCGGTTGCCCAGGGACGCCGTCGTACCTCCGCCGGGATGAAGTGAGCTCATCGAGACCGGCCCGTATGTGAACTCGAGGAGGAGGACCTTCATGTCGAAAATGCTGGATTCCCTGAGCGGCAGGCTCCTCGGCCTGTTCGTGCCCAAGGTGGAGGCGGCGGCTTCCGCGCAGGCCTGCCAGTGCTTCAACCAGTGCTGGCAGTGCGCCCGCAGCGCCTGCTGCGTCAACACGTACTGCGGCAGCATCAACTGCTGGCGGCAGTGCCCGTCCTGCTGATCCCGTGACGTGAGCGGGAACACCGGTGTGTCGCCGGCCGTGCCTTCGGGCCCGCCACACCGGTGCTCCCCACAGGAGGATCCGGTGCAGTACGCGGAAATCGGTATGCGTTGTCTCATCGGCACGGTGTTCCTGGCCGCTGCCGTCAGCAAACTGGCGGGCCGGCGTTCCCTCGCCGCGTTCGCCGGCTCGATCGCCGAGCTGAACGTACTCCCGCCGGCACTGACCCGCTGGGCGGCGATCGCCGTGGTGTGCGGCGAGTGCCTCGTGTGCCTGCTGCTCCTGGTGCCGGCCGCCCCGGCCGCCGTCCTCGGCTTCACCGGGGCCGCGGTACTGCTGGTCCTCTTCGCCGTGGTGATCGGTCGGGTCGTGGCCGCCGGTGGGCGCACCGCCTGCCGCTGCTTCGGCGCGTCGACGGTGCCGCTCGGTGTCCGCCACATCGTCCGCAACGCGGTACTCGCCGGACTCGCCGCGGCGGGCGCGGCGGCCGCGCAGCACACCGGTCCGGTGCATCCGGCGGGACTGGTGCTGGCGGCACTGTCCGGAGTGCTCGCCGGCGGGCTCGTGATCGCGCTCGACACCGTCGTCGACCTGTTCCGGCCCGTCCGCACGAAGGCCTGACCGAGCAGTCGACGCCCGGACCCGGCCGTGCCCTCGACAGCCGAACGAGAATGGAGACCACCCGTGCCCTTCGTCATCGCCACCCTTGTGCTCGTCGGGCTGCTGTGCGCCCTCGACCTGGTGCTCACCGTCGGCGTCATCAAGCGCCTGCGTGAGCACACCGATCTGCTCGCCAACCGGAGCGGCGGTCGCCTGTCGCTCGGCCCCGGCGACGAGGTCGGGGAGTTCTCCGCGCTCACCGTGGACGGTGAACCGGTCCGCGACGACATGATCGACACCGAGACGGTCGTGGCGTTCTTCTCCCCGACGTGCGGACCGTGCAAGGAGAAGCTGCCCAAGTTCGTGGAGTACGCCCGCACCGTGCCCGGAGGGCGCGGCCGGGTCGTGGCCGTGGTGGCGACCGCCCGCGACGACGCCGCCGCGGGCGACCCCATGGTGTCGGCCCTGGCCCCGGTGGCCAGGGTGCTGGCCGGCGAGGAGGCCGAGCAATTGGCCGAGGCCTGCAAGGTGCAGGGCTTCCCAGTCGTCCTCAAGGTCAACCGGAGCACGGACGGCAGGCTCCTCGTGATGACCGATCAGGTCGATGTGGACCGGCCGGCCATCGCCTCGGTATGAACGAGAACACCTCCCGGGGAGCCGCTGCCGGCGAACACCGCACGGGTGGAGCGCCCGACGGGACACGGGGCGGCACCACGAGCCCACCGCCCGACGGGACACGGGGCGGCACCGCGCCGCCGGACGCGGCGGCGGAACACCGCCGGCGGCGCCTCTCGCCGTCCCGTGCGCTGGGCGCGGGACGGCTGGTGGCGAGAGCCGCGCCGGGCAGGCTGGCGCTGTACGCGGTCCCCGGCCTGGCCGCCGGGCTGTTCCCGGTCGTCACCGCCTGGTCCACCAAGCTGGTCGTCGACGCCCTCGCCGCCGGCGGCACGGCGGGGGACGTCCTCCGGCCGACCCTCGTCCTGGTCGCCACCCTCGTGGCGACCGGCGTCACCCAGCATCTGATCCACTACCTGCGAACCGAACTGGACCGCAGGGTCGGCCTCTTCGCCCAGGACGAGCTCTTCCGGGCCGTGGACCGGTTCGCGGGACTCGCGCCGTTCGAGAACCCCGAGTTCCTCGACCGGCTGCGGCTGGCGCAACAGACGGTCGTCGCCTCGCCCGTCGCCAACCAGGCGGTCGACGGTGTGCTCGGCGTCGTCCGGGCGGCGTTCACCGTGACCGGCTTCCTCGGTTCGCTCCTGGTGATCAGTCCGCCCACCATGGGACTGGTGGTGCTCGCGGCGCTGCCGACCATCGTGGCGGAACTGCTCCTGTCGCGGCGACGTGCCACCACCCTCTGGGAGATCGGACCCGCGGAGCGGCGCCAGTTCTTCTACATGGGCCTGCTGGCCAACGTGGAGGCCGCCAAGGAGATCCGGCTGTTCCGCACCGGCGCCTTCCTGCGCGGACGGATGCTCGACAACCGCCGCACCGCGGACACGGCCCGCCGGGAGGTCGACCGCGGGGAGGTGCGGATGCGGGCGGGGCTCGGTCTGCTCACGGCCGCCGTGTCGGGCGCCGGTCTGCTCTGGACGGTCGGCGCCGCCCGGGCCGGCGGGCTCACGCCCGGCGACGTCACCGTCTTCCTCGCGTCGGTCGCCGGTGTGCAGGCGGCGCTCACCACCTTGGCCGGCGACCTCGCGGGCACTCACCACGCGCTGCTGCTCTTCGGCCATTACGAAGCGGTGGTGTCGGGCGGACCGGAGCTGCCGATGGCCTCGGACCCCCGCCCGCTGCCGGAGCTGCGCCACGGCATCGAGGTGCGCGACGTGTGGTTCCGCTACTCGCCCCGGCACCCGTGGGTGCTGCGCGGAGTCGACCTGTGGATACCCCGGGGCGGGACCCTCGCGCTCGTCGGGCTGAACGGCTCGGGGAAGTCCACGCTCGTCAAGCTGCTGTGCCGGTTCTACGACCCGACGCGTGGCGCGATCCTGTGGGACGGCGTGGACATCCGCGACGTCGACGTGGCCGCGCTGCGGAACCGGCTCAGCGCGGTGTTCCAGGACTACATGGAGTACGACATGACGGCGGCCGAGAGCATCGCGCAGGGCGACCTCGGCGCGCTCGACGACCCGGACAGGATCCGCGGGGCGGCCGGGCACGCGGGTGTCCACGACGTACTGGAGGCACTGCCCCACGGCTACGACACACTGCTTTCCCGCATGTTCTTCACGGAGGCGGACAAGAACGACCCGGAGACCGGCGTGATGCTGTCCGGAGGGCAGAGCCAGCGGCTGGCACTGGCCCGGGCGCTGGTCCGCGACAAGCGGGACCTGATGATCCTCGACGAGCCCTCCGCCGGGCTGGACGCGGCGGCCGAGCACGACATCCACGCCTCCCTCCGTGCCCACCGCGAAGGCTGCACCAGCCTCCTCATCTCGCACCGGCTGGGCGCCGTACGCGACGCGGACATGATCGTGGTCCTGGCGCGGGGGCGGGTGGTGGAGGAGGGGACCCACGAGCAACTCGTCGCCTCCGGCGGCGAGTACGCGCGGCTGTACGCCCTTCAGGCGTCCGGTTACCAGCCCGGGGGGACGACCGGCCTCCCGGCGGCCCAGGGAGCGAACCGACCATGACCACGGACCACGGGCGCAGGAACCACGGACCCATGAATCACCCGCCCACGGGCCACGGGCCGACGGCCCATCCGTCCACGGGCCACGGCCCGGCAGCCCATCCGCATACGAACCGCAGCCCTGCCGACCGTCGGCCCGCTCACCATCGGCCCGGCGACCACGGCGCCAGTGACCGCAACCCCGGTGACCGCAGAGCGGAGAGCGCCCTGGACCGGGCTCGTGGGCGTGCCCGGCGGGCCTTCCTGTTCCGGGCCGTTCTGGTCACCGCGGCCGCTCTCCTGTGGACAACGGCCGGGGCGTTGTCGCTCTCCGGTGCCGCTCCGAGCCGGGTGGCACTCTGCGGTGTTCCGGCCGTGCTCCTCACCGTGGGCCTGTGGGCGGCGCGGACCCTCGGGCGCGGTTTCGTCGCGGTGACCGTGTACGGCCGGAGCATGGAGCCGACCCATCATGACGGCGACCGGGTTCTGGTGCGCCGGGGTGGCGTCCCCGTACCGGGAACCGTCGTGGTGGTGGAAAGGCCGCCGTTCCGGTCGCCGTGGCCCGACCCGCCCGTGGCCCCGGCCGCCGCCGCCCATGTGATCTACGAACGGCAGTGGGTGATCAAAAGGGTGGCGGCCGTCCCCGGGGACGCCGTTCCCCCGGGTGCGGTGCCCACGGAGGCCGCCGCGCCGGACGCCGTGGTGCCGGAAGGCATGCTCGTCCTCCTCGGCGACAACGCGGCGGAGAGCTACGACTCCCGGCACGTGGGGTACTTCCCGTCCGCGCGGATACTCGGCTCGGTCGTGTCCCGCCGCTGACCGGACCGGCGGTCAGTGCGTCGTGCTGCGGATGAGGAACACCTGACGGCCCTTTCCCTTGCACGTCTCCATCACGGCCTCGGCACCGGAGGCAGCGCTTGAATCCTTGATGCCCACGCAGCCCTGCCCTTCCACCCGTAGCACGAACTTGCCCTCACCGGGCGGACCCGAGGGCTCCACGCGGAACAGGCTGGCGTCCTCGCAGTCGTCCCAGGGTTCCAGCAGTCCCGCCCCGGATCCGCTGGTCAGCGCCTTCAGACAGCCTTTGCCGTAGTCGGGGTGGTGCCACTGGACGCGGTACAGGTTCTCCCTGACCGGTTCCAGCATCGTGCTCTGGGGAGCCGTCTCGTCGCAGGGCCGTTGCACCGCCACCAGAGGCGTGTGGCGCCGGTCCCGCACACGACCGTCGGTCAGGCACAGTCCGGGGTCGCCGGCGACGCGGATCGTCACCCAGCCGCTGGGCATCGGCGGCGCCGACCCGGTGGCGGTGGCCACCGGGACCGCGGGGTCCTCCGCTCCGTCCCCGGAACGGAACAGCGTGGAAGTGGCCGCGGCGGTGGGGGGGGGGGGGGGGGGGGGGGGGGGGGGGGTGGGGGGGGGGGGGGGGCGGTGGGGGGGGGGGGGGGGCGGGGGGGGGCGGGGGGGGGGGTGGGGGGGGGGTG
>NZ_JBVJAH010000022.1:72376-105685 GCF_055590785.1 Streptomyces sp. NPDC041796
CCCGCTGTGGGGCATCGGGGGCGCCGCCTCGGGGGGGGTGCCCACGGGGATCGTGGGTTCTCCCCCCCCGCCCCCGAAAAGGAACAGGGGGGGGGGGGGGGGGGGGGGGCCCCCCCCCCCCCCCACGACACCGAGGGCGACGGCGGTGAGCCTGCGCCGTCTCGGCATGCTTTCCGTTCCGGCGGGGACGACGCCACCGCCCGGGACCGTCGGTTCACCCGGGGCCGTCCGCCCGCCGGTCACCCCGTGCCCGTCCGCGCCGGCCTCCCCGGCGGGGTCCGCCTGCCCGGAGGGCTGTGTCCGGGGCGCCGCGGGGTGTCCCCGGAGCGCGGCGAGCTGTGCCCGGCCGGCCGCACGTTCACGGGCCCTGAGCCACTCCTCCGCCCGGCCGCCGTCACCGCACGCCCGCACGAACGCCAGGAGTGTCTCCGTCCGCGGCGGTATGTCGTGCGCCAGCATGGCGGCCAGGGTGCTGCGCGGCAGTACGTCTCCCACGGCCGCGGCCCGCTGTTCGAGACCGCGGTACGAAAGCCCGGAACGCTCCTTCAGGAGACGGAGCGACTGCATGAACCCGGGAATGTCCTGGATCTCGCTGAGTTCACCACGTCCCTGGCTGTCCATGCGTCCGATGGTGGGCGCGGGCCCGAGCTGCGACAACCGTCATCCTGGCCATTCTCGGGACGACGGCCCGCGTGGCCGTCAGATGAAGCCGAGCGCTGCGGCGCCGCCCACCCCGCCCAGCAGCATGAACGCGGGCATCAGCACCTTGAGCTCGACCCAGCTCCCCGCGCGGAAGCGCATCCCCTTCGGCGGTCCCACCGGATACCAGCGCTTGCCCCCGACCGGGATCGGCCACAGGACCGGGCAGCCCGAGACGGTCAGGGCGTCGCCGATGTCATGGACGAGGGCGCCCAGCACGATCGGCAGTCCGAGCCACAGGTACTCCTGCCCGGGCGCGGTGAACAGCCAGTCGGAGCCGTTCCCGGGCTTGTCCAGCACGCCCGCCAGGATCCACGCGCTGGTGGCTCCCAGCAGCCACACCAGGACGTCGCTGGACATCCGGGCCGCCCGCCACAGCAGGCCCTCCACCGCCAGTACCAGGTGGACGAAGAGGATCCCGAGGACCGCCCACCGGCCACCCGTGATCGCCAGGACGGACGCGCCCGCGCCGCACAGCACGGCCCACACCCAGGTGTGCGTGAGGGTGCGGTGGCCGCCGCTCCGGCGGGCGTCGGCCCGTGTCTTCGTGGCCTTGTAGACGGCGTACGACAGCTTGTCGACGATCTCGCACATACCGCGTGAGAGGGGGCCGAAGGCGCGCGAGATGGTCGCCGACTTGTGGTCGAGGTCGGGCGCGAGCGCCGCCCCGGCGCAGATCAGGGCGCCGACGACGAGCACCGGCCACGGCATCGGATGGCCGGCGGCGGCGGTCGCGGCCCCCACCCCCAGCCATGCGGCCGCGCCGGAGAGTGAGTGCGCCGGTCCCATCATGTGCGTTCCCCGCCCCGTTTGCTCTTGTCCTGCACCCCGGTTGACGGGACAGACTATCGCTCGTGATCTTCATCCGGACGGCCGGTTCCCGTTTCCGGACGCGAGCCAGGCAAGATGGGGGCGTGACCCTTATCGATCAGCTGCCGCCGGACGCCGACCCCGATGCCCTCTTCGAGGCCTTCTCGTCATGGGCCGAGGAGCGGGGCATCACCCTGTACCCGGCCCAGGAGGAGGCGCTGATCGAGGTGGTCTCGGGGGCCAATGTGATCCTGTCCACCCCGACCGGATCCGGAAAGTCGCTGGTGGCGGCAGGTGCGCACTTCACGGCGCTCGCCAATGACCAGGTGACCTTCTACACCGCGCCGATCAAGGCGCTGGTGTCGGAGAAGTTCTTCGACCTGTGCAAGCTCTTCGGCACCGAGAACGTGGGCATGCTGACCGGCGACGCGTCCGTGAACGCCGACGCGCCCGTGATCTGCTGCACGGCGGAGGTGCTGGCGTCGATCGCGCTGCGGGACGGCAAGGACGCGGACATCGGCCAGGTCGTGATGGACGAGTTCCACTTCTACGCCGAGCCGGACCGCGGCTGGGCCTGGCAGATCCCGCTGCTGGAGCTGCCGCAGGCACAGTTCGTCCTGATGTCGGCGACGCTCGGCGACGTGTCGATGTTCGAGAAGGACCTCACACGCCGCACGGGCCGCCCCACTTCCGTGGTGCGTTCGGCGACCCGGCCGGTCCCGCTGTCGTACGAGTACAAGCTCACCCCCATCACGGAGACGCTGACCGAGCTGCTGGAGACCAAGCAGGCGCCGGTCTACATCGTCCACTTCACCCAGGCCCAGGCGGTGGAGCGGGCGCAGTCGCTGATGAGCATCAACATGTGCTCGCGCGAGGAGAAGGACAAGATCGCCGAGCTGATCGGCAACTTCCGGTTCACCACCAAGTTCGGCAAGAACCTCTCGCGGTACGTACGGCACGGCATCGGTGTGCACCACGCCGGCATGTTGCCCAAGTACCGGCGCCTGGTCGAGAAGCTGGCACAGGCGGGCCTGCTGAAGGTGATCTGTGGAACGGACACCCTCGGCGTCGGGGTCAATGTCCCGATTCGTACGGTGTTGTTCACCGCGCTCACCAAGTACGACGGCAGCCGGGTGCGCACCCTGCGTGCCCGTGAGTTCCACCAGATCGCCGGCCGGGCCGGTCGCGCCGGGTTCGACACGGCCGGGTTGGTGGTGGCGCAGGCGCCCGAGCACGTCATCGAGAACGAGAAGGCGCTGGCCAAGGCGGGCGACGACCCGAAGAAGCGCCGCAAGGTGGTGCGGAAGAAGGCCCCGGAGGGCTTCGTCGGCTGGACCGAGAACACCTTCGAGAAGCTGATCGCCTCCGAGCCGGAGCCGCTCACCTCCCGCTTCCGTGTCACGCACACCATGCTGCTGTCGGTGATCGCCCGGCCCGGTGACGCGTTCCGGGCGATGCGCCGGCTCCTGGAGGACAACCACGAGCCGCGCAAGAACCAGCTACGGCACATCAGGCGGGCCATCGCGATCTACCGCTCCCTGCTGGACGGCGGGGTCGTCGAGCAGCTCGACAAGCCCGACGCCGAGGGCCGCACGATCCGGCTCACCGTCGACCTCCAGCAGGACTTCGCCCTGAACCAGCCGCTGTCGACCTTCGCCCTCGCGGCGTTCGACCTGCTGGACCCGGAGTCCCCCTCGTACGCCCTCGACATGGTGTCCGTCGTCGAGTCGACGCTGGACGACCCGCGCCAGATCCTCGCCGCCCAGCAGAACAAGGCGCGTGGCGAGGCGGTCGGCGCGATGAAGGCGGACGGTGTCGAGTACGAGGAGCGCATGGAGCGGCTCCAGGACATCTCGTACCCGAAGCCGCTGGAAGAGCTGCTGTGGCACGCGTACAACACGTACAAGAAGTCCCACCCGTGGGTGGGTGACCACCCCGTCTCGCCGAAGTCCGTCATCCGTGACATGTACGAGCGGGCGCTGTCCTTCACGGAGTTCACGTCCTTCTACGAGCTGGCGCGTACCGAGGGCATCGTGCTGCGGTACCTGGCGTCCGCGTACAAGGCGCTGGACCACACCATCCCGGACGACCTGAAGACCGAGGACCTCGAGGACCTGATCGCCTGGCTGGGCGAGATGGTCCGGCAGGTCGACTCCTCGCTGCTGGACGAGTGGGAGCAGCTGGCCAATCCGGAGGTCGAGACCGCCGAGGAGGCCCAGGAGAAGGCCGACCAGGTCAAGCCGGTCACGGCCAACGCCCGTGCCTTCCGCGTCCTGGTGCGCAACGCGATGTTCCGCCGTGTGGAGCTCGCCGCGCTGGACCAGCTGGCGGAGCTGGGCGAGATGGACGCCGAGTCCGGCTGGGACGAGGAGCGCTGGGCGGAGGCGATGGACGCCTACTGGGACGAGTACGACGACCTCGGCACCGGCCCGGACGCGCGCGGACCGAAGCTGCTGAGCATCGAGGAGGACGCGGCCCACGGACTGTGGCGCGTCCGGCAGACCTTCGCCGACCCGAACGGTGACCACGACTGGGGCATCAGCGCGGAGGTGGACCTGGCGGCCTCGGACGAGGAGGGCCGCGCGATCGTCCGCGTCACCGACGTCGGCCAGCTCTGAAAGGAATGTGGATGACCAACCCCGCCGAGAGACTCGTCGACCTGCTCGACCTGGAGCAGATCGAGGTCAACATCTTCCGCGGCGCCAGCCCGCAGGAGTCCCTGCAACGGGTCTTCGGTGGGCAGGTCGCCGGCCAGGCCCTGGTCGCGGCCGGCCGCACCACGGAGGGCGACCGTCCGGTCCACTCGCTGCACGCCTACTTCCTGCGGCCCGGCATCCCGGGCCTGCCGATCGTGTACCAGGTCGAACGGGTACGGGACGGACGGTCGTTCACCACACGGCGGGTGACCGCGATCCAGCGCGGCAAGACGATCTTCAATCTGACGGCCTCCTTCCACCAGCCGGAGGAGGCGGGCTTCGAGCACCAGTTGCCGCCGCGCCTGGACTTCCCGCTGCCGGAGGAGCTGCCGTCGGTGGCGGACGAGGTGCGGGAGCACCTGGGCGCGCTGCCGGAGGCGATGGAGCGGATGGCGCGGCGCATGCCGTTCGACATCCGGTACGTCGACCGGCTGCGCTGGACGGCGGAGGAGGTCAAGGACGCCGACCCGCGCAGCGCGGTGTGGATGCGCGCGGTGGGCCCGCTGGGCGACGACCCGCTCGTTCACACGTGCGCGCTGACGTACGCCTCCGACATGACCCTGCTGGACGCGGTCCGCATCCCGATCGAACCGCTGTGGGGTCCGCGGGGGTTCGACATGGCGTCGCTGGACCACGCGATGTGGTTCCACCGCCCGTTCCGCACCGACGAGTGGTTCCTGTACGACCAGGAGTCCCCGATCGCGACGGGCGGGCGGGGTCTGGCGCGCGGCCGGATCTACGACCGCGAGGGACGGCTGCTGGTGTCGGTGGTGCAGGAGGGCCTGTTCCGCCGTCTCTGAGGCCGCCCGTGCGCCCTACAGGCCCGGCAGCGCGTCCTGGTCGACCTCGTGGCGCCGGGTCCTGATGCCGGGACCGGCCGGGTGGAGCTTGGTGTCGCAGGCGGGCCCGAGGCCGGTGCGCCGGGAGGCGGCCCCGGTCAGCGGCCTCCCGCACAGCCGGCACCGCACCGGCCGCGGGCGGTCGGTGGCGGGCTCGGGCGCCGGCTCGGTCTCCGGCGGAGGCGGTTCCTGATGCACACCCGCCTGTCTACCAGGCGGGGCATGTTTTGATCGACCCAGTTGCAGTGCCCTTGGCAGTGCCCTTTAGAGGAGGAGTCCCCCGCATGTCCCTGTACGACATCCCGCTGCGCACCCTGTCCGGTGACCCGACGACCCTGGCCGAGTACAAGGGCCGGGTGGTCCTCGTGGTCAACGTCGCCTCGAAGTGCGGTCTGACCCCGCAGTACGAGGGTCTGGAGCGGCTCCAGAAGACGTACGGCGACCGGGGCTTCACGGTGCTGGGCGTACCGTGCAACCAGTTCGGCGGCCAGGAGCCGGGCACGGCCGAGGAGATCGGCACGTTCTGCTCGGCGACGTACGGCGTGACGTTCCCGATGCTGGAGAAGACGGACGTCAACGGCCCGGGCCGGCACCCGCTCTACGTGGAGCTGACGAAGACCGCGGACGGGGACGGCGAGGCCGGGGACGTCCAGTGGAACTTCGAGAAGTTCCTGATCTCCCCGCAGGGTGAGGTGACCCGCTTCCGCCCGCGCACCGAGCCGGAGGCGGCCGAGCTGGTCGCGGCGATCGAGGCGCGGCTCTCCGCCTGACCCGTACGGCTCGTGGTCGGCGCCGGTCCCCCGCGGGGGGCCGGCGCCTTTTCGTTGCCCGGACTGGTACCGCTCTTTTCCTTTCCGCCCCGGGCGTATTCGGAAAACGCTACGGAATGGAGCGTAATTACGTGCGCCACATTTTCCGTTCTTCTGGGCGCACGGGCATTGACGTACCTCGACTACTCGCCAGTAGCCTCCTCTGGCGCCCCCCACGCGCCCCTTCACCGAGGTAGGTCATGAAAAAGAACCTGCTAGTCGTCGCCGTGGCGAGCACCCTGCTCGGGCTGGTCACCGCCGTCCCCGTCGAAGCCGCCGACACCGCCCCGGCGTCCACGTTCCGCCCCGGCAGTAATCCCATCCTTTTCGTCCACGGATACAGCTCTTCCGGGTCCTACTGGAACACCATGGCCGACAGATTCCGTGCGGACGGCTGGCCCTCGACCCACCTGCGCCAGTGGAGTTACGACTGGCGCCAGTCCAATGCCACCACGGCACGGGGAATCGCCGCGGAGGTCGACCGGCTCCTCGCGGAGACCGGCGCGGCCGAGGTCGACATCGTCACCCACTCCATGGGCGGCCTGTCCAGTCGCCACTACACGAAGACGCTCGGCGGCAACGGGAGGACCGACGCCTGGGTCTCCCTGGGCGGACCCAACCACGGCACCGACGCGGCCAACTCGTGCTTCGACACCTCGTGTACGGAGATGCGCGTCGGCTCCGCCTTCCTCACCACGCTCAACTCCGGCGACGAGACCCCCGAGGGCCCGCGCCACGCCACGTGGTGGTCGCCCTGCGACACCTTCATCAACCCGGACAGCAGTGTCGCCCTGAGCGGCGCCACCAACACCCGGACCGCCTGCCTCGGTCACAACGCCCTGGGCTCCGACCCGGTGGTCTACGGACAGGTCAGGGACTTCGTGAACGGCTGACGCCGGTCACCGCCCCGCGGAGCCCCGGGGGGGGCAGGCCTCCGGAGCTCACGGGCACGTCACTCGCATCCGATGCCGTCGCCGTCGCGGTCCAGCCGGTGAGGGTCGTCATCACCGACCCACACGGGGCCGGAGACGTCGGCACAGTCCAGGTCGGGCCCGGGCGGCGGCCCGGCGGGCAGCCCGGCGCCGTCCGGCTCGGACGGCCGGGCGGGCCGCTCCGGCGGGGGCGGTGACGGCGGCGGGGGTGCGGGGGTGGTGTCGCAGGCGGACCAGAGACCCGCATCGGCCTGCCGAGCGGCGCTCTGCGCCCGGGAGATCTCCGGCCAGTACTTGTCGTTGGGCTCGTACAGCACGGCCTTCGCGTAGCCGCCGCGGACCAGGGACTCGTTGACGAAGACGCCCTGCTCGTTCCACACGTGGAGCAGGTAGCGGCCGTACCGGTCCTTGAGGTCCTCGTCGGCCTCCGTCCGGAGCCTGCTGCCCGGCGGCAGCAACCGCTCGGTGCGGGCGGTGGCTTCGTCACTGAAGCAGTCGCCCCGCTCGGGGGCGTCGATCTGGAGCAGCCGCACGCGCGCCTCGGTGCCGACGGGGATGATCCGGCCGTCGCCGCGTACCTCGATGGTGTCGCCGTCGATCACCCGCTCCACCACGGGACCGCGCGGGGCCGGAACCGTGGGCCGCTCGGGCGGCGGAGCGGCGGGCCTCCGCTGCTCCGGTACGGCCGCGGGCGGCGGCTCCGGATCGGCGGGTGGAGGCTTGGACGGCGGCTTGGGCGCGGGCGGAGCCGGCGGCTTGGGCGCGGGCTCGGCCGGGGGCGGGGGCTCTTCGACGGCGGCCGGCGGCTTGGGGGCGGATTCGTCCTTCACCGCTTCCAGGAGCGCGCCCAGTCCGCCGAAGGCCAGGACGGCGACCAGAACGGCGAGCAGTGCCGTGAGCCAGGGGTGCCTCGGGCGCATGTCGCCCCCCTCTCAGAGGGGTGTTCTCCAGTACAGCACTTTTTGCCCCGGTCCGGTCAGGCCACCGCACTGAGGGTGTCCGCGAGGCGATGGCGGGTGGCCCGGGCGGCGGGCAGGGCGGCCAGGGCGGCTGCTCCCGCGACAGCGGTGGCGACGAGCGCCAGGAGGTGGAGCGGGGGCGGGGCGTGGGCGATGCCGGCGCCGACGCCGGTGGCGTGGGCCTCGTGGTCGATCAGCCAGTGGGCGAACGGGACGCCGAGCGCGGTGCCGACGAGGGCGGCGGCCAGGGCGGCGCACCCGATGGCGGTGACCGTGACGGTGGTGATCTGGCGCGGGGAGAGGCCGATGGCCTTCAGGGCGAGCAGGTCCCGTTCGCCGTCCCGGACGGTGCCGCCGATGGCCGTGGACAGTTCGGTGAGGCCGATGAGGGCCAGGACGGCGATCAGTCCGGCGACGACACCCCGCAGCGCGGAGAGGCGGTCGGCCGGACTGGTGACCTCGTGGAGGTCCAGGCGGCCGGCGGAGGCGTCGGCGAGCTCGGCGCTCACCGCGCGGGGGTCGGCGCCGGGGCGCAGTTGGAGCTGGTAGAGGCTGGGGCGCAGGCCGGGGTCGTTCTCGCGGAGGGTGTCGAGCGAGGTGGAGATGACCCGGCCGCCGTTCTCCGGTTCGATGCTGCGGCCGACGATGTGCAGCACCTGCGGGTGGCCGCCGACGGTCAGCCGTACCCAGTCGCCGACGCGGGCGCCGAGCAGATCGAGGAGGCCCTGCCCGGCGACGGCCTCGTCGGGGCCGTGGGCGGCGCGCCCCTCGGCGATGGAGTACGGGTAGGGCCGCTCGCGAGTGCCGAGGCCGCGCAGCGCGATGGTGCCGGTCTGGCCGGGGACCAGGGCGGCGACCTCCAGACCGGGGTGGGCGGCGGTGACGTGCCGGTTGGCCCGGAGCAGCGCGGTCGCCTCGCGGTCGGTGAGCGTGTCGCCGGGGCGGGCGGTGAGCGCGGCGGCGAGGCCGACCTGCTCGGGGTGGCTGTCGAACCGTTCGATGGTGGTCCACGCGCCGAGCGCCACGGTGATCAGCATCAGGGGAAGGGCGAGGCGCACGATGGTGGCCGGGGCGCGGCGCCCCCGTCCGAAGGCGCGGTGCCAGCCGAGGACGAGCGCGGGCGGGACGCGCAGCGCGAGGGCCTTCCGGGCCGCGCCGGACAGTCCTCCGCCCGGGGCGGCGGCCGGGGGCAGGACCGGCACGGGCGGGACGCGCCCCGCCCGCCAGGCGGCCAGGCAGGTGGCCGCCCCGATGAACAGCACGGCCGCGACCGGGACGAGCAGGAGCACCGGGAGGTGGCCCGGCAGGCCTTGCCAGACCTGGACCGCGTCGCCGAGCCGCCCCGGCAGACGGCCGCCCAGGGTTCGTACGAGAAACGCGGCCAGGGCGGCGCCGAACACGGCGAACGTCAAATGCTGGACGAGGAAGATCCGTACGACCTGGCCCGGGGTGAAGCCGACGGCCTTGAGGACGGAGATGTCCCGGAGGTGGCCGCGCACCCGTGTGCTGATCGCACCGAACACCGCGAGGGCGGCGGCGATGAGGGCGCCCAGGCCGAACAGTCCGAGGACCTGGCCGAGAAGTTTGGTGTCGCCCTGTGCGTCGCCTCGGGCCTGCTGCCAGGTGGCGACGTCGCCGACGGCGCCCGCGCCGAGCGTGGTGACGGCACGCTGGACCGTGTAGTCGGTGTCGTCGGGGTCGGCGAGCCGCAGTCCGACGACCTGACCGGCGGTGCGGTCCTCGGGCACGGCGCGCGGCAGGGCCCACACGGTGCCGGGCCGTTCGCCGGGGCGGTAGCGGCGCTCGGCGGTCTCGGCGACGCCGAGGACGGTCAGTGTGCGTCCGGCGACGTCGAGCCGGTCGCCCGGTTCGGCCCACAGGGCGCGGGCGAGGCCCGCCTCGAGGACGACCCCGTCGGGTGTGGCGGGGTCGAGCCAGCGGCCGGAGGTGATCAGCGGGCGGCCCGTCGGGGGGAGGCCGGCGCCGGTGGCGCGCAGTTCCACGCCCGCGCGGGCGCCGCGTGAGGCGGCGGTGGTGGTGGCGGTGCGGTACGGGCCGGAGACGTCGGCGACGCCGTCGAGCGCGGCGAGCCGTCCGGTGTCGGCGGCGGGGCCGGTGTGGATCCAGACGTGCGCGCCGTGGGACTGGGTGAAGACCCGCTGCCAGGGGTTCGTCGCGTACCCGAACAGGGCGGCGGCGAGCAGCAGGGAGGCGACGATCCCGGCGGTGGCGGCGACGAGGAAGAGCGCCTCGCCCCGGTGGGTGCGGAGGTCGGCGTGCGCCCAGCGCAGCATGGCCCGCATCGCCGGTCAGTCCTTCAGGTCGTTCAGTGCGATGACGCCGGCCGGGCCGGTGCGGCGTGCCGGCGTCCCGCCGAGTTCGGCGTCGTCGGCTATCCGGCCGTCGAAGAAGCTGATGACCCGATCCGCGGCGCTGGCGAGCCGGGCGTCGTGGGTGACGAGAACGATGCTCTGCCCGCGCTGGTGGAAGCGGGTCAGCAGCCGCATGACCTCGCGGGTGCCCTTGCTGTCGAGGCTGCCGGCCGGTTCGTCGGCGAGCAGCAGGCGCGGCTGGTTGACCAGGGCGCGGGCGAGGGCGACGCGCTGCTGTTCGCCGCCGGACAGTTCGCCGGGCATGCTGCGCGCCTTGCCTTCGAGGCCGAGTTCGGCGAGGAGCTTCTCGCGCTCGGCGCGGGCCTGTTTGGCGGGGGTGCCGGCGAGGAGGGCGGGCAGTTCGACGTTGTCGGCGACGGTCAGGTTGGAGACGAGGTTGAAGAACTGGAAGACGATGCCGATGCGGCGGCGCCGCTCGACCGCCCAGCGTGCCTCGCTGTAGCCGTCGGTGCACTCGCCGTCGAGCCACAGGGAGCCGCTGTCGGGGCGCTGGAGCCCGCCGAGCAGGTGCAGCAGGGTGGACTTCCCGGCGCCGGACGGGCCGGTGACGGCGACGAATTCGCCGTGCCGTACGGCGAGGTCGACGCCGCGTACGGCGTGGGCGGGCGCGCCCTCGCCGTGGTGGGTCTTGACCAGGCCCTCGGCGCGCAGCAGGGGCACGGGTGTGGAGGTGTCCGTCATTGCAGGTCCTCCAGTTCCTCCTGGCAGCGCTCCAGCCAGTCGAGGTCGGCCTGGAGGTGCAGCATGGCGCCCTCGATCAGCAGGTGCGATATGCGGTTGTCCCGGTCTTCGGTCGCGGCCAGCTTGGAGAGGTTGCGCATGGTGTTGAGGTACTCGCGTCGCTGTTTGTTGATGAGGGTGATCTGGTCGGCGAGCCCGGTGCGGGGGGCGAGGGCGAGTTTCATGAAGAACTCGTCCCGGACCCTCGGTTCGTCGGCCGTCTCCTCGAACCAGGCGCGCAGTGCTTCCTGCCCGGCGTCGGTGAGGCGGTAGATCTTTTTGTTGGGCCGGCTCTCCTGGGCGATCTCCTCGCCCTCGATGAGGCCGGACTTCTCCAGCCGGCCGAGGGTCACGTAGACCTGGCCGACGTTGGTGGGAGGGTACGCGGCGCCCAGCAGTTGCTCAAGGTCCTGCTTGAGCTCGTAGCCGTGGGCGGGGCCTCGGGCCAGGAGGGCGAGGAGGGGAAGGCGCACCCGTGCTGTCCTCCTCCGCGTGCTCCCGATGTGATGTGGGCTCTAGTATCGCCCATGCCTAACGGGTATACATGCCCGCAGACGCGGACGCCGATGTCATGCGCCGGGTGTACTGGGAGGAACCTATGCGGTGGATACGTGCCGCGGGTAGGGGGCTCCTGGTTGCCATGGTCATTGTGACCGGGTACACGGCTTCCGGCGCCGCCCCGGCGGGCCCCGCGTCCGACGGCGGGCGGGGCCCGATGACCCTGGCCACGGCCGGTGACCTCACCGGTTACCTGGGCCGGGTGCTGGACGGCTGGAACCGTGCGCACCCGGGCGAGAAGGTGACACTGGTCGAGCTGCCGGACTCGGCGGACGAGACCCGGTCCCAGATGATCACGGATCTGCGCTCGGGTGCGGGCCGGTTCGACGTCCTCAACATCGATGTGGCGTGGACATCGGAGTTCGCCGCCGCCGGGTGGATCGCCCCGGTGGACCGCGACCGGTTCCCGCTGAGCGGTTTCCTGCCCCCGGTGGTGGACACGGCGACGTACGACGGAAAGCTGTACGCCGTCCCCTACGTCACGAACGCCGGAATGCTCTTCTACCGCAAGGACGTCCTCGACCGCGAGGGCGAGCGGCCGCCGCGCACCTGGGCGGAGCTGGAACGGCAGGCGCGGACGATCGCCCCGAGGCATGGTCTCGAGGGGTACGCGGGCCAGTTCCTGCCGTACGAGGGGCTGACGGTGAACGCCGCCGAGGCGGTGTACTCGGCGGGCGGCACGATCCTCGGTGACGAGGGCGAGCGGGTCACGGTCGACTCGGCGGCGGCGCGCGCGGGGATCGGTTTCCTGGCGCGGGGCGTGCGGGACGGCTGGATCCCCCGGGAAGCGCTGACCTACACGGAGGAGGAGTCGCGGCAGGCGTTCCAGGACGGCCGGCTGCTGTTCCTGCGCAACTGGCCGTACGCCTGGGCCGGCGCGTCCGGGAGGGACTCCCGGGTGGCGGGGAAGTTCGGCGCGGTGCCGTTGCCGGGGCCCGAGGGGCCGGGCACGAGCGTGCTGGGCGGGTCGAACCTGGCGGTGAGCAGCCATGCGCGGCACCCGGAGTCGGCGCGCGACCTCCTCGCGTACCTCACGAGTGAACAGGTGCAGCGCCGCGTGCTGACCGAGGGCGCCCTGCCGCCGGTACGGGCCGCGCTCTACGAGGACCCCGCCCTGGTGCGCCGGTTCCCCTACCTGCCCGCGCTGCGGGCGAGCGTGCTGGCGGCGGAGCCGCGCCCCAAGAGCCCGCACTACCAGCAGGTCAGTCTGGCCGTGCAGGCCGTGGTCCATGACGCGATGGCGCAGCGCCAGACGCCCGAGGCAGCCGTGCGGCGGCTCGCCGGGGAGCTCGCGGCCATCGCCGGCCGTCGCTGAGACCATCCCACCCTCATAGTTATCTGTTAGGTAACCACAAGCTGTCTCAGCCATGGGACATACCGGAACATAAGCCCCCAACTTCCGCTGTTTTCTGCACCATCGTTGACACCCTCTCGTCATGGCTACTTAACATGCATGCATAACCGCTACCCGCTCTGGATGGCGCGCACCCCTTCACGAAGAAACAGGTCAACGGGTGATGCTCACCGCTCCGGCCGACGACGGCCTCTCGCAGCACCTCACGCACCGGTCCGCCCACCCCTGGTGGCGCGACGCGGTGATCTATCAGGTGTACGTCCGCAGCTTCCTGGACAGCACCGGTGACGGCATCGGCGACCTCGCCGGAGTCCGCGCCGGCCTGCCGTACCTCAAGAAGCTCGGCGTCGACGGCATCTGGCTGAGCCCGTTCTACCCGTCGCCCCAGGCCGACCACGGCTACGACGTCGCCGACTACTGCGATGTGGACCCCGTCTTCGGCGACCTCGACGAGTTCGGCCGCCTGGTGGGCGACGCCCACCGGCTCGGGATCAAGGTGCTGCTGGACATCGTCCCCAATCACTGTTCCAGCGAGCACGCCTGGTTCCGCGAGGCGCTCGCCTCCGCCCCTGGCAGCGAGGCCCGGGCCCGCTTCCACTTCGCCGAGGGCCGCGGCCCTGGCGGCGACGTCCCGCCCAACAACTGGCACGCCATGTTCGGCGGTCCCGCCTGGAGCCGGGTGACCGAGCAGGACGGCACGCCCGGCCAGTGGTACCTGCACATGTTCACGCCCGAGCAGCCCGACCTGAACTGGCGCAACCCCGAGGTGGCCGCCCACTTCGACCACGTGCTGCGGTTCTGGCTCGACCGGGGCGTCGACGGGTTCCGCATCGATGTGGCCGCCGGTCTGTTCAAGCACCCCGACCTGCCGGACTCCCCCGACCCGGAGGCCGACGCCCGCACCCGCGACTCGGTCAACCCGCTGGCCTGGAACCAGCCCGAGGTGCACGACGTGTGGCGCCACTGGCGCGCCGTGTGCGAGGAGTACACGTCCCGTGACGGCCGCGAGCGGCTGCTGGTCGGCGAGGTGTCCGTACCGACTGCCCGCGAGCACGCCAAGTACGTCCGACCCGACGAACTGCACCAGGCCTTCTTCTTCGACCTGCTGAGCGCCCCCTGGGACGCCGACACGTTCCGTACGGTCATCGACGAGGCGATACGGGACATCGCGGGCACCGGTTCCACCGTCACCTGGGTGCTCAACAACCACGACCAGGTGCGCACCGTGACCCGCTACGGCGAGTCCGGCACCGAGGGCAGTGGTCTGGGCGCCGCACGGGCGCGGGCCGCGGCGCTGCTGATGCTGGCGCTGCCGGGTGCCGCGTACATCTACCAGGGCGAGGAGCTCGGCCTGCCGGAGGTCGTGGACCTGCCGGACGAGGTACTCACCGACCCGATCTTCCGGCGCACCGGCAGCCGGGCCCGGATCCGTGACGGCTGCCGCGTACCGCTGCCGTGGTCGGGGCACGCCTCGCCGTTCGGGTTCAGCACCGGCGCCGAGAGCGCCAAGCCGTGGCTGCCGCAGCCCGGCTGGTTCGCCGAGCACGCCACCGACCGGGCGCTCGCCGACACGCGCTCGTTCTGGCACCTGTACCGCGACGGCCTGCAGCTGCGGCACGGACTGCCGCAGCTCGGCGAGGGCACCCTGCGCTGGCTGGAGTCACCGCCCGGTGTCCTGGCCTTCGAGCGCGGCGAGGGTCTCGTCTGCGCCGTCAACTTCACCGCCGACCCGGTGCCCGCACCGGTCTCCGGCGCCCCCCTGCTGTCCAGCGGCCCTTGCCCGGCCGGCGTACTGCCCGGATCCACCGCCGCCTGGTGGACCGGTGACCACACCACCTCGGAGGTATCACGATGATGACGCGACGACGGATGGCGATGGCGTGCTGTTCGGCGCTGACCCTGGCCCTGGGGGCGACCGCCTGCGGCGGCGGCCCGGTGAGCGCGGGCGGCGGGAGCAAGGAACTCAGTGGCCAGACCCTCAACGTGGCCGGTGTGTGGTCCGGGGCCGAGCAGAAGAACTTCCAGAAGGTGCTGGACGCCTTCAGCGAGAAGACCGGCGCCAAGACCCAGTTCACGTCGACCGGTGACAACGTCTCCACGGTGGTCGGCAGCAAGATCGAGGGCGGCAACGCCCCGGACGTGGTGATGGTCCCCCAGGTCGGCGTGCTCCAGCAGTTCGCGAAGAAGGGCTGGCTCAAGCCGCTCTCCGACAAGGCCGCGACCGCCGTGCACACCAACTTCGCGCCCGTCTGGTCGATGTACGGCACGGTCGACAGCAAGCTGTACGGCCTGTACTTCAAGGCGGCCCACAAGTCGACCGTCTGGTACAGCCCGGAGGCGTTCGAGCAGGCGGGCGTCAAGCCGCCGAAGACCTACGAGGAGATGCTCAAGTCCGCGCAGGCGGTCTCCGACTCGGGTCTGCCGGCCTTCGCGGTCGCCGGTGAGGACGGCTGGACGCTCACCGACTGGTTCGAGAACATCTACCTCTCCCAGGCCGGTCCCGAGAAGTACGACCAGCTCGCCAAGCACGAGATCGCGTGGACCGATCCCACCGTGGTGAAGGCCCTGACCACCCTCGGCAAGCTGTTCTCCGACAAGAAGCTGATCGCGGGCGGCCAGAAGGGCGCGCTGAGCACCGACTTCCCGGGTTCCGTGGAGAAGGTGTTCGGCCCCGAGCCCGAGGCCGGGATGGTGTACGAGGGAGACTTCGTCGCCGGTATCGCCAAGGACCAGTTCGGCAAGAAGATCGGCCAGGACGCCACCTTCTTCCCCTTCCCCGCCGTCGCCGGCGGCAAGGCGCCGGTGGTCAGCGGCGGTGACGCGGCCGTCGTCCTGAAGGACGGCAAGAACCAGAAGGCCGCGACGGCCTTCATGGAGTACCTGGCCACCCCCGAGGCGGCCGCCGTGTGGGCGAAGGCGGGCGGGTTCCTCTCCCCCAACAAGAAGCTGGACCTCGCCTCGTACGGTGACGACACTCTCCGCGAGACGGCCAAGTCGCTGATCGCGGCCGGGGACTCGGTGCGCTTCGACATGTCGGACCAGACGCCTGCCTCCTTCGGCGGCACCAAGGGCGTGGGCGAGTGGAAGCTGCTCCAGGACTTCCTGCGCGACCCGTCGAACCCGGCGGCCACCGCGGCGGCGCTCGAAGCCGCGGCGGCCAAGGCGTACAAGGGCTGACGACATGACCACCCTCACCACTTCCGTGGGGGCCGCGGGTCCCCGGCGGCGCGCCCAGCGCCGCCGGCGGACCATCGCCGTCGCCTTCGTCCTGCCGGCGCTGCTGCTCCTCGGCGCGCTGGTCGTCTACCCCGTCCTGTTCTCCGTCGGCCGCAGCTTCTTCGACGCGGCCGGGACCCGGTTCGTCGGCGGGGAGAACTACGCGGAGATGTTCCGCGACCCCGCCACCCTGACCGCCATCCGCAACAGCGCGATCTGGGTGGTCGTCGCCCCGACGCTGCTCACCGGGCTCGGGCTGATCCTCGCGGTGCTGGTGGAGAAGGTCCGCTGGGCCACCGCGTTCAAGCTGCTGCTGTTCATGCCGATGGCCGTCTCCTTCCTGGCCGCGGGCATCATCTTCCGGCTCGCCTACGAGGAGGACCCCGACAAGGGCGTGCTCAACGCCGCGGTGGTCGGCGTGCACGACGTCTTCGAGGACGGCTCCTCGTACCCGACCGCCCGCCCCCGGGAGGACCAGGGGCTGCGGAAGGGCCCGGACGGGTCGTACGGCACGGCCGAGGCCGTCGCGCCGGGCAGCGCCGTGGCCCTCGGCCTGGTGGGCGTACCGCCCAAGGAGATGCCCGCGGAGGCGAAGCCGGCGTCTTCGCCGAAGGCCGCCGCGGACGAGGTGCGCGGTGTCGTCTACCTGGACTTCACGCCCGGCGGCGGGGGGCGGCCGGGCGTGATCGACACGGCCGAACGCGGCCTGCCGGGGATGGCGGTGGAAGCCGTACGGGACGGGAAGACGGTCGCCACGGCGACGACGGCGGCGGACGGCTCGTTCCGCTTCGCCGACCTCACGGACGGCTCGTACACGGTGAAGCTGCCGGCGGCGAACTTCGCGCCGCCCTACGAGGGCGTCTCCTGGCTCGGCCCGGCCCTGGTCACCCCGGCGATCATCGGCGCGTACCTGTGGATCTGGACCGGCTTCGCCATGGTGCTCATCGGCGCCGGACTGTCGTCGCTGCCGCGTGACGCCCTGGAGGCGGCGCGGATGGACGGGGCGAGCGAGTGGCAGGTGTTCCGCCGGATCACCGTGCCGCTGCTGGCGCCGGTGCTGACGGTCGTCTTCGTGACCCTGGTGATCAATGTGATGAAGGTCTTCGACCTGATCTACATCATCGCGCCCGGCCCGGTGCAGGAGGACGCCACGGTCCTCGCCACCCAGATGTGGCTCGTCTCCTTCGGCGGCGGCAACAACCAGGGGCTCGGCAGCGCACTCGGAGTGCTGCTCCTGCTCCTGGTGATCCCCGCCATGGTGTTCAACGTCCGCCGCTTCCGCAGGAGCCAGTCATGAGCGCGACCGTCACCGCACCCCCCTCGAAACCGTCCGCCTCGCCCCCGCCCCCGCCCGCGCGGACCGCACCCACCCGGCCGCGGGGCGGCAGGCTCCGCCGCTGGCTGGGCAACGGCCTGGTCCAGGCGTTCCTCGCGGTGGTCGGCCTCGTCTGGATCACCCCGGTGGCCGGACTGCTGCTGTCGTCGCTGCGCTCGGCCAACGACAACGCGGCGAGCGGCTGGTGGACCGCGCTGACCAGTCCGGGGCAGCTGTCCCTGGACAACTACTCGGCGCTGCTGGGCAACGCGGGGATCACCAGGGCGTTCTGGAACACCGTGCTGATCTCGGTGCCCACGACCGTCCTCGTCGTGGTCGTCGCGGCGCTGGCCGGATACGCCTTCGCCTGGCTGGAGTTCCCCGGCCGGGACTGGATCTTCCTGGCGGTGGTGGCGCTGCTGGTGGTGCCGGTGCAGGTGGGCCTGCTGCCGGTCGCCAAGCTCTTCGGGCAGCTCGGCCTGTTCGGCACGATCCCGGGCGTGGTGCTGTTCCACGTCGCGTACGGGCTGCCGTTCGCCGTGTTCCTGCTCCGCAACTACTTCGCCGACATCCCGCGCGAGATGCTGGAGGCCGCCCGCATGGACGGCGGCGGCGAGTGGCGGATCTTCACCCAGCTGGTACTTCCGGTGGGCAGGCCCGCGATCGCGAGCCTGGCGATCTTCCAGTTCCTGTGGGTGTGGAACGACATGCTGGTGGCGCTGCTCTTCGCGGACAGCTCCTCGCAGCCCCTGACGGTGGAGCTCCAGTCCCAGGTGCGTCAGTTCGGCAGCAACATCGACGTCCTCGCGCCGGGCGCCTTCCTGTCCCTGATCGTGCCGGTGGTGGTGTTCTTCGCCTTCCAGCGGCACTTCGTCCAGGGCGTGATGGCGGGTTCCGTCAAGTGAGGTTACGGGTACGGGCGGGGGGGGGGGGGGGGGGGGGGGGGGGGGGGGGGGGGGGGGGGGGGGGGGGGGGGGGGAGGGGGGGGGGGGGGGGGGGGGGGGGGGGAGGGGGGGGGGGGGGGGGGGGGGTGTCTACCCCCCCCCCCCCCCCCCCCCCCCCCCCCCCCCCCCCCCCCCCCCCCCCCCCCCCCCCCCCCCCCCCCCCCCCCCCCCCCCCCCCCCCCCGCTGCCCGCTCAGCGGATCGGCATGCCCGACAGGGTTCGGGCGATGACCAGGCGCTGGACCTCGCTCGTCCCCTCGAAGATGGTGTAGATCGCGCTGTCGCGGTGCATCCGCTCCACCGGGTACTCGCGGGTGAAGCCGTTGCCGCCGAGGATCTGGACGGCCTGCGCCGTGACCTTCTTGGCGACCTCGCTCGCGTAGAGCTTGGACATGGAGCCCTCGGCGGAGGTGAACGGCTTGCCGGTGGTGGCCATCCAGGACGCGCGCCAGACGAGGAGCCGGGCGGCGTCGATCTGGGTGCGCATGTCGGCCAGTTGGAAGGCGACGCCCTGGTTGTCGATGATGGGGCGGCCGAACTGGACGCGGGTCCGGGCGTAGTCCAGCGCCACTTCGTACGCGGCGCGGGCGGTACCGACGGCCATGGCGCCGACGGCGGGGCGGGAGGCCTCGAAGGTGGCCATGGCGGCGTTCTTCACGCGCTCCCCCCCGGCCTTGGCCTTCTCCCTGGCGCGGGCGAGGCGCTCGTCGAGCTTCTCCTTGCCGCCGAGCAGACAGGAGCCGGGGACGCGGACGTCCTCGAGGACGACCTCGGCCGTGTGGGAGGCGCGGATGCCGTGCTTCTTGAACTTCTGGCCCTGGGAGAGGCCGGGGGTGTCCGGCGGGACGATGAAGGAGGCGTGGCCCTTGGAGCCGAGGCCGGGGTCGACGACGGCGACGACGACGTGGACATTGGCGATGCCGCCGTTGGTCACCCACGTCTTGGTGCCGTTGAGGACCCATTCGTCCTTGGCCTCGTCGTAGACCGCGCGGGTACGCATGGAGGCGACGTCCGAGCCGGCGTCGGGCTCGGAGGAGCAGAAGGCGGCGACCTTGACGTCGTCGGGGTCGCCGTACATCTGCGGGATCCAGGTGCCGATCTGTTCCTCGGTGCCGTTGGCGAGGACGCCGACGGCCGCCAGGCCCGTGCCGACGATGGACAGGCCGATGCCCGCGTCGCCCCAGAACAGCTCCTCCATGGTCATGGGGATGCCGAGCCCGGTGGGGTCGAAGAACGCTTGCGCGTAGAAGTCGAGGGAGTAGATGCCGACCTTGGCGGCCTCCTGGATGATGGGCCAGGGGGTCTCCTCGCGCTCGTCCCACTCGGAGGCGGCCGGCCGGATCACGTCCTTGGCGAAGCCATGCAGCCAGTCACGGACCTGCTTCTGGTCGTCGTTGAGTTCAAACGTGAACTCGGCCATGTTCCCTCCCGGCGTGTTACTTGCGGTAACCGGCAGTCTGTTACCGGCAAGTAGCGGCTGTCAACAGGCCGCCTCGACGGGGTGGGTGTTAGGTTGCGCGGGTCTTTGGGACATCGCACGGGCGGGGAGAGACACGCTATGGAGACCACACACCGGACCGACCAGCAGCGGTCGGCCGACCAGCGGCGACGCGAACTGCTCGAGGCCGCGGACCGCGTGGTCCTCCGGGACGGGCCACAGGCGTCGATGAACGCCATCGCCGCCGAGGCCGGCATCACCAAGCCGATCCTGTACCGCCACTTCGGCGACAAGGGCGGCCTGTACCGGGCCCTCGCGAAGCGCCACACCGACGCCCTGCTGTCCGCGCTGCAGTCGGCGCTCGACGCCCCCGCCGACCGGCGCCGGCGGGTGGAGGCGACGCTCGACACCTACCTGGCCGCCATCGAGGCACGGCCTCAGGTGTACCGGTTCCTGATGCACCCGTCGGAGGAGACCGGAACCGGCCAGCAGTCGGAGCAGGGTTTCGACATAGGACGCCACTCGGCGCCCGTGCTGCGGCGCATGGGCGAGGAGCTCGCGCGGGTGATCGCCGAGCGCGTCGACCTCGGGCCGAACAGCGAGGTGATGGCCCGCGTGTGGGGGCACGGCATCGTCGGCATGATGCACGCCGCCGGCGACTGGTGGCTCGGCGAACGCCCTTGTACACGGGAAGAGTTGGTACGAGGCCTGGCGGACCTGCTCTGGGGCCGCCTGGAGCAGGTCGACGACAGGACGGACGGCCCGGGGTTCTGACCCCCGGCATTCGGGGGCGGGCGTCAGGAGCGGGCGTCGGGCACGACCGTCAGGAGCGGGCGGCCCACTTCGCCCGGCGCGCCGCGCGGAGGGCCTTGGCGCGGCGCCAGCCGGTGAGGCGGTCGGTGTAGACCGTGCCGTCCAGGTGGTCGCACTCGTGCTGGAGGCAGCGGGCGAAGAAGCCCGTACCCTCGACGCGCACCGGCGCGCCCAGCAGGTCCACGCCCTCCACCACCGCGCGGTCGAACCGTTCCGTACCCGCCTCCAGGCCGGGCAGGGACAAGCAGCCCTCCGGGCCGCGCACGGTCACCCCGTCGGCCTCCACCAGGCGCGGGTTGACGATGTGGCCGAGGTGGCGGACGTCCTCGTCGTCGGGGCAGTCGTAGACGAAGACCCGCGAGGCCACACCGATCTGGTTGGCGGCGAGACCGACGCCCTCGGCCGCGTACATCGTGGCGAACATGTCCTCGATGAGCCGGGACAGGGACGGGCCGAAGTCGCTGACGGGCTCACAAGGGGTGTGCAGGACCGGGTCGCCGAGCAGTGACATGGCTCGTACATGGCCGGAACTGCCGGGGATCGGCCGGTTTCGCATGGCGTCCAGCGTACGTTCCACCAGGCCGGAGGGTTTCAGCAGGTGGCGCGGTTCGGGCGCCCGGCCGTATCTCGATAGGCTGAGCCCGGACCCACGCTAGGAGGAACAAGGACGATGGCAGGCAACACGGAGCCGCTGTCGCCGCGCGCCAAGCTGGCCGTGACGGCAGGAAAGGCCGCAGCGGCGGTGTCACGCGCCGCGGGACGCGGCAGCGGATCGGTGATCGGCGGCCGGGTGGCGCTCAAGCTCGACCCCGAACTGCTGGGGCGGCTCGCGCAGCACCTGGACGTCGTCCTGGTGTCGGCGACCAACGGCAAGACCACCACCACCCGGCTGATCGCCGAGGCGCTGCGGGCCAGCGGCCCGGTCGTCTCGAACGCGCTCGGCGCGAACATGCCGGCAGGCATCACCTCCGCCCTCGCGGGCGGCTCGGACGCCAAGTACGGCGTGATCGAGGTCGACGAGAAGTACCTCGCCGGTGTCGCGCGGGACGTGGCGCCCAAGGCGATCGCGCTGCTCAACCTCTCGCGCGACCAGCTCGACCGTGCCGCCGAGACGCGGATGCTCGCCGAGAAGTGGCGCGAGGGCCTGTCCGGCTCGAAGGCGGTCGTCATCGCCAACGCCGACGACCCCCTCGTCGTCTGGGCCGCGTCCTCCTCCCCCAATGTCGTGTGGGTGGCGGCCGGTCAGGAGTGGAAGGACGACGCCTGGTCCTGCCCCGCCTGCGGCGGTGTGATGCAGCGCCCCGGCGACGACTGGTTCTGCGGCGAGTGCGGCTTCCGCCGGCCCGCCCCGAGCTGGGCGCTGAGCGGCGACCACGTACTGGACCCGCACGGTTCGGCCTGGCCGATCCACCTCCAGCTGCCGGGCCGCGCCAACCGGGCGAACGCCGCCACCTCAGCCGCCGTCGCGGCCGTGTTCGGCGTACCGCCGCAGGTGGCGCTGGAGCGCATGTACCAGGTGCAGGCGGTGGCCGGCCGGTACGACGTGGTGTCGTTCCAGGGCCGCGACCTGCGGCTGCTGCTGGCGAAGAACCCGGCGGGCTGGCTCGAAACGTTTTCGCTGATCGACCCGCCGCCGACGCCGGTCATCCTGTCGGTGAACGCCCGTGGGGCGGACGGCACGGACACCTCCTGGCTGTGGGACGTGGACTACACGCGGCTGGCCGGGCACCCGATCGTGGTCATCGGCGACCGGCGGCTGGACCTCGCGGTGCGGCTCGAAGTGGCGGGCCTGGACTTCCGGGTGTGCGAGACCGTGGACGAGGCGGTGCAGCTGTCCCCGCCCGGGCGGATCGAGCTGATCGCCAATTACACCGCGTTCCAGGACGTCCGCCGCCGCGTCGGCAACTGACCCCTCTAAGGACATGAGCATGAGCGACAGCAGTCTGCGTCTCGTGTGGGTCTACCCGGACCTGCTCAGTACGTACGGAGACCAGGGCAACGCCCTCGTGGTGGAGCGGCGCGCCCGCCAGCGCGGCCTGGACGTGCAGCGGGTGGACGTGCGCAGCGACCAGCCGATCCCGACGTCCGGTGACATCTACCTGATCGGTGGCGGTGAGGACCGGCCGCAGCGGCTGGCGGCCGAGCGGCTGCGCCGCGACGGCGGTCTGAACCGGGCCGCCGAGAACGGCGCGATCATCTTCTCGGTGTGCGCCGGCTACCAGATCCTGGGCCACGAGTTCATCAACGACCTCGGGGAGCGGGAACCGGGCCTCGGCCTGATCGACGTGATCTCGACGCGTGGCGAGGGTGCCCGGTGCGTCGGTGACGTGCTGGCGGACATCGACCCGCGCCTGGGCCTGCCGCAGCTGACCGGTTTCGAGAACCACCAGGGCGTCACCCACCTCGGTCCGACGGCCCGTCCGTTCGCCCGGACGGTGTTCGGCAACGGCAACGGCACCGGAGACGGCACCGAAGGTGCGTACAACGACACCGTTTTCGGGACATACATGCACGGACCGGTCATGGCGCGCAATCCGCAGATCGCGGACCTTCTGCTGAAGCTGGCCCTTGACGTGAACGCGCTACCCCCGACCGACGACCGGTGGTACGAGGCACTGCGCGCGGAGCGCATCGCGGCGGCCTCGCAGCCCTCCTGACGGACCATCGGTCCCCAGGTCTTGTCAGTTCGTACGACTACCGTCCAGTAGTCGGACGCTCGTTTCGGCCCCGTCACCCAACGCCGGTAGGGTGGCGGGGATCCAACCGGACGACGTGGTCCGGGAGTCGGCCCACGTTGCAAAGGTATTTCGGGCTATGCGCATTGGTGTGCTCACCTCCGGCGGCGACTGCCCCGGTCTGAACGCCGTCATCCGTTCCGTCGTGCACCGCGCCGTCGTCGACCACGGCGACGAGGTCATCGGTTTCCACGACGGCTGGAAGGGCCTCCTCGAGGCCGACTACCGCAAGCTCGACCTGGACGCCGTGGCCGGCATCCTCGCCCGCGGCGGCACCATCCTCGGCTCCTCCCGCGTCCAGCCGGCGCACCTCGTCGACGGCGTCGAGCGCGCCAAGGGACACGTCGCCGACCTCGGTCTCGACGCGATCATCCCGATCGGCGGCGAGGGCACGCTCAAGGCCGCCAACCTGCTCTCCCAGGCCGGACTGCCGATCGTCGGCGTGCCCAAGACCATCGACAACGACATCGCCTCGACCGACGTCACCTTCGGGTTCGACACCGCCGTCGGGGTCGCCACGGAGGCTCTGGACCGGCTCAAGACGACCGCCGAGTCGCACCAGCGCGTGCTGATCGTCGAGGTCATGGGCCGCCACACCGGCTGGATCGCGTTGCACTCCGGCATGGCCGCCGGTGCGCACGCGATCGTCGTCCCCGAGCGCCCCTTCGACATCGACGAGCTGACCGCCCGGGTCGGGGCGCGCTTCGAGGCGGGCAAGAAGTTCGCGATCGTGGTGGTGGCGGAGGGCGCCAAGCCGCGCGCGGGCACCATGGAGTTCAACGAGGGCGGCAAGGACATCTACGGGCACGAGCGGTTCGCCGGGGTGGCCCAGCAGCTGGCCGGCGAGCTGGAGCACCGGCTCGGCAAGGAGGCCCGCGCGGTGATCCTCGGGCACGTCCAGCGGGGCGGGACGCCGACCGCGTACGACCGGGTGCTGGCGACGCGGTTCGGCTGGCACGCGGTGGAGGCCGCGCACCGGGGCGAGTTCGGCATGCTGACCGCGCTGCGCGGCACGGACATCGTGATGGTGCCCCTGGCCGAGGCCGTGGAGACGCTGAAGACGGTGCCGTCGGAGCGGTACGACGAGGCCGAGACGGTCCTCTAGAACCTCTGGATCTTCGTTTCGCACAGAACGATCCGCCCCCGGTCGCAGCCGCGATCGGGGGCGGTTCTAGTCTGGACCCCGCAAGCGGACAACCCAGCACGAAACGAATCAGGAGCCGGCGGATGGATCACAGCGGGCACGGTATGCACGACATGCCCATGGATCTGCCGCCGTTCACCCTGGGGCGGGCCCTCGCGTTCTCACCGGACAGCTTCTTCCTCGTCGGCTGTCTGCTCGCCCTCGGCCTGTACGGGTGGGGCGTGGCCCGGCTGCGCCGGCGCGGTGACGCCTGGCCGGTCGGACGGACGGTCTTCTTCGTCGTCGGGGTCCTGACCGTGGCGCTGGTGATGTGCACCAAGCTGAACGACTACGGCATGGTCATGTTCAGCGTGCACATGGTCCAGCACATGGTCATCAGCATGCTCTCGCCGATCCTCCTGCTGCTCGGCGCGCCGGTGACGCTGGCGCTGCGCGCCCTTCCGGTCGCGTCGCGGCGCGGCGCCAAGGGGCCGCGCGAGCTGCTGCTGGCGCTGCTGCACAGCCGTTACATGCGGATCGTCACGCACCCGGTGTTCACCATCCCGCTGTTCATCGCGAGCCTGTACGGCCTGTACTTCACGCCGCTGTTCGACTTCCTGATGGGTTCCAAGCCGGGGCACATCGCGATGATGGTGCACTTCCTCGCGGTCGGCCTGGTCTTCTTCTGGCCGATCATGGGCGTGGACCCGGGCCCGCACCGGCCCGGCTACGTGATGCGGATGCTGGAGCTGTTCGCGGGCATGCCGTTCCACGCCTTCTTCGGCATCGCGCTGATGATGGCGACGGAGCCGATGGTCAAGGCGTACGAGAATCCCCCGGCCTCCCTCGGCATCGACGCCCTCGCCGACCAGAACGCGGCGGGCGGCATCGCCTGGGCGTTCAGTGAGATCCCGTCCGTGCTGGTGCTGATCGCGCTGGTGTACCAGTGGTACCGGTCCGAGCAGCGCCAGGCGGTCCGCAAGGACCGGGCGGCCGACCGGGACGGCGACAAGGAGCTGGCCGCGTACAACGCCTACCTGGCCTCGTTGCAGGCGCGCGGACGGTAGCGGCCGGGGCTCCTCAGGGGGGACCATGGCGGTACGGCCGCCATGAGGAGGACGCGCATGTCCGGTTCCACGAAGACGATGAGTGGCGTCACCATCGGGGCGCTGGTGATGACGACGGCGTACACGGTGGCGCTCGGCAGCAACGGCTGGCTGTGGTTCGGCTGGGTGGTGCTCGGGCTGGTGACGATCGGGATGGCCGCCACGCGCGACACGTGATCCAGGCTGCTCAGAACCGGAAGAGCGGACCCGTCTCGGTGTCCAGCACGCACGCGTTCGGGTAGGTCCCGCGCCAGTCGAGCCGCAGCCCGCGCCACTCGCCCGTGGCACGGGCGGTGACCGGGTCGAACCTCTTCGTGCACGGGTGCTGGTCGCCGCGCAGCCGGTCGAGGTTCCCGCGCGCCGTGTCGAGGGCCGCGCAGGCGGCCTCGGCGTGCGGATGGTAGCCGCGCGGCCGGGGCGAGCAGTGCAGCCGGACGCCCCGGATCCAGCTCTCGTCGCCGCCCGAGACGGTCAGGAGGAGGCCGTGGTCCCGCGGGTCGGCGTGGCCGGGGGCGGCCGGCACGAGGGCGAGGAGGACGGCCGCGGCGACGGTGGCTCTGAGGGACATCTCGTACTCCCGGGGCTCCTGGTGCGGGAACGCGCAGGCTCCCGGGGTCCTGGGTGCGGGAACGCGCAGGGCCAGAGCACATCCGCCCCTCCCTGCGGCAAAGCCGCCACGCCGTGACGTCCCGCGCATGGCCCACGCGCTGTGGCGTCCGGCCCGAGAGGGCCAGCCCACGCGCCGTGACGGCCGGCCCGAGGAGGCCCAGCCCACGCGCCGTGACGGCCGGCCCGAGGAGGCCCAGCCCACGCGCCGTGACGGCCGGCCCTGGGCCACCCCAGCCGCCGTGGCGTCCGGACCTGGGCCACCCCCACGCCCAGTGGCGTCCGGCCCGAGGCCCCAACCCGCCGTGGCGTCCGGCCCGAGGAGGCCCAGCCCGCGCGCCGTGGCGGCCGGACCGACCCCACGTCCCCGCACGTGCCACCCGCGCAACGCCCCGCACCGCGTCACACGGGCGCCCGCTCCGTGCCGCGCCGGGCGGCGGCCACCGCCGCGAGTACCAGGCCGACACCGAGCACCATCAGCCCGCGCAGCCAGACCTCCGGCTCGACCCGGGTGGCGAGCAGGACGCAGGAGGCGGCGCCCAGCACCGGAACCACGGCCGGGGCCCGGAAATGGCCGGGCACCGCGCCCGGGTCGCGGCGCAGCACGAGCGCGGCGGTGTTGACCATGAAGAACACCACCAGGAGCAGCAGCACCAGGGTGGAGGCGAGGGTGGCGACACTGCCGGTGAGGGCCAGCAGCATCGACAGGGCCGTCGTGACGGCGATCGCGGCCCACGGTGTGCCGCGGCCGGGCAGCACCTTCGTCAGGGCGGCGGGGAGCAGGCCGTCCCTGGCCATGCCGTAGGCGAGCCGGGAGGACATGATGCCGGTCAGCAGGGCGCCGTTGGCGACGGCGACCAGCGCGATCGCGCTGAACAGCCACACCGGCACGCCGCCCGCCGCCTTCACCACTTCCAGCAGCGGCCCGCTGGACTTCGCCAGTGTGCCGGTCGGTACGGCGGCGGAGGCGGCCAGGCCGACGAGGACGTACACGGCACCCGCCGTGATGAGCGCGCCGAAGAGGGCGCGCGGGTAGGAGCGCCGGGGGTCGCGCGTCTCCTCGGCGACATTGACGGATGTCTCGAAGCCGACGAAGGAGTAGTACGCCAGGACCGCGCCGCTCAGTACGGCGGAGGCCGCACCGTGCTCGGCCGTACCGAGCCGGGTGAGGCGGCCGGGATCGCCGTCGCCCCGGAGCAGCAGCCAGGCGCCCAGCACGACGACGAGCGCGAGGCCGCCCAGCTCCACGACCGTGGCGATCACGTTGGCGCGGGTGGACTCGCGGATGCCCCGGGCGTTCAGCAGGGCGAGGGCGGCCAGGAACAGGACGGTGACCAGGGCGACCGGCACGGTGACGAACGCGGTCAGGTAGTCACCGGCGAAGCCCCGGGCGAGCGCGCCCACCGAGACGATCCCGGCGGCGAGCATGCAGAAGCCCGCGAGGAACCCGGCGAACGGGCCGTAGGCGCGGGTGGCGTAGTGGGAGGCACCACCGGCGCGGGGGTATTTGGTGGCGAGTTCCGCGTAGGAGGCGGCCGTGAGCAGGGCGAGCGCGAGGGCGGCGGCGAGCGGTACCCATACGGCGCCTCCGGCGTCGGCGGCGACCTGGCCGATCAGGACGTACACGCCGGCGCCGAGGACGTCGCCGAGGATGAAGAAGTAGAGCAGGGGCGTGGTGAGGGCCCGCTTGAGCGGCTGATCGTTCGCTGTGGACATGGAACCCCGTCTTCCCCGGATGCCCGGCGCCAGCCGGGACGTCGGTCACTGCCGGGACGGTGGTCGGGGCCGGGACGGTGGTCGGAGCACGGGACGAAGGCGGTCGGGGCACGGGACGGTGGTCACGGCACGGGCCGTTGTCACCGGCCGGGCGGCGGGGCGGCCCGGCGGCGGTGCGGAGGGTCAGCGGCGCATGGGGCCCCACGGGCGGCGCTGGCCGGCCACCTCCGCCTCCGCCTCCTCGATCACGGCGAGATCGATCCAGCTGACCGGCTCGATGTCGCACACCAGCGGCTCGTTGTCCGGGCCGCGGCCCACCTCGCGGCCACGGAGGGTCCAGGGGCGTACGTCGCCGTCCCGGACGCGGCGCAGATGGCAGTAGTCGTACAGGCGGCGCGCCACCCACAGCCGCAGGGAGCGGTCGCCCCACCACGACTCGACCTGGAGCGGGTTGGCGGACAGCCCCGGCATCGGGATCCCCGTGAGCTCGTCGACGCTTCGGGTCGCGCCCAGGTCGTGGCCAGGGCCTCGCGACCAGCGGACGTAGAGCGGCCCCCGGCGCTCCACCAGCTCGCCGAGCTCGCGGAGGGAGCTCACGGTGGGCAGCTCGGTCTCCCCGTCGGGGACAGCGGACCGGTCGGTCGTGTACGTCATGGGTTCCACCCTCCTCGTCGCGCGGAGGACCACCGCATACCCAGCCATTCTCGGGCGACGCGCCGTTTACCACCACGTGACCGCCCCGTCCCGGGCGTCACATCCACCAAGGGCGGGCCCACCAAGGGCGCACGCGTACGCGCACCGCAGCGCGGGGGGCGTATGTGTGCGCCGGGCGCGCGCCCCGCGCGTACCCCGGGGAAATGTTCCAGCCGGGCAGCCCGGGGAAGCCGCATGGGTGACCATACGGATGCCCGGCGTGATCACCGGGCGGACGACAGGGAGGGGATGGGACGTGACCAGGGTGCTTGTCCTGCACAGCGTCAGTCTGCTGAGGTCGGCGCTGGTGGCGCTGCTGAAATCGGAGGGGGCGTTCGATGTGTTCTCGGCCGGTTGGCGCACCGCGACCAGGCACGCCGAGTCGTTACGGCCGGATGTGTGCGTGGTGGACCTCGACTGTCCGGGCGCGGCGGCCCTGCTGGACGGCGGGCCGGAGACGGACCGGGGGATGCTGGGCGCGCGTACGGCGCTCCTGGTGCTGGCGTCGGCGGGGCGGCCGGGAGCCCTGCGCCGGGCGTTCGAGGCACGGGCGCTGGGCTACGTGGACAAGCACGGTTCCCCACACCGGTTGGTGCGGGGCATCCGCAAGGTCGCCGAGGGCGAGCGGTTCGTGGACGAGTCGCTCGCCTTCGGCTTCCTGGAGGCGTCCAGAATGCCCTTGACGGCACGGGAGTTGAGCGTGCTGGCGCGGGCGGCCGAGGGCGAGTCGATCGCGGAGATAGCGCGGGGCCTGCACCTGTCGAACGGGACGGTACGCAACTACATGGCGTCCGCCACCCGGAAGGTCGGCGCACGCAACCGGATCGACGCGATCCGTATCTCGCAGGGCGCCGGGTGGGTGTAGGGAGCCTTCCGGGTCAGGCCGCGTCCGGGTGCCACAGCCCGACGAGGTCCCGGTAGAGGCAGGAGCGCGCCAGCAGCTCGCCGTGCGGGGCGCACTGGGCCCGGTCGCCGTCCAGGACCAGGACCCGGTCGGCCCGCACGGCGGACGAGATGCGGTGGGCGACGACGACGAGGGCGCCGGGCCGGGCGGCGAGGGCGCGTTCGGCGTGTTCCTCGGTGTCGGGGTCGAGGTGGCACGTCGCCTCGTCCAGGAGGAGGAGCGGGGCGGCGGAGAGGTGGGCGCGGCCGAGCGCCAGCATCTGCCGCTCGCCGTGCGACAGCCTGCTCGGATCGATCACCGCGTCCGGGCCGCCGAGGCGTTGGACGAGGGGAGCCAGCCCGAGCGCGTCCACCGCGCGCTCGACCTGCGCCGGGGTGGCGTCGGGGCGGAGGTAGCGGAGGTTGTCGAGGACGGTGCCGGTGAAGACGTACGCCTGCTGGGGCAGGAGCGCGGGCGGGCCGGACACGGTGACCGTGCCGCCGGTCGGGTGCACGAGACCGGCGAGGAGGGCGGTCAGGGTGGACTTGCCGATGCCGCTCGGGCCCACGACCGCGAGGTGCTCCCCCGGTTCCACCACCAGGTCGAGGCCGTCCAGCACCGGCCGAGCCCCGGGACCGTAGGCGAAGGTGACGCCCCGCAGCTCGGCGGCGGGCGGGTGGGCCCGGCGGAGGAGGGACGGCGACTTCGGGGACTGCGATTCCGGGGTCTGCGACTCCGGGGACCGCGGGCGGCGCGCCAGGTCCTCATGGGACTCACGGTCCTGACACGTCTCGCCGGACTCGCGGGACTCGCTGGACTCGCCGGACTCGCCGGACTCGCCGGACTCGCCGGACTCGCCGGTGAAGCGTTCCAGGACCACCAGCAGCCGCGTCCCGGCCGCCCCGAGCGCGGTCATCAGCGCGTCCAGGGCCGGCAGCAGCGCCTGTACGAGGTAGGTGAGGGCGCCGAGCAGCGCGCCCGCGGTGACCCCGTGACCCAGCAGCCAGGGGGTGGCCAGCAGCAGCGCGACCACCGGGAGGCGGCCCGCCGCACCCAGGGCGAGCGTGCGGACGGCCGCCCAGCGGGCCAGGTGGCGGGAGAGCCGGGCCTCGGCGTCGACCAGCCGCCCGACCTCGTCGGCGACGTGCCGCTCGCCTCCGCACGCCACCACGTCCCGCAGCCCGGCGCCGACCGCGCCGACACGGGCCGACAGTGCCTCGTCGGCGTCGAGGAACGCGCGCTGCACGGCGGCCATGGGAGCGAGGGTGGCGAGGAACAACGCCAGTCCGACCAGGAGCGGCGGAAGGACGACCAGGGTCAGCAGGGGTTCCAGGGATGCCATGCCGAGCAGCGCGCCGACGGCGGTGAAGACGAAGGAACGGGTGGTCAGCACCAGTCCCGCGAAGCTGTCACGGGCGATCTCGGTCTGGTGGGTGAGGCGGGAGACGGCCGCGCTGCCGCCCGGCCCCTCGGCGCGGGCCGGGTCCGCCACCGCCGTCGCCAGAGCCTGCGACACGGCCCGGCGGACCAGCCCGTCCCGCAACGGCTCCACCAGCCCCGCGAGCCCGGCGAACACGCCGCGTACGGCCAGCCCACCCAACAGGGCCCCGGCGGCGGCCACGGCCAGCCACGCCAGGCCCACTCCGGTGCGCCCGGCGAGGAACCCGTCGTCCAGCGCGCGGGCGACTCCGTACCCGCCGAGGAAGGTGTGGGCGGACTCCAGCAGGGACCAGGCGGCGAGGCGCAGCACGTCGCGCTTCCTCCGCAGCAGGAAACGGCGCCCCTCGGGGAGGACCCGGCGCGCCGTCATGGGTCCCCCGCGCCCGTGGCGGCGAAGACGGCCCGGTACGCCGGGTCCCGCCACAGCGTCCGGTGCGGCCCGACGGCGCGTACCCGGCCGTCGTCCAGCCATACGACGAGGTCCGCCCCGGCGGCCGAGGAGAGCCGGTGGGCGACGACGAGCCGGGTGCCCGGCCGGACGTCGTGGGCCAGCGCCCGCTCGACCTGCCGCTGGGTGACGGTGTCCAGCCCGGACATGGCGTCGTCGAGGATCAGCAGCCGTCCCGCGTGGGCGAACGCCCTGGCCAGTCCGAGGCGTTGGAGCTCACCGCCGGAGAGCGGCGCGTCGCCGAGGGGCGTGTCGTATCCCTCGGGCAGCCGTGTGACGAAGCCGTCCGCCCCGGCCGCACGGGCGGCGGACCGCACGGCGCTCACCGGGGGCGGGTCGGCGCCGAAGGCGATGGTGTCGCCGACGGTCGTCCCGAAGAGCGCGGGCCGGCTGAAGGCGTACCCCACCTCGCGGCGCAACTGCCGGGGCCCCACGCGGTCCAGGGGCATGCCGTCGAGCAGGACCTCGCCCTCGTCGGGGTCGACGAGCCGGCCCGCGACGGCGGCGAGCAGGGACTTGCCGGCGCCCGACCGGCCGACCACGGCGGCGGTCGCCCCGCCGGGCACCCGCAGGTCGATGCCGTGCAGCACGGTGACCCCGTCGCGTACGAGGGTGACACCGCGCAGTTCGAGGGTGCCCGTGCCGTCGGCGGGCAGGGTCTCCGGGCCGTGCGGTATCGCGGGGAGGGCAAGGAGCTCGCCGGTGCGGCGGGCCGCGGTCCGGCCTCGGACCAGGGCGCCGAGGGCCGCGGCCACCGAGCCGACACCGGCGGCGAGAGCCGCGTACCGCGAGGCCGCCACCAACTCGCCCACACTCAGGGCGCCGGTGGCGAGCCTGGCCCCGCCGACGGCGAGGACGACGGTCACCAGGAGGGGCATGAGCACGCTGCTCCGGGCGACCGCGCGGCCGTGGACGAGCCACATCGTCCGTCCTTCGGCGGTGAGTTCGGGCAGCGTGGCGAGGATGCGGCGTTCCTCGCGCGCGGTGGTCTTCGCGGCGGCGATCGTGCGGGCGCCGGACAGTGCCTCGACGAGGCGGTCCGCCATGCCGGACTGCACGCGCTGGTAGCGGGAGACGGTGGCGGAGGAACTGAGGGCGAAGGCCCTCAGCAGCAGGACGAGCAGCGGGACGCCCGCGAGGAAGGCGGCCGCGGTCCACAGGTCGATGAGGAGCAGCGCGACGAGCGCCCCCAGGGGCGGCAGGATCGTGGCGAACGCGCCCGCGGCGGTGGCCGGGACCGTGCCTGCCTCGGTGGCGTTGGCGGTCAGCCGGGTGGCGAGGTCACCGGGCGCGAAGCGGGCCGCCGCGTGGTGCGGGGAGGCGGCGAGCAGGCGGCCGAGAGCGTGGTGGCGGAGCCAGGCGGTGGACCGGGCGTTGGTGGTGCCGGCGAGCAGGGCCACGAGCGCGTCGAGGGCCACCTCGGCCGCGATCAGCGCGGCGCACAGGGCGACCCAGCGTGGCGCGTCGGCCGACCGGGCGAGCAGCAGGTCGAGGCTGCGGCCGAGGACGGCCGGCTCGGCCAGGGCGGCGAGCGCGGCGCCCACGGAGCAGAACAGGATGGCCACGGCACGGCCTCCGCTGTGCCGGGCGGCGCCCCACAGGACCCGGTCGGTCCCCCGCCGGTCCTCTCCCCCGCCCCCGGCGTCACCGGGCGCTCCGCAGCCGGGTCGGGAGCCGCCCGTTGACTTGGTCGCCTCCCCGAACCGGGTTCCCTCCGGGCACTGGACCCCCTGCCCAGCGCCGGACCCCAGCGCGCCCCCGCCCTCACCGGGCGCTCCCCGGCCGGGCCCTCCCGCGGGTGCGGAGCCGCTCGTGGAGCCGGAGGTCCGCCGCGGTGCGGGAGCCGCGGGTGCGGAGCCGCTCGCGGGGCCGGAGGTCCGCCGCGGTGCGGGAGCCGCGGGTGCGGAGCCGCTCGCGGGGCCGGAGGTCCGCCGCGGTGCGGGAGCCGCCGGTGCGGAGCCGCTCGCGGGGCCGGAGGTCCGCCGCGGTGCGGGAGCCGCGGGTGCGGAGCCGCTCGCGGGGCCGGAGGTCCGCCGCGGTGCGGGAGCCGCGGGTGCGGAGCCGC
>NZ_JBVJAH010000023.1:0-100840 GCF_055590785.1 Streptomyces sp. NPDC041796
CCCCCCCCCCCCCCCCCCCCCCCCCCCCCCCCCCCCCCCCCCCCCCCCCCCCCCCCCCCCCCCCCCCCCCCCCCCCCCCCCCCCCCCCCCCCGCGTCCGTGGCCGAAGTCCTGCGAAAAGGTTTCATCGGCGTTTGACCGGCCGGTCACGCCCTGGTAACACCAATCTGTGACGATGCTTGTACGCCCCGCGCACGCGCCGCCGCGTGCGCAGTGCGCGCATCACTCCCCACTCCCGCTGAACCCGCTCTCAGGGAGGACCCAGACATGCAGGCCGCGACTCCGCAGGGACGCAAGGCAGAGCAGACGCGCCGGACGCACCCCGCACCCGACCTCCACGAGGTCCGGGCCAATGCCTTCCCGCGGGTGGCCGACGCCCTGCGCGCCGTCGAGTCGCTGCTCCTCAGCAGCGGCCAGCGAACCGCCCGCCGGAACGCCTGGAC
This sequence comes from Streptomyces sp. NPDC041796, assembly GCF_055590785.1. Taxonomy (NCBI): domain Bacteria; kingdom Bacillati; phylum Actinomycetota; class Actinomycetes; order Kitasatosporales; family Streptomycetaceae; genus Streptomyces; species Streptomyces sp. NPDC041796. The sequence continues at coordinate 443 of NZ_JBVJAH010000023.1, forward strand.
GTCCGTCCTGGAGGACCGGCGCCGCGCCAGGGACCGCGTCGAGGCGCAGCACGTACTGGAGGCCGTGGCGGGCCGCACTTCCCGGGCCACGTAAACTTCACAGCATGGCGAGGAAGGCAAAATCAGACAGCGGTGACGCCGCTGCGAACCCCGGGCGACTGAAGCAGATCGCTCTGACGTACAAGATGACCCGAAAGGCCGATCCGAAGGTCGGTCTTGTCGTCGCGGGCGTGGGACTCGTCGTCTTCGGCGTCCTCCTCGCGATCGGCTTCCTGATCGGGCATCCCATCTACCTGGGCATCCTGGGCTTCCTGCTGGCCTTCCTCGCGATGGCGATCGTCTTCGGGCGCCGCGCCGAGCGGGCGGCCTTCGGGCAGATGGAGGGCCAGCCGGGTGCGGCGGCCGCCGTCCTGCAGAACGTGGGCCGCGGCTGGACGACCACCCCGGCGGTGGCGATGAACCGCAACCAGGACGTGGTGCACCGCGCCGTCGGCAAGGCCGGCATCGTGCTGGTCGCCGAGGGCAACCCCAACCGGCTCAAGACGCTGCTGGCGGCCGAGAAGAGGAAGATGGCCCGCATCGTCGTCGACGTACCGGTGCACGACATCATCGTCGGCAACGGCGAGGGCCAGGTGCCGCTGAAGAAGGTCCGTACGACCATGCTGAAGCTGCCGCGGGTGCTCTCCGGCCCGCAGGTGACCGCCGCCAACGACCGGCTGCGGGCGATGGGCGATCTGATGAGCAACATGCCCCTGCCCAAGGGCCCCATGCCGAAGGGCATGCGGATGCCGCGCGGCGGCAAGATGCGCTAGGCGTACGCGGAGACGCTACGCGTACGCAGACGAAGAGGGGCGCCCCGCCGCGAAGGCGGGGCGCCCCTCTCGCTTTATCGCCTGCCTAGCCGCGTACCTGCACGGCGCGCGCGAGACGGTCGTGCAGCCCCCGGCCGTCGCGGTCCCAGACGAGCGCGGGGATGGCCAGGCACAGCAGCAGGCTGCGCAGCACGACGCGGCCGAGACCCAGCCGCTCGCCGTCGACGGAGATGACCCGCAGCCCGAGCATCCGCTTACCCGGCGTACTGCCGACCGTGCCCACGGTGAGGACGCCGAGTACGAAGAGAACGACCACGGCCCAGTTGCCCGCGCGGTTCCAGTCACCCGGCGCGATCAGGCCGTATGCGATCACCACGCACAAGGTCCAGTCCAGGAACAGGGCGCCGAAGCGGCGTCCGAGGGGAGCGATGGAGCCCGGCCCCTCCTGCGGCAGGCCGAGCCGTTCGCCCCGGTAGCCGAAGTCGGCACCCATCTCCTCGGCGGCCGCGCGCGGGCCGGAGAGCCACGATCCGATTGCTTGCCTGTTGTCCACCCGACCACCGTACTGTGCCCGCTTTCGATCACTTCGACCCGGGTCTGCTCGGGCGCCGGGACACTCGCTCCGGTTAACTTGGTCGAAACAAATGGGTCACGCTTGAGAAATCCCGCGTCCCTAGGGTCAGAACCAGCGTGTGCCACCGCACTGGCCGCACGACCGAGCTACAACCCCGCCCTCCCCCGGGTGGGAGTAGGAGGAGTTGGATGTTCCAGAACGCCGACGACGTCAAGAAGTACATCGCGGACAACGACGTCAAGATGATCGACGTCCGGTTCTGCGACCTTCCCGGCGTGATGCAGCACTTCACGATTCCGGCCACGGCGTTCGACCCGTCCGAGGAGCTGGCGTTCGACGGCTCGTCGATCCGCGGCTTCCAGGCGATCCACGAGTCGGACATGGCGCTGCGCGCGGACCTGTCGACGGCGCGCCTGGACCCGTTCCGCCGTGACAAGACGCTGAACATCAACTTCTTCATCCACGACCCGATCACGGGCGAGCAGTACAGCCGCGACCCGCGCAACATCGCCAAGAAGGCCGAGGCCTACCTCGCCTCCACCGGCATCGCGGACACCGCCTACTTCGGCCCCGAGGCGGAGTTCTACGTCTTCGACTCGGTCCGCTTCAACACCTCGGCGAACGAGGGCTTCTACCACATCGACTCCGAGGCAGGCGCCTGGAACACCGGCGCCCTCGAGGACAACCGCGGCTACAAGGTCCGCTACAAGGGCGGCTACTTCCCGGCCCCGCCGGTCGACCACTTCGCCGACCTGCGCGCCGAGATCTCCCTGGAGCTGGAGAACGTCGGCCTCCAGGTCGAGCGCCAGCACCACGAGGTCGGCACCGCCGGCCAGGCCGAGATCAACTACAAGTTCAACACGCTGCTCGCCGCGGCCGACGACCTGATGCTCTTCAAGTACATCGTGAAGAACGTCGCCTGGCGCAACGGCAAGACCGCGACCTTCATGCCCAAGCCGATCTTCGGTGACAACGGCTCCGGCATGCACGTGCACCAGTCGCTGTGGCAGGGCGGCTCCCCGCTCTTCTACGACGAGCAGGGCTACGCGGGCCTCTCCGACACCGCCCGCTACTACATCGGCGGCATCCTCAAGCACGCCCCGTCGCTGCTGGCCTTCACCAACCCGACGGTGAACTCCTACCACCGCCTGGTCCCCGGCTTCGAGGCCCCGGTCAACCTGGTCTACTCGCAGCGCAACCGCTCCGCCGCGATGCGCATCCCGATCACGGGCTCCAACCCGAAGGCCAAGCGCGTCGAGTTCCGCGCCCCGGACCCGTCCTCCAACCCGTACCTCGCCTTCTCGGCGCTGCTCCTCGCGGGCCTCGACGGCGTCAAGAACAAGATCGAGCCGGCCGAGCCGATCGACAAGGACCTCTACGAGCTCGCCCCCGAGGAGCACGCGGGCGTCCCGCAGGTCCCGACCTCCCTCCCGGCCGTCCTGGACGCGCTGGAGGAGGACAACGAGTACCTGCAGGCGGGTGGCGTCTTCACGTCCGACCTGATCGAGACGTGGATCGACTACAAGCGCACCAACGAGATCGCCCCGATCCAGCTGCGCCCGCACCCGCACGAGTTCGAGCTGTACTTCGACATCTAAGATCGCCGCAGGTCGGAGCGGGTTTCCGCTCCCCTGGGCCGTCTGTCGGCCGTCGGCCGTGCTCTTCCCCCACCGGAAGGCACGGCCGACGGCCGTTTACTTGGGTGCCTCTCAGGCCGCGACGGGAACCGCTCCGTCGCCGTCCTCCTCCGGTCCCGGACCGAACGCGCCGTCGATCGGTTTGCGGGCAGCAAGGTGCTGGCTGTTCGGCATGAGGTGGGTGCAGATCCGGAGGGTGAAGCGGGTCCGATGCCGCTTTTCCTGAGGCCGAAGCGCCCTCCGGAGCCGTGCCCGGTACAGCGGCTGTGGGCGACTGGCCCCGACCGCCTGCGGCTCTGGCAGACGCTCTGAACAGTGCCTCAGACCTCAGCGACCTTGCCGCTAGTAGTCGGCATCGAGGCGCACGCGCGGCAGCAAGTCGGCTCAGGCCAGGCTCTAGAGCCGCGCCGTCCGCCAGATCGGGTCGTCCGGTGCGGGGCGTCCGTCGAGGCGCTGGAGGGGTTCTCCGGTGAGCGAGAGATGCCGACGAGCGACGGCTATGAAGTGCCCCTGTGCGGCAACGACTCTCCCTCTGAGCTCCATCCAGTTCTCCTCGGGAGTCAGACCCCTCCGAATGGCGATGTGAAACCGCCAGATCTGCTCGTCAATGGCGTGCGCGGCTGCTGCAATGTCCCTGCTGGCAACGAGATTCACGCTGCCGAGGGCCTCGCCCCAGGGGCGCCAGTCGACTGTCGTCGGGGCCAGCACGCCTCGAGGGATGTCGTCAGGCCGGTTGCGATCCATGTCGCTGAGGTCTACAAGCACTGAGGATGATTCCCGCAGTACGCGGACGCAGGCTGCCGCCTGCTGTTCCCTGATCCAGTGGCGATCTTGAGCTCTTCTGCTGACGATGCTCCCAACGAATACGCCAATCAGTGTGGTCAGCACGGCGCCGACCGGAGCCGCCAGTAAGGCCAGGAATGACGTCATATCAGTCATTCTGGCGACGATGCGGTGGCTTGAGTAGCGGCTCATCTCAGCTCGCTGCGGTCGGCCAGTGGGCAGTGCCGGGCCCAGTGCGAAAGCCGGCGTCGGCCCGGACGACGGGCCGCGCGCCGCGCTGTGCGCGGCGGGTGCCAGGTCCAAAGGCTGCCCGAGTTGCCAACCAGCGTACGCCCCCTGATCATGCTCGGCCCCAGACCGGGCAGGCCACCGGCCAAACCCGCTCCACCGACCTCGAGATGTCGTGCGTGGCAACGTCATTCCTCACCCGGCGTCACATAGGGCGTAGGAAATGTTGCGGCGCGTGATCGATGGAGATGAAGCTGAGCGGGATGCACCGGATCCCAGCGAGCGCGGACGGAACCGCGCAGGTCGCGGTGCGCGAGGAGAGCGTGCGATGCGGATGATGATGAAGGCCCGTATGGACACCCAGATGTCGAATCAGGTGACGAAGGGAGGAGCGATGCCCGACTCGCTGAAGTCAACCATCGAGCGGCTGAAGCCGGAAGCCGCCTACTTCACCCCTGAGGGCGGGCGCTCCATGATTCTCGTATTCGACATGCAGGACAGCTCGCAGCTGCCCTCCATCGCCGATCCGTTCTTCCAGGAGATGGGCGCGGAGGTCACCTTTGAGCCGGTCATGAACCTCGAAGAATTGCAGAGAGGCCTTGCTGCCTTGCGGTAGCAAAGCTGACCTCAGCGCCCGGATGCTGAAGCCCCCCTGTGATCAAGCTGTACAGCACTGAAGTACCGCAACCCCAGCAACCACCCCCGTCCGCTACCGCCCCCAGGCCCCGTAGCAATCGGTATGACCTTCACTGACCGATCCCGCCAGAGCTAGGGATCAGAAGGCGGCCGTGCCCGAGCCGTGCCCGAAGGAGCGGTACACCACGGTCAACAACGGGGGCTGGGTGGAGCCCAGGAGTTCTCCCAGCACCCGTTGATGCTGGTTACGGCACTTTTGGGCACGGGAGATGCGGTGATTCCCAAGCTCAGAGCGCGGGTTCGATTCCCGTCACCCGCTCCACGAAGAAGGCCCAGGTCATCGACCCGGGCCTTTCTTGTTGTCTGGACCGGCTCAGGGGTCCTGTGTCCGAGGTCTACGCGATCCGGCCGCAGGACGCCCTGGACGGGGATGGCCCGCACGTCCGGAGCCACGACGGACGCCACCTGCTCCCAGCGCGGTAAGACTTTCCCTACTTCATCAAGGCCCGCGCACGGCGCGGGCGCGCGCCGCCTCAGCGGCGCGGCCTGCCTCCTGTCTTCGCCCCGGCTGGCCGCGCCCGGCGGCGCGCTGCGTGCATGCGGGCTGAGGTAGGAAACCCCGCTGTGGCTGGGGCGGTCGACTCCCAGCGGTGGTCATAAGGAAGATCGGATCCATGCCAGCCAGGAAAGCCCAGTAAGCGACCGTCATCAGCAGCGGCTCGCCAACGAAGGGCATGAAAAGGCCCAGCAGCAGACTGCCCTCGACGTCGATCCCGATGAGCGGCATCGTCCCACCGATGAACGCGATCACCACGCACCAGAGGCCCCAGGCACCAGCCGCGAGATCGAACAGGATGCCCAGCGCTGACGCCCAGCCGGGCACTTCTCGATTGCCCGTGTTCCCCCCAAGGAACCCCGCGTTAATGTGACCTAAGGCACAGCGACGGGAGGATACGGCGCAGCGTGCCCCTCACGTGCCTGATTCGAGAGGGAGAGACCGGAGGGGAACAACGGGGAACGCCGGGGAGTATCCCGAGAACACGCAGGTCAGCGCCTTGCCAGCTCAAGACCGATCTACGTACGCGATATCCCAAACTGGCGCCTTTGCGGGCGTAGCAGACACACCCTGCGCTCCTGCACCTATAGAGACAGCGCCCAGCCAACAACTCCTATGGGAGTGAGGGTGCAGACAACGCCGAAGCATAGGCATACGTAGGCCAGCGCCTTGAAAGGCTTCTGCCGCTGGGCTCGGCATGCTGCGAAGCAGACAAAGCTGACAATGGCGAGGCACGGCAGAGCTATGAAGAAAAACCCCAAGGCTGCCATGATCCCCCTGACGACCGGACCGCCGTACAGCAGCAAAGTACAGCAACCATCGTGTCATGGGCCCAGACCACCAACTGAACAGGTCGGCAGACCTCAGCGATCACCCCGCCCGTAGTTCGCATCGAGGAGGCGGCGAGTGTCTAACTGCGTGACAACGCCAGCGAACAGCGGCAAACAAGCGCAGACGCTTGCGGACCATCGCAGCAGGTGAGAGCCGTACAGCCCCAAGGTCGAGGGCCCACCCAAGTTGCTTCGGGACGAAGAGGTCGCTCCGGCGGGGTGCGCCGCATGACCGAAGACGCTCCCGGACTGTCCTGAGTACAGCCGGCCCATGAGGGCGGGCGGCTATGTCCTCTCCAAGCGGGAGGACGATGGCCGGCGCGCGCCTGCCGGTCGCTCTGGGGGTGTGCCAGTCGGCATGTCTGGTGGCGCTGGGCCGACCGGCCGGATGAGCCCTTGGAGGCTTGCGCGGTGCCGGAGCTGTTCCGCTGACATCCAACGCTGACATCAACGAGCGTGGACGGCAGCGACACGCGGCAACCACGTCCGGCACCGGTGCGCGAGTCGAGTCCGGACCAAGACGAGGGTAGATCGAACTCCTTAAAGCGGTGCTCGCCCACCAGCCAGTTCAGGGGGAGGGCCTGAGGCTGCCGCCGGCCCCCGGTCAGCCGCAGCAGGTCCAGCGCTACTTGCGACGGCCGTCTCTCCCTGCTGCAAGCGGTCTCCGAGCGTGCGCGTCCTGTCGGCAAGACGCTGAGCGAGCTCTGCCCTGGCTGTTTCCCGTATGCCCATGGGTGCCGGTCCTCTGTGGTGGGACGAGTTGCGGCATCTTTTCGCGGTTGGAGGACCCACATCACGGTTTCGCCGAGTCCGCGGCTAGGCCGGACTCCATGGCGGCGCGCCGCAGTGTCATCGAGGCACGGCAGGCTCACTTGCGTAGCGGCGCTCCCTCACTGCACCACAACCGCACCAGATCGGGCGGGGACCAGCGGGGAACCACGGTGAAAGCAACCACGCCCGACAAGGTGCCGACATGGCAGTCGTCCCAAGTCAGCGCCCGAACCGGCCGCGCGTGATCGCAGCTTCCCGAGCTCAGAGCTTCCACATCGCGGGAGCTCCGGAGACGCCAGCCACTTGAGGATGACGCGCCGTCGTCAGACCTCATGGGGGAGACGTCTGGCAAGAGCTCTGTCAGACCCCTCTGTCAGAGTCGTTCTTGTCAGTGGTCGCCGGATCCGGCAACGGGCGGGGAGGATGTGCGGTGGGGTTCTTCGACGATCTGGTGGTGGCGGCCGAGGCCGAGCCGCCGAGGCCGGAGTTCATGGATCTGGGGCCGGTCGGGGACACGACCGGTGACTTCCCGCCGGTGGAACATTTCCTGCCGGGTGCGGTGGATCTCGCCGTGGAGGCCGGGCGGGGTGAGCATGCGCGGTTGCTGCTCAGGGGGTGTTCCGTGTGGCCCGACTCGGTCACCCTGCACCTCGTGGCGTTCCGGCGCCGGGTGCGTACGCAGGAGTGCGTGACGTTCGGGCGACCTGATCCGGATGGGTTGCGGGTGGGTGTGGTGCTGGCGGACGGGCTGCGGGTCACGACGCTGGACGGTGAGCCGTGGCCGGTCACGGCGGCGTCCGGGCGGCGGGCGAGTCTGCGGGAGATGGGCGGTGGCGGGGGTCAGTTCCACCGTGAGGTCGATCTGTGGCTGTCGGAGCTTCCGCCCGAGGGGGTGATGACCCTGGTGGTGGAGTGGCCGCACGAGGGCGTTCCCGAGACGCACACGGTCATCGACGCGGGCGTGATCCGGGCGGCGGCGGCTCGTGCGGTGGAGATCTGGCCGGGGCAGGGGCCTTCCACACCGGTGGCGGACGGGGGCACGTCCGCGATGTGGGTGTCGATCGCCGGACCCGCCGGTCTCATGGCCACGACCCACTCCCACCACCTTGCCGCGGACCCGGAGACCGGCGTGTACGAGCCGCGGGACGACTGGAACGGTATGCGCTACGACGAGGGCTGGAGGGATCGACGGCTGGTACGGGTGCGCCTCGATGCCGGTGCCGACCCGGCGGCAGGGCTGCACGACGCCGCCGCGCACGGCACGGCGGAGGTCCTCGCGGAGCTGCTCGGCCGGCTGCCGGCGTCGGACGCCGACCGGCGGGACGACCAGGGGTTCACTCCGCTGTGGGAGGCGGTGTGCCACGGGAACGCGGAGACGGCCCGCGTGTTGGTGGACGCGGGGGCCAGTGCCTGGACGCCGCAGTGCGCCGGGAGGTCGGCGGGTGGTCTCGCCCTCACCGTCCCGGCTCTGGCGCCGCTCTTCGCCCGATTGCCCGGAGCGCAGGAGCCGACGCCCGAGGAGCGGGCGCTCCAGGAGGAGGCGGACCGCCTGATCGAGGTTCTCGAGGACGTGTTCACGGAGGGGCTGGGTGTCGCCTTCGTGGCCGGCCTCGACGAGGAGGAGGTCATCCGGCGGCTCGGCGCCGATCCGGCAGCGCACCCGGTGCTCGACCTCGACCGTCACCCCGGCCCGTACGGCACGGGCGTGGGCGGCTTCGACCCGGACGATTACGACGAGGCGCAGCAGTACGTGGGGGTGACCGGCGTGCCGGGCGGCTGCGTCCTGATACAGCCCTTGAGCTATCAGGTCAGCATGCCGGAGGTGCTGGAGCCGCTGTCCCTGTCGGCCAGGGCCTGCGGGATCTACTTCAATCCCAAGGGCGGGACGTTCGGGACGACCACGGTGGACGGTGAGACGGTCTGGGAGGGCGAGGTGTCCCTGTCCCCCGGGCCGGAGGAGACGGCCGAGTGGTGGCTGCTGCGGTGCTGGCAGTGGGGCTCCTCGCACGGAGCCCGCCGGATCGCCTATGCCTGCTGGACCGCCGGCTTGCGGCTGGCGGACAGTCGGCCCGTGACCGGTCCGCCCCGGCGGTGGGTGCGGCTGGGGACACCGGAGGGGTAGCCGACCCACCCGTATCAACCGGACAGTTCCCGCTCCAGCGGCGTGCGGAAGCGGGGGGTGATGCGGGTGGTGCCGAGCCAGGTGTGGAGGCGGGCCGCTTCGGCTTCGACGGCGGTGAGGGCCTCACGGCCCGGGTCGGGGACGAGGAGGCGCCAGACCGGTTCGCCGTCGGGGCGTTGGGCCCAGCCGCCGATGATGCGGCCGTTCCACCAGACGGTGGGGCCGATGTTGCCGCTGCGGTCGAAGAGGGCGGTGCGGTGGGCGGGGGTGAGGTACCAGTCGCGGCTCTGCCAGCCCATGGGGGTGGGGTCGAGGGCGGGGAGGAAGGCCGCCCAGGGGGCGGGGGGTTCGGTCAGGGAGGTGTCGTCGGGCAGGACGTGGCCGGTGGTGCCGTCGTCGAGGTCGACGGGGACGGCGTGGACGGCTTGGAGGGCTTTGCGTACGTCGGTGACCTTCCAGCCCGTCCACCACTTCAGGTCCGCCTCGGTCGCCGGGCCGTGGGAGGCCAGCCATGCGCGGGTGAGCGTGGCTCGGGCGTCGGCGGGAGGGAGGTCGGGGAGCGCGGGGGCGATCGCCCAGCGGAACTGGCTGGACGTCCACGAGCCGAGCGGCCTGCCCCGGACGACGCGGGCCTCGGTGCCGAGGAGGCGCAGCAGCCGGGTGGACACGGTCTGGCGCTGTTCGTAGCTCGTTCCGGGGGCGTACACGAACTGCTCGCGCAGCCGCGGTTCGTCCTTGGCCAGTTCGGCGGCGGTGGCCTCACCGCGCCGTGCGAGGGCTTCGAGGGTGGCTTTCTCGACGTCCGCGAGCCACTTCTCGTCGAGGGAGCTTCCGGCCGTCAACTGCTTGACGAGCGTGGCGCGTTCCCGGGCGGCGACGGCGTGGGTGGTGGACGCCTGGACGACGGGGGCGAGGGTGGTGGGGAGGACGAAGACCGTATGGCGCATACCGTGCATCCGGATCAGCGTGCGGTCCTCGTACAGGGCCCGTTCCATGGCGGCCACCGGCCCGGCCGGGTCGGCGAGGCGGGCTCCGGCGGCGAGGTGCACGGTGGCCGGGTCGGTGCCGTGCAGGGCGGTGAGGGAGTTCGCGACCTGCTCGACCGTCGTCGCGCGGGCCGCCGGCGCCAGGTGGTGGCGTACGGCGACGCGGTTCCGGCGTTCTTCGTCGGTCATTCGGGGGCGGGAGTGGGCCATGGTCTAGAACTTATCCATGGATGCGGTGATGTGTGACGGGGAACGGATCAACTTGGTGGCGCGGGAGCGCGAGGGCGCGGCCGGTGTGACCGTGGTGGTGCTGCACGGGGCGGGGAACGGCAGCGCGGAGCGGCTCGTCCCGGTGCTGGACGAGTTCGCGGGGCGTGGCTGCCGGGTGGTCGCACCGGACTTCTCCGGGCACGGGCGGAGCAGCGGCGCGCCGGAGGAACTGAGCCTGGAGCGGCGGTTCATACAGGCGCGTGCGGTCGTCGACCGGGTGGTGCCGGCGGACGACGAGCTGGTGCTGGTGGGCTTCAGCATGAGCGGTCAGACCGTCGCCGACCTGGCCGGTCACTACGGGGGAAGGGTGCGGGCCGTCGGGTTGTGCGCCCCGGCGGTGTACGCGCGGGAGGCGTGGGGTGTCCGGTTCGGGCACGGCTTCACGGAAATCATCCGGCGTGAGGGCGGCTGGCGGGACTCGGCCGCGCTGGAGGCGCTGCGGGCGTTCGAGGGTACGGCGGTGCTGGCCCTTCCCGGCAGCGACGAGGTGATCCCGCCGGCCGTCACCGAGGCCGTCGAGGACGCGCTCACGGCCCGCTCCCGGTACCGGCGGCTGGACGTGGAGCGGGCGGGCCACCGGCTGGGAAGCTGGTTCGCGACCGAGGCGGATGACCGGCGGCGCTTCGTGGACGCGGTGCTGGCGCCGCCGCGGACTTCGGTTTGGGTGGAGAAGTCGCTGCCCGAGGGCGACCGGGTGCGGTCCGCGCGGTGGCTGGCCGGCGGCTGGACGTCACAGATGCGGCTGCTGCGGACGGAGTCGGAACGGGAGCTGGTGCTGCGGTCGTTCGTCAAGCCGTTCTACCGGCGGCACGCGCCGGGGCTGCTCGCGCGGGAGGCGGAGGTGCTCGTCCTGCTGGCGGATTCGGACGTCCCGGTGCCGCGGTGCCTGGCCGTGGACGCCGCGGGCGAGTTCTGCGACGCGCCGTCGCTGCTGATGACGTGTCTGCCCGGTGCCGTACGGGTCGACGAGGCGGGCAGGGACAGCCGTGTCGACCTGCTGGCACGGCAGTTGGCCGCCATCCATGGGGTGAGCGTGCCGGAGGGTGCGCGTCCGCGCCCGTACCAGGCGTGGACGTCTCCGGAGCGGGTGAGGGTGCCGGACGGTACGGCCGTGCCGGAGCTGTGGGCGCGGGCGGTGGAGCTGATCGGGCGGGAGGCACCGGCGTACGAGGGGTGCTTCCTGCACCGGGACTTCCACCCGGGCAATGTCCTGTTCACGGGCGAGGGCGCGGGGCTGCGGCTGAGCGGTGTCGTCGACTGGGTGGAGACCTCCTGGGGGCCGGCGGACCTGGATGTGGCGCACTGCTCGACGGCGTTGGCGCTGCTGTACGGGGTGGAGTGCGGGCTGCGGTTCGCCGAGCGGTACGTCGCGCACGGCGGCGCACTGTCCCCGGACCCCGAGGCCCGGCTGTACTGGCGGCTCCTGGACGCGCTGGCGTTCGCACCGGACGCGGACAAGGTGGGGCGGTCCTGGCGCGAGCTGGGGCGCACGGATCTGACGCCTCGGGTACTGACGGCACGCCTGGAGGCCTATGTGGCCGCGCTCGTCGACGGGCGCGGGCTGTAGCGGGCGCGGGCTGTAGCGGGTGCGGGGTGCGGCCGGGCGCGGATCGTGGCCGGGCACCGGACCGTGGCCGGGCGGTCCCCGTGCCCGCCGCACGCCTTTCGTGGGCGGTGGACACGGGGTGGTGCACGGGCTGGGGCTCAGCGGCTGCTGTGGATCAGCGCCCGGACCATCCGGCACGTGATGTCGGACGGCGGGTGGATGCCGATGCGCTCCGCCGTGCTCCGTATCGTGTCGTTGTCGGCCTTCGACGGGTGGTAGACGCCCGAGTCGAGCAGGGCGATCGCCAGCCGCATGGCCTTCAGGCGGCGGTTGTGGGAGACGTACCACTCGCGGGGCCTGCCCGCGGGCAGCGGCTTCTTCTGCAGGGGCTTGAAAGGTTCGAGGGGCAGTGTCGTGAGTGCGGCAACGGCCATCGGCGACCTCCTGGTACGCGGTGTGGGGACCCTCCCCCGGGCCCTCACGAACTACCTCGATTTTACCGCCGCCCACTGACAATCGGCCCTGGCCAGCACCGCTTTGAGCGGTTGTGAGGGGTACGGTGGCGGGCATGGAGATCTGGATCAATCCCGCCTGTTCCAAGTGCCGTGGCGCCCTGAAGCTGCTCGACGAGGAGGGGGCCGACTACACCGTCCGCCGCTACCTGGAGGACGTGCCGTCCGCCGACGAGATCCGGGACGTGCTGACCCGCCTCGGACTCGAACCGTGGGACATCACCCGTACGCAGGAGCCCGCGGCGAAGGAGCTCGGGCTGAAGGAGTGGCCGCGCGAGGCCGGTTCGCGCGAGCGGTGGATCACGGCACTGGTGGAGCATCCGAAGCTGATCCAGCGCCCGATCATCACCGCCGACGACGGCACGGCGGTCGTGGCCCGGACGGACGAGGCGGTACGGGACGCGCTCGGCCGCTCGTGACCGTCGCGCCGGGAGGCCAACTGTGGGGCGGGTGAAATCCATTGAGACAAAAGAGAGTTGAGTAGATCCGCCTTGCTACTCGTACGTAGGGGCACACACGGAACCGATCCGGCCGTCGCTCCCCCGTACGGCCGGGGACAGGAGCCCCTACGTGTCACGCAAGAAGACGCTCAGTGGTAAGAAGAAGATCGCCCTGCTCGTCGGCGCCGCCGCGATGGTCGGCGGTACGGCGATCGTGATGACCGGGACCAGCCAGGCGTCGGTGGCCTGCGACGGGCTGGCCACGGCGCTGAGCAACAACGAGAAGTTCATCGCCGGGCAGCAGGCCAACCCGGACGCCCAGTCCGAGGCGCGGATCGCCAACCGGCAGGCGGTCATCGAGCAGATCAAACGCCAGCAGGAAGCCGCCGGTTGCGAGGTCGGCCAGGGCAGTGCCCAAGGCGGCGCCGAGGCCGGCGGCGCCCAGGGCGCGGGCGGCGCCGAGGCGGGCGGCCAGGCGCCGGGTGCCGGTGCCGGTCAGGGCGCGGGCCAGGGCAACGGCAAGGGTCAGGGCCAGGCCAACGGCAACCAGGGCGCCGGGAACGGCCAGGGCGGCGCAGGTCAGGACGATGGCGCCGGAGACGCCACCGCTCAGCCGCCGGCCGCCCAGGGCGGCCAGCAAGGAGGTCAGCAGGCCGGCCAGCAGGGCGGTGGTGAAGCCGGCGAGGTGGTCTGCGCCGGGTCGACCGTGACCCTCTCCGGCGAGGGCGGCGCCCCGGCCGCCTCCAGCAACCAGTTCCCGCTCGGGACCAAGCTCAAGGTGACCAACCTGGACAACAACAAGTCCACGACCGTCGAGGTCACCTCCGTCTCCGGAAGCTGCGCCCTGCTCAACAACGCGGCCTTCGAGCAGGTCCGCGAGCCCGGCAAGTTCCTGATCCGCAAGGCCCGGATCGAGCGCGTCGGCTGACGGGGCACCGCCCCGTACCCCCCCCGGACAGGAGGCGCGGTTCAGTCGGCGAACCGCGCCTCCGCTTCCCCTTCTTCCCCTGCCGCCTCCGTCTTCGCTTCCCCTACCGCCTCCGCTGCCCCTACCGCCTCGGCCTTCGCCTCCGCGTCGGCCAGGATTTCCGTCACGCGCAGCCCGAACCGTACGTCGCAGGCGTGAGCCTCCCCGCTCCGTACCGCCGCCAGCAGCGCGTCCACCGCCGCACCGAACGAGCCGACCGCGTCCGCCCACGACGGCATCGCCACGCGCCCGTGGTCACCGAAGAGCGTGATGCCCGCCTCCGAGGCCCGCACCGGGGCGCTCAGGCTCAGCGTGAGGGTGCTGCCCGCGCCCGACGCGTGCCGCAGCACCAGGTGCCGGGCGTCCGCCGGGCCCGCGACGGCCGACGCGACCTCCGTCACGTCCCCGAGCACGGGCAGGAGCACCGACAGCACGTGCGGGCCCACGTCCCACAGCCCGCCCTTCTCCCGGCGCCAGGGCGAGGCGGCGTAGGCGCTCGTCGACTCGCGTGAGAACAGCGCGCCCAGCCAGTGGGCCTGCGCCAGGTACCAGCCGCCCAGCGCCGCCTGCTCCTCGACCCACGGCGCGGTGTCGGAGGCGAACCGGAGCGTACAGAACACGACGGAGGCGACTCCCGCCCTGCCGGCGGCGTCCGCCACCTCCAGGGCGCCCGCCACGGTCGTGGCGACCGGCTTGTCGAGCAGCAGATGGCACCCGGCCGCCGCGGCACGTGCGGCCAGGGGCGCCTGCACGTCCGGGGGCAGGGCGAAGGCGACCGCGTCGCTGGCCGCCAGCAGCGCGTCCACGTCGTCGTACGCCCGCGTCCCATGGGTGGCGGCGAGCGCGGCCGCCGCGTCCGGGCGCCTGCCCCACACCCCGCTGAAGGTGATGCCGGGGTGGGCGGCGAGCGCGGGGGCGTGGGTGCGGGCGGCCCAGGGGCCGGTGCCGAGGAGTCCGATGCGCGGCTTGCTGTCCATGCCCGCCAGTCTGCCCCCTGTACGACCATCACACCGGACGCACCCTGCATACCTTCCGGGCCCACGTTCCGGCGCGCCGGTCCCGCGCTCGCACAGTGGCTGGGCGAAACACAGGAAACCTGAGTAACACGGGGTTCACAAACGGGCAACGGTCGGGAAATCCCGTATTGCGAAGCTGCGCGACATACCGCTGCACCCGCAAAGGATGAGGCCCCCGTGACCACCATCAAGGCTGAGTACATCTGGATCGACGGCACCGAGCCGACCGCCAAGCTTCGCTCGAAGACGAAGATACTGGTCGGCTCCGCCCCCACCGGCGTCGCCGATCTGCCCATCTGGGGCTTCGACGGGTCCAGCACCAACCAGGCCGAGGGGCACGCCTCCGACCGTGTGCTGAAGCCGGTCTTCTCCTGCCCGGACCCGATCCGCGGCGGTGACGACATCCTCGTCCTGTGCGAGGTCCTGAACACGGACATGACGCCGCACGAGTCCAACACGCGCGCCGCGCTGGCCGAGGTCGCGGAGCGGTTCGCCTCGCAGGAGCCGATCTTCGGCATCGAGCAGGAGTACACCTTCTTCAAGGGCTCCCGCCCGCTCGGCTTCCCCGAGGGCGGCTTCCCGGCCGCGCAGGGCGGCTACTACTGCGGTGTGGGCTCGGACGAGATCTTCGGCCGTGACGTCGTCGAAGCCCACCTGGAGAACTGCCTGAAGGCGGGCCTGGGCATCTCCGGCATCAACGCCGAGGTCATGCCCGGCCAGTGGGAGTTCCAGGTCGGCCCGCTGGCGCCGCTGGAGGTCTCGGACCAGCTGTGGGTCGCCCGCTGGCTGCTCTACCGCACCGCCGAGGACTTCGACATCTCCGCCACCCTGGACCCCAAGCCGGTCAAGGGTGACTGGAACGGCGCCGGCGCGCACACCAACTTCTCCACGAAGGCGATGCGCGAGGGCTACGACGCGATCATCACCGCGTGCGAGGCACTGGGCGAGGGCTCGAAGCCGATGGACCACGTCAAGAACTACGGCGCCGGCATCGACGACCGCCTGACCGGTCTGCACGAGACCGCCCCGTGGAACGAGTACAGCTACGGCGTCTCGGACCGCGGTGCCTCGGTCCGCATCCCGTGGCAGGTCGAGAAGGACGGCAAGGGCTACATCGAGGACCGCCGTCCCAACGCCAACGTCGACCCGTACACGGTGACCCGCCTGCTGGTGGACACCTGCTGCTCCGCTCTGGAGAAGGCCGGCCAGGTCTGATCCCGCACTCCCGCGCCCTGTGCCACGGCCGGAGGGCGCCCACCGTTCGCGGTGGGCGCCCTCCGGCCGTCACTGTCAGTGGTGTCTGCCACAGTGGATCCATGCTTGCGATCAGGGTGGAGACGGAGAGGCACGGCGAGGAGTACGCCCGCCTTCCGGCGGAGCGGCTCGGGGATCTCGTGCGGCGCATCGGCGCGGACGGGGACCACTTCGTGGTCGCCCAGCGGATACCGGACGTGCCGGACGTCTTCATCCAGGTGTGGCACGCGGACGGCGGCGGCTACCAGCTGGAGTACCGGGACGGGGCGCCCGAGCGGCACTTCATGGCGGAGCTGGCCGACGCCGCGCGGGTCGCCGAGGTCATGGTGCGCTGGGCCCGGCAGGAGAGCGGCTGGGACACCGGGCTGACCTGGCAGGGCGTCGGGCTGCCGGTGCCCGAGCCGGTGCCGGAGCTGGACGCGGGGACCCGCGCGGAGGTGGAGGACCACGTGCGGGAGCTGCTCGTGTGCGGGTACGCGAACCGGGCGGAGCTCGCCGAGGCCGCCGAGTGGTGGCTGGTCAGGGGGGACGAGCGGCCGGTGTCCGCCGCCCAGGCGCGGCGGCTGGTGGACCGGCTGTGGCGGGAGCGGCTGGAGGAGCAGGCCACCTGGGAAGGGACGACGGACCCGGAGCGGATATCCCGCGCCTTCGCCGCTCTCGAGGCACGCGGCATCGTGGCCCGGGAGCACTTCACCTGCTGCCGCACGTGCGGTACGGCGGAGATCGGCGAGGAGGCGGACGACGCGTCACGCGGGTTCGTCTACTTCCACACCCAGTGCACCGAGGGCGCGGCGGCGGGGCACGGGCTGTTTCTCCTGTACGGCGGGTTCGACGGCTCCGCGGAGACCACGGCCGCCGTCGGGCGGGAGGTCGTCGCGGCCCTCGGCGAGGAGGGGTTGGCGGTGGACTGGAACGGCTCCCCGGAGCGGGCGATCATCGTGACGGGGCTGGAGTGGAGCAAGCGGCTGCCGTGAGACGGTGCCGGTCCGCGTTCCGAGAAGGGCGGATGCCGTGCGTCGGCATCTGCTTCAATGGTGGCATGGCCAGCCTTCAGGACACCGCGACGGGTCGCAGCGACCTCCAGCCGTTCTGGCCGTCCCGTCAGCACCACGATTTCGACCGGGTGTGTTGCCGCGCGACGAACGCGTCGGCCCTCTAACGCCTTTCGGCACTCGCTCGGCACTCCGCCTCGACCGCCCCGAACAGGCCTTCGGCCCACGCGCATGACGTGACGCACTCCCCGTCCCTTCGCGCGAAAGAGCTGACCTCATGGCGAACACCCGTACCCTCTCCGCCGTTTCCGCCGTCTCCCCCCTGCCCGCCCACACGGTTCCGGCTCCCCCGGCCCCGGCGCCGGGCCGGCACCGCCTTCGTGCCGTCGACGAACTCGACGAGGCCGCCGGCCGCCTTCCCGGCGGCGTCGACGTCGCCGAGTTCCTGCCGCCGGGCGCCACGTGGGTGCCCGCGCCACCGCACACCATCCCCTCGCTGCCGGGCCGGCCGCCGATGGTCGGCTACCTGGTCCTCGTACCGGCGGAGCAGCAGCTGCCCGGCCCGGAGGCCGCTGCGGACGGCGGGCCGGTGACGATCGACGGTGCCCGGCGCACCGCCCAGGTGGGCGGGCGGCCGCTGGACCTCACGTATCTGGAGTTCGAGTTGCTGTCGCACCTGGTGGCCCACCCCCACCGGGTGCACACTCGCGACCACTTGGTGACCACCGTGTGGGGGTACGGCCACGTGGGCGACGGGCGGACGGTCGACGTCCATGTCGCCCGGCTGCGGCGCAAGCTGGGGGCCGAGCACCGCCACACGATCCGGACCGTGCGGCGGGTCGGCTACACGTACGCGCCGTGAACCGCTAGGCGGCCGTCCGGGTCCGGGCCTTGGCCCGGGCCACCAGGCCGAGGGCCACGTCCACCGCCAGGAACACCAGCAGGCTGATGCCGAGCATGGGCACGAACCAGCCCACCAGCGCCGTCGCGGCGGCCAGCGGAAGGAGCAGCGTCACGGGCACCTTGCGCCAGGCGCCACGCGGCATGGGCCGGCCCACGCTCAGCTTCCGCTCCTTGGTGGGCCGGCGCAGCCACCACATCCGGTAGCCCCAGACGACGAGGAGGATCAGCGCCACCATGAGGGCGGCGAGCACGAGCTGGTTGGGGAGCCCGAAGAGGACACCCATGTGGGCGTCGATACCGAAGCGGGTCAGCTTGGCGAGGACGGGGTAGTCGGCGAACCGCAGTTCGTCGATGACCGTGCCGTCGGCCGGGTCGACCGCCACCGAGTCCAGGTGGACGGGGAACCGGGTGTCGGTCTCCTTGACGACGTAGCCCTTGCCCTCGGCCGGGAGGGTGACGGCGATCCTGCCGGTCACTCCGGCGTCGTGGGCGGCCGCGACCGCCTTGTCGATGCCGACGTCCGGGCCCTTGGGGGCCGGTGCGGTCTCGTGACCCGCGCCGTGGCCCTCGTGTCCGGTGTCACCACCGGCGGCCGCCCCGTCGAGGGTGGCGGAGACGGTGGGGGTGGCGCCGCCGAGCTGGGACTGTACGGCGTCGATGTTCTCGCCCGCGTACCGGGACCAGGTCAGGCCGGTGGCGGAGAGGATGACGAGGCCCGTCACGGCCCACAGGCCGACCGACCCGTGCCAGGAGAGGGTGCGGCGGCGGGACTTGGGGCCGCGCTCGGGGAGGATCAGGGCGCGCTTGGCGGTGCGCCTGCGGCCGATCCACAGCGCCACGCCGCCGAGGGCGACGACCCACATCCAGCTGGCGGCCATCTCGCTGTAGTTGCGGCCGGTCTCGCCGAGCTGGAGGTTCGCGTGGAACTCCGAGAGCCAGGTGCGCAGCGGGAGGGCGCCCGAACTGCCATAGCTGGGCAGGTCGCCCCGTACCTCGGCGGTGTACGGGTCGACGAAGACGGCGAGGGACTTGCCTTCCTCGACGGTCGGGCTGCTCATGAGTACGCGGGTGGTGGCACCGTCCTCCGGGGAGGGCCAGACGGCGGTCACCGTGCCGTCGGGGTGGGCCTTGCGGGCCGCGTCGACCTGCTCGGAGAGCGGCAGGACCCGGTCGCCGACCGGGACCTGGAGTTCATGGCGGTAGAGGACCTTCTCCGCCTGGAAGGAGAGGGCGTACAGCAGTCCGCTGGTCGCGGCGATCAGGAGGAGCGGGGCTATCAGGAGGCCCGCGTAGAAGTGGACGCGGAGGAGGAGGGGCCGCAGGGCGCTCCACGTCGATCCGGTTCCGGCGGGAGTGCTTTCCGCGGGAGTGACTTTCGCGGGGGTGGTTTCCGCGGGGGTGCTTTCCGCGGGGGTGTTCTCGGCTGTTCCGGCCGTCGTGCGGTCGTCAATGGCCATGACTGTCCTAGGAGTCGGTGTTGCTGCATGTCTGCAGGGGGAAGCAGCCCCCGGGTCAGACGTGCGCCGCTCCGGGGACCGTGGCGTGGGGTACGGGGAACGCGGGCGGGCCGCGCCGCGAGAGGGTGTGCGTGAGGACACGGCCGTGGTGGCGGCGGACGTCACCGGGCCGGGGGCGTGGCGCGCGCGGGGCGTCGGGCAGGCGTACGAGGGCGAGCAGCAGCCGCAGCGGGGTGAAGGCGAGGGCGGCGACGGCGAGGGCGAGGCGGAAGAAGGCGGCTTCGCCACGGGCCAGCCACAGCGCGCAGACGGCGGCGGCCAGCAGGTGGACGGCGACCATGCCGGCGGAGGCGCCACCGGTGATCCCCGCGAGAAGGTCGGCCACACCGCCGGACCCGCCCGACCCGACCGACCCGGCCGAACCGCCCGGTCCGGCCGTCATGGTGGTCCCGTGTGCCATGCCCGGCATCGGCATCGGCATCGGCTCCGGGGCCGTGCCCGGCACCGGCGTGTGGCCGTGGTGACCGCCGCCGCCCATGAACGTCAGGTGCAGCACGCCCTGCACGGCGAGGAGTCCCGTACCGATGAAAGCGGTCCCTCGGCGGCGGCCCGCCGCGAGCCAGGCCAGGCCACTGGTGACGCCGAAGGCCACGAGTAGCGAACCAGGCGGAACACCATGCGCAGACATGGACGAATGCCCCATCGCAGCCAATGTCACGCAAACCGCCGCGAAAAGCGCGGCGCGCAGGGTGCGCAAGGGCGACCGGACGTTCGTCATCGTGGCCACATGCTGCCACCTCGACGACGGGGACGGGAGACCGGCCGTTCTCCTGGGAGCAGAACCGCTGTTCGGAGAGGTGCCGGGCGAGGGAGGGTCGGATCATGAAACTACTGATGCTGGGTGGTACGGAGTTCGCCGGACGCGCCGTCGTGACGGCCGCGCTCGCCCGCGGCTGGGAGGTGACGGTCTTCCACCGTGGCCGCCACGAGCCGCCGGCCGGTGTCGTGTCGCTGCTGGGCGACCGCACCGCGCCGGACGGGCTCGCGGCGCTCGCCGCGGGCCGGTGGGACGTGGTCGTCGACACCTGGTCCTCGGACCCCACCGCGGTGGGGGACGCCGCGCGGCTGCTCGCCGACCGGGTCGGCCGGTATGTGTACGTCTCCAGCCGCAGCGTCTACGCGTGGCCGCCGGCGGCGGGGCTGGCGGAGGACGGCCCCCTGGTGGAGGCGTCGCCGGACGCCACCGGCGTGCCGTACGCGGAGGCCAAGCGGGGCGGGGAGCTGGCGGCGCTCGCCGCGTTCGGCGAGGAACGTGTCCTGCTGGGCCGCGCGGGGCTGATCATCGGCCCGTGGGAGAACGTCGGCCGCCTGCCCTGGTGGCTGAACCGGATCGCCCGCGGCGGCCCGGTGCTCGCCCCCGGTCCGCGTGACCTGCCGCTGCAGTACATCGACGTCCGCGACATGGCCGAGTGGCTGCTCGACGCGGCGGAGGCGGGGCTGTCCGGCCCGTACAACCTGGTGAGCCCGCCCGGGCACACCACCATGGGCGCGTTGCTCGACGCCTGTGTCCGTGCCACCGGCTCGGACGCGGACCTGCGGTGGACGGAGCCGGAAGCGATCCTCGGCGCGGGCATCGAGCCCTGGACGGGGCTGCCGGTCTGGACTCCGCGCGGTGAGCTGTACGACGCGATGCACACGGCTGATGTGTCCCGGGCGTTGGCGGCCGGGCTGCGGTGCCGCTCGGCGGCCGAGACGGTCGAGGACACCTGGGCGTGGCTGCGCGGGCTGGGCGGGGCGGCACCGCAGCGGGTGGACCGGCCGCGGCTGGGCGTCACGCCGGAGCAGGAGGCGAAGGTGCTCGGCTGACGTCACTCGCACCGGAGTGGTTCCGGCACATCGCGGCCGGGGCGAGGAATAGCGGTTCGCCCGCTTTGCGGACGTAGCATGCTACGAAATCAAGGGTCTGCTGAACGAGCCCCGGATCACGCCCGTATGGAACGGAGCGGTTCACCCCGCCCAGGATTGGAGTTCCATGCGACGCACAAGAAAACGCTCGACACTGGCCAACCGGGCGATCGCCGCCTCGGCTGCCCTGATACTGGGCGGCGGCGGGTTGATTGCGGCCAACGTCTACGCATCGGCCGGCGAAGGCTGGTCGGGCTGGTCCGGGTCACAGCAGCAGCAGAAGCCTTTGAACGCCGGACAGCAGATGTCGACCATCGATTGCCCCGAAGTCGTCAACGGCCTTTCCGAGGTGCCCGACCAGGCACGCGCCGAAGTGGACCGGGAACTGGCGAAGATGGATTCCCAGATCACCGAGGCGTACCAGCGGTTCGCCGATCAGAAGGAACAGATCGAGCAGGACCCGGCCTTTGCTCAGAATGCCATTCTCAATCCGTTGAAGGACAAACGGGTTGCTGCTATCGGCCGGATCGTGATCGCCATTGACCGGAACGGGCAGCGCCCGAATGGTCTGGAAGGCCTGGCGCCGTGCTCACTGCGCGCGGACGACGCCAACCAGGTGAAGGACGAGAACGGCGACGGCCAGGACGGCGGCGATCAGAACGGCGACGGCCAGAACGGGGACGGCCAGGACCAGGACGGCCAGAACCAGGACGGCCAGAACGGAGACGGCCAGAACGGAGACGGTCAGGACCAAGGACAGGACCAGGGCCAGGACCAGGGCCAGGGCCAGGGCGACCAGGGTCAGGGACAGGGCCAGGCGGGCAACGGGCCCGTGGCGTCCGACTTCGTCGACATCCAGAACGTCCAGCCCAACGTCCGTAACCCGCGCAATCAGAACGGCGCCTCGCGCGGCAGTTTCGTCACCGACTGCGGCCGGAACGAGAACGGCAAGTTCAACCCGGACAACGTCATCGTCGCGCCCGGTGTGAGCAACGGCGCCCACCACATGCACGACTACGTGGGCAACCAGGCCAATGACGCCTTCGCCAGTGACGACGATCTCGCCAATGGGCAGACCACCTGCCGGAACCAGGGCGACAAGTCCACCTACTTCTGGCCGGTATTGCGTCTGCAGAACGGCCAGAACGAGAACGACGCCAACGCGGACGGCGGCGGCAAGGACAAGAACGTCGGTGAGATCCTCACGCCCAGCCAGGTCACGATGAATTTCGTCGGCAGCCCGGTATCGCGCGTGACGGCCATGCCGAAGTTCCTCCGCATCATCACCGGTGACGCGAAGGCGTTCACCAATGGTGACGCGAACGCCAATGCGTCCTGGAGCTGCACCGGTTTCGAGGACCGGCAGCTGAAGGACAAGTACCCGATCTGCCCGCAGGGCAGCCAGGTCGTACGGACGTTCAAGTTCCAGAGCTGCTGGGACGGCCAGAACACCGACAGTGCGAATCACCGCACCCATGTCGCCTTCGCCGACCAGAACGGCGCCTGCCCGAATGGCTTCCAGGCGATTCCGCAGCTCGTCCAGCGGATCGTCTACGACGTTCCGCAGGGGTCCGTGTTCGCGGTGGACTCGTTCCCGGAGCAGCTTCACAAGCCGATCACCGACCACGGCGACTTCATCAACGTCTTCAACAACCGGCTGATGCAGCAGATGGTGAGCTGCATCAACGACGGACGCCGATGCGCCTGACCGGGTCCTG
The DNA here is from genome assembly GCF_055590785.1 of Streptomyces sp. NPDC041796. Lineage (NCBI taxonomy): Bacteria > Bacillati > Actinomycetota > Actinomycetes > Kitasatosporales > Streptomycetaceae > Streptomyces > Streptomyces sp. NPDC041796. Next base: position 23,358 of record NZ_JBVJAH010000023.1, read on the forward strand.
ACCAGATCCTGACCGGCAACCGATGAGGGGCCGGACCACCGGGTGGTGGTCCGGCCCCTCGTTCCTGCGTGGTCAGCCCCCGTGGTGGGCCGGGTCTCCCGAGTGCTCCGAGTGGTCCCCTTCGCCGCCCCCGTGACCACCGCTGCCACCGCTACCGCCAGAGTGGTGTGACGCGCCGGTCTCCACCGCGCCGCCGAGCCGGTCGCGCAGCGCGGTCACCACCTTCTCCTCGCCGACGGCCACCCACTTGCGGCCGACCAGGTACGCGCCGCCGTAGTCGTTCGCCTCGTTGATCCATTCGCGCTGGCCGCGGTCGGTGGCGAAGGTGGCGAGCACGTACTTGCCGTCCTTCGTCTCGCAGTTGGCCTGGCGGATTTCCTTCGCATCCGTCTGGATGTTCGGCTTGCAGGTGACTTTCGCCGCCAGCTCCTCCAGGGAGCCCGTCGCGGTCTTCGGTGCGGCGTCGGGTTCGTCCCCGCCCGCGCCGCACGCCGCCGCGGCGGGCAGAGCCAGGGCCACCAGGGCGGCCGTCACCAACGCCAAACGAGTTCGTTCCGTACGCATCTCGCCATCGTGCCGGTTCGCACCCCTGTTCCGGGGACGAACGCCGAGTAACGTGCGACACGTACGCCACCTGATGTTCCGTCAGCATCGTGGAGGAGCACGCCCGTGACCGACCTGTCGAGACGAACCCTGCTGGGGACGGCCGGCGCCATCGGCGTGGGCGCCACGCTCGCCGGAGCGGCGCAGACGCCCGCCCTCGCCGAGGAGGACCGCATGGGACCGGCCCGTGACGCCCTGAGGCGGCTGCTGCCCGGTCACGCGGACCAGTTCGAGCTGAGGCACCTCAGAGGCGCACGGGACCGCTTCCGCGTCACCGGATCCACCGGCCGCGTCACGGTCGCCGCGACCGGCCCCGCCACGGCCCTCACGGGCGTCCACTGGTACCTGAAGTACGTGTGCGGGGCGCACATCTCCTGGTCCGGCACCCAGCTCGGCCTCCCGGCGCGCCTGCCCGCACCCCGGGAGCCGCTCGCCCACGAGGCCACCGTCCCGCACCGGTTCGCGTTCAACGACACGCACGACGGCTACACCGCCCCCTACGCCGACTGGGCGCGCTGGGAGCGGCTGATCGACGTCCTGGCCCTGCACGGGTGCAACGAGGTCCTCGTCACCGCCGGACAGGAAGCCGTCTACCACCGGCTGCTGCAGGACTTCGGCTACTCCGACGCCGAGGCCCGCGCCTGGCTGCCGGCGCCCTCCCACCAGCCCTGGTGGCTGCTGCAGAACATGAGCGCGTACGGCGGCCCGCTCGACCCCGGCCTGATCGCGCGCCGTGCCGCGCTCGCCCGTCGCGTCACCGACCGGCTGCGGGAGCTCGGTATGCACCCCGTCCTGCCGGGCTGGTTCGGCACCGTCCCCGACGGCTTCGCCGACCGCAATCCCGGCGCCCGCACGATCCCGCAGGGAACCTGGGCGGGCCTGAGGCGCCCCGACTGGCTCGACCCGCGCACCGAGGCCTTCGCCCGCGTCGCGGCGTCCTTCTACCGCCACCAGGCCGACCTCTTCGGCGACGTGCGGCACTTCAAGATGGACCTGCTCCACGAAGGCGGTTCGGCCGGGGACGTGCCCGTCGCCGAGGCCGCCCGCGCGGTGGAGGCGGCCCTCCGCAGGGAGCGCCCCGGCGCCACCTGGGTCATCCTCGGCTGGCAGGCCAACCCGCGCCGCGACCTGCTCGACGCGCTCGACAAGGCCCGCCTCCTGATCGTCGACGGGCTGTCCGACCTGGAGACGGTCACCGACCGCGAGAAGGACTGGGGTGGTGCCCCGTACGCCTTCGGCACCATCCCCAACTTCGGCGGCCGGACCACCATCGGCGCCAAGACCCACATGTGGACCGACCGCTTCACCGCCTGGCGCGACAAGCCCGGCTCCGCCCTCGCCGGGACGGCCTACATGCCGGAGGCCGCCGAACGCGACCCGGCCGCGCTGGAGCTGTTCTCGGAACTGGCCTGGCGGCGCGAGCCCGTGGACCGGACCCGCTGGTTCGAGGAGTACGCCGACCTGCGCTACGGCGGCCGGGACGCACACGCGCGTGAGGCCTTCGCGGTCCTCCGCGACACCGCGTACCGGATCACCAGCCGCGACGGCCGCCCCCACGACTCCGTCTTCGCCGCGCGGCCCGCCCTCACCGCCCATTCCGGCACCCACTACGCCACCCATTCACCCGCCTTCGACCCCGCCCTCTTCGACAAGGCGTTCGCCGCGCTGCTCGGCGTACGGGAACCGCTGCGCCGCTCCGACGCCTACCGTCACGACCTCACCGACCTGGGCCGCCAGGTCCTCGCCAACCGTTCCTGGCAGCTCATCGGCCAGCTCAGGACCGCGTTCACCGCCGAGGACCTGGACACGTTCCGTGCCCTGTCCCGGCTGTGGCTGAGGCTGATGCGGCTGAGCGACGACATGACGGGCTCCCACCACGCCTTCCTCCTCGGCCCCTGGCTCGCGGACGCCCGGCGCGAGGGACTGGAGCGCACCGCCCGCGTCCTCGTCACCACCTGGGCCGACCGCCCCACGGCCGACGCCGGCCGGCTCGCCAACTACGCCAACCGCGACTGGTCCGGCCTGATCGCCGACTTCCACCTCCCCCAGTGGCGGATGTACCTCGACGAGCTGGAGGACGCCCTGGCGCAGCACCGCGCGCCCAAGGCCTTCGACTGGTACGCGATCGAGGAACCCTGGACGCACGAGACGAAGACGTACCCGCTGCGGCCGTCGCACGACCCGTACCGGACCGCCCGGCGCGTGTACGAGACGCTCGCCCGCGCCCCCTTCCAGGGCGCCGTCACCGTCTCCAGCACCCCCGATGCCCTCCCGCCGGGCGCCGCCGCCGAGGTCACCGCCACCTTCCGGAACGTCAACGGGCTGCGCCCCACCGGCCCCGTGAGCCTCGCCCTCATCGGCTTCGGCGACCAGCCGCCGCTGAGCCTCCCGTCCGTCCCGGCGGCCGGTACGGGCACCGTCTCCTGGGGGATCTCCTCCCCCGCCGGTCCTCTGACCTCCCCCGTCGAGCCCGTCCCCTACGAGCTGCGCGCCACCTACGGCCCCCGGGGCGAGGCCCCGGTCACCAGCGTCCACCGGGGCGACCTGTACGTGGCCGGGGCCCTGGACCCGGCATGGCGTACCTACACCAACAACGGAGCCGTCTTCGGCCAGACCGGGGACCGGTACGCCATCAACGGCGGCGGACAGGACTTGTGGAAGGCGACCGCCGAATTCGGCACCCTGTACAAGGGCGGTGCTCTGAAGGACGGCGACACCCTGACCGTACGCATCGACGCGCAGGACGCGACGGGCCCCTGGGCGCGCGCCGGGATCGTCGTACGAAACTCCCTGGCCACGCCCGGAGCGCCCGGATTCCTCAATCTGGCGGTGACCCCGCTCAATGGCGTGGTCCTGTCGTACGACTCGACGGGCGACGGCACCCTGGACACGTACCGACGGATCGCCGGCCCCACGGCGCCGGTTCTGCTGCGCCTGTCCCGCGCGGGGGGCGGTTTCACCGGTTCCTGCTCGACGGACGGGGGCGCCACCTGGCGTACGGTCGCCACGGTCCGGGTTCCGGGCGCGGCGGCCGCGCAGGACGCGGGGCTGTTCATGACGGCCATGCACGGTGGCGGCGGGACGCGCGGGACGGCCGTGTTCAGCGGCGTGACCGGCTGGGGGGACACGGCCGGCAGGTGACCATCCCCGGATTCGCTCGTTCTGCTGAACGTGAGCACCCAGGAACTCGCCACCTCCTCCCCCGTCGACGTCGAGCAGGCCGAGGCGGCTCTCGTCGAGCACTACCCGCGGCTCGTACGGATCGCCTATCTGGTGCTGCCGCCGTCCCTCGGCCGCAACCGCCGCGTGCTGACCGCGCATTCGGTGGTGCAGCGCTCCCTGCCGCGCCGCCGCACGTCGGGCGACGACGGCGGGATGCCGGGGCAGCGGCGGCCGGAGGACGCGGTCGACCCGGGGTACGCGTTCGTACGCGTCCGGGTGCTGCGCCAGGCCCTGGAGGCGGGGCTGCCGCTGAGGCGGAAGGCGTGGCCCAAGCGGGCGCAGCTCCCGCCGCTGCTGCCCCAGGTGTGGGGGCTCAGGCTGTTCCCCCGCGCGGGCGGCGCCGACGAACTGGCGCTGGACCAGCGGCTCACGGCGCTGTCCGGGCCGGGCCGGGCCGCCTATGTGCTGCGGGGCCTGGAGCGGCAGGGAGACGCCGAGGTGCGGCGGGTGCTGGCGGCCGCCGGGGTCGAGGACCCGAAGGCGGCGCTGGCCGAGGCGGACCGGGTGGAGGTGCTCCACGGGCTGCTGGAGTCGCCCGAGTTCGACCCGTGTTCGTTGCAGGCCCGCCCCACGGACCTGATGCGGCGGCGCCAGCACGGCAAGGCGGCGCTGGCGGCGCTCGCGGCCGCCGTGGTGTGCGGGGCGCTGCTCGGGCTGCCGGGTGACGGCTGGGGTCCGGACGGGGCGGCCGCCCCGTCGTACGCGCGCAATCCGGTGTCGGAGGCGGCTCTGGACCCGGGCAATCTGCGGCGCGTCGCCCCGGCCGCCTGGCAGCGCTCGGCGCGGTTGGACTTCTCGGTGTGGCCCGCGCGGGGCGGTCTGGTCGACGACCGGGCGCTGCTGCGGCGGGCGCTGGCGGTGTGGGCGCGGCCGGGTGCCACGGTGCAGGCCTCGGCGACGCCGGGGACCCCGCCGGGGCCGCCGATGGGCCCGCCGCAGCTCTTGTTCGCCGGGGAGGTGGACCAGGCGCGGGTGGTGCTGTTCCACGACGGTTTGCGGGCGGTGCGGTACGCGGAGCCGAAGGACGGCACGGAGGGTGCGGCGCTGGACTTCGCCCGGACGGACGGCGCGGACGCGGCGTCGGCGCTCGCCCTGGTGGTGGGGCGTACGCACGCCAATGTGCGGTATCTGACGGCGCCGTGGGTACGGGAGGTGTCGGCGCGGGACCTGGTCCAGCCGATGGCCGGTGCGCGTCCGGTGGAGCGGGACGCGCACGGGGTCACACATGCGCTGCTCAGCCCGGTGGCGCCGAGCCAGTGCCGGGAGTGGGAGGTGCTGGAGGTGCGTGACGGCACGTCGACCCGGACGCTGACCGATCTCGGCGAGCTCGCCCCGGCCCGGCTGACGTCGGGCCCGCCGTCGGCGCCGGCCGATCCGGCGGAGGCGGGCGTCACGGCCCGGGCGGAGTGGGCGCGGACCGCGTGCCTGTTGCCGATGGTCCGTTCCAAGGGTGTCCGGTCGGTCAACTCCTGGCGGTTCGCCGAGCAGGACCTGCCGAGCGCCGCCGGTACGGCCACGTGGCTGTGCACACGCGCGGACACCTGGCGCGGTACGGGTGGCACGGTCCTGGCGCAGTTCCAGGCGCCGCCCGCGCGGGCGGGTGCGGTGGTGGCGAAGGCGGAGGGATCGCCGGCGTGCGGGACGCGGGAGCCGCGGGTACTGGCCGGTGCGCTGTGGCAGGCGTCGGGCGGGCAGTGGTACATGCTGGCGGCCGGGAGCCCGGGGGTGACGTCGGTCGCCGTGTCGGGCGGGGCGACGGGCGGGACGGACGACGGCCGGCTCCTCGCGGTGGAGCTGCCGGGCAAGCCGGGCAAGCAGGTCGAGCTGACCGGGCGGCTGGAGGACGGCACCGGAATCACGTCCCTGCGGTAGTGCCCGTGCCGAACATCCGGGTGCACGACCCTGTTGCCGACCGCGTACCCGTCAGTACATTGACGCCATGTCTAATACGCGGCCGGCGGCCATGGGCTCGGAGCGGATCGAGCTGAAGGCCCGGAAGGTCTCCTTCGACTGGGAGGAGACCCCGCTCCACTGGGTTCCCGGCGACCCGTTCACCACTCACACCATCAATGTGCTCCACCTGCTGCTGCCGGCCGGGGAGCGCTGGTTCGTCCACGTCTACCGGCAGGTGCTGCCGTACATCCGTGACGACCGGCTGCGCGAGGACGTCATCGGATTCATCGGCCAGGAGGCGATGCACTCCCAGGCCCACGACGACGTACTGCCCCATCTGAAGAGGCTCGGGCTCGACCCGACTCCGTACACCGCGCAGGTCGACTGGCTCTTCGAGAAGCTCCTCGGCGACAGGACGCTGCCGCCCGGCAGGGCCGGCCGGTGGTGGCTGATGGAACGGGTCGCGCTGATCGCGGCGATCGAGCACTACACGGCGTTCCTGGGCGACTGGGTCCTGAACGCCGAGGAGCTGGACCGGCGCGGCGCCGATCCGATGATGCTGGACCTGCTGCGCTGGCACGGCGCGGAGGAGGTCGAGCACCGGTCGGTCGCCTTCGAGCTGTTCATGCACGTGGACGGCGGTTACCGGCGGCGGGTACGGACCTGGGCGACGGCGTTCTCGGCGCTGGTGTTCCTGTGGCAGCGCGGGGCCCGGTTCTTCATGGAGAACGACCCGTCGCTGCCGCACGGCAAGGCTTCGGTGAAGGACTTCGTCAGCCGTGGCCGGCAGGGAGTGCTGCCGTCGACACCGGACATGCTGCGGTCCATCCCCCGCTATCTGAGCCGGACCTACCACCCCTCCCAGGAGGGCAGTACGGCCCAGGCGGTCGCCTACCTCGCCTCGTCCCCGGCCGCCGACGGAGGTCACTGACCCATGCCACGCGCGCGTACCGTCGTCCTCGCCGCGGGAGCGGCCCTGCTGGTGAGGCGTGCCGTGCGCCGCCGCATCCGGGCCGCCCCGCTGTGGCCGCTGCCGGCCCTGGAGGAGCCGATATCCGGGCAGGGCCGCCGTTCGTCCACGGCCCGGCGCCTCGTCCTGGTCACCGAGCGGTCCACCCCCGCCGAGGGGGTCGTCCGGCTGCGGCTGGAGGGCACGGGGCTGCCGTCCTGGGAGCCGGGCGCCCACCTGGACCTCGTCCTGCCGTCGGGGCTGGTACGGCAGTACTCGCTGTGCGGCGACCCGGCGGAGACCGACACCTACACCGTCGCGGCGCGGCTCGTCGAGGACGGGCGCGGCGGCTCGCGCGAGGTGCACGAACAGCTCCACGAGGGCACGGAGGTCGAGATCCGGGGGCCGCGGAACCGGTTCCCGCTCGTGGACTCCCCCGCGTACGTCTTCGTCGCGGGTGGCATCGGGATCACGCCGGTGCTGCCGATGGTGCGCGCGGTGCGGGCGGCTGGCGCGCACTGGCGGCTGCTGTACTGCGGGCGCAGCCGGGCGACGATGCCTTTCCTGGACGAGGTGGAGAAGCTGAGCGGCGACGTCACGGTCGTCCCGGAGGACGAGGCCGGTCTGCCGGACCTCGCCTTCCTCGCCGACGTCACCGAGGAGGCGGCCGTCTACTGCTGCGGTCCGGACGGGTTGATGGACGCAGTGGCGGAGCGGCTGCCGGAAGGAGCGCGGTTGCGCCTGGAACGCTTCACACCGGCGGCCTCCGTCCCCGGCCGCGCGTTCGAGGTGGAGCTGCGGCGGTCCGGGCGGACGGTCACGGTGGCGGCGGACCAGTCGGTGCTGGCGGCCGTCCGCGCCGAGGTGCCGCATGTGTCGTACTCGTGCGAGCAGGGCTTCTGCGGAACGTGCCAACAGCGGGTGGTGGAGGGCGAGGTCGACCACCGGGACGACCTGCTGACGGACGACGAGCGGCACGACACGATGCTGATCTGTGTCTCGCGCTGCCGTGGCGAGCGGCTGGTGCTGGACCTGTAGCTACGGCAGCAGCAGCCAGTCGGCGGCCAGGGCGGCGAGGAGGCCGGCGCCGAGGATCCAGGTGCCCAGGCGGGTGCGGCCGTTGCGGCTGAGTTCGATGACGACGCCGCACAGGATCATGGCCAGTCCGTAGACGCCGACCACGAGCACGGAGGTACGGCTGGCCAGTCGGAGCACCAGGACGACCGCCATCGCCACCAGCAGGACGGATGCCGCGGCGATCCGCAGGCGCCGGGCCTGGCGCGGCGTGAGGCCGGTGCGCGGTGCCGGGGTCTCGGGGTCGGAGATGCTCATGTTCGGCAGCGTAGCGAATCGTGTATCGGCCACTGTTCGAAGGGCGGTCGGTGGCGAACGTTAGGCTGTTCGCATGACGACCGGGGCGCGACGCAGGATGGGCGTCGAGGAGCGCAGGCAGCAGCTGATCGGGGTGGCGCTGGAGCTGTTCAGCCACCGCTCCCCCGACGAGGTGTCGATCGACGAGATCGCTGCCGCCGCGGGCATCTCCCGGCCGCTGGTCTACCACTACTTCCCGGGAAAGCAGAGCCTGTACGAGGCGGCGCTGCGGCGCGCGGCGGACGAGTTGGCCGGCCGGTTCGTGGAGCCGCGCCAAGGCCCGCTGGGGGCGCGGCTGCTGCGGGTGATGAGGCGGTTCTTCGACTTCGTGGAAGGGCACGGGCCGGGGTTCTCGGCACTGATGCGCGGCGGTCCGGCGGTCGGCTCCACGACGACGAACGCGATGATCGACGAGGTGCGGCAGGCCGCGTACGAGCAGATCCTCGCCCACCTCGGAGTCACGGAGCCCTCGGCCCGTCTGGAGCTGGTCGTCCGGTCCTGGGTGTCGCTCGCCGAGTCGACGGCGCTGCTGTGGCTGGAGGGGCGCCGAATACCGCGGGCGGAGCTGGAGTTGCAGCTGGTGCACGACTTCGCGGCGCTGGCCGCGGTGAGCGCGGCGTACGACGACGAGATGGCCGCGCTGCTCCTGCACATGCTCGCCGACGAGCCGGTCGACGGGCCGTTCGGCGAGCTGGTCGACCGGCTGGGCACGCTGCTGCCCAAGGTCCCGGCCGTGACGGCGCAGACCCCCGTCTAGGGCGGCGTCAGCCCGCGCGGTAGGAGGGGTCGAGGTCGCGCACCTCGGCCGAGACGTGCAGCACCCGGCCCTCGGCGGGCGTGATGTGCCGCGGTACGAGCGCGACGACGGCCTCCGTGAGCCGCGCCTTGGCCTCGTCGCCGCGCCCGGCCAGCAGGTCGATGCCGACGTGGACCAGGGCGTCGTCGGCCGTGCCGTCGCCGATCACGGTGTCCTCCACGCGGCGCGTGCGCGTCTTGCAGGCCGCGAGGCGGGCGGCGACCGTCTCGACGACGAGGGGGTGCAGGGCCCGTGCGAAGCCCTGGCGGTCGAAGTCCTCGTCGAGGGAGGCGGAGTAGTCGACGGTGATCTGCGGCATGGGTACGGCTCCTGGTGGTACGGCTGTCCCGGTCACCATAGAGCGGGGCGCCCCGGTCCGGCACAGGTGTCCGAACCGTGGCGCCCCGCCCGTCGTTCCTACCGCTGGGTGAACACCGCCACCGTGCGGGCCGGGACCGTGAAGGTACCGGTGGCCGCCTCGTACGAGGACGCCTTCACCGTGGTGTCGGAGCCGTTCGCCTGGACCGGGTGGAGGGCGTGGTCCGTGCCGGACAGGGCGGCGACGGTCTGCGTCTGCTCCTCGGGCGTGGCGTTGAAGACCACGACCAGGTCACCGAGGCGCATGGTGATCACACCGGGTGTCTCGTCCTTGCCGGAGAGCGGGAAGGACAGCGCGGCCTGGACCTCGTCGGCCGTGGAAAGGCTGAAGGCCTTCTCCGTCGTACGGAGCTTCAGCAGGTCCCGGTAGGCGGCGGAGGCGCCGGTGATCTGCGGGCAGCCGACCGTGAGGGACGGGGAGGTCAGCAGCGGCTTGCCGAAGGACCACTTGTCCTTGTTGTCGGCCGCCGGCGGCAGGCCGCGCCCGAAGCCGTTGCCGGCCCGGCAGTCCCAGTTGAGGACGTTGAACCAGTCGCCGCTGTCGTAGGAGTTGCGGTCCAGCGACTTGGAGCGCAGCAGGTCGCTGCCCGCCTGGGAGAGCGCCGGGCCCTGGGAGAGCGCGGCGGTCGCCATGGCGAGGACCTGCATCCTGGCCCGGTCGTCGGGGGACGTCGCCGCCGGGAGCTTGAAGGCGAGCGCGTCGTACAGGGTCTCGTTGTCGTGGGCGTCCGCGTAGGCGAGGGCGTCGCCGGGGGCGGCGGCGTAGCCGGCGGGGGCGCCGTTGTAGTCGACTTCGGAGCCCTTGACCTTCTTCCCCGAGGTGTCGGTGAACGCGTAGGAGGCGAGGTTGCCGGACAGCCCGACCTTGATCAGGTCCTGGTAGTGCAGGAGGCGGGCCTTCTGCTCGGCGGGGGTGCCGTTCGCCTTCGAGGTGTTGGGGTCGGTGAACAGGCCGGAGGCGAAGCCCTGGACGCCGGGGTCGGCGTCGAAGGGGCCGCCGCCGCGCACGGCGTCACGGGCCCGGTCGGAGAAGGTCGCGATGCCGGTGCCGGCCATGTTCTTCTGGGTGGCCTGGACGAAGCGGGCGTCGTCGGCGATCTCGCCGAAGTTCCAGCCCTCGCCGTACAGGATGATCTTCTTGCCGTCGACGCCGTCCTTCTCGACGGTCAGCGCGTCGAGGGCCTTCCTGACCTCCAGCATGTTGGCCTTGGGGTGGTGGCCCATGAGGTCGAAGCGGAAGCCGTCGACCTTGTACTCCTTCGCCCAGGTGACGACCGAGTCGACGACGAGCTTGCCCATCATGGTGTTCTCGGGCGCGGTGTTGGCGCAGCAGGTGGAGGTGGCGACGGTGCCGTCGGGCAGCAGGCGCTGGTAGTAGCCGGGGACGATCTTGTCGAGGACCGACTTGTCGGCCTGGCCGCTCGCCACGGTGTGGTTGTAGACCACGTCCATGACGGTGCGCAGCCCGGCCCCGTTGAGACCCTGGACCATCTGCCGGAACTCGACCGTGCGGCGCGTGCCGTCCGGGTCGGAGGCGTAGGAGCCTTCGGGGACGGTGTAGTGCAGCGGGTCGTAGCCCCAGTTGAACGCGTCCTTGGCGGCGGCCTTGGACACGCACGCCTGCTGCTCGTCGGAGTCGGGGGCGTACGCCTTCAGGTCGCAGTCGGGGGTGGCCTGAGCGGACTTCTTCTCGGGGATGGTGCCGATGTCGAAGACGGGCAGCAGGTGCACGTACGAGGTGCCGCTGCCGGCCAGCTTCTTCAGGTGCTTCATGCCGTCCGACGTGGTGTCGGTGAAGGCGAGGTAGCCGCCCGGGTGCTTGGAGGTGCGGTCCGCGATCGAGAAGTCGCGGACGTGCAGTTCCTGGATCTGCGCGTCCCGCAGCGGGGTGGCGGCCGGCTTCTTCAGGGAGGTCCAGCCCTTGGGGGCGAGCTTCGGGTCGGTGAGGTCGGTGACCAGGCTGCGGGCGGAGTCGGCGGTGAGGGCGGTGGAGTAGGGGTCGGTGACCTTGTTGGTGACGACCTTCTGGACGGTGGGCGCCCAGACCTTCACCACGTACCGGTACGGCTTGTTCTTCCAGCTCTTGTTGCCGGTGACCGACCAGATGCCGGTCGTCGCGTCACGCTTCATCGCCACGCGCCGGCCGTCGAGGTCGAGGGCGACGCTCTGGGCGGTGGGCGCCCAGAGGGAGAGGGTGGGCGTGCCGTCGCGGAAGAACGGGCCGAGCGCCTTCTGCCGGGCCTTGGTGCCATACAGGTCGTCGAGGACGCCCGGGATCTGGACGCCGGTGGCGGCGAGCAGGGCGCCGTTGGCGGCGCGGTGGGTGGCGATCAGCTGACCGCGCAGGGCCTCACGCACCCCGTCGCGGTCGCGCGGGTCGAGGCTGAAGGCCGGGTAGTCCTTGAGGTGCGGGTACTTCGCCTTCTGCGCGTCGGTGAGCGTGCCCGGGTTCAGGCGCAGCCAGCGGCCCTCGTCGGAGAGGGCGCCACCGGGGGCGGTGATGGAGCCGGCCCTGTCGTACACGAGCTGGGTGCTGGTGCCGGGGGTGGCCTTCGTCTTCCAGACGACGGTGTCGGCGTCGATCCACTGGGCCTCGGCCTTGGTGAGGTCGAGGGCGGGTGCGGCGCCGGTGGTGGGCAGCAGATAGCCGGTGTCTCCGGTGAGGAGCCAGATCTCCTTGCCGTACGTGCCGAAGTCGAGGGACCGGTCGGCGGGGATGTCCTTCTCGTCGCCCTTGTGGACGATGTAGGAGAGGGACGTGGCTCCGGCGGCGAGCGGTACTTCGAAGGTGAGGCCGAAGGCGTCCTTCTTCACGGGCTGGAGCGGCTTGGACCAGTCGGTGGGGGTGGCGGCGCCGGTCCAGGTGTGCAGGCCCCAGCCGTCGTACGCGCCGTCGGGGCGGTGGTAGTGGATGACGGCCTTGCCCTGGTCCTGCGGCGGGTAGGCGCCGTCGGGTGCCTTGTTCTGCTGGGCGTCGGAGCCCTGCTTGATCCACACCTCGCCGGTGGCGGCGAGGTCGAGGGTGCGCTGGGGGCCGTCGGCGGTGCCGTTCTTCTCGACGGTGTACGGGACGGACGTGGCGCCGTCCTCGACCTTGACCCAGGCGAAGGCGCCGTAGGCGTCACGGCCGGTGAAGGCGGCGGTGGTGGACCCCGTCCTGAGCTGCCAGCCGTCGTAGTCGCCGTCGGGGCGCTGGTAGTGGATGACGGCGTAGTCGCGGTCGACGGCGCTGGGCTTGCCCGGCTTCGGTGCCTGCCCGGCGGTGGTGGCGGCGAGGGCACTGGCGGTGCGGCCGGTGCTGTCGATGACGACGGCCTTGTAGCGCAGGGCCGTTCCCTCGGGGGCGGTGACGGTGTGGGTGACCTTGTACGGGGCGTGGTCGGCCGAACCGAGGGTCTGCCACTTCCCGTTGCCGGTCTGGGCGGCGAAGACGACGCGGTTCAGGCTGCCGCCGTCGACGTCCGCGGTGACCTCGACGGTGCCGGTGGCGCCGGCGGCCGGGGCCTTGAGCGTGAGAGTGGGGGCGGTGGCCGGAGCCGGGACGGGCTTGCCGGCCCTGAGGACCACGGAGGACAGGGCGGGCACGGTCAGCTTCAGCTTGTCGCCGCCGGTCGTGACGGTGCCGGTGCCGCCGTACAGGTAGCGGAACGCGGTGTCCGGGGAGTCGGTGGTCAGCTCCACGGTCTTGGGGGCGGTGGCGTTGTTGACGGCGACGACGTACTCGGTGCGCGCCTTGGCGTCCGTGCGGGAGAAGGCGTACACGCCCTGGCCGGTGTCGGCGTGCCGCTCGGTCTGGATGCCGTCACGGAGGGCGGGGTGGGCCTTGGTGAGCCGGGAGAGGGCGGCGATGGAGCGGTAGAGCGGATGCCCGGGGTCGTACGCGGCGGTGGCGTGCGTGCGGTCGGTGCCGAGCTGGTCGTCGTCGAGGTAGTCGGCGGTCTTCGACGCGAACAGGGTCTGGCGGGCGTCCTTGTCGCCGCCGGCACCGGTGTAGCCCTGCTCGTCGCCGTAGTAGACGACCGGGTTGCCTCGGCTGAGGAACATCAGCTCGTTGGCGAGCCGGTAGCGCTTGAGGAGTTCCTCGTCGCCGGCCTGGGCGTTGTCCTGCTTCAGGAAGGTGCCGAAGCGGCCCATGTCGTGGTTGCCGAGGAAGGGCACCGACTCGTAGGCGTTGGCCTTGTCGGTGGTGTAGCGGTAGTCCTGGGCGAACAGCTCGGAGAGCTTGGTGGCGGGACCGCCCTGGGAGGCGTACCGGCGGGCGGCGTCCTGGAAGGGGAAGTCCAGGGTGGCGTCGAGCCTGCCCTGGGTGACGTACGGGGCGGTGACGGACGGGTCGGCGGAGTACACCTCACCGAACATGAAGAAGTCGTCCCGGCCGCGCTTCGCGGCGTACGCGTCGAGGGCGGTGGCCCACTGGGTCCAGAACTCCGCGTTGACGTGCTTGACGGTGTCGATGCGGAAGCCGTCGATGTCGAAGTCGCGCACCCAGCGCTGGTAGATCTTCTCCATGCCGTCGACGACCTCGGGACGCTCGGTCCACAGGTCGTCCAGGCCGGCGAAGTCGCCCTGCGTGGAGGACTCTCCGGCGAAGGTCGAGTCGCCCCGGTTGTGGTACATCGTGGGGTCGTTGAGCCAGGAGGGAACCTTGAGGTTCTTCTTGGCGTCCGGGACGACCGGGGTGCGCGGGAAGGAGTCGCGGTCGGTCTTCGGGAACGGCTTGGTGCCGTCGGCGTAGTCGGCGTCGTCGAAGGGGACGCCGTCCTTGGTGAGGTAGGGGAAGGCGCCCTTGGAGAGGTAGTTGTAGGACTTCTCCTTGTAGTCGACGACGTCGGCGGTGTGGTTGGTGATGACGTCGAAGAAGACCTTCATGCCCTTGGCGTGGGCCTTGTCGATGAGCTTCTCGAGGTCGGCGTTGGTGCCGAAGTGGGGGTCCACCTGGGTGAAGTCGGTGATCCAGTAGCCGTGGTAGCCGGCCGAGGCGTCCTTGCCCTCGCCCTGGACGGGCTGGTTCTTGAAGATCGGCGCCATCCAGATGGCGGTGGTGCCGAGGCCCTTGATGTAGTCGAGCTTCTCGGTGAGCCCCTTGAGGTCGCCGCCCTGGTAGAACCCCTTGTCGGTGGGGTCGTAGCCGGTGGTGAGGCGGGTCCCGGTCAGTCCGCCGCGGTCGTTGCCCGGGTCGCCGTTGGCGAACCGGTCGGGCAGCACGAAGTAGAACTGCTCGCGGGTCAGGTCGTGCCGGGCGGGCTCACCCGCGAGTGCCTTGTCGGACGGCGGGGCGGGGGGCGTGGGCGCGGCGGTCGCCGGCAGGGCCGGAACGAGGGCCGCGACCGTCGCCGCCGCGAGGGCGGCCGCCGTTCTGCGCGTGACGCGCGAGGCGCGCTGGACGCGCGGCAGGGATCGGGGGCGTATCAAGGCCGGATCTCCTTGAGGAGGGTTGCTTCAGACGGGGTGGCGTGCCGCCCCGGGCCCGGGAGGGGGCGCGGGGCGGCTTGAGGGACGCGGGGTGCTTCAGGCGCGCCAGGTGTCGTTCAGGACGACCGTCCCGGAGGCCGGGACGGTGGCCGTGCGGTTGGCTCCGGACTCCCAGGTGACGGCCCCGGCGGCGTTCTTGCGGACGTACTTGTACTGGAAGGACGTGCCGGCCGGGAGTGCCACGTCGAGCTTCCACACCGGGTAGGCGGCCGGGTCCAGCTTGGGCGCGGCGGCGGTGTTCCAGTTGCCGAGGGCGGCCAGGTTGCCGGTGACGTGGATGTTCTCGCCGGGGACCGTGGTGGCGTTCACGGCGAAGGACGCGCCCGTGGTGGCGGGCGGCGGGGTCGTGGTCCCGGCCCCGCAGGTGCGCGCCCCGGCGTGGAGCGCGACGGCCGTGCCCGCGCCGAGCGTCGCGGTGAACCGGCCGGAGCCGTCGACGGTCACCGGCCGGTTGTTCTGGACGTCGCAGTAGTCACCGGCCGGCAGCGACGTCTGGAAGGTACGGGTGAGGGCGGACGTCTCGTGGTTGATGGCGACGTACGCCTTGGTGCCGCGGCCGAAGGCGATCTGGTCGCCGCCGTTGTCCCACCAGTTCGTGACACCCTGACCGCGGGCCACGTTCCGGAAGGCGACCATGGAGGCGATCTCGCGCCAGGCGTGCTGGCACTTCCAGCCGTCGCTGTAGCAGGCGCTGACGTTGCCGCCGCTGGGCGGGCCGGCGTCCTTGTCGGTCCACTCGTAGCCGGAGTGGACGTCCGGGGAGCCGTAGGGCCAGGCCAGCATGAAGACGTTGGCGAGGGTGTAGGCGGAGCCGTTCTTGTAGTTCAGCGTGTCGCCGCCGCGCTCGGTGTCGTGGTTGTCGACGAAGACGCCGGACTTGCCGGACTCCATGTGGCCCCAGGCCTCACCGAAGTTCTTCAGGTACGCGAGGTTCTCGCCGAGGAAGACGCGCTTGAGGTCGCGGGCGTAGCGGAACTCCTGGACGTCGCCGTTGCCGAGGTACTCGCTGGGCGACACCGCCTCGCCGGCCCCGTGGATCGCCTCCTGCTTCCAGTAGACGCCGGGGTTGGTGAGCTTGGCCTTGATGGCGGCCAGGTCGCTCGCCGGCATGTGCTTGGCGGCGTCGACGCGGAAGCCGTCGACGCCGAGCGTCAGCAGGTCGTTCATATAGCCGGCGATCTTGGTGCGGACGTACTCCTCGCCGGTGTCGAGGTCGGCGAGGCCGACGAGCTCGCAGTTCTGGACGTTCGCCCGGTCCTGGTAGTTGGAGATCTGGGCGGTGCAGTCGTTCATGTCGGGCGCGGAGTACAGGCCGGGGTAGCCGTACTTGGTGTACGACGTGCCGCCGGTGCCGGTGCCGTTGCCCGCCGCCATGTGGTTGATGACGGTGTCGACGACGACCTTGACGCCCGCGCCGTGGCAGGTGTTCACCATGGACTGGAAGGCGGCGCGGTCACCGAGGCGGCCGGCGATGCGGTAGCTGACGGGCTGGTACGAGGTCCACCACTGGCTGCCCTGGATGTGCTCCTGCGGCGGGGAGACCTGGACGTACCCGTACCCGGCCGGGCCGAGGGTGTCGGTGCACGCCCTGGCCACCGAGGCGAAGGTCCACTCGAACATCACGGCGGTGACGTCCTTGTCGCCGGGCGGGACCGCCGCGGCCGGAGTGGGGGGCGCCGTGACGGCCACAGCGGCTCCCGCCACGAGGGCGAGTGCAGCGGCCACGGTCTTTCGGACCATGTTTCCTCCTGGGGAATGGGAGGTGCGGAGTGCGACGGTGCAGCCTCGTACGGCAACGCGCCATGCCCGCAAGGCCCTGTGAAGCTTCTTGCTGCAAGACAGCAGCAACAGTTTTCGGTCGTGACCGTACGAGGCCCCGCCGACGCGGTCAACCCTTTGGACACGCACGGTTTACGTGAGGGAAATCCGCCGAATCAAGGGCTGCAAGCTCTTTCGCAAGCACTTGCAGTGGTGTTACGTTCAACGACGACTCCGGTCCGGTCGGCCGGGGGTCCCCGTACCCCGGGGCCCCACGCGCCCGGCCGGCCGGGCCGGGCACGCCGGACCGGCCCCCGACCGGGGATTGGGCGGCGTCACGAGCCGGGAGGCCCGGGGCCGATGAAGACCCCGCCGCGCCCGATCACGGGCAGGCCCCGGGCCCCCTCACCCGCTCAGCCGTTCACCTGCGACCGGCGGTGGAACCCCGCACCACCAGCTCCGGCTGGAAGACGAACTCCGTGCGCTGCACCGGGTTGCCGTCGATCTCCTCCAGCAGCGCGTCCACCGCCGCCGTCGCCATCGCCTGCACCGGCTGCCGCACCGTCGTCAGCGGCGGGTCCGTGAACGCGATCAACGGCGAGTCGTCGAAGCCGACCACCGACACGTCCGCCGGCACGTCCAGGCCCCGCCCCCGCACCGCCCGTATGGCACCGAGCGCCATCAGGTCGCTCGCGCACACGATGCCCGTGCAGCCCTGGTCCAGCAGCGTCCCGGCCGCCGCGTGCCCGCCCTCGACCCCGAACAAGGTCTGCTGCACGCGCAGTTCCGCCTCCTCGGCGCCGACCCCGAGCATGCTCCGCAGCGCCGCTGTGAACCCCTCGGCCTTGCGCCGCGACGGGACGTACCGGGTCGGGCCGATGGCCAGCCCGATCCGCTCATGGCCCAGCTCGACGAGGTGCCGGACCGCCATGCGGGCGGCCGCGCGGTCGTCGGGCGAGACGAAATGGGCGTCGATGTGCTCGTTGAAGCCGTTGATCAGTACGAACGGCACGCCCCGGCCCGCCAGTCTGACGTACCGGGACGGGTCGGCGCTCGTGTCGGCGTGCAGCCCGGACAGGAACACGATGCCGGTGACACCGCGCTCCTCCAGCTGCTCGACCAGCTCGTCCTCGGTGGCGCCGCCCGGCATCTGGGTGCACAGCACGGGCGTGTAGCCGTGCCCGGCCAGCACCTGCTCGATGACCTGGGCGAACGCCGGGAAGATCGGGTTGGTCAGCTCGGGGATGACCAGACCCACCAGGCCGGCGCTGCGCCGCTTGAGGCGTACCGGCCGTTCGTAGCCGAGTACGTCCAGGGCGGCCAGCACCCGGGTCCTGGTGGGTCCGGCGACGCCCGCCTTGCCGTTGAGGACACGGCTGACCGTGGCCTCGCTGACGCGGGCCTGTGCCGCGATGTCCGCGAGCCGCGGGGCGCCCCCTCCTCCGTCGCCCCGCGGCTCGGTCCGTGCGTCGCCGCGAGGCGACAGGATCGTCACACCGCCCACCAGACGGTGGTGTCGGCGGGCAACTCGGCGGTGCCGTCCACGCTGACGCGCACCCGCTCGTTGGCGAGCAGCATCCGGCCCGGCACCGTTATCCGCACCGGGCTCCCCGTGGTGTTGGCGTGGCACATGAAGGCGCCGCGCCGGAAGGCCAGCACGCCCTCGGGCGCCTCCAGCCACTCCACGCCGTCGCCCGCGCCCAGCCCGGGCTGCTCGCGGCGCACCGCCAGGGCGTTGCGGTACAGCTCCAGCGTCGAGCCCGGGTCACCGGTCTGGGCCTCGACGCTCAAGGACCCCCAGGCCGCCGGCTGCGGCAGCCAGCTGCCGCCGTCGCCGAAGCCGTACGAGGAGCCCTGGACCGTCCACGGGATCGGCACCCGGCAGCCGTCGCGGAACCCGTCCTGTCCGGTCGCCCGGAAGAACGACGGGTCCTGGCGCACCTCGTCGGGCAGGTCGGTGACGTCCGGCAGGCCGAGCTCCTCGCCCTGGTAGACGTACGCGGAGCCGGGCAGCGCCAGCATCAGCAGGGTCGCCGCCCGTGCCCGGCGCAGCCCGAGCTCCCGGTCGCCGGGCGTGCGGAGCTGGGTGCCGAGGCCGGGCGGGTTGGCGAACCGGGTGGCGTGCCGGGTCACGTCGTGGTTGGACAGCACCCAGGTGGTGGGGGCGCCGACGGGGCGCATCGCGGCGAGCGAGGCGTCGATGACCTTGCGCAGTTCGGCGGCGTCCCAGTAGGTGCCCAGGTACTGGAAGTTGAACGCCTGGTGCATCTCGTCGGGGCGCACGTAGTTGGCGGTGCGCTCGACGGTCGGGGTCCAGGCCTCGGCGACCAGGACGCGCTCCCCGTCGTACTCCTCCAGGACCTGGCGCCAGCTGCGGTAGATCTCGTGGACGCCGTCCTGGTCGAAGAACGGCATGACGTCGTTCCCGAGCAGCTTGAGCTGGTCGTGGGCGCCGATGTCGGGCAGGCCTGCCGCCTTGACGAGGCCGTGGGCGACGTCGACACGGAAGCCGTCGACGCCCATGTCGAGCCAGAAGCGGAGGATGGAGCGGAACTCGTCGCGTACGGCGGGGTGTTCCCAGTTGAAGTCGGGCTGCTCGGGGGCGAACAGGTGCAGGTACCACTCGCCGTCCTCGACCCGCGTCCACGCCGGGCCGCCGAAGATGGACTCCCAGTCGTTCGGCGGCTCGGAGCCGTCGGCGCCGCGGCCGGGGCGGAAGTGGTAGCGCTCGCGCAGCGGCGACCCGGGGCCCTCGCGCAGCGCGCGCTGGAACCACTCGTGCTGGTCGGACGAGTGGTTGGGCACCAGGTCGACGATGATGCGCAGACCGAGCTGGTGGGCCTCGCGGATCAGCGCGTCGGCGTCGAGGAGGTTGCCGAACATGAGGTCGATGGCGCGGTAGTCGGCGACGTCGTACCCGGCGTCGGCCTGGGGCGAGGCGTAGAAGGGGCTGAGCCAGACGGCGTCGACGCCGAGGTCCTTCAGGTACGGCAGACGGCTGCGGATGCCTTCCAGGTCGCCCATGCCGTCGCCGTTGCCGTCGGCGAAGCTGCGCGGATAGACCTGGTAGATCACCGCGTCTCTCCACCAGCCGGTGTCCGTGCCGGTGGTACCGGTTGCGGGGGCGGCGGGGGCAGCGAGGTGCTGGGTCATGTCTTCCCTGGAGTGGAGGAGTGGAGCGGCCGCCGGCCCGGGAACAGGCCGGACCGGCGCCGCGGACCGGGATACGGAAGGGGCGTCGGGACGACGTGCGGCCCGCCCCCTTCGCGCGGGACGTGTCCGGCGCGCGGGGTGGGCGGGACACACGTGGTCCGCCGTTGCCCCTACGACTTGGTGGCGCCGGCCGTCAGGCCGGAGACCAGGTGGCGCTGGACGAGGCCGAAGACGACCGCGGCGGGCGCCGCGATCAGTACCGCCGCGGCGGTGAGCGAACCCCAGTCGGCCGTGTACTGGTTGACGAAGGTCTGCAGACCGCCCGCGAGGGTGAGGTTCTCCTCGCCGGTCATGAACGCGGACGCGTAGGCGACCTCGCCCCAGCCGGTGATGAAGGTGTAGAACGCGGTGACGGCCAGGCCCGGCTTCGCGAGCGGCATGATCAGCCGCCAGAAGGTGCCGAACGGGGTGAGCCCGTCGACCCGCCCCGCCTCGTCGATCTCGGCGGGGATGCCGTCGAAGTACCCCTTCATCATCCAGGCGCAGAACGGCACGGCGACGGTGAGGTAGGTGATGACCAGGCCGACCGGCTGGTTGAGCATGCCGAGCGAGGCCAGCAGGTTGTACAGCGGCACGATCAGGACGGCGACCGGGAACATCTGGGTGATCAGCAGCAGCCACATCAGGGGCCGCAGGCCCGGGAAGCGGAAGCGGCTGACGGCGTAGCCGGTGGTGGCCGAGATGAAGACGCCGATGACGGTGGTGATGCCGACGACGACCAGCGAGTTGCCGAGCCAGGCCAGGAACTGGGTGTCGGCGAGGACGTGGCTGTAGTTGCCGAGGGTGAAGTTCTTGACGACCGAGGTGTCGAAGGCGTCGGTCTTCGGCTTGAACGACGTGATCACCAGCCACAGCGGCGGGAAGACCGCGACGAGGGTGGCGACGAGCAGCGTCAGGTGCAGGCCCAGGGAGGCGAGCGGGGAACGCTCGCCCCGGGCCCGTACCTTACGGTGCCGAGAAGTCTGTGTGCTGGTGCTCACCACATGTCTCCCTGCTTGCGGAGCGCGCGGCGGTAGGCCACCGCGAAGAGCGACAGGAGCGCCAGGATCAGCACGCCCCAGGCCGCCGATCCCGCGAAGTCGCGGGGGCTGACGACGAACGAGAGCTTGTAGGCGTACGTCACCAGGATCTCGGTGGCGTCGCCCGGCCCGCCCCGGGTGAGCAGGAAGATCACCGGGAACATGTTGAACGTCCAGATGGAGCTGAGCAGGATCACCGTGCCGGAGACCGGCCGCAGCCCGGGCAGCGTGATGTGGCGGAACCGCTGCCAGGCGGTCGCGCCGTCCATCTCGGCGGCCTCGTACAGCTCACCTGGGATGGACTGCATGCCGCCCAGCATGGCGACGAGCATGAAGGGCACGCCGAGCCAGACGTTGACGGCGATCACCGAGACCTTGGCCCAGGTGGGGTCGTTCAGCCAGGAGATCGCGTCGATGCCGCCGCCGGCGAGGAGCTGGTTGAACAGGCCGCTGCGCTCGTTGAACAGCAGCCGCCAGGTGAAGACGGAGACGAAGGCCGGCACGGCCCACGGCAGGATCAGGGCCATGCGGTAGAAGGTGCGGCCCCTGAGCTTGCGGTTGAGCATGTTGGCCAGGACGAGGCCGAGGGTGAAGGACAGGGCGACACAGCTGACGGTCCAGACCACGGTCCAGCCGAGCCGGTCCCAGAAGACGTTGTCGGTCAGGACGGCCTTGTAGTTCTCGAGGCCGACGAACTCGTACGTCGCGGGGATGTGGTTGATGCCGATCGTGCGCTCGACGTTGGCCTCGTTGGCGTCCGTCAGCGACAGGTAGATGCCGCGCACCAGCGGGTAACCGATGATCACGCCGATCACGGTCACGACGGGAGCGACCATGCTCCAGGCGTACCAGTGGGTGCTCAGCGCTCTGCGCAGGCGGCCCGGACCCGGCGATCCCGGGGTGTTCTCAGTGCGGTGGCCGCGGCCGCGGGCGCTCCTGGCGCCCGCGGCCTTCGCCACCGACTGGCTGGTCTCGACAGCCATTGGTCGGTCAGCCCTTCCCACTGCTTACTTGTAGTCCTTGAGCATCTTGCGGTAGGCGTCGCCCGTCTCCTGGGCGGCCTTCTCCGGGGTGGTCTTGCCGCCCAGGACGTTGGCCATCTGGAGGCGGATCGGCTCGAAGAGCGCGTTGCCCTGCGGGATCCAGGGGCGCTCGACGGCCTTGTCGACGGCCGGCTTGAAGAACTGGACCATCTCGTTGCTCGACACGCTCGGCTTGGTGTAGACCGAGAGGCGGGTGGGCAGCAGGCTGAGCTTCTCGGTGGTCTCCTGCTGGACCTTGGCGGAGCTCATGTACTTGGCGAACTCGTAGGACGCGTCGAGGTTCTTGGAACCGGCGTAGACGGAGAGGTTCCAGCCGCCCTGCGGGGAGCCCTGCCCGGCGCTTCCGGCCGGGACGGGGGCGATGCCCAGGTTCTTCGGGTCCTTGAACTCGGCGCCGGCGCGGGAGTCGGCGATGGCCCACGGGCCGTTGAGCATCATCGCGACCTTGCCGGACTTGAACGCGTTCTGCATGTTGTTCCAGCCGTCGGAGGCGTCGGTGATCGCCGCCTTCGAGTCGACCAGGTCCTTGATCGTCTTGTACGCGTTGACGCCGGCCGGGTCGTCGATCGTGACCTTCTTGCCCTCGGCGTCGACCAGGTCGCCACCCTCGCCGTAGAGGAAGGACAGGAACCAGTACGGGTCGTCGCCGCGCAGGTAGAGGCCGGTCTTGCCGGGCCACTTCTTGCTGACCTTCGCCGAGGCCTCCTTCAGCGCCTTCAGGTTCGTGGGAACCTCGGCGCCGGCCTCCTTGAGCATCTTCTTGTTGTAGAAGAGCGCCATGGTGTCGATGACCTGCGGCACCGCGTAGGTCTTGTCGTTGAACTTGGTGCTCGCGGCGGCCTGCGGCAGCCAGTCGCCCTGGTTCTCGATGGCGCGGGTGCCGTCCAGCGGGGCGAGGTAGCCGAGGCTGGCGAAGTCGGCGACCCAGGCGACCTCGGTGCGCATCACGTCGGGGGCGCCGGAGTTGCCGCCCGCCGCGTTCTTGAACTTGGCGTTGGCCTCGCCGAACGGCACGCTGACGTACTTGACCTTCACCTTGGGGTGCAGCTTGGTGAAGCCCTCGGCCAGGGACTGGTACGTCGCCTTCTCGGCCTCGTTCGAGGTGTCCCAGAAAGTGACGGTGCCGGACAGCTCGCCAGAGCTGTTGGACCCGCCCTGATCGCCGCCGTCGCCTCCGCACGCCGCGGTCGTCAGACCGAGGGCCGCGACCAGCGCGGTGGCCGCTATGCCACGCCGCATGTGAACTCCTTCAACTGATCCCGGGAAGACGAAGGCGGATCACATGTCTGGATCTCGTGCCTCCTGCAGACCGCTCCCTCGCGGTGCGCCGGGTTGCCAGGAACGTAACAGGGATGAAAACGAGCCGAAAGACCTTGCGGCAAATTTCTGCAAGGCGCTCTGATCGTTACATCCACGTGTCCCTACAGTTGCCGACGCATCGCTTGACAGCCGCGGCGGGGCGGGCTTGCGCGGGCCCGGAGAGCTCTGCAAGCCTTTTCGTAAGGACTTGCAGGAGCGTTTCATTACCGCTCTCACCTCGTTAGATGTACGCAGCCCCCATCCCGGCCCACCGAGAGGGACACCGCACATGGCCCACGAGCTGACCTCGTCCGTCCAGGCGCCGGAGGATCCGCGCCGTGCAAACTCTTCCAGCGGCCGCCCGGACTGGTGGCGCGAGGCCGTCATCTATCAGGTGTACGTCAGGTCCTTCGCGGACAGCGACGGCGACGGCATCGGCGATCTGCGCGGGGCCCGTGAGCGGCTCCCCCACCTGGCGCGACTGGGCGCCGACGCGGTGTGGCTCACCCCCTTCTACGCCTCGCCCCAGGCCGACGGCGGCTACGACGTGGCGGACTACCGGGCCGTCGACCCCCTCTTCGGGGACCTCGCGGACGCGGACGACCTGGTGCGCACGGCCCACGAACTGGGGCTGCGGGTGATCGTCGACATCGTCCCGAACCACACCTCGGACCGGCACCCCTGGTTCCGCGAGGCGCTCGCCGGCCGGGGGCGCGAGCGCTACCACTTCCGCCCCGGCAAGGGGCCGGACGGTTCCCTGCCGCCCAACGACTGGGAGTCCGTCTTCGGCGGCCCGGCCTGGACCCGCGTGCCCGACGGCGACTGGTACCTGCACCTGTTCGCTCCCGAGCAGCCGGACCTGAACTGGGACAACGAGGAGGTCAGAGCCGAGTTCGAGTCGGTGTTCCGGTTCTGGCTGGACCTCGGGGTCGACGGGTTCCGCGTCGACGTCGCCCACGGCATGGTCAAGGCCCCCGGGATGCCCGACATCGGGCACGGCGAGCAGGCCCGGCTGATCGGCACCCAGCAGCTGCCGTTCTTCGACCAGGACGGCGTCCATGAGATCCACCGCGCCTGGCGGCGGCTCCTGGACACCTACGAGGGCGAGCGCATCGCCGTCGCCGAGGCGTGGGCGCCGTCGGCCGAGCGGCTGGCCCTGTACGTACGCCCCGACGAGCTGCACCAGGCGTTCAACTTCCAGTTCCTGAACTGCCCCTGGGACGCGGCCGCACTGCGGAGGGTCATCGACGACTCGCTGCGGGCCACCACCTCGGTGGGCGCCCCGACCACCTGGGTGCTGTCCAACCACGACGTGGTCCGCCACACCACCCGGTACGGATCCGGCGCCGCCGGGCTGCGGCGGGCGCGGGCGGCCGCGCTGCTGATGCTGGCGCTCCCCGGCTCGGCGTACGTCTACCAGGGCGAGGAGCTCGGGCTGCCCGAGGTCACGGAGCTGCCCGACGAGGCCCGCCAGGACCCCGCCTTCCAGCGCGGCGAGGGCCAGGACGGGCTGCGCGACGGGTGCCGGGTGCCCATCCCGTGGACGCCGGAGGGCCCGTCGTACGGCTTCGGCCCGGGCGGCAGCTGGCTCCCGCAGCCGCCCGAGTGGCGGGAGCTGTCGGTGGAGGCCCAGACCGGCGACCCGCACTCGACGCTGGAGCTGTACCGCGGGGCGCTCGCGATGCGCCGCGACCACCCGGCGCTCGGCGCGGGCGACGCGGTGGAGTGGCTGCCCGCGCCCGACGGGGTCCTGGCCTTCCGCCGCCGCGCGAAGGAGGGCGCCGGCACCGGCCCCGGGCAGGGCGACCTGATCTGCACGGTCAACCTCACCGACCGCCCGGTCGCCCTCCGCGCCCCGGGCAGCCGGGTGCTGCTGTCCAGCACGGCTCCCCCGTCTCCGGACGGCGGACCGGACGGCGCCGCTCCGGCCGACGGTGACGGCCGGGCCCCCTGCCGGAGCGCGGCCCACGGCGGCGGCGGGCAGACGGACGGCACCGCCGCCCTCGCGGGCAAAGTACCGCCGCCCGCTCGCGAGTTGGCGGCCGAGGCGGGCTCCGGCGACGGCGGACGGACCGTCCTCCTCGCACCGGAGTCCTGCGTCTGGTGGGCAAGCTGACGTGCGGCCGGTACAGTCGCATCTCATGACCGCGCGGCTAGCCGACATCGCAGCCCAGGCGGGGGTCAGCGAAGCCACAGTCAGCCGCGTGCTCAACGGCAAGCCCGGCGTGGCGGCGGCCACCCGCCAGTCCGTGCTGGCCGCCCTCGACGTCCTCGGCTACGAACGCCCCGTACGGCTGCGCCAGCGCAGTGCCGGACTGGTCGGGCTGATAACCCCCGAGCTGGACAACCCCATCTTCCCGGCCCTGGCGCAGGTCATCGGCCAAGCCCTGACCCGCCAGGGCTACACCCCCGTCCTCGCCACCCAGACCCCCGGCGGGTCCACCGAGGACGAACTCACGGAAATGCTCGTCGAGCGGGGCGTCTCCGGCATCATCTTCGTCTCCGGTCTGCACGCCGACACCACCGCCGACATGACGCGCTACGACCAGCTGCGCGGCAAGGGCGTCCCGTACGTCCTCATCAACGGCTTCTCCCCCAAGGTGCAGGCGCCGTTCGTCTCCCCCGACGACCGTGCCGCGATGCAGCTCGCCGTCACCCACCTCGCCTCGCTCGGCCACACCCGGATCGGCCTCGCGGTCGGCCCGAAGCGGTTCGTACCCGTGCTGCGCAAGATCGAGGGCTTCCGGCTGGGCATGCAGGCGCGGCTCGGGCTGGAGCCGGAGCAGTGCGAGGAGCTCATCCAGCACTCGCTGTACACCCTGGAGGGCGGCCAGGCCGCCGCGACCGCGCTGATCGACCGCGGCTGCACCGCGGTCGTCTGCGCCAGCGACATGATGGCACTGGGTGCCATCCGCGCTGCCCGTCAGCAAGGCCTGCACGTCCCCCGGGACGTCTCCGTCGTCGGCTTCGACGACTCGCCCCTCATAGCCTTCACGGACCCCCCGCTGACCACCATCCGCCAGCCCGTCCAGGCGATGGGCCAGGCGGCGGTGCGGGCCCTGCTGGAAGAGGTCGGCGGCACCCCCGCCCCCCACAGTGAATTCGTGTTCATGCCCGAGCTGGTCGTCCGTGGATCCACCGCCTCCGGCCCCCAGGGGCAGCGCTCCCCCGAGAAGGCCCCCCACGGGTCCCCCGCAAGGCCATCCTCCGAAAGGCGTAGCGATGGCGTCGAGGACCAGACTGACGGATGATCGACCGAGTAGACCTATCTGGCAGACTCTTGGCCCATGGGTGACACGACTGTGAGGACACTGGAAGGCCGCGAGGCCCCGGCACCACCGGTGGATTCACCCATCGAAGAAGGTCCGGCCCGCCTGGCGGACAGCCGGACCGTGTGGCAGCGAATGCGCGCGCCCCGCCGCCCCCGCATCTGGTTCGAGATCCTTCTGATCGCGGTGAGCTACTGGACCTACTCGCTGATCCGCAACGCCGTGCCGGAACAGAAGGCCGAGGCGCTGCGCAACGCCGACTGGATCTGGCGGGCCGAGCAGTCCCTCGGCATCGCCGTCGAGAAGACGGTCAACCACGCCGTGGACTCCGTGACGTGGCTGATCGTGGGCATGAACTACTACTACGCCACGCTGCACTTCATCGTCACGATCGGTGTCCTGGTGTGGCTGTACCGGTGGCATTCCGGCAGGTACGCCGCCACCCGCCTGGTGCTGTTCTCCACCACCGGTGTCGCCCTGCTCGGCTACTACCTGTACCCGCTGGCCCCGCCGCGCCTGATGACCTCCGAGAGGTTCATCGACACCGTGCTGGTGCACCGCACCTGGGGCTCGATGGCGTCGGGCGACCTGAAGAACATGTCGAACCAGTACGCGGCGATGCCGTCCATGCACATCGGGTGGTCGCTGTGGTGCGGCCTGACCATATTCGCCCTGGCGAAGGCGCCCTGGGCGAAGATCCTCGGGCTGCTCTACCCCACCGCCACCCTCGTCGTCATCGTCGCCACCGCCAACCACTTCTGGCTGGACGCGGTCGGCGGCCTGATCTGCCTGGCGTTCGGCTACACACTGGCGTACGTCTGGTACGGCAGCGTGCCGCACCGGCTGCCACGCCATGTGGCGGCGCGGGCCGACAGCCCGCTCGCCGCGTCGGCCCAGCGCTGACACCGGCGTTTCAGCCGCCGTAGAACAGCTCCTCCACCACCGCCCGCGCCCGGCGGGTCGTACGGCGGTAGTCCTCGACCATCTCACCGGCGTGACCGGGCCCGTACCCCAGGTAGCGGCCGACCGCGGCCAGCTCGCGGGCGTCGGACGGGAAGGTGTCGCCGGCCCGGCCGCGTACCAGCATCACGCCGTTGCGGACCCGGGTGGCGAGCACCCAGGCCTCGTCCAGGGTCCGGGCGTCCTGGTCGGCGATCAGGCCCGCCTCCCGGGCGGCGGCCAGCGCCCGGCGGGTGCGGGTGGTGCGCAGGGCGGGCACGGCGTGGCCGTGGCGCATCTGCAGGAGCTGGACGGTCCACTCGACGTCGGACAGGCCGCCGCGGCCCAGCTTGGTGTGCAGGGCCGGGTCCGCGCCGCGCGGCAGCCGTTCCGTCTCCATACGGGCCTTCAGCCGCCGGATCTCGCGCACGGCCGCGTCGTCCAGGCCCTGCTCCGGGTAGCGCAGCGGGTCGGCCAGCTCCATGAAACGCCGGCCGAGGTCCCGGTCGCCGGCCATCGGCTCGGCGCGCAGCAGCGCCTGGCTCTCCCAGCCCAGCGACCAGCGGCGGTAGTAGGCCGCGTACGACTTGAGGGTGCGCACCAGGGGCCCGCTCTTGCCCTCGGGGCGCAGGTCCGCGTCGATGAGCAGCGGCGGGTCGGCCGTCGGCAGCTGGAGCAGCCGCCGCATCTCGGCGACCACCGCGTTCGCCGCCCGCGCCGCCTCCTGCTCGTCGACGCCCTCGCGCGGCTCGTGCACGAACAGCACGTCCGCGTCCGACCCGTAGCCCAGCTCATGGCCGCCGAAACGGCCCATGCCGATGACGGCGAACCGGGTGGGCAGCGTGTCGCCCCACTGCTCGCGCACGGCGGCCCGCAGGGCGCCCGCGATGGTCGCCGCGTTCAGGTCGGTGATCGCCTGGCCGACGCGGTCCACGAGGGCGCCCGGGTCGGCCTCCGCCGGGCTGTCCTCCGTGCCGTACGAGCCGATGATGTCGGCGGCGGCGGTGCGGAACAGCTCCCGGCGCCGTACGCCACGGGCCACGGCGACCGCCAGCTCGGCGTCCTCGGCGCGGCCGACCGCCGCGAGGATCTCCGGCTCCAGATGGTCGCGGCCGCGCGGCTGGAGCCCCTCGGGCGCGCCCAGGATGGCCACCGCCTCCGGGGCGCGCAGCAGCAGGTCGGGGGCGAGGCGTCCGGCCGACAGGACCCTGGCCAGGTTCTCCGCCGCCGCGCCCTCGTCCCGCAGCAGCCGCAGGTACCAGGGCGTCTTGCCCAGGGCGTCCGACACCTTGCGGAAGCCCAGCAGCCCGGCGTCCGGATCGGCCGAGTCGGCGAACCAGCCCAGCAGCACGGGCAGCAGCGTCCGCTGGATCGCGGCCTTCCGGGTGACCCCGGACGACAGCGCCTCCAGGTGCCGGAGAGCAGCCGTGGGATCGGCGTACCCGAGCGCCTCCAGCCGCTGCCCGGCGGCCTTGGCGCTCAGCCGCGTCTCGCCCGGCGTGAGCTGGGCGACGGCGTCCAGCAGCGGCCGGTAGAACAGCTTCTCGTGCAGCCGCCGCACCACCGCGGCGTGGCGCCGCCACTCCCGGTTCAGCTCGGCGACCGGGTCGGTGCGCAGCCCCATGGACCGGCCCAGCCGCCGCAGGTCGTCCTCGGCCTCCGGCACCAGGTGCGTACGGCGCAGCCGGAAGAGCTGGATGCGGTGCTCCATCGCCCGCAGGAACCGGTACGCCTCGTCGAGCTGGGCGGCGTCGGCCCGCCCCACGTAACCACCGGCCGCCAGCGCCTTGAGCGCCTCCAGGGTCGTCCCGCTGTACAGGGTGGCGTCACTGCGGCCGTGCACCAACTGGAGCAGCTGCACCGCGAACTCGACGTCCCGGAGCCCGCCCGGGCCCAGCTTCAGCTCGCGGTCGACCTGCGCGACCGGGATGTTGTCCACCACGCGGCGGCGCATCTTCTGCACGTCGGCGACGAAGTTCTCCCGCTCGGCGGCCTGCCACACCAGGGGTGAGACGGCCTCGACGTACGCGGCGCCGAGCCGCGGGTCCCCGGCCACCGGGCGTGCCTTGAGCAGGGCCTGGAACTCCCACGTCTTGGCCCAGCGCTGGTAGTAGGCGAGGTGGCTCGACAGGGTCCGCACCAGGGGCCCGTTCCTGCCCTCGGGGCGCAGATTGGCGTCGACCGGCCAGATCGTGCCCTCCACCGTCTGCTCGGAGCAGATGCGCATCAGGTGCGAGGCCAGGCGGGTCGCGGCCTGGAGCGCCTTGCCCTCGTCGGCGCCGTCGACGGGCTCACCGACGAAGATGACGTCCACGTCGGAGACGTAGTTCAGCTCGTTGCCGCCGCACTTGCCCATCGCGATGACCGCGAGCCGGCACAGTGCGGCGTCCTCCGGCGCGGCCGCGCTCGCCAGGGCGAGGGCCTTGCGGAGGGTGGCCGTGGCGAGGTCGGCGAGCTCCGCGGCGGTCTCGGCGATGTCGGTGGTGCCGCACACGTCGCGGGCCGCTATGGCCAGCAGGCAGCGGCGGTAGGCGACACGCAGTGACACGGTGTCGGTCGCCCCGGCGAGCCCGCGCTCGAAGTCGGCGACGCCCGGGTGCAGGTCGGCCGACTCGTACGTGACGAGCGCCTCCCAGTCGCGCGGGTGCCGGGCCAGGTGGTCGGCCAGCGCCTCGGAGGCGCCGAGCACGCCGAGCAGCCGGTCGCGCAGCGGCTTGGCGCTCAGGACGGTACCGAGGAGCTGCCGGCCGTCGTCGCCCTGCGCCTCGGCGAGCCGGACGAGTCCGCGCAGCGCGAGGTCGGGATCGGCGGTGGCACCGAGCGCGTCCAGCAGCACCGGGTCGCCGCGCACCGAGGACAGCACGGGCAGGTCCAGGAGCCGCTCGGCGGCGGACGGATCGGTGAAGCCGTGCCGCAGCAGTCGGGTGAACGTACTGCTCCTGCGCCCCGGCCCGGTCATGACTCCCCTTTCCGAGGCTCGCCACTCGCCTTCCACGTGTCCGAGCCTATCGGCCCCCGGTGACACCGCCCGGCGGGACCCGGCACCCGCATCGCCCGGCCCGCCCCGCGCGTGAGGCACTTCCCGCCCCGGGCGTGAGGCACCCCACACCGCCTCCTATGAACCGGATGGCGGCAATGCCCCTCTTCTCCCCCGGTTCGCCCCCTCCACCCCGCGTAACGGAAGCCGCCGCCCATGCCTCGCCCCGCCCTGTCCTCCTCCGTCCGCCGTGCCGTGCTCGTGACCGCGCCGATCGCCGTGCTGCTCGCGATCACGGGCGGGACGCTGGCGGTCACCGCCGGGTCGTCGGACGCGTCGGACGTACCCAGCCGGGGCGTGCCCGAGGCGGAGGCGGTGAAGCCGGTGCGGACCAGCGGCGAGGCGGTCGTGCAGATCATGGCCCACCCGGACGACGACCTGTTCTTCATGAACCCGGACACCAGCCGGTCCATCGCCTCCGGCCGCAGCCTCACGTCCGTCTACCTCACCGCCGGTGAGTCCGACGGCCGCAACGCCCGGCGCCAGGACCCCGCTCCGCCCGCCGACAAGGCGGCGTACGCGGAGGCCCGGCAGAACGGCATACGCGCCGCGTACGCCGAGATGGCCACCGGCAACCGCACCAGCCCCTGGGACCGCACGTCCGTCGCCACGGCCGGCGGCGGCCGGGCCGAGCTGGACACGCTGCGCGCCAAGCCGCAGATCAGCCTGGTGTGGCTCCAGCTCCGCGAGGCGGGCAGCATCTCCGGCGACCGGCCGCACAGCCTGCACGGCCTGTGGGACGGCCGCGTGGAGCGCCTGGAGTCCCAGCTCGCCGCGGGGTCCCCGGTCCAGGAGGACTTCTCGTACACCAGGGCCGGGACCATCGAGACGATCACCGGCGTCCTCGACCGCTTCAAGCCGACCTTCGTCCGGCTCATGGACCCGACGCCGGGCCGCAACGACAAGACCGGCAAGCTCTCCGACCACCAGGACCACATGTACGGCGCCCGCTTCGCACAGGCGGCGCTCGCCCGGTACGCGGAGAAGCAGGGGCGCCCGGCCTTCGCCGTACAGAACCACCTCGGCTACTCGACCGGCGGCATGCCGCACTCCCTGGACCCGCGCACCACCGAGGCGAAGCTGCGCACCCTGAAGACGTACGCGTGGTGGGACCACACCGACTACTGCGAGGACCCGGCCGGCTGCGGCGACCGCAAGGTGGCGGCGCGTCCCGCCGGGCACGGCTGGGCGCAGTCGATCCGGTACTCCCGCGGGGATTCGGCCTCCTGGGTGCAGCAGGGCGTGCGCGGCGGCGAGCTGTACGCGTTCTCGGTGCTGGACGGCCGGCTGGCCGTGTGGCACAAGAAGGGCACGGCCGAGTGGACCGGTCCGGTCCTCCAGCCGGGCACCGGCCTGGACAGCGGGGTGACCTCGGTGCGGCTGCCGGACGGGCGGATCGCAGTGTTCGGCACGCGGACCGAACTCGACGGGGAGTACCGCCGTGAGGTGGTGACGTCCGTGCAGCAGGCGCCGGGCGGGGCGTTCGGCGCGTGGCGTTCGCTGGGGACCCCGGAGCGGGACGACGAGACCGGGACGTCCGACATCAGCCTGCCGGCGGTCCTGGTGGACCGGGCGGGCCTGATGTCGGTGTACGTGCGCGACGCCGGGCACACGATGCGGGTCAGCGTCCAGCGGGCGGACGGCGGCTGGTCGCCGTGGCGGTCGGCCGGGGGGCGGGACCTGCGGGGCGACCCGG
Source organism: Streptomyces sp. NPDC041796 (assembly GCF_055590785.1). Taxonomy (NCBI): domain Bacteria; kingdom Bacillati; phylum Actinomycetota; class Actinomycetes; order Kitasatosporales; family Streptomycetaceae; genus Streptomyces; species Streptomyces sp. NPDC041796. Next base: position 55,315 of record NZ_JBVJAH010000023.1, read on the forward strand.
TGGCGGCGACGGACGCGAAGGGGCGCGGCCATGTGTTCGCGGGCACGCCGAAGACGGTTCTGGCGTGGACGCAGGCGGCTCCGGGCGGGCCGGTGACCGGCCCGGTGCCGACCGGGCTGCCGGCCACGACGGGGGCGCTGAGCGCCGCGCCCGACGGTGCCGACGGGGTGCGGCTGCTGTTCCGCAAGCCGGCCTCCGGGGACGTCCGCTGGGCCCGCTTCGCGGGGAGCGGCCACGCCTCGCCGGTACGGGACGTGCCGGGCGGTGTCGCGGGCCACGGCGCGGTGGCCTCGTCGGGCGACCGGCTGGCCGTGCGCGGCGGCGACGGCGCGGCGGCCACGGCGCGGGCCGGGGGCCGGTGGGTGAGCCGGGGGCCGCTGTTCGCCGGTGCCCCTGCGGCCGCCCCGGCGGGCTTCGCGACGCTGGGCCTGGACGGCCGGCTGAACTGGTCGCCGTGGGAGCGATGAGTCGGCGCCGCGCGCCGAGTCCGGCTTTGATGGACGTACTCACCGACGGAGGAGAAGCATGAACTGGACCCTCGAAGTCGTCCTCGTCCCGGCCACCGACCTGGACCGGGCGAAGGACTTCTACGGCACGAAGTGCGGATTCACGGTCGACCTGGACACGGAGGTGGCCCCGGGGATCCGCATCATCCAGCTCACCCCGCCGGGCTCGCGCTGCTCGATCGCCCTGCAGAGCGGTATGCCCGCGGCGCCGGGCGAGAAAGTGATGACCCCCGGCTCGCTGCACGGCCTCCAGCTCTGCGTGACCGACATCGAGGCGGCCCGCGAGCAGCTCGTCTCACAGGGCGTGGAGGTGAGCCCCGTCCAGCACGTGGGCCCGGACGGCTGGGCGGAGGGCAAGGGCGAGACGTGGAACTCGTTTCTGTTCTTCAAGGACCCGGACGGCAACGGCTGGACGGTCCAGGAGGCGCCGTCGGAGCTGTCGGAGCGCTAGGGCGGCCGTCGCGTACCCGGCGGCCGGGGTTGTGACGTACCGTCACGCATGCGGGGCGTCCTGCCTCGGCCGCGACGCGAAGGCCACGAGGATCAGGAGCAGTCCGCAGGCGGCGACCAGCGCCCAGCCCGGCCGGGACGCGTGGGCGAGGCCCATGGGCGCGGTGCCCGTGACCAGCCCGCCGGCGACGGCGATGCCGAGCGCGGAGCCGAACTGGCGGGCGGTGGACGTGATCGCCCCGGCGACGGCGGCGCGGCCGGGAGGCAGGCCGCTCACCGCGGTGTTGGTGAGCGGGGCGTTGGCGAAGCCGAACCCGATGCCGATGAGCGCGTAGGCCGACAGGAGCAGCGGCAGGCCGGTGTGCTGGTCCAGCCCGACGAGGCAGAGGCCACCGGCGGTGAGGAACGCGCCGGCCAGCAGCAGCGGCAGGCGCGGTCCTCTCCGGCCCACGAGGCGGCCCGCCCAGGGGGCGCACACGGTCGCGCCGGCCGCCATGGGGAGGGTCGCCGTGCCGGCGGCCAGGGGCGTCCATCCCCGGCCGTCCTGCAGGTACAGGGTGTTGAGCAGCAGGGTCACGTTGAGGGCGACGAAGACGGCCACCGCGCCCAGGACCGCACCGCTGAAGGCCCGGTGCCGGAACAGCCGCGGATCCACCAGCGGCTCGGCGCGGCGGGACTCGACCCACACGAACCCGGCCGCCGCCACGGCGGTGAAGGCGTACGCACCGATCGCCGGCGGCGACGTCCAGCCGATGTGCGGCCCCTCGATGAGGACGCCGACCGATGCGGCGATGACCGCCGTCAGCAGGGCCTGACCGGGCAGATCGAGCCGCTGCGCCCGCCGGGCACGGGACTCGGGCACGAACACCGCGCTGAGGACGAGGGCGGCGACGACGACCGGCGCGTTGATCCAGAACAGCGACCGCCAGCCGAAGCCGTCGATGAGGGCGCCGCCCACGACGGGACCCGCGGCCATGCTGAGCCCGAAGACCGACGCCCAGACGCCGATCGCCCGCGCGCGCTCCCTCGGGTCGGGCATCGCGTTCACCACGATGGCGAGAGCCACCGGACTGAGCATCGAGGCGCCGACGCCCTGGAGGGCGCGGGCCGCGACGAGCACGCCCACCGAAGGGGCGAGGGCACAGAGCAGGGAGGAGGCGCCGAAGACGGCCAGCCCGGTCCGGAACACCCGTCGGCGTCCGAAACGGTCCGCCAGCGCGCCGGAGGAGATCAGCAGACCGGCCAGGACGAGGGTGTACGCGTCCACGGTCCATTCGAGACTGCGCGTCCCGACGCCCAGGGCGCGCCCGATCTCCGGCAGGCCCACGTTGACGATGGTGGTGTCGAGGCCCACCAGGAACATGCTGAGACAGCAGACGGCCAGCACCGTCCAGCGCCTTCGCGCACTGAACCCTGGCAGCGGCTGAAGGGGATGAGTCGTCGCGGTCACGGCCTGCCTCTCACGTCCACAAAGCGTCCGGCCCGGCCATGCTCGGGCCGGAGTCCACCCGGCACCCAGCACCTTTGCGAAGACTGCAAAACTGGGTGCATGGACGAGGAACTACGACGGACGCTCGACGGCATCGGCCCCCGGCTGCGCACCCTGCGCCGGGACCGCGCCCTCACCCTGGAAGCGCTGGCGGCGGCGACCGGGATCTCGGTGAGCACCTTGTCCCGCCTGGAGTCCGGCAAACGACGCCCGACCCTGGACCTGCTGATCCCCCTCGCAACGGCCCACCGCGTCCCCCTCGACCAGCTGGTGGCCGCCCCCGTCACCGGCGACCCCCGCGTCCACCTGAAGCCCCTGCCCAAAGGCCCCGGCAGCGTCCTCGTACCGCTGACCCAGTACCCGGGCCGGGTGCAGGTGTTCAAGCAGGTGCTGGCCCCCCGCGAGCCCAAGCTGGTGACCCACGACGGCTACGAGTGGCTCTACGTCCTCGCCGGCGACCTGCGTCTCCTCCTCGGGGACCAGGAGTGCGTCCTCCGCCCCGGCGAAGTGGCCGAGTTCGACACCAGGCAACCCCACTGGTTCGGCCCGGCGGGCACCACCGCCGTCGAAATCCTCCACCTCTTCGGCCCCCGGGGCGACCAGGCGGTCACCCGTACGCCTCCGTCCGGCCCGGACGGGCACGACCACCGCTGACGTGGTTCGAGCCGCCGAGACGATTCCCGCGACGGGGCATACCCGTGTTCGACCGTGGATACGGTCCGGCCATGTTGCAGTGGATCACCTTGATCAGCACAGTGGTGGGCGCCGCGATCGCCACAGGATCAGCCATGTTGCTCGACCGGCGCCAATGGCGGCGGGAGCGCCTGGATCGTGACACGCAGATGCGACGCACCCTGTACGGGGACTACCTGGCGTGCCTCTCCGAGGCGCGCCACACGTGCGGGAACGTGGCCCGGGACCCGGATCTGCGGCTTTCCGCGCGGCGTACGACTGCCCGTGAGGCGTTCGGGCCGTGCATCGGGATGCGGTACCAGATCACCATCACCGCACCTGCGCCTGTGGTGGCCGCCTCGGAGGATGCCTTCCGGCGGCTGCGTGACCTCCGCGACCGCGTGATGGAGGGGACTTTGGTCAGTGCCCCGGCGTACGTGGAAGGGCGCCGCAGCTACGACGACGCACTCACGCTCCTGCGGCTTCGCATGCGAGAAGACCTGCGCAGCGGTAGCACTCACGCCTGAACGGGGCGGGACCCCGCCCCCGCTCGAGCCGCGGAGCGGAAGAGCGAGTACGGCTTCCGCGACCTGTGGCAGGAGGTCGAAGGGGTGCACCAGGAGTACGACGCCCTGGGGTCGCCCGAACCGTGGGACTTCAGGCCGACCGTGACCGCAAACGGTCAGCGGGTGTGGCTGCGTGATCCGGAGCAGGTCATCGAGCACCCGCCCCGACCGGCCCGGGACGGGTGAGGCACCGCCGGGGCCGACGGTCCGCGGTGCTCGGTCCGCCCCCGCTGTCCTGACGCGCGCCATGGAGCCCGTCGTGCTGCACTGGACGAGTAGGGACCACAGCGGAGGTGCTCATGAGCGGCCGCGTCGGCAAGACCCGCAACATCTTCCTCGTGTGGCTCATCTGGCCACTGATCACCCTCGGGATCTATCACCTGGTCTGGTACTACAAGGTGAACCGCGAGGCACGTGAGTTCGACCACCGTATCGAGGTGCAGCCGGGCATGGCGGTGGTGGCCATCGCCCTGGGCTGGATCCTGATCGTGCCGCCGTTCATCTCCGTGTTCAACACGGGTGATCGCATCGCCCGCATGCAGCGGGCGGCCGGGATGCAGCCGACCTGCAACCCCTGGATCGGCCTCATCCTGGTGTTCGTCTTCAGCCTGCACTCGCTGTACTACCAGCACGAGATGAACCAAATCTGGGCCCACTACAGCTACCGCGAGGAAGGCGAACACGTCCCGTTGGCCGTGTGACGTGTGAAGGACGCCGCCGTCCTACGGCTGTGAGCCTGGGCCGGCGGTGTCAGGAACCGCACACGGACAGTCCTCCCCGCCTCGGACAACCGCTCGCCTACTCCGGGCCGGTGGTCGGTGACCGTCGGCCTGGAGTGCCCGTACAGCGGGGAAGCCCGGTAGGACCTGGGCCTACAGGACCGGCAGGTTCTTGCGGAGCTCGAAGGCGGTGACCCCTGAGCGGTACTACTCCATCTCTGCTTCTTGTTGTGGAGGAAGTTACGAGCCGCCTGGGTGACCTAGGGCCTGCCCAGTTGACCGTCGAATGACCTGCGCTGGTGCGGTGGTTGTTGACGGGCCGGGCTAAGGGCCGTGCTCGCACAGTAGAGGCATCCCGGGGCACCGCTCACCCAGAACAGCTGTCGGGGGAGCCGCCTCAACGCCGTCGACTCCGGAGGTTCGTTGACTCCTGCGTAAGGCAGCAGGTCACGGCGCTGCACTTGGTAGATCCGGTGGACGAGACTGCCGGGCTGCTTGGTGCCGTTGCCGTCCGCCGTCGTTGCCGTCACTGTCCGGTGGCTACGTCGTCTGAGCCCTGGTTTTGGCGTTCGATCCATGGGGCCACCCCGGGTGCCGTCCTGCCCATCGTCTGGCTGGCAACAGGGACATTGAGACGACAAGAGGTGTGTGATGTGCTTTTTCAGGGCGGAAGTGCGCCTTACTTAAGCCCACCTCGCCCCGCCCCTCCCACAGTTTGCATGCCGCCACTCCGACATGCCGGAGTCGCGCAGGCCTCACCCGCACATCAGGTGGTAAATGAAGTCCCCAATTACCCTGCCGACGAACGTGGCAAGCGTCGTTGCGAGTACTGCGAGAGACTGTCGCGCCCCAGCCTGAAGAAGTGATGCCCTTGTTGAGAGTGGGGTTGCGGAGTTGCCTGTCTCGCTCATAAGTTCCTCCCGGCCTCGCTTGGCTGTGCAGCCCAGTCTGGTTGTGCTGCCAATGGCGAAGCGATGCCCTTGCGGGTGAAGCAGAGGTGCTCTCGCCAGCGATGCTGATCTGATGCAGTATCGATGCAGGGTGGACCAGCCACCCCGCACCGGCGTGCCACAGTAAGGGGCCGGCTTATGCCTGAGCGCGTCCCAAACCACCGTCTACGTCAACAGCGTGAGCTGCGGAACGAGAGCAGGGAGGAGTTCGCCGCTGCGATCCGGCGAGTGGCAGAAGAATTAGGAGAGAATGTGGGGTGCACCAAGCGCCATGTAGCAGCATGGGAGGACGGTGAAATCGTATGGCCGCGCCCAGTCTACCGCAGGATCCTCTCGATATTGCTGGGCATGAGCCCGATCGAGTTGGGGTTTGCGCCGAAGAATTCGAGGGCTTTTCAAGCCGAGCCAGTCGGAGGTGGGGATGTGCTGAACAGGCGGGGGTTCACAACAGGCATGGTTAGCGGCGTTGTGCCGCTCATGGGCGGCCCTTCTCAGGAGCCCACGCCAACCCTTTGGGACGCTGGAGCAGACCTGAAGCGTGTACCAGCCCAGTTGAGCGCCTTGGAACAACGTGTAGGTGGAGCAGCAGTTCTAGACCTAGCGACTACGCAGCTGAAGATGTTTCAGCAGTTATCACGCCTTTCTGAACAATCGGGGACTCGCCAGGGTAGGACGCTGCTCTCGACAATTGGATGGATCGGAAGGATCACCGGGTGGAGTGCCTTCGATGCTGGCGACCCGAACTTGGCGCGCGTTTTGTTCGGAGAGGCACGGGCATACGCGTTGATGTCAGGCGATTCACTGCTCGTCGCAGACCTAGCGAACTTATTGTCTCATCAAGAGCTCTACTTGCGGAATCCGCAAGGTGCTCTAGAGGCAGTCGCTTCCGCCCACCGGGAAGCAGCGGACGAACTGTCCCACCCCAAAGTGCGCGCTCTCTTCGCAATCCGTGTGATGCAGGCGCAAGCTCTTCTTGGCGATAGGAGCGCAGTGCTTGCGCACGAGCGGGAGGCCAGAGCCAATTATGAAGCGGCCGGGAAGAACGGGGAGGAGCACTGGTGGTTGGGCTTTCTGTCCGAAGGCGAAATGAACCGGCAACTGGGCAGTGCCTACCTCGACCTTGGCAATTACGCCAAAGCGGAGCGCTTTCTCCGTGAGTCAACAGGTGTAGTGCGCGCTGACTTCCCGCGTAATGACACGTACTGGCGGATCCGGCTGGCGCAAGCCCTTGCACTCAAGGGTGAATACGAGGAGGCAGTTTCCCTGACAGGCGATGCCCTGCGGCACTACTGGCTCGACGGCTCGCGGAGGATCCGCTACCAGGTCGTAAGGTTCGCGAGGATACTGGATCCCCGGCGTGGAGGTGCCGCGGTAAGAAGTTTCCATGAAGAGATCCGCGAGACGCACCGTGAGATCGCTTCAGAGCTGTCCCCCCCTCCATAGACGCGCATGCATGAGACGCCCGCGCCCGGATAGGGTGATGAATCCGAACCAAGGGCAGAGGTATGGCAGTCTGGCCTCATCCTTATCAGGTCAGTCGCGCTACGCCATCGACGTCAGTCGACCCGCTCCATGCCCTCGACTGGCTGGACTCTCACGTTCGATGTAGACCACCGCTGTTCGACCTTGTTGCGGACACTGATGTCAGAGAAATCAGTGTTCATGACACCACTAGATAATGTTGATCGACGCAGGCTGCTGGAGCCTCTCAGGCGCCCCTGCTCTTCGCGATCACACTGCTCAAGACATCGACGAGCACGTTTCGTGCCGTCCCACCTGCCGCGCTGGCTACTTCGCAGAGTCGCGACCGTCGCTCTGGGTCAGTCTCTTCATCGTGCGGCTTCTCCAAGGCGCTGAAGCAATACATCGAGCAAGTGCTCCGCCGTCGGCCACCGCCCGACAGCCTGCCGTGCTTCCTTGGACACCGCCTTCACGCACCACAACCCTGCGGAACCCGCAGTCCGCGAAAGAGTGATAAACCCGGCGCTTTCCAGGGCAAGTGCTGACTCAGCAATCTCGGCGACGTCGAAACCGGTTTCGTCTGTGGTGTCTTACAGCTCGGGGAAGGACGCGCCAGCGGCGTCGTCGAGCTGGCGAACGAGCGCGCCAAGGACTGGCAGGTCCCGTTTGACCCATGCGCTCTCTATGCCGCGACCATGCGGAGCAATCCGGACTTCTGCACCGCGGAGGCGGGAAGAGAAAAACGAACCTCCCGCGGCTTGGGAACCGCCATACTCGGGTCACGGTGTACCGCAAGGTGGAGGGGTCCCTGTGTCACTTCTAAGAAGTGATCTCAATTGGTGTGATCGCTAGCCTGTCCGCCGTGATGACCATGGTGGAGCGTCTGGTGCCCGACGGGTTATGGGAGTTTTTCCAGCGGGTGGTTCCTGCGGCGCCGGTACGGCCGCAGGGCGGTGGCCGTCGGCGGCACGGGGATCGGGAGGTGCTGGCCGCGATCGTTTTCGTGGCCACAACGGGCTGCACCTGGCAGCAACTTCCGCCGGTCTTTGGCCTGTCCGGGCCGACCGCGCACCGCCGGTTCACGGAGTGGAGCCGGGCACGGGTCTGGGGCAAGCTCCACCGGCTGCTCCTGGACGAGCTCGGCGCGCGCGGCGAACTGGACTGGTCGCGGTGCGCGATCGACTCGGTGAACATGCGGGCGATGAAAGGGGGGAGCTGACGGGCCCGAATCCTGTGGACCGGTGCAAGAAAGGATCAAAGGTCCACTTGATCACTGGCTGGGTCGTCACCGTTGGACCGTGGAGCGGACGGTGGCGTGGCTGGCTGGGTGCCGCCGTCTGCACCGCCGCTACGAGCGCAAAGCCGAACACTTCCTGGCCTTCGCCGGCATCGCCGCCGCCCTGATCTGCTATCGACGGCTAGCACCCTGACACGGCCCCATCTAGGACTGAGATGATCCATGCCGTGATCGGATGGATGCACTGCACCCCGCGCACCGTCGTCATACTGGCCTGCGTCATCGCAGGTGTCCTGTTCTTCGTCGGGGCCGTCGCGCACATCACCGACCTGCTCCATCACGGCCTGCACCCGTACGGCTGGGCACCGGACTGGCTCAACCTCTACTGGTCCTCGCTGGCCATCCTCGACCCACTCGCCGCCGCACTCCTACTCAACGGGAAACGCCACGGAATCGACCTGACCTGCGCCATCATGACGACCGACACCGCCGCCAACTGGTACGCGGTCTACGACATCCAGCACAGCAACCTCCTCGCCCTACCCGGCCTCCAACGGCTGACCGCCTTCGCACTGCTGGTACTCGGAGCAACACCGTTCCTCCGCAAGCGCCTCACCAATTAAGATCACTTCTAAGTCTCGGTGGCTTCATCATCCTGGCTGCGGCCATAGCAATCGGCATAGGGACGGCTCGCCGCAGCGGAGGGCACGTTCCGTACCAACCGACGGTGTACCGGACCATCACCTGGGATGGCCCAGCAGAACACTTCGACCCGACTACGCGTCCCTCCCCCGACCGGATCTCCGCTCGCGGGGAAGCACTCGTAACCATGGTCGTACGGAAGCACGTGGCCGGCCCCGGGACCGCATGGTTCGAGCCTGCCAGCCCTCTCGTTTCAAGCTGGACTCTGGCGACGTACACGTCATCCCACGTCGTCTCATCACAGCCGTGGAGCCATACGAAGGCGATGAGCCCCACACGTCTGATGAACGGATTCTGAAAATCGACCTGCGCCCTGGGGCAGGGCTTTCCTCTGTCATTGTCTTCGCGAAGCTGCACGCCTTGGACAAGTGGGCTGGGCTAGCCGCCGGCTGAAGCGTGAGGTGGGCGGAAAGCCGTGGACACCAGGTACGAGGCCGCCTCCCCCACGCCCGACGGCCCACAGACGGCCCAGGGAGGCTGAGACGGCTCCGGGCCGGCGGTTGGTGACCGTCGGCCCGGAGTGCCGTGCAGCGGTGGGACCAGGGCTGACCTGGGGTTACAGCACCGGCAGGTTCTTCCGCAGCTCGAAGGCGGTGACCTCGGAGCGGTACTCCTCCCACTCCTGCTTCTTGTTGCGGAGGAAGAAGTCGAAGACGTGCTCGCCGAGCGTCTCGGCGACCAGTTCGCTGCGCTCCATCAGGGAGATGGCTTCGCCCAGGTTCTGGGGCAGGGGTTCGATGCCCATGGCGCGGCGTTCGGCGTCGGAGAGGGCCCAGACGTCGTCGTCGGCGCCGGCGGGGAGTTCGTAGCCCTCCTCGATGCCCTTCAGGCCGGCGGCCAGCAGGACGGCGTACGTGAGGTAGGGGTTGGCGCCCGAGTCGATGGAGCGGACCTCGACGCGGGCCGAGCCGGTCTTGCCGGGCTTGTACATGGGGACGCGGATCAGGGCGGAGCGGTTGTTGTGGCCCCAGCAGATGTAGGAGGGGGCCTCACCGCCCGAGCCGGCGGTGCGGGTGGAGCCGCCCCAGATGCGCTTGTAGGAGTTGACCCACTGGTTGGTGACGGCCGAGATCTCCGCCGCGTGCTTCAGGAGGCCCGCGATGAAGGAGCGGCCCACCTTGGAGAGCTGGTACTCGGCGCCCGACTCGTAGAAGGCGTTGCGGTCGCCCTCGAAGAGGGAGAGGTGGGTGTGCATGCCCGAGCCGGGGTATTCGGAGAAGGGCTTCGGCATGAAGGTGGCCTGCACGCCCTGCTCCAGCGCGACCTGCTTCATGACCAGCCGGAACGTCATGATGTTGTCGGCGGTCGACAGGGCGTCGGCGTAGCGGAGGTCGATCTCCTGCTGGCCCGGCGCGCCCTCGTGGTGGCTGAACTCGACGGAGATGCCCATCGATTCGAGCATGGTGATCGCCTGGCGGCGGAAGTCCATGCCCACGTTCTGCGGGGTGTGGTCGAAGTAGCCGGAGTTGTCCGCCGGGGTGGGGCGGGAGCCGTCCAGCGGCTTGTCCTTCAGCAGGAAGAACTCGATCTCGGGGTGGGTGTAGAAGGTGAACCCCAGATCGGAGGTCTTGGCCAGGATGCGCTTGAGGACGTAGCGGGGGTCGGCGAAGGACGGCGAGCCGTCGGGCATCAGGATGTCGCAGAACATCCGGGCCGTCCCCGGGGCCTCCGCACGCCACGGCAGGATCTGGAAGGTGCCCGGATCGGGCTTGGCGATCATGTCCGACTCGTACACCCGGGCGAAGCCTTCGATCGCCGAGCCGTCGAAGCCGATGCCCTCGTCGAAGGCCTGCTCGAGCTCGGCGGGGGCCACGGCGACGGACTTCAGGAAGCCGAGCACGTCCGTGAACCACAGGCGCACGAAGCGGATGTCGCGCTCCTCGAGCGTACGGAGTACGAATTCCTGCTGCTTGTCCATTTCCACACCCATCCTCGCTGATCAGGCCAGCATGCCACCACACGGTTTCGTGCACGTTGCGAACCCATAGTGCATGGAGCTCTGTGGCGTAGGTAACGGAGGCCTCGCAGACTGGTCCCATGGACCGTGGCACTGAGCGGCTGCCCGGCGCCGGCAAGCCGGCGATCCGGCTGCGCCTGCTGCCGTGGCTGACCATGGTGCTGCTGGTCGTCGTCCAGCTCACCACGCCCCGGAGCGTGCAGCTCGGTTTCGCCTTCGCCGTGGTCCCGCCCCTGACGACGCTCCTGTACGGGATGCTGGGCACCGCCCTGGTGGCGGGCACCATGTTCGGGCTGCTGCTGATGCCCTCCATCCGTGCCGACGACGTCACCTACGGCGACCTGCTGGCGTTCGGGCTGATCGGGGTGGTCAGCGTCGTGCTGGCGGGGGTACGGGTCCGGCGGGACGCGCAGCTGGTGTCGGTGCGGACGGTCGCGGAGGCGGCCCAGCTCGCCGTGCTGCCGCCGATGCCGGAGCGGGTGGGGCCGGTGCGGTGCGGGGCGCTGTACCGGGCGGCGGAGCGGGGGACGCTGGTGGGCGGCGATCTGTACGACGTACAGGACGGGCCGTTCGGGGTGCGGGCGATCGTCGCCGATGTGAAGGGGCACGGTCTGGCGGCGGTGGGGACGGTGTCGGCGTTGCTGGGCACGTTCCGGGAGGCGGTGCTCGACGAGCCCGGGCTGGCGGGGATCGCGGGGCGGCTGGACCGGCGGCTGGTGGTGGATTCGGCGGGGCGGGGGGAGACGGAGGTGTTCGCGACCGCCGTGCTGATGGAGTTCCCGCCGGGCGGCACGGTGGTGCGGGTCCTCAGCTGCGGTCATCCGGCGCCGCTGCTGGTGGACGGGGACGGGGCGCGGGAGGTGGAGCTGACACCGGGCGCGCCGCTGGGGCTGGGGCTGCTGGAGTTCAAGGCGCCGGAGGCGGTGACGGTGCCGATGGGGCCGGCGGACATGCTCCTCGCGCACACCGACGGGGTGACCGAGGCGCGGGACGCGACGGGCGCGTTCTACCCGCTCGCGGCGCGGCTCAGGACGTGGACGCGGCCCGCCTCGCCGGTGGAGCTGGTGCGGGCGGTGTGGCGCGATCTGTCGGCGTACGCGGGCGAGGTCGCCGACGACGTGGCACTGCTGGCGATCAGCACACCGGACGGGGAACGGGGCCGACCGGGCCCCCTCACCACCCCGGACGGCGGGCACGGCTGACCGGGCGATCCGCCCGCCCGGCGCCCTGCGCACCGGACGGCCATGGCTGAGCGGGTGGTCCGCCCATTAACATCAGCGCCCATGGGGGGCCACGGGCTCATACGCATCGCGCGTCCCATGGCGCTGGTCGGCGCCGTGGCGACGCTCGTCGCCGTGCTCTTCGTCTGCCTGGCCCCGCACGGTGGTGCCGAGGGCCGGGACGGGCACGAGCGGGTGCTCGCCACGCACACGGTCACCGAGTACTCGTGTCCGTACGACCGGGGCGACTGCGGGCTCTTCCCGTACCTCACCCCCGCCGTCCTCACCGCCCCGCCCCTCGACCCGCCGCCCCGGGCGGACGACCTGGTGCGTGCCGGGCTGCACGCGCCGGCCGGCCGGCCCACCGCCTCCGAGGCGCGGCCGCGCGCTCCGGATCTCCACGTCCTCCAGGTTCTGCGGACCTAGGCGGCCCGCCGCAGTCCCGGACGCAGTGACCACCTCTTAACTCCCCAGAAGGAAACCCCCACCATGGCTGCCAACCGATCCTCGACCGCCGACCGCCGCGCCCGAATAGAGCAGATGCGCCGGGCGGAGCAGGCCCGCGAACGCCGCAACCGCATCATCACCATCTCCGTCAGCGCGCTCGTGGTCGCCGGTCTCGTGGGCTTCGGCGGATACGTGCTGAACAAGGAGAACAAGGAGCAGGAGCAGCGCGAGGCGGCGGCGAAGGCGCCCATCGAGGACGAGAAGTCCTGGGACGCCAAGAAGCTGGGCCGCAACCACGTCACCAAGCCCGTGACGTACCCGATGAAGCCCCCGGTCGGCGGCGACCACGACCAGGTGTGGCTGAACTGCGACCGGGACGTCTACAAGAAGCCGGTCCCCGAGAGGAACGCGGTGCACTCGCTGGAGCACGGCGCGGTGTGGGTGACGTACAACGACAAGGCGCCCGCGGCGGAGGTGAAGAAGCTGGAGGAGAAGGTCGGCAAGACCTCGTACTCCTTCATGAGCCCGGTCAAGGACCAGGCCGGCCCGATCATGCTGAGCGCGTGGGGCAAGCAGGTCACGGTCGACGGCGCCGACGACCCGCGGGTGGACGCCTTCTTCACCAAGTACGTGCAGGGCCCGCAGACGCCCGAGCCGGGCGCGGCGTGCACCAACGGGCTGGACCCGCAGTGACCCGGAGGCGGGTGACGCGCACGCAGTGGGCGGCGGTCACGGCGGTCGTCCTCGCGCTGCTCTTCGCCGGGGCGGCGACGGTCGCGTCGGCGGGGCCGGAGGCGGAGCCCCGTGCCACCGCCGCGCCGGCGGCGGATTCGGCGGACGCCGGGTTCGCGCGGGACATGTCGGTGCACCACCAGCAGGCGGTGGAGATGTCGTTCATCGTGCGGGACCGCACGAAGGACGAGGAGGTGCGCCGCCTGGCGTACGACATCGCCAACACGCAGGCCAACCAGCGCGGCATGATGCTGGGCTGGCTGGACATGTGGGGCCTGCCGAAGGTCGCGCCGGGCAGTGAACCGATGTCCTGGATGGGCATGCCGTCGCACGGCTCCTCGCACTCCGGCGAGCTGATGCCGGGTATGGCCACGGCGGCCCGGCTGGACCAGTTGCGGGCGGCGAGCGGCAGGCAGGCGGAGATCCTGTACCTGCGGCTGATGACCGATCACCACAAGGGCGGGGTGCACATGGCGCAGGGGTGCGTCGACGCGTGCCGGCCCGGTGTGGAGCGGGATCTGGCGCAGGGGATGGTCGACGCCCAGGAGTCGGAGATCCTGCTGATGGAGGACCTGCTGAAGGAGCGCGGCGCGAAGCCGTAGCGTTCGCGGTCCGGACCACGTGCGGCCGTCCCGGGTGTACCGGGGCGGCCGTACGGCGGTGCAGCGGTCGCGAGGTGGTGGGGGCGCGGCGAGAATGGAGGCGCTCGGGGACCGACGTACGGCGCCGTTCGGCGTTTCGGAGGAAACGAACCCCATGACCACCGCCAAGGACATCATGCACCCCGGAGCCGAGTGGCTCCCCGCACACGAGACCCTCGACCGTGCCGCGCAGCTGATGCGCGAGCTCGACGTGGGCGCCCTGCCCATCGCCGACGAGAACGAGCGGCTCTGCGGCATCCTCACCGACCGCGACATCGTCGTCGGCTGTGTGGCCCAGGGCCACGACCCGGCGCGGGTCACGGCGGGCGACATGGCGAAGGGCACGCCGCGCTGGATCGACGCGAACGCGGACGTGGAGGAGGTCCTCCGGGAGATGAAGGGCCACCGGATCCGCCGGCTCCCGGTGATCGAGAACAAGCGCCTGGTCGGCATGATCAGCGAGGCCGACCTCGCCCGTCACCTGTCGGACGCGCAGGTCGCCGGGTGGGCGGAGAAGGTCTACGAGCAGCGCTGACCGCCCGCCCCCGTCCGCTGCGCGGGGGCGCGGTCACCGGCAGGCGTGACGCGACCCGTGCGTCACGCCTGCTGTGCGTGCGGCCCCGGCCGCGTCGGGGCCGGGGCGGTCGCCGGTGTCGCTGTCGGCGCCGGGGCTTGGGCCAGTACGGCGTCGGCCACGGCCTGGGGTTCGTCCAGCATCATCAGGTGGCCGGATCCCGGCACGGTCGCGAAGCGGGCGCCGAGCAGGTCCGCGAGGGCGTGCTGGCGGCTGGTCCAGCGCCGTGAGGCGGGCGCCGCCAGCACGGTGACGGGCACACCCGGCGGAAGGGGCCGGCGCTCGCGCAGGGTGAGGACCTCGGCGGCGACGGCCCGGTAGTGGGTGTTCTCCAGGAGGGCACCCCTCAGGACGCGGGAGGTCGTGTAGCAGCGGCGTACCAGCGCGGCGGGGGCCGGGTCCGGGGCGAGGCCCGAGCGGGAGAGGCGGACCACGGCACGGCGGGTGAGCGGGCCGAGGGCGGCGGGCGCCCCGGTGGCGGAGAGCGCGGCGGCGACGGCGCGCGCGAGGGCGGTGCGGACGGCGGGGGCGGCAGGCACGCGCGGGTGCTCCTCGACGGACGCGTCGACGAGGACGACGCCCGAGGCGCGGTCGGGGTGCAGCCGGGCGAACGCCTCCGCGTGGAACCCGGCGATGGAGTGCCCGACGACCGTCACGGGGCCGGGCAGGGCCAGCGCGTCGAGGACGCCCGCGATGCGGTGCGCCTCGCCCGCCGCGGAAGGCGCCGCGGCGGCCGGGCCGCTCAGCCCGTGGCCGGGGCGGTCGAAGCGGACGACGGTGCGGTGCGGGGCCAGCAGCGGGACGACCGGGTCCCAGTCGAACCAGCTCATGGCGAGCCCGGCGCTCAGCACGCAGACCGGGCCGCTGCCCTCGACGACCACATGGTGGGGTACTCCCCCGACCCGTACGAAGCTCACCGTCTCGTCCCCCTCGCCACTGGTGCCACCGGCATCGCGCCTGCGCCCCACCCTGCCACGTGCACCCTAGCCACGGCCGCCACCCTGCCACGTGAACCCCGGCCATGGCCGCCACCCTGCCACGTGCACCCTGGCCACGGCCGAGCCGCTCCCGCCCCGGCCGTCCGCGGCCGGGGTGGTCCCGCCGGAGGGGCCCTGGACCGGTGGGGAGCCGGGCGACCCGCTCGGCGGCTGGTCCCGCCGGGAGCGTCCGTCGCCGCGTGGGAGGGGCCACACCCCTGCCTCCAGGACATCGCGTCGCTCTGACGATTACACTGGCCGCGTGCCTCAACTACGCCTCGCCCTGAATCAGATCGACTCGACCGTCGGTGATCTCGCCGCGAACGCCGAGGCGATCGTGCACTGGACCCGGCACTCCGCCGAGCAGGGAGCGCACCTGGTCGCGTTCCCCGAGATGGTGCTCACCGGCTACCCCGTCGAGGACCTGGCCCTCCGGTCGTCCTTCGTCGAGGCGTCCCGCAGCGCGCTGCGGGCGCTCGCCGCGCGCCTCGCGGACGAGGGCTTCGGAGAGCTCCCGGTCGTCGTGGGCTACCTGGACCGCTCCGAGAGGGCGCAGCCCCGGTACGGCCAGCCCGCCGGTGCGCCGCGGAACGCCGCCGCCGTGCTGTACGGCGGTGACGTGGTGCTGTCGTTCGCCAAGCACCACCTGCCGAACTACGGGGTGTTCGACGAGTTCCGGTATTTCGTGCCGGGCGACACCATGCCCGTCGTCCGGGTCCGGGGTGTCGACGTGGCGCTCGCCATCTGCGAGGACCTGTGGCAGGACGGAGGCCGGGTCCCGGCCGCCCGCAGCGCGCAGGCGGGGCTGCTGGTGTCCATCAACGCCTCGCCGTACGAGCGGAACAAGGACGACGTACGTCTGGAGCTGGTGCGCAAGCGGGCCCAGGAGGCCGGCTGCACCCTGGCGTACCTGGCGATGATCGGCGGCCAGGACGAGCTGGTCTTCGACGGTGACTCGATCGTCGTGGACAAGGACGGCGAGGTCGTGGCCCGGGCCCCGCAGTTCGCCGAGGGCAGCGTGATCCTGGACCTCGACCTGCCGGCCACGTCCGCCGACGCGCCCACCGGCGTCGTCGACGACGGCCTGACCATCGAGCGGGTGGTCCTGTCGGAGGAGCCGCTGCCCGCGTACGAGCCGGAGCTGACCGGTGGGTACGCGGAGCGGCTGGAGGACGACGAGGAGGTCTACACCGCGCTGGTGGTGGGCCTCCGGGCGTACGCCGCGAAGAACGGCTTCCGGTCCGTGCTGGTCGGCCTGTCCGGCGGCATCGACTCGGCGCTGGTCGCCGCCATCGCCTGCGACGCGCTGGGCGCGCGGAACGTGTACGGCGTGTCGATGCCGTCCAAGTACAGCTCCGACCACTCCAAGGGAGACGCGGCGGAGCTGGCCCGCCGCACGGGGCTGAACTTCCGCACGGTGCCCATCGAGCCGATGTTCGACGCCTACATGGGCTCGCTGGGCCTGACGGGTCTGGCGGAGGAGAACCTCCAGTCGCGGCTGCGCGGCACGATGCTGATGGCGATCTCCAACCAGGAGGGACACATCGTTCTGGCGCCGGGCAACAAGTCCGAGCTGGCGGTCGGTTATTCGACGCTGTACGGCGACTCGGTCGGCGCGTACGGGCCGATCAAGGACGTGTACAAGACGTGGGTGTTCCGGCTCGCGCGGTGGCGCAACCGGGCGGCGGAGGAGCGCGGCCAGACGCCGCCGATCCCGGAGAACTCCATCTCCAAGCCGCCGAGCGCCGAACTGCGCCCCGGTCAGGTCGACACCGACTCGCTGCCGGACTACGACGTCCTGGACAGGATCCTGGAGCTGTACGTCGACCGGGACCAGGGCAAGGATGCGATCGTCGCCGCCGGGTACGACGACGAGCTGGTGACCAGGACGCTGCGGCTGGTGGACACGGCGGAGTACAAGCGGCGCCAGTACCCGCCGGGCACCAAGATCTCGGCCAAGGGTTTCGGCAAGGACCGACGGCTGCCGATCACGAACCGCTGGCGCGAGTCGACGACGGGCTGACCGGCCGGGCCGCCCCGGCCCCGGCCGTCACGGCGACGGCCGGGGCCGGGGCTGCCGGGTCAGAGGGTGACGCGCGCCGCGATCGGCAGGTGGTCGCTGTCCGTCTCCGGCAGCGTCCACGAGGCGACCGGCTCGACGCCCTTCACCATGATCTGGTCGATCCGCGCCATCGGGAACGCGGCCGGCCAGCTGAAGCCCATGCCGTCGCCGGCCGCGCCCTGGGTGGAGCGCATCTGGGACGTGACGGCGTTGAGCGACCGGTCGTTCATCGTGCCGTTCAGGTCGCCGAGCAGGATCACCTTGTCCAGGTCCTCGCGGACGATGGCCTCGCCCAGCGCGTCGGCGCTGTCGTCGCGCTGGTTGGCGGTGAACCCGGCGTTCAGCTTGACCCGCACGGACGGCAGGTGGGCGACGTAGACGGCGACCTGCCCCTGGGGCGTGGCCACGGTGGCGCGCATCGCCCGCGTCCAGCCCAGGCGGATGTCCACGGGGCGGCTGTCGCTCATCGGGTGCTTGCTCCACAGGCCGACCGTGCCCTGGACGGAGTGGTACGGGTAGGTGTCGGCGAGCGCCCGCTCGTACACCGGGACCATGCCGGGCTTGAGCTCCTCCAGGGCCACCACGTCCGCCCCGGAGCCGGCGATCTGGCGGGCGGTGCCCTCGGCGTCGGGGTTGTCGGCGTTGACGTTGTGCGTGACGACCATCAGGTCGCCGCCGGTGCCGGACTTGTCGGTGACGAGCCCGCCGAAGAAGTTGAGCCAGATCACACCCGGGAGCAGGGCGGCGATCAGCGCCGTGGCCGACCGGCGCAGCAGGGCGGCCACCAGCAGGACCGGGACGAAGACGCCGAGCCACGGCAGGAACGTCTCTGTCAGGCTGCCCAGGTTGCCGATCTTGTTGGGGATCTGGGCGTGGAAGATCATCAGCAGTGCGAGCAGCACGGCACAGCCGGCGAGCAGGGTGCCCCGGCGCCAGATGCCGGGATCGTCGCGCCAGCGGTCGAGCACAGACCGGAAGCGGGATCCGGTGCGCCGCTGCTCCTGCGCGCTGCCGTTCCCCGTGTCCGTCACGTCCACCCGCGCCATGCCGTCGTCCTCACTGCCTTGCTTGTCGTGCGCTGTCGTACACCCGCCCCGGACCCGACCCTAGGGGATCGGGGGACGGCCGTACTGCCACGAGGACGAAGAGGCGGCGCGGCGGGTTCCGGGGGGCCGGGACAGAAACGGAGGCTGTGACAGAACGCGCACAAAACGGGGCCGGTGCGGGTGTCCGGAGAGTTGGCCGCGGACCCACTTCCCCCCACGCGGCACGAAGTGCCACCATGGACGTGGTCCGGGGACGCCGTAAGGGCGCCTCGAGATGACGAAGGAGCCGTTCACATGACGCTTCAGGCTGCCTCGAAGCAGCCCGCCGACAGCAGCAAGGCGCTGTACGGCGGCAAGGGCACTCGCCGCATCACCGTGCACGACATCGCCGCCGCCAAGGAGCGTGGCGAGAAGTGGCCCATGCTGACCGCCTACGACGCGATGACCGCGTCGGTGTTCGACGAGGCCGGTATCCCGGTGATGCTCGTCGGCGACTCGATGGGCAACTGCCACCTCGGTTACGAGTCCACCGTTCCCGTCACGCTCGACGAGGTCGCCATCCTGTCCGCCGCCGTGGTGCGGGGCACCAGGCGCGCCCTCGTCGTGGGCGACCTGCCCTTCGGCTCGTACCAGGAGGGCCCCGTGCAGGCCCTCCGGTCCGCCACCCGGCTGGTGAAGGAGGCCGGGGTCGGGGCGATCAAGCTGGAGGGCGGTGAGAGGTCGCTGCCGCAGACCGAGATGCTGGTCCAGGCCGGTATCCCCGTGATGTCGCACCTCGGCCTGACCCCGCAGTCCGTGAACACCATGGGCTACCGGGTGCAGGGCCGCGGCGACGAGGCAGCCCACCGGCTGCTGCGCGACGCCAAGGCCGCGCAGGACGCGGGCGCCTTCGCGGTGGTCCTGGAGCTCGTCCCGGCGGAGCTGGCCGCCGAGGTCACCCGGTCCCTGCACATCCCGACCATCGGCATCGGCGCGGGGCCCGACACGGACGCGCAGGTCCTGGTGTGGACCGACATGGCGGGCCTGACCGGCGGCAAGGTGCCGCGCTTCACCAAGCAGTACGCCAACCTCCGGCAGACGCTCGGTGACGCGGCACGGGCGTTCGCCGACGACGTGGTCGGCGGAACGTTCCCGCAGGAGGAGCACACCTTCCACTAGCCACTCCCGGTACAGACGACGGCCCGCCGACTTCCCCCATCGGCGGGCCGTCGGCGTCCGGGGCGGCGCGGGCCGGGCTTAGCCTGGATACTGGAAGTGGACTCGGGGGTCTCACGCTCGCACCCGCCCGGGAGGCGGTAGACATGCCCGGAATCGTGCGCAAGAACTTCGACTCCGCTGACGAGACCCGGCCGTTCGAGGACGGCAAGGGCAAGCTCGACCTGGTGAACACGGACAAGGGCCCGGTGGGCCGGGCCGTCTTCGAGCCGGGATGGCAGTGGACGAAGCACGTCAAGCCCATCGCCGGTACCGACAGTTGCGAGGCGTCGCACGCCTGCTACGTCGTCAGCGGCCGGCTGAAGGTCGTCATGAACGACGGCACGGAGGACGAGGTCGGCCCCGGTGACTTCTTCGCCGTCGAGCCCGGCCACGACGCCTGGGTCGTCGGGGACGAGCCGTGCGTCCTGGTCGACTGGGTGGGCTTCGGCAACTACGCCGTGCCCGCGGGGTCCACCTCCTGAGCTGTAGGCGATCTGTCGGTGGTTCGTCACCGGTGTCGGTGACGTGTCGGTGGCCCCTGGTGCCATGGGGGCATGAAACGTTCCGACACCAACGCCGTCGAGGTACGAGGCCTCGTCAAGCACTACGGCGCCACCAAGGCGCTGGACGGGGTGGACCTCGACGTACGGGAGGGCACCGTCCTCGGTGTGCTCGGCCCGAACGGCGCCGGCAAGACCACGCTCGTCCGCTGCCTGTCCACCCTGATCGTCCCGGACTCCGGGACCGCCACCGTCGCCGGGTACGACGTCGTCCGGCGGTCGCGACAAGTGCGCCGCGTCATCGGCCTCACCGGGCAGTACGCGTCGGTCGACGAGAAGCTGTCCGGCTGGGAGAACCTGTACATGATCGGGCGGCTGCTCGACCTGTCCCGCAAGGACGCCCGCCGCCGCGCCGACGAGATGCTGGAGCGGTTCTCGCTGACGGACGCCGCGGCGCGTCCCGTGCTGTCGTACTCCGGGGGCATGCGGCGCCGGATCGACCTGGCCGCCTCCATGATCGGCCATCCGTCCGTCCTCTACCTGGACGAGCCCACGACGGGCCTGGACCCCCGCACCCGCAACGAGGTGTGGGACGAGGTGCAGCGGATGGTCGCCGAGGGCGTGACCGTCCTGCTCACCACGCAGTACATGGAGGAGGCCGAACAACTGGCCCACGAGCTCACCGTCATCGACCGGGGGCGGGTCATCGCCGGCGGCGCGGTCGACGAGCTCAAGGCGAAGGTCGGCGGCCGCACCCTCCAGGTCCGGCCCGTGGATCCCGCCCAACTGCCCGCGATGGCACGGGCCCTGGAGGACAGCGGGCTGGCCGGCGTCGCGGGGGCGACGGTCGTCCCGGACGAAGGCGGGCTGTACGTTCCGATCCTCAGCGACGAGCAACTGACCGCGGTGGTGGGCCTACTGGGGGCGCGCGGCTTCGGCATCGCGCACATCGGTACGCAACTGCCCAGCCTGGACGAGGTGTTCCTGGCCATCACCGGCGTAAGGACGTCGTCCGCGGTGTCCGACACGATCCCCGAGGAGGTCGCCGCGTGAGCACGGTGACGACGGCGCCCGCCGACGGGCGCATCGGACTGCGGGCCAACGCCCGGCACATCGGCGCCCTGGTGCGCCGCAACGCCCTCCAGATCAAGCAGGACCCCGAGTCGATGTTCGACGCCGTCCTGATGCCGATCGTCTTCATCCTGCTGTTCGTGTACGTCTTCGGCGGCGCGATCGCGGGCAAGGGCAACCAGCAGGAGTACGTCAACCATGTCACGCCCGGCCTGATGGCGATGATGGGCCTCAACATCGCCATGGCCGTCGGGACCGGTGTCAACGACGACTCCAAGAAGGGTGTGATGGACCGGTTCCGGACGATGCCCATCGCCCGGTCGTCCGTCCTCGTCGCGAAGATCGTCGTCGAGATCGGCCGGATGCTGGTCGCCACGACGATCCTGCTCGGCATGGGTTTCCTGCTGGGCCTGGAGATCAAGACGTCGGTGCTGGAACTGCTCGCGGCCGTCGGTCTGTCGGTGGTCTTCGGCGCCTCGCTGATGTGGGTCTTCATCCTGCTCGGTCTCGCCATGAAGACGGCCCAGGCCGTGCAGGGAGTGGCCATGCTGGTACTGCTGCCGCTGCAGTTCGGCTCCTCGATCTTCGTCCCGCCGGCCACGATGCCCGACTGGCTGAGGACGTTCACCGACTACAACCCGCTCTCCAACCTGGCCGACGCCGCCCGGAACCTGATCAACGGCGGGCCGGTCGCCCACTCGGTGTGGATGACGCTCGCCTGGGCGGCGGGCATCACGCTCGTCACGGCGCCGCTCGCGGTGACCAGGTTCCGCAAGAGGACCTGAACGTCACACGTCGGCCAGCAGGGCGGCGGCCTCCTCGACGGTGAGGCCGCCGCCCTCGGCGTACCCGGCGTCGAAGGCGGCGTCCCCGATGACGGCGCGGGTCGCCGCCACGGCGTCCGCGAGGTTCTCCCGCTCCATCGGGGACCGTACGTACCCGGCGGGCAGGAGAGCGGCATGGGCGCCCAGCAGCACGGCGGCGGTGTGCGCCCTCGGGCCGCCGAGACCGGCCAGTGCCCGGGCGGCGGTGACCAGGTGGACGGAGGGCATGTGCGGGGCGACCATCGTCGACAGCGGCTCCTGGGCGTGCACCAGGGCCCGGGACACCCGGTCGAGGGCCTCGGCGTAGCGCCCGTCCAAGGTGTCGAGCCAGGCGCGGACACCGAACGTGAACCCCTGGAAGAGGGACAGGGCACCGGGCCGGAACTCCTGCGCCAGCGCGTCCAGTTGCCTCCTGGCCTCGTCGGTGCGGCCGGTGCGGCCGAGCCACAGCGACAGGAACAGCCGTGCCGCGGGAACCGCCTCGTGCCCGGAGGCACGGCCCTTGGCCAGGACCTCGCGCAGGATCCGTTCGCCCTCCTCGCCGTGTCCCGTCTCGTTCAGGGTCTCGGCGTACCGGACGCGCAGCAGCGACATCTGGGCCTGGGCACCGAGCCGTTCGGCGTGCTCGATGGCCGCCGCGAAGTCCTCGGCGGCGCCCGCGTACTCGCCCCGCCGTTCGCGGGCCTCACCGCGCGCCGACAGTGCCTCGGCCGCGCCCCACGAATCGCCGAGCCGGGTGAAGATCTTCAGGCTCTCGTCGGCGTCGCCGCTCGCCTCACCGGCCCAGTCGCTCCGGTTGGCCAGCACATTGGCCCTCATCTGGAGGACGCAGGCCAGCTCCCACTCGTAGCCGTACACCCGGCACGCCTCGACGGTGTCGTCGAGGAGGCTGCGAAGCTGGTGGGCCTCACCGGTGAGCAGCACCGCGTACCACCACAGGGTGCCGGGCATGCGGCACGTCTGCGGCAGCCCGGGGCGGTAGGCGCTCCTGATCCGGCGGGCCCGTTCCAGGCCCTCCGGGGTGGTCCAGGTCTCCGTGTGGTGGTCCATGCTGGCGAGCTGCACCAGGCGCACCCCGCGGCGGGCCTCCATCAGCTGCTCGTCGCTCATCGGCGGCGGGGAGTCGGTGCCGCGTTCGGTGAGGGGAGGGGCGACGGCGACGGGCGGGGCGAACGGGTCCGGGCCGAGCGCGGCGGCGGCGTCGGCCCAGTGGAGGGCGTCGGTGCGCAGGTCACGCATGCTCCAGTACCAGACCAGGGACAGGACGAGGCACAGGGCCTCGTGCTCGTCCCGGGCGGCGACGGCGCGGCGCAGCGCGGTGCGGAGGTTCTCGTACTCCAGCTGGAAACGGGCGAGGGCGGCGCGCTGGCGCGGGCCGCGGAGCTCGGGGTCGGTGGTGCGGGCGAGTTCCCGGTAGTGGACGAGGTGGCGGCGCTCGGTGCCGGCGCGGTCGCCGGCCTCGTCGAGGCGTTCGGCGGCGTACTCGGCGACGGTCTCCAGGAGCCGGTAGCGCATGTCGCCGCTCTCCGTGGGAGTGGCGACGACGAGCGACTTGTCGACGAGGGAACCGAGCACGTGCAGGGTGTCGGGCGCGTCCGGCCCCCCGCAGACGGCCTCGGCGGCGTCCAGGTCGCAGCCGCCGGAGAACACCGACAGCCGTCGCAGTACGGCTCGTTCCGGCGCGTCGAGCAGGTCCCAGGACCAGTCGACGACCGCGCGCAGCGTCTGCCGGCGCGGCGGGACGGTACGGCTGCCGCTGGTGAGCAGACGGAAGCGGTCGTCGAGCCGGTCGGCGATCCGGCGCGGGGTGAGCATCCGCAGGCGGGCGGCGGCGAGTTCGATGGCGAGCGGCAGTCCGTCGAGGCGCCGGCAGATCTCGGCGCACGCCTCGGGGTCGTCGGCCACGTCGAACCCCGGCCGGGCGGCGGCCCCGCGCTCGGCGAGCAGCCGCAGCGCCATCGGGTCGGGCAGCGGGTCGACGGGCCGCACGGTCTCCCCCGGGACACCGAGGGGTTCGCGGCTGGTGGCGAGCACGGTGAGCCCGGGGCACTCCTCCAGCAGCCGCTCGGCGAGCGTCGCGGCGGCGGACACGACGTGCTCGCAGTTGTCGAGCAGGATCAGCATGCGGCGCCGGGAGCAGTGCTCGGCGAGCCGTACGAGGGCGTCGTCGGCGTCGCCCTGCCGCTCGGCCACCCGCAGCCCCTCCGCCCCGGCGCCGCGCAGCACGGTCTGGCGCGCCCCGAGGGCGGTGAGCACGGCGTCCGGCACGGCGTCGGGGTCGTCGACCGGCGCGAGTTCGGCCAGCCACACGCCGTCGGGCCACGCACCCGCGCCCCGCTCGGCCGCCTCCTGGGACAGCCGTGTCTTCCCGGCCCCGCCGGGCCCGAGCAGCGTCACGAGCCGCGCCCGCGCGAGGTCGTCGAGGACGGCGCCGATGTCCTCCTGTCGGCCCACGAAGCTGGTGAGCCTCGCCCGCAGGTTCCCGGGCCGTGGCGCCCCGCCGTGCGCGTCGCCCTGGCCGTCCGCCCCGTCCCCGGCCGAACGGCGCCGGCCGGACTCCTCGCCCTGGGCGGGGGTCGGTGCGGAGTCGGCCGGACGACCGCCGTCGGGCGCCTCGCCCCGGCGGCCGGGGGCGCCGACGGGCGGGGCCACCGGGGCGCCGTCGGCCGGCCGGCCGTCATGGGGCACGTCGGCCCCGGCGCCGGAACCCGCGGCGGGGCGCGGCAGGGGTGAGGCCGGGGCGAGGAGTTCGGCGTGCAGGGCGCGGAGTTCGGGGCCCGGGTCGGTGCCCAGGCGGGTGGCGAGGTCCTGGCGTACCGCCTCGTACTCCGCCAGCGCCTCCGCCGCGCGGCCCGCCGCTCGCAGTGCGCGGATGCGCAGCGCCCGCAGCGGCTCGTCGAGCGGGAACTCACCGCACAGGGAGGCCAGTTCGGGCAGCGCCTCGTGGGGGCGGCCCAGGGCGAGCAGGGCGGCGAGCCGGGCCCGGCGGGCCTCGCGGCGCCGGGCCTCCCAGCCGGCCGCCTCGGCCGTCCGGTCGGGCAGGTCCGCGAGCGCCGCGCCCCGCCACAGCGCGAGCGCCTCGTCCAGGGCGGTCACCGACCCGGCCGGGTCGCCCGCCTCCAGCGCCCGAACGCCCCGCGACGCCAGCCGCTCGAACCGGTGCAGGTCCACGTCGTCGGCGTCGGTACCGAGCCGGTACCCGCCCGCCGCCGAGACCACCGCGTCCGGCCCGAGCAGCCGCCGCAGCCGCCCCACCAGGGCCTGCAGCGCGCCCGGCGCGTCGGCGGGCGGGGCGCCGTCCCACACCGCGTCGATCAGGAGCCCGGCCGGGACGGTGCGCCCGGCGCGGAGCGCCAGTACCGTCAGCAGCGCGCGCAGCCGCGCTCCGCCTACCGGTACGGCGGAGCCGTCCGCGCGGTGGACCTGCGTGGGACCGAGAACGGAGATGCGCACCCGCCCATTGTCCTTCCCGCCGCCTCCTCCGCCGCGTCCGGTACGGTCGACCCGGTCCGCACCCGCCCGACTCCCAGGAGCACCGCCCATGGCCACCGCCACCTCCCGCACCGGCGACCGGAGGATCAGCCCCGTCTTCCTCGGGATCGCCGCCATCATGGCGGTCACCGGATGGGCGGTGTGGACGGGCTTCTCGGCCAACCTGGGCCTCGCCGTCTTCCTCTTCGTGACGTCCGGGTGGATCGTCTCGCTGTGCCTGCACGAGTACGCGCACGCCCGCACGGCCCTGCACGGCGGCGACATCACCATCGGCGCGAAGGGCTATCTGACCCTCAACCCGCTGAAGTACACGCACGCGCTGCTGAGCATCGTGCTGCCGGTGCTCTTCGTCATCATGGGCGGCATCGGCCTGCCCGGTGGCGCCGTCTTCATCGAGCGCGACCGCATCCGGGGCCGGTGGAAGCACAGCCTCGTCTCCGCGGCGGGTCCGCTGACCAACGTCCTGTTCGCCGTCGTGTGCACCGCGCCGTTCTGGCTGGGGGCGCTGGACGGCGTCCCGTTCGGCTTCCGTTTCGCGCTCGCGTTCCTGGCGCTGCTGCAGGTGACGGCCGCGATCCTGAACTTCCTGCCGGTGCCGGGCCTGGACGGGTACGGCGTGATCGAGCCGTGGCTGTCGTACAAGGTGCGCCGCCAGGTGGAGCCGTTCGCCCCCTTCGGGCTGCTCGCGGTGTTCGCGCTGCTCTTCGTCCCGGAGATCAACCACGCCTTCTTCGGGCTGGTCGACACGGTGCTGCACGCGCTGGGCGTGCAGGACGCCGAGACGTACTGCGGGCAGCAGCTGTACCGCTTCTGGCAGGGGGAGAACGTCCTGTGCGGGGACCTCGTCAGCCAGTGACGTGCTTCGCACGGCGGTGGTAGTACCACGCCATGTTGGAGGAGACGCCCGCCAGCAGCACCCACACGATGCCGAGCCATGTGCCCTGGACGAAGGAGACCACCGCCGCGGCGACGGCGAGGACGCAGACGGCGAGGGCGTACAGAGCGAGGCGGGGCATGGGGGTCGGCTCCTGTCCGGATACGGCGTGAAACGTGCCCGTCCAGTGTCCCCCATGCCCGGCCGGCCACCGGACGCCGGTCAGATGTCGGTGACGCGCAGACCCGCGTGGGCCTTGTAGCGGCGGTTCACCGAGATGAGGTTGGCGACCAGCGCCTCCACCTGGTGGGCGCCGCGCAGCCGGCCCGCGAAGACGCCCCGCATCCCGGGAATGCGCGCGGCGAGGGCCTGGACGATGTCGGTGTCGGCGCGCTTCTCGCCCAGCACCATCACGTCCGTGTCGATCTCCTCGACCGACTCGTCCTGGAGGAGGACGGCGGACAGGTGGTGGAAGGCGGCCGTCACCCGGGACTCCGGCAGCAGGGCGGCGGCCTGCTCGGCGGCGCTGCCCTCCTCCGGCTTGAGGGCGTAGGCGCCCCTCTTGTCGAACCCGAGGGGGTTCACGCAGTCGACGACGAGCTTGCCGCGCAGCTCCTCTCGCAGCGCGGAGAGCGTCGCGGCGTGTCCGTCCCACGGGACGGCGACGATCACGATGTCGCTGCGCCGGGCGCAGTCGGCGTTGTCGGCGCCCTCGACGCCCAGGCCCAGCTCGGCGGCCGCGGCCTCGGCGCGCTCGGCGGCCCGCGAACCGATGATCACCTTCTGGCCGGCGCGCGCGAGGCGGTAGGCGAGGCCGCGGCCCTGGTCGCCGGTGCCGCCGAGGACACCGACGACGAGCCCGGAGACGTCGGGGAGGTCGTACGGATCAGTAGTCATGGTCCCGACATTACGTGGCGCGTCCCCGTCCGGGTGACGCGGCGCCGAACGCCCGCGGGACGGGCGGGCGCGGGGGCACGATACGGCGCCATGGATGCCGTACGTGTCGCACTGCTGCGTGAGGTTCTGGACGGTACGGAATGGCCGGCGGCGGTCCGCCGGTTCGCCGGGGCCCTGCGGTCCTCGGTGGTGCCGCGGGGCGGCGGGCTGCTGCTGGTGGGCACGGAGCGGTACGAGCCGTGGCACCTGGCCGCGCACCTGGTGGACGAGGCCGCGTGGTCGGGCCGCCCGGAGCTCGCGCCCACCCTCGTACGGCACCGGGTGGGGCCGGCCGAGCCCGCGCACCTGTCGGTGGGCCTGGGCCGGCTGGAGGCGGCCGGGCGGGGCGCGACGCTGCTGGTGGTGGCGCCCGAGCGGCCGGGCTGCGGCCTGCTGGAGCGGGTGCACGACGCACGGCGGGCGGGCGCGACGGTGCTGTCGCTGGACGGCGGGGACCGGGAGGTGCACGGCCTGGCACACGAGGCGCTGACGGTGACGGACGAGGACGACGTGGACCTCGACGTGGTCCAGCACCTGGTGAGCGCCGCGGCCGGCGAGAACACCCTGCCCGCCACCGGGCCCGGCCGCCGCCGCTTCCGGGACCGCCTGGCACGCCTGGCGGACCAGCTCACATCGCCGCCGCCACCGCGCTGGTAGGGCGTTCGGGGGCCGGGCACCGGCGAAGCGGGACGGGGCGCCCCCTCCTCCGTGCCCCAAGCCGTGCGGCGTGGCCCCTGCGGCTCGTCCTGGAGCCGGCGGCCTCGGGTCCCGGCACGGGACCCGTCACGGCGCCGCCGGCCTCTGCGGGGGCGCCCCTGCCCGGAACCCGCCGCCCCGGCGGTACGCCGTCCGCGGCCGGGCCCGTGCTCCTTTCAGGGAGCAGTCGTCGCGCACAGCGGGCGGTGGCCGTCAGGCGGTGTCGTCCTTCGGGGCGTCGTGCCATTTGGGGTCGGTCTCCCACTGGAGGTTGCGCTCCCGGGCGGTCTCCATGGCGTGGGAGGCCTCCTCACGGGTCGCGTACGGGCCGAAGCGGTCGGCCGCGCGGCACTCCGGCCCCTCCTCCACCCTCCCGTGCTTCAGGCAGTAGTACCACTCGCCCGGCTTTCCTTCGGTGCGCCTCTTGAACAGGGCCATCTCGGCTCCTTCCTCTGTCGCAATGGTGCCCCGTGAGGCCTGGTTAGACTCGCTGGCATGTCTGGCCAGTCGCTGCTCGTACCAGGGGAACTCTCCCCCACCCGTTCCGTCCCCGGATCCATCCGCCGCCCCGAGTACGTGGGCAAGCCCGCCCCGACGCCGTACACCGGCCCGGAAGTGCAGGATTCCGACACCATCGAGCGGATGCGGATCGCGGGCCGCATCGCCGCGCGGGCGATGGAGGAGGCCGCCAAGCACATCGCGCCGGGCGTGACCACGGACGAGCTGGACCGGGTCGCGCACGAGTACATGTGCGACCACGGCGCCTACCCGTCGACGCTCGGCTACCGGGGCTTCCCGAAGTCCCTGTGCTCCTCGGTCAACGAGGTCATCTGCCACGGCATCCCGGACTCCACCGTCCTGCGTGACGGCGACATCGTGAACCTCGACGTGACGGCGTACATCAACGGCGTCCACGGCGACAACAACGCCACCTACCTGTGCGGGGACGTGGACGAGGAGTCGCGGCTGCTCGTCGAGCGGACCCGCGAGTCCCTCAACCGCGCCATCAAGGCGGTCAGGCCGGGCCGCCAGATCAACGTCATCGGCCGGGTCATCGAGTCGTACGCCAAGCGCTTCGGCTACGGGGTGGTGCGGGACTTCACCGGGCACGGGATCAACTCCTCGTTCCACTCCGGACTGATCATCCCGCACTACGACTCCCCGCACGCCACCACGGTCATCCAGCCCGGCATGACGTTCACCATCGAGCCGATGCTCACGCTCGGCACCCATGAGTACGACATGTGGGACGACGGCTGGACGGTGGTCACGAAGGACCGCAAGCGGACCGCGCAGTTCGAGCACACACTGGTGGTCACGGACACGGGAGCCGAAATCCTCACGTTGCCCTGACGCTCCGAGTGGGTACGGTTCTTACCGACAGACCGTCGGGAACCAGTTGACTTAGGTAATCCTAAGTAGGAGGATCGGCGGTAGTGGCGGCCCCCGGCTGCCACGTCCCGTCCCCTCGGTCCCCGGAGGCCCGCCTTGGACGCAAGCGGCACCGTCACCCCGTTCTCGACGCTCATCCGCACCGCCTCGCACCAGCAGCACACCGAGGCGGAGAGCTCGACCTTCATGAGCGACCTGCTCGGCGGGCGGCTCGGCGTGGAGGCGTACGCCCGCTACACCGAGCAGCTCTGGTTCGTGTACCGGGCCCTGGAAGGTGCCGCCGACACGCTGCGGGACGACCCGGTCGCCGGGCCGTTCATCCAGCCGGAGCTGTACCGCACCGCCGAACTGGAGCGGGACCTGGCCCACCTGCGCGGGCCGGGCTGGCGTGCGACGGTCACCCCGCTGCCCGCCACCACCGCGTACGCCGCCCGGGTCGAGGAGTGCGCCCGCACCTGGCCCGCCGGGTACGTGGCGCACCACTACACGCGCTACCTGGGCGACCTGTCCGGCGGCCAGATCATCCGCGACAAGGCCGAGCGGACGTGGGGCTTCGCGCGCAAGGGCGACGGCGTCCGGTTCTACGTCTTCGACCGGATCCCCAACCCGGCGGCCTTCAAGCGGGGTTACCGCGAGCTGCTGGACCGGGTGAACGCGGACGACCTGGAGAAGCAGCGGATCATCGACGAGTGCAAGCGCGCCTTCGACTTCAACGGCGCCGTGTTCCGCCAGCTCGGGGACGAGTTCCCGCTCAGCGCCTGATCTCCCGCACACGGCCGCCGAGTTCGATCGCGCCGTCCGGGCCGGGGGCCGTCAGCAGTTGCGACCCCCGGCCCTGCGTGATGTTCAGGGCCCGGCCGAGCCGCGCCGTGAGCAGCAGGGCGGCCGCACCGGTGGCCTCGTCCTCGTCGATGCCGTCGCCCCGGCCCGGGAACGCCCGCGCCCGCACGCGGCCGGCCGCCTCGTCCTCCCACGCCCACGCGTAGATCCACTCGCCGGGCGGCGGCACGTCCAGCGCGTCCACCTCGGCGGGCGAGGCGTACTGACGGACCGTCCGCGCGGGCGCCCACTCGGCGCGGGCGGTGATCCAGGTGAACTCACCGTCCCAGCGCGCCCACACCTCGCCCGCCGGCGGGTTCAGCACTTCCAGGTCCAGCAGCCAGGCGGTTCCCACGAGCGGGTGCCCGGCGAACGGCAGGCGAACGCCGGGCGTGTAGATGTCGACGACCCCGCGCTCGGGGTCGTCGACGAACACGGTCTCGCTGAAGCCCAGGTGCTTGGCGAACGCCTGCCGGGACGCCTCGTCGGGATGGATCCGGCCGTCGCGCACGACACCGAGGAGGTTGCCGTGGCGGCCGTCACCTCCGCAGAAGACGGCAAGCACGTCGTATGCAGTGTTCACCCGGGCATTGAAGCACGCGGTCAGACGGTACGGCGGCGTACCGCGAACACCACGGCGGCACCCGCGGCGGCCGTGGCTCCGGCGGCGGCGAGCACGGACCCGGCGGGCAGGTCCGCGCCGGTCGCGGCGAGCGAGCCGGTGGAGCCGCCGACCGTGCCGCCGCCGACCGTGCCGCCGCCACCCGCGGTGCCCCCGCCCGCCGTGCCGCCGCCGGTGGTCGTCCCGCCGCCGCTGGTCCCGCCGGACGTGCCTCCGGTACCGGTCGCGGGCGGCAGTGTGGCCGACGTGTCGAGCGAGAGCACCACCGTCACCGGGTCGATCGCGGTGCCCGGCTTGTAGAACGCCTCACCGCCCGGTCCGGCGAACTGCGCCGCCCCTTCGGCGGTGAGGGTGGCCGGGATCCTCGTGAGGGACACGACCCCGTTCCTGGCGGTGTAGTCGGCCTTGCGGAGATCGAGGTCGGCGAACTTCACGTCGTTCTTGGTGCCCTTGGCGGTGGTGACGTCCGCGAGCAGCGTGCCGCGGTCGCCGGAGGCCCGGACCTTCACGTCGGCGACGGTCCAGTCGATGCTGTGCGCGGCGCACGCGAAGCGCAGGGCGCCGTCGAACGCGGCGTCGGCGCTGCGGGCCTTCGCGTCCACAGCTGCCCTGCCGAGGCGGAAGTCCCAGGCGGTGCCGTTCCCGCCGGCGCCCCCGCTGGGCGTGACCGTGCCGCCGCACGTCTCGGTGACGTAGGTGCGCCAGGACTGCTTGACGCCCCAGGTCAGCCTGCCGTCGACGACCCCGGGGGCGGACTTCGTGGGCACCGGGGCCGGCTTGGGCGACGCGGTGGTCGGGGCCGGGGCCGGGGCGGAGGTGCGGGTCGGGCTCGGCGTGGGGGTGGGCGTGGGGGTGGGCGTGGGGGTGGTGGGCTTGGTGGCGGGGCGTACCGAGAGGGTCGCCGGGTCCAGCGGGTCGCCCTCCTTGTAGTACCCGGCGAACGCCTCGGCGCCACCCTTGGTCAGTTTCGCCGGGATGTCCTTGAAGACCATGGCGCCGCCCTGGCCCTGGCCCGGACGTATGCCCGTCATGTCGAGCGCCGCGATCGCCACGTCCTGCTTCGACTCGACGACACCGTCCTTGTTCTTGGACACCACGTCGGCGGTGATCTCGCCGGCCGGAACGGCCGAGCCCTTGGTGGAGAGCTTCAGGTCGGAGAGTTTGATGTCGAGCACGCCCTGGTGCGCCTCGAAGCGGACGGCGCCCTGGAAGGTGTTGCTGGTGGCGTGCGTGCCCGGGTCGTACGTACCGGTCCCGCGGACGAATCTGAACGGACCGTTGTCCGGGGCCTGTTCGGCGCCGCCCTCGACGGTGATCCTGCCGTGGGCGAAGGGGGAGGCGAGGTACGCGCGGAAGGACTTCTTGAAGCCCCAGTCCAGTGTGGAGTCCTTCAGGTCGACGGCGGGTACGGCCGCAGCGGTGTCGGCCGCAGCGGTGTCGGCCGCAGCGACGGGGGCGGCGAGGGTGATCGGGCCGAGCGCGGCCGCCGTGGCGACCGCGGCGGCAAAGGCTGTGGAACGCATGGTCGTTGCTCTCCTCGGGGGGTGGGTGGAGGGGGTCAGTGGGTCCGCTTGCGGCGGCGGACGATTGCGTACGCGGCCGACGCGGCGACGAGCAGCACGGCGGCGCCCGCCGCGACGTACGGGGTGGTGGGGGTGGTCGTCGTCGCCGTGGTGGTACGGGGGGAGGCGCCGGCCGTCACGGGGGTGGGCGACGCGGTGTCGCTGCCCAGGTCCGGCAGGGCGGGCAGTTGCGCCCGGGTGCCGACGACCACGGCGAGCGAGACGGGGTCCATCACCGTGCCCGCCCGGTACATCCCGCCGAACGCGCGGGCCCCGCCTGTGGTGAGGGTCGCGGGCGCCTCGGTGACCGCCGCGAGGCCGTTCCGCGCGGTGAGCCGTCCGGCCGCGAAGGTGACGAGGGGGACCGCCGCCCGGGTACGGCCCGCGCTCGTGACGTCGGCGTTCAGGGTGCCCCGGCCGTCCTTCACGTGGACGGTGACGGCGGTCAGGGTCAGATCCAGGTGGCTGCCGGTGAAGCGGACGCCGCCCGTGAACTCCGCGTCCAGGGTGCCGGTCCGCGGGTCGTACGTGCCGGTGCCGCGCGGAAAGCGGAACAGGGCGCCGCCGTCCTGGGCTCCTCCGCTCAGCGTCCAGCGGCCGTTGGCGACGGGGCCGGTGACGTATTCGCGGAAGGTGCGGCGTACGCCCCAGTCGACGGCCGCGTCCCGGAAGGCGCCGGCGGGGAGCCTCGTCGACGCGGACGGCGACGCCGACGCCGACGAGGACGGGGACGGGGACGGGGACGGGGTGGAGGTCCGACCGGGGCCCTGGACGTCCACCGAGAGGCTCACGGGGTCGAGGGGCGTGCCCGCCGTGTAGTAGCCGGCGAAGGCGCGGGCGCCCTCGGCGGTGAGCGTGGCCGGTACGGAGTCGAGGGCGAGGGGTGATCCGCCGCCCCGCATGTCGATGCCGGTCAGGTCGAGGGAGGCGAACGGGACGGACGAGCTGCCGCCCACGTCGGCGTACAGGGTGCCCCTGCCGTGCTCGACGCGGACGCGGGGGCGGCTGATGGTGAGGTCCAGTTGGTGCGACCCGTCCGCCTTGCGGTGGCCGAGGAAGTGGACGCCGCCGGAGAAGGCGGCCTCGAAGGTTCCGTCGTCCGGGTCGTACGAGCCCTGGGCGGAGTGGAACCGGAACAGGTTGTCGCCGGTCGTGGCGGCGCCTTGCGTCAGGCTCCAACTGCCGTGGGCGACGGGCCCGGTGACGTAGTTCTGGAAGGAGGACTTGACGCCCCAGTCGAGTCGGCCGCCCTGCACCGCGCGGTCCGCCGCCCGTGCCGTGGTGGCCGGGAGGAGCACGGTGGCCAGCAGCGCCACGACGACGACGGCGAGGAGCTGGACGTGAGCGCGGGCCGGTCCGGACGACGGCGGCATGGATCCCCCTCCAAGGGCTGGCCAGTGAGGTAAGGCTAACCTAAGCTACTTCCGCGCGACGGGAAACGACAAGACGACGACAGGACGGTGCTTCGGTGCGCAGATCCCGCCTGGCCGGTGCCCTCACAGCGGCCGTATCGGCGCTCGCCCTCACCCTCACCGGCTGCGGTGACGGCGGGGGCGCGGACGGCACGGGCCGGCAGGCCGCGCCCGCCACCGCACCCGACCGGGTCGAACCGCTCGCCGGCCCTCCCCCGCCACCACGACTGCCCGTCACCGTCCCCTCGGCGGACGGGCGGCGGGTCACCGTCACCTCGGCGGACCGCGTCGTGCCGCTCACCGGCTCACTGAACGAGATCGTCTTCACGCTGGGGCTCGGCGAGCACGTCATGGCCCGTGACATCACCGCCACCTTCGAACAGGCGGCGGGCCTGCCAGTGGTGACGCGCGGTCATGACGTCTCGGCCGAAAGCGTCCTGTCCCTCGAGCCCACCGTCGTCCTCGCCGACACGACCACCGGTCCCGCCGAGGCACTCGCCCAGATCCGTGACGCGGGCGTCCCGCTCGTCGTCGTCCCGCCGGCCAAGGCGCTCACCGACGTCGGCGCGCGCATCGAGGCGGTCGCGGCGGCGCTCGGCGTGCCGGCCGCCGGCACCGCGCTGAAGACCCGTACGCAGCAGCGCATCGGCGCCGTGCAGAAGCGGATCCCGGCCGAAAAGCACGACAAACCGCGCGTGGCCTTCCTCTACCTGCGCGGATCGGCGTCCGTGTACCTGCTCGGCGGGCGCGAGTCGGGGGCGAGTTCGCTGCTGGAGGCCGCCGGGGCGGTCGACGCCGGCAAGGAATCCGGCCTGACCAAGGACTTCACCGCCCTCACCAGCGAGGCGCTCGCCCAGGCCGCGCCCGACGCGCTGCTCGTGATGCGCAAGGGCCTGGAGTCGGTCGGCGGCGTCGACGGGCTGATCGGGGTGCCGGGCGTCGCCGAGACCCCGGCCGGGGCGGACCGCCGCATCGTCTCCATCGACGACGGCGTACTGCTCAACTACGGGCCGAGGACCGACCAGGTGCTGGATTCGCTGGTGGCGCAGCTGTACGGCGGGGACGGCGTGCGGTGACCTCCCGCACCACGTGGCCGCTGACCGGTGCCCTGCTCACCGCCCTGCTGCTGCTCGCCCTGCTGTCGGCGGGACTCGGGGCGTACGACATCCCGATCGGCGACGTCCTCTCCTCCGTGGGTCACCGCGTCGGTCTCGGCGGTCACGCGCTGGACCGGTCCGCCGAGAGCGTCCTGTGGAACATCCGCCTCCCGCGCGTGGTGCTCGCGCTGCTCGTCGGTGCGTCGCTGGGGTGTGCGGGCGCGCTGGCGCAGGGCGTGTTCGGCAACCCGCTCGCCGAGCCGGGCGTCATCGGCATCTCCGCGGGCGCCGCGGTGGGCGCGGTGGGCTCGATCGCGCTGGGCTGGAGCTTCCTCGGCACGTGGACGGTGTCGGTGTGCGCCTTCGTGGCCGGGCTCGCCACCGTGCTGCTGGTGTACGCGATGTCCCGCGAGGGCGGCCGTACGGAGGTGGTGACGCTGATCCTCACGGGCATCGCGGTCAACGCCTTCGCGGGCGCGCTCATCGGGCTGTTCGTCTTCTTCGCCGACAACGCGCAGCTCACCCAGATCACCTTCTGGCAGCTCGGCTCGCTGGCCCAGGCGACCTGGCCCAAGGTGCTCGCCGTCCTGCCGTGCGCGTTCGTGGGCCTCGCCCTCGCGCCGCTGTACGCCCGCGAACTGGACCTGCTGGCGCTCGGTGAACGCCCGGCCCGGCACCTGGGCGTGGACGTGGAGCGGCTGCGTGTGGTGCTGATCCTGGTGGTGGCGCTGCTGACGGCGGCGGCGGTGGCCGTGGCGGGCGTCATCACCTTCGTGGGCCTGGTGGTGCCGCACCTGCTGCGGATGGCGACGGGCCCGGGGCACCGGTTCCTGGTGCCGGGCAGCGCGCTGGGCGGGGCGGTGGTGCTGGTGGCGGCGGACCTGGCGGCACGTACGGTCGCGGCTCCGGCGGAGCTGCCGCTGGGCGTGCTGACCGCGCTGCTCGGCAGCCCGTTCTTCTTCTGGCTGCTGCGCAGGACGCGGCGGAGGCAGGGTGGTTGGGCGTGAGGTTCGGCAGGCGGGTGCGTGAGCTGCCGGAGCGCGTCGCCGTCGGCACGGTCGTGGCCGAGGCGCGTTCGGTACGGGTCCGGCTCGGGGGCCGGGACGTCCTGGCCGGGGTGGACGCCGAGGTACGGGCGGGCGAGGTACTGGCGCTGGTGGGGCCCAACGGGGCGGGGAAGTCGTCCCTGTTGGGCGCGCTGGCCGGGGACCTGGTGTGCACGGCGGGCGAGGTGCGGATCGGGGGGCGGGCCGCGGGCGAGTGGACCGCGCCGGAACTGGCGCTCCGGCGGGCCGTGTTGCCGCAGTCGGCCGCGCTGGCGTTCCCGTTCCCCGTCGCGGAGGTGGTGCGCATGGGCCGGGCGCCCTGGGCGGGCACCGGGTGCGAGGACCAGGACGAGGAGGCCGTCGCCGGGGCGATGGCCGCCACCGAGGTCGACGCCCTGGCCGGGCGGCCGTTCCCGGCGCTGTCCGGGGGTGAGCGGGCGCGGGCCCTGCTGGCCCGGGTGCTGGCCCAGCGGGCGCCGCTGCTGCTGCTGGACGAGCCGACGGCGGCGCTGGACCTGCGTCACCAGGAGCTGGTGCTGCGGCTGTGCCGGCGGCGGGCCGCCGCCGGGGACGCGGTGGTGGTCGTCCTGCACGACCTCGGCCTGGCCGCCGCGTACGCGGACCGGGTCGCCGTGCTGCGGGACGGCCGGGTGGCGGCGGACGGCCCCCCGGGCGAGGTGTTGCGCGGTGGGCTGCTGAGCGAGGTCTACCGGCAGCCGGTCGAGGTGCTGCCGCACCC
Organism: Streptomyces sp. NPDC041796; assembly: GCF_055590785.1. Lineage (NCBI taxonomy): Bacteria > Bacillati > Actinomycetota > Actinomycetes > Kitasatosporales > Streptomycetaceae > Streptomyces > Streptomyces sp. NPDC041796. Next base: position 92,002 of record NZ_JBVJAH010000023.1, read on the forward strand.
GCGCGGTGGGGCACCGCTCGTGGTTCCGGTGCGGGAGCGGCGGGAGGGAACCTGAACCCGGCGCTCCGTCGGCTCCGGGTCCCGGTAGGGTTCGGACGGTCATGTGGGGGTCGAGGAGCAGAGGCAACCGATGAGAAGGCGGGCCCTAGGGCGGGCGGCGACGGCGCTCGCGGCGACGACGGTGCTGGCGCTGACGGCGAGCGGGTGCGTGACGGTGCACGGCGAGCTGGAGGTCGTGCCGACGGCGACGAAGGACGAGGCCGCGCGGGCGCTGAAGGATTTCACCGAGGCGTACAACAAGGCCGACAAGGCCTACGATCCGGCTCTGGACGCGGGCCGGGTGACCGGCGCGCTGGGGGCGATCAACCAGGCCGGGCTGAAGGCCCGTAGCGTCACCAGCCCGGGCGGCAACCCCGGCCACCGGCCGCTGGAGCTCACCGACGCCCAGTACGTCATACCGAAGAAGGCCGGCTGGCCGCGCTGGTTCGTCGCGGACACGGACTCCAACCGGGACGCCGACCAGGGCGTGGACGACAATCGCTGGGTGCTGGTCTTCGTGCGCAACGGACCCGAGCAGTTGTGGGAGGTCGCCTACCTGCAGATCCTGCCCGCCGGCGGGGTCCCGAAGTTCAAGACGGACCAGGACGGGTGGGCGGAGCCGGCCGCACCGGACTCCACCACGCTGGCGGTGGCGCCGAAGAACCTGAGCGAGGAGTACTCCTCGTACCTCCAGACGGGCAAGCCGGCCCACTTCACGGCCGGGGCGCACACCTCGGTGTGGCGCGAGGAGCGTGCCAAGGTCGCCAAGCGGCCCGGGATGGCCACCCAGTTCGTGGACCAGCCGCTGGACACCGGGGACTACGCCCCGCTCGGTCTGACGACCCAGGACGGCGGCGCGCTGGTCTTCTTCGCGACGCGGTTCTACGACCGGCAGGTGGCGGCCAAGGGGTACCGGCCGAAGGTGGGCCCCGACGTGCGGGCGCTGATGACCGGGGAGGTCAAAAGCACCCTCACCAAGGAGTGGGTGTCCAGCCAGGCGGTACTGGTGAAGCCGGCCGGCGCGCAGTCGGACCAGGTGACGTTCGTGGGCCGGCTTCAGGGTGTGACGGCGGCGACGGGTTCGTGACCCGGTTCAGCGGCTGAGCGGCCAGGCCACCGAGTGGTGGTCGTCGTGCCCGTCGTACTGGTCGGCGTGGCGCGCGCACGCGTCGGTCAGCGCCTCCAGCAGGGTCAGCGGGTCCGGCAGCGGGTGCTCCGGGCCGCGTACCCACCCCACGCCCAGGTCACCGGGAAGGCGGGCGGGCGGTACGAGGACGTAGGAGCCCCGGCAGTGCCAGCGCAGCCCCGGGTGCTCGTCCATCGTCTCGGGGTGGCAGTCCAGCTCGCACGGCCACCACTCGTCCTCGTCCTCGGGCGTGCCGCGGGTGGCGGTGAAGAACAGCATCCGGCCGTCCCCGGACTCGGCGACCGGGCCGACGTCGATGCCCTCTCCGAGCAGCCGCTCCAACGCGGCGCGACCGGCCTCCAACGGAACGTCCAGGACGTCGTGGACCATGCCGGTCGCGGTGATGAAGTTGGCCTGCGGCTGGCCCTCGGCCCACCGCTCGATCTGGGCTCGGTCGGTGGTGGACTGCGTCTGCCAGGCGAAGGAGACGGGATGGCGGGCCGGCGTGGGGCAGCCGATGCGCTCGCAGGAACATCGGTAGCCGACGGGGTACGCGGCGGGGGCGAGCGGCAGGCCTGCGGCGGCGGTGGCCCGGAGCAGATCTTCGCGGCTCGGGGTCTCGACGGCGGTCTTCTTCGGGCGCCGTCGCAGCCACTGCGCGAGTTTGTTCTCCGTGCCGCGGTAGCGGCCGATCCCGTCGCCCATCTATCCCCTCACACCTCTGCCAGGCCCTGCGGTCCCTGCCATGGTCCCACCATCCCGCGTCTTCGGTGACCGGAGTCCCCAACCTGACGGCGACGACCGGTCCCGCGGCACCACCAGACCGGTCACATTGCGGGGTTATGTGGCGATTCGCACCCTGCTGCGGGCGGCCGGGCGTGAGGAGCTCCACGGAGCGAGCGCGGGGACGCGGGCGGTGGGCGCTCAGCGCGGGGCGAGGCCGTAAAGGGCGTACTCGACGAGTTCGTCCGCATACGCGTGACTGAGCGGCCGGGTGCGCAGCAGCCAGCGGTGGGTGAGCGGGCCGACGAAGAGCTCCAGGGCGACGCGCGGGTCGATCTCCGGGCGGACCTGACCCTCCTCCCGGGCGGCGGCCAGCCGCCTGACGTACAGCTGGAGCTGGGGCTCCAGGAGCTGCTCGACGAACTGGGCGCCGAGCTCGGGGTTCACCACGCCCTCGGCGGCGAGGGCGCGGGAGGGGGCGTCGTACCTGGGGTCGTTCATTTCGTCGACCGTGGCACGCAGCACGAGCTTGAGGTCGGCCTCGAGGTCACCGGTGTCCGGGATCTCACTGTCGGCGTCGCCGCCGAGGGCCTCGTTGGCCTGGACGCCGAGGTCGACGAAGGCCTCCAGGAGGACGGCCGCCTTGGAGGGCCACCAGCGGTAGATGGTCTGCTTGCCGACCCCGGCGCGGGCAGCGATGCCCTCGACGGTCGTCCTGGCGTAGCCGATCTCGCCCACGAGGGCGAGGGCGGCGTCGTAGATGGCGCGGCGGGAGCGTTCGCTGCGGCGCGTGGAGTCGGGTGCCTTGGTCTCAGCCATGTCCCTCAATCTAGCAGTGGTGCGAGGCGAGACGTATCGTCTTGACAAGACGATACGTCTCGTTCACCCTGGAGCATGTCAGCACGACAGTGACGAGCGAAGAACACGAAGGGAGCCCACCCATGACCCGTGGTGGAGCAGGGAACATGCTCGGCGTCGGCGGCACCCGCCGGAACCTCTCCCGCGCGGCGCTGCGCGGCAGCGGCGGCGGGACGGCCGGCCGGGGTGTCGACCCGGCCGCGCAGAAGCGGGAGTTGCTGCGGAAACTGAAGGAGGGACGTACGGCGCACGGCGCCTCATGAGCGTCGGCGTGAACTCACCCGTACGGTCCACTGCGCGAAGGCTCCTCACGGCGCACCATGGCATCCACGCACAGATCGTGCGCCTGCCGTCCGTGAGGAGCCTTCCTTGCCTCGTGACGCAACACCCCGCCGCTACCTGATGTGCCCACCCGCGCACTTCAAGGTGACGTACTCCATCAACCCCTGGATGGACCCCGCGAAACCGGTCGACCTGCCCCTCGCCCTCACCCAGTGGGAAGACCTGCGCGACCGGTACACGGCGCTCGGCCACACCGTCGATCTGCTGGAGCCCCGGGCCGACCTGCCCGACATGGTGTTCGCCGCCAATGGCGCCACCGTCATCGAGGGCCGGGTGCTCGGCGCCCGGTTCGCCTTCGCCGAACGCGCCGCCGAGGCCGCGGTGCACCGGGAGTGGTTCCGCGCCCACGGCTTCACCGACGTGCGCGAACCCGACCACGTCAACGAGGGCGAGGGCGACTTCGCGGTCACCTCGACCTACATCCTGGCCGGGCGCGGCTTCCGCTCCAGCCCGCTGTCCCACGACGAGGCCCAGGAGTTCTTCGGGCGGCCGGTGATCGGCCTGGACCTGGTGGACCCCCGCTACTACCACCTGGACACGGCCCTGTGCGTCCTGGACGACGCGGCGGACGAGATCATGTACTACCCGGGCGCGTTCTCCCCCGGCAGCCGCTCGGTGCTGCGCCGGCTCTTCCCCGACGCGCTGATCGCCGAGGAGGACGACGCGGCGGCGCTCGGGCTCAACGCGGTGAGCGACGGCAGACACGTGCTGCTGCCCCAGGCCGCGGTGGGTCTGTTCCGGCCACTGCGCGAGCGCGGGTTCGACCCGATCGGTATGGATCTGGGCGAACTGCTCAAGGGTGGTGGCAGCGTGAAGTGCTGTACGCAGGAGCTGCGCGCCTGAGGGCCGGCCCGACGGACAGGGGGCCGGCCCGTACGGGCCGGCCCCCGTGCGCGGGGCGCGGTCAGTCGTCCAGCTTGATGAGGAACCTGGCGACGGGGCCGTAGAGGGTGATCTCGGCCTCGCCCTCGGCATCCGCGTACTTCCCGGTGCCGCCGGTGACCGCCGAGCGGCCCCCGTGCGGCAGGGGGCCGAAGCGGTCGAGGCTGTCGCCCAGGCTGATGCTGCCGTCGTCGGTGCGCAGCACGCGGTGGCACAGGGCGACGTACCCGTGGCGGTTCTTGTCGGCGACGGTGCAGTGCGACGACACGTCACCGATCTTCTTGCCGAGCCTGCCCTTCTTGTTCGTGTACAGGTGGGCGTGGGTGGTCCAGTCGGTGCCGACGCGCAGGCGCTCCGGCTTGCTGTCGGTCCGCTTGTCCGCGAGCCAGTCGAGGACCTTCACCGAGTCCTTCGGTGTGTCCTTGGGCGTGGGCCTGGGCGCGGCCCCGGCGGTGGCGGTCAGGGCGGTGGTGGCGAGCATCGCGGTGGCGGCGGCCAGGACGCCGCCGGTGAGGAGCCGGGTGCGGGAACGGGTGTGCGGCATGGAGCCTCCAGGGGTGAGGGAGCGCGAACGAGCCCACTCCAACTCCGCCGAAGCGTTCCGGGCAATTGCCAAAGGCATGGGATCACCCGCGTGGTCGCGCACTGTCACCCCGTCAGCGGGGCGGCCACTCGTCCCCCCAGGCGGCGTCACGGGCGGCCTTGTAGAGGGTGCCGTGCCGTTTGGTCACCGTTTCGCGGCGCAGCCCGTCGTCCTCGGTGCACAGGTCCAGCAGGACCTGACCCTTGCGGATCTGGGGCTTGCGGGTCACCCGGGCCGGGGCGGGGACCACGGGGAACCGGGTCGCCACGACGTAGGCGAACTTCTCGTCCTCGTACGCGAGCGAGCCGCCCTTCACCTGGCGGTGGAGGGAGGACCGGCTGACCCGGGCGGCGAAGTGGCACCAGTCGGTGCCCGGCTCGATGGGGCACGCACCGCTGTGCGGGCACGGCGCGGCGATGGTCAGCCCGGCCGCGATCAGCCGGTCGCGGGCGGCGATGACACGGGCGTAGCCGTCGGGGGTGCCGGGCTCGACGATCACGACGGCCTGCGCGGCGCGGGCGGCTTCGGTGACGAGGGCGGTGCGGTCCTGCTCGGTGAGCTCGTTGAGGACGTACGACACGGTGACGAGATCGGTGCTCTCGATGCGGAGCGCCGCACTGATACGAGAGCGCTGCCACGTGGCGCTCTCCAGGGACGGGATGCCCGACGCGGCCGCCAGCTCGCGGCCCAGCTCCAGCGCCGGCTCGGCCCAGTCCAGCACCGTGGTGCGCGCCGAGGAGTCCCACGCCTCGGCGACCGCCCAGCTCGCCGCGCCCGTGCCGCCCCCGACGTCGGTGTGCGTGCCCGGCGCCCACCGCGGGGCGGCGTCCCTCAGCGCGTCCAGCGCCGCCCGTACCGCTTCGAACGTCGCGGGCATCCGGTACGCGGCGTAGGCGGCCACGTCGGACCGGTCCCGCAGCACGGGCGCGCCGGTCGGGACGGTCCCCCGGTAGTGGGTGATGAGCCGGTCGACGGCCTGCGCCGCCTGCGTCGGCGGGAGCCCGTCGAGCAGCCCGGCGAGGGCGCCGCGCAGGGCGTCCGCGGTGGAGAGGGAGGCGTTCACCGATCCATGGTAGGCGGCCGCGCGGCCCTCTCCGGGCGGCCGGAAACGGCCCCTCCCCCTCGTCGCGCGAACTGCTCGGCGAGGTACGGCAGTTGCTACGCTGGCCGCCCGTCGGCCGGGTGGGAGGACCATGAGACAGCGGATCGTACGCATGGCCCTGGTGGCCGGTGTGACCGTCCTGGCCCTGCTGATCCTGCTCGCGACCTGCGGAACCGACGACGAACGCGGCGGCGCGCCGCCGGCCGGGGCGACCCGCGCCAAGGCCAGGAGCGCCGCGCCCGTGACCCGGCTGACCGTCCCGGCCGCGTACGACACCGCGCGGGGCTGGGAGATCACCGGCCTGTCCTCCGAGTACGTCGTCGACCGCGAGGGCGGGGTGATCGCCTACCTGGAGCGCGTCGACGACACCCGCTACCGCCTCCGCACCCTCGACGCGCGGACCGGGCGGCACGGCTGGGCGGGGCGGCCGTGGCGGCCGCTCGGCGATCCCGGGGCCTTCCCCGGCCTGCTGGCCGTGGCGAAGGAGGGCCGGTGGTACTTCGTGACGTGGTCGTACGGCAGGACCGGCGACGACCCGCTGACGACGACCGGCGCTTTCGTGTCCCTCGACGTGTACGACGCGGCCGACGGCACCCGGCGGCGCGTCGAGGTGCCCTGGGCGGACGTGCCGATAGTGACCGGCACCGGGCCGGGTGTGCTGATCAGTGACGGGCGGGCGAGGAGCGCGGTCGTCGCCCCGGACACCGGCGAGGTGAGCGCCGTTCCACCGCCGCGCCTCGGCTACCCCAAGGGCTGCGCGGAGTGCCGGCGGCTCACCGCCGTACGCGGGGTGACGTCGAAGGGCCTGCTGGTGAGCGGCGCGCGGGGCTTCTGGGTGCCGGGCGGCTGGTTCAGCCGCGACCGGGCACCGGCGGGCGCCGACCCGGCGAGCGGGATGCCCGCCTCGCTGACCTCCGGGCACGTCCTCGCGCGGTGGCGGCCGGCGAAGGGCGCGGCACGGGCGGCCACGCACGACGTCTGGGCGGTCCACGAGGCGGGGACGGGCAGGCCGCTGGTGAGGGCGGAGTGCCGCAGGCCGGCGATCGAACCGGGCGAGTACCCGCAGGCGGTGGTGTCGCCGGGAGGCCGGTACGTGATCGCCGGGAGCCTCGCCTTCGACCTGGACGCGCGGACCGGCCGCTGTCTCGAGGAGGCGGACGGTTCCAGGCCGCTCACGCTGACCACCGTCACGGACGGGGGCGTGGCGTACGGGGCGAGCGGTGCCCGGGGCGTGGCGGACGCCCTGGCCGGCGGGGGCAGCCCGGTCGCGGTGGACCTGGCGACCGGGGTGCCCGAGGCGCTCGCGGCGAACGTCCGGCTGCCCGTGGCGGAAGTGGCCGGCGTGGGCGTCTTCCGCTGGACGGACGCGCGCGACCGCGTCCACCTGGTCGGTTACGCGGGACGCGGCTGACGCTGCTGCCAGGGGCGGCACAGGCCCAGGAAACAGGCGACGGCGCCCAGCGCGCACACCAGCTGGACCATCGCCATCGGGACCGCGGTGGTCTCGCCCGCGATGCCGACGAGCGGTGAGGCCACCGCGCCGACCAGGAACGAGGAGGTGCCCAGCAGCGCGGAGGCGGAGCCGGCCGCGTGCGGGGTGCGCATCAGGGCCTGGGCGTTGGTGTTGGGCATCGCCAGGCCCATGGCCGACATCAGGACGAACAGCCCGGCCGACACCGGCACGAGCCCCACCTCGCCGAGGACGCCGCTCGTCATCAGCAGCAGCGCGCCCGCCGCCAGGGCGATGACCACGAGGCCGAAGCCCAGGACCTTGTCCAGGCTGACCCGGCCCACCAGCAGCTTGCCGTTGATCTGGCCGACCGCGACCAGCCCCACCGAGTTGAGGCCGAACAGCAGACTGAAGGTCTGGGGCGATGCCCCGTAGATTTCCTGGACCACGAACGGACTGGCGGATATGTAGGCGAACAGGGCGGCGAAGGCGAGCCCGCCCGCCAGCATGTAGCCGGAGAACACCCGGTCGGCGAGCAGTCCGCGCATCGTCCGCAGTGCCTCGCCGACCCCGCCGCCGTGCCGCCTCTCGGGCGGGAGCGTCTCACCGAGCCATTTCCAGACGACGACGGTGAGCAGGACGCCGACCAGGGTGAGGGCGTGGAAGACACCGCGCCAGTCGGTGATCCGGAGGATCTGGCCGCCGATGAGCGGGGCGACGATGGGTGCGGCTCCGGAGATCAGCATCAGGGTGGAGAAGAACCGGGCCATCTCGACGCCGTCGTACAGGTCCCGCACCACGGCCCGGGCGATCACGATGCCGGCGGCGCCCGCGAGTCCCTGGAGCAGCCGGAACGCGATGAGCAGTTCGGGGCTCGGTGCCAGGGCGCAGACGGCGGTGGCGGCGATGTAGACGAGCATGCCGATGAGCAGCGGGCGGCGGCGCCCCCACTTGTCGCTCATCGGGCCGACGACGAGCTGGCCGAGCGCCATTCCGGCGAGGCAGGCGGTGAGGGTGAGCTGGATGGTCGCGGCGGGCGCGTGCAGGGCCTGGGTCACCTCCGGCAGGGCCGGGAGGTACATGTCCATGGACAGCGGCGGCAGCGCGGTCAGCCCGCCGAGGACGAGCGTGACGAGCAGACCCGCCCGCCGCGCGGCGACCGGCGCCGGACCCGCGCCCGGCTGCGCGGTGCCGGGGGCCGTCGGGGCGGTGCCGCGGGGAGCGGTGCCGGGACCGGTCGGGGCGGTGCCGCCGGGAGCCGTGCCGGGAGCCGGGACCGCGGCCGGGCTTCCGGTGCCGGGGGCCGTCGGGGCGGTGCCGCGGGGAGCGGTGCCGGGACCGGTCGGGGCGGTGCCGCCGGGAGCCGGGACCGCGACCGGGCTTCCGGTGCCGGGGGTGGTCGGGGCGTCGGCCCCGGGGCCGGGGCCAGGCTCGTCGGGCGCGGCGGAGGCCGGTGTGGCGGCCTCCGGGCGCTCGGTCGGTATGTGTCCTGGCGTGCTCGGGCCGCTCTCCGGCATCTCATCTCCTGGTGTCGGGTCCGGCCCTATGCTCTCAGCTCCCCGACAGTGGTTGAAAGCTCAAGGTTCAGCGGCGGCAGCCACGCCGACGAGCACCTCACACCGGTTCCAGCCCCGGGTCCCCGGCCTCGGTCACGAACGAGGCCGCCGTGGTGACCGGCGCGCCGGGGGTCGTCACGGCGGACACCGTCCGGTAGTCGGCGCGCGCCCGCTCGCC